>NZ_RQXT01000018.1 GCF_003863365.1 Mesorhizobium tamadayense | reverse complement strand
CATGTGGCATTTCGATTCACTCAGAACTTTCCCCGGACAGCCCTGCCGTTCACGGGGAGAAGGTGCCGGCAGGCGGATGAGGGGCAGCGCCGACCTCTCACGGCTGCCCATTGCCCGACAGGATCTGCGCCGCGCCCTTCACGGCAACTCGAAACGCCTCGTCGAAGCTGACGCCGCGCACCTGCCATTGATAGGTCTTGCCGCGATCGGCCAGCCGCCAGTCGGCGATCCAGCCGAGTTCCTTGTCGCTCCACACGATGCTGCCGGCGAGCGCCCGGGTCGCTCCGGCCTTTCTCGCGAGTTGGTCGAGCCTCGCCATATCCGTCGCGGACAGCGCCTTCTCATCTAACGCCGCAAGCTGCTTGGCCTCTGGAAAGGTAATGCGTATCAGCAACGGACCGGTGGCGTTGGCGAAAGATTCGCGCATCGTCTTGCCGCGATCCTCGTCGGCCGTCAGCACGAAATGCCTCGCGCCTTGCTCCGTCGTCAGGAAGACGGCGATCGTCGGCCGCTCGCCGTGCCAGGGCTTGCTGCCGAGCTGCGCCAGGAGCTTGTCGACCACGGCCGGCTTGTAGAGGCAGGTGAGGTCATGCGGCCGGTCATGCGTGCCTTGCTCGTCATGGATCGGAATGCCTTCCAGCCGGTCGCGGTAGCGGAAGGACTGGACGAAGTCGGCTGCCTTGTCGCGCAGCGCCAGCATCTCCGGCTTCTGCGTCAGCCGCTGATCGCCGGAAACCTTGACCAGCACCTTCTCCAGGCAATCCTTGAAGCCGATCTCGCGGTTCGGCTCGCCGGTGCCGGTGACGATTGTCTGCGCCTGGTAGAGTTCAAAGCCTGCCGCGGCGACAGCCGGCGGAACTCCCAGGCAAAGGAGACCTGCCAATCCAGCCACGAAACGAGAAAATCCGGCCATGTCGATTTGCTCGAATTCTGTCGGCCGCGCGGGCGCGACACTTTGCCGGTTACCTAACATCGGACGCGGCTGGCCGCCAGCACGGCAATGCCGCCATTGACGCATCCCTATGCCGCCTTTAGCACTTCAATCCCCTTGGAAGGGCCGAGAGAAGGATTCTCTGGTGATCGATTTTGGCGGAGGCGACGAGATTCGCTTCGAGCGTTTGGGCAAGGCGGGCGTCGTCACGTTGACGCGGCCGCAGGCGCTCAATGCCGTCACCCACCGCATGGTCAAGGCGCTCGGCAATGCGCTCGACGCCTGGGAGGGCGATGCCGGCGTGAGCGTCGTCGTCCTCAAGGCCGAGGGCAGGGCGTTTTCCGCCGGCGGCGACATCCTGCACATCTACGAGGCCGGCCGCGCCGGCAAGCCGCCGGTCGGCTTCTTCGCCGACGAATATCGGCTCAACGCCCGCATCGCGCGCTTCAGGAAACCCTATGTCGCGCTGATCGACGGCATCGTCATGGGCGGCGGCGTCGGCATTTCCTTCCACGGCTCGCATCGCGTGCTGACCGAGAACGCGCAATTCGCCATGCCCGAGGTCGGCATCGGCTTCTTCCCCGATGTCGGCGCCAGCCACCTGCTGCCGGGTCTCGGCGGCAGCTTCGGTATGTATCTGGGGCTGACGGGAAATCGCATCCGCCATGGCGATGCGCTGTGGTGCGGGCTCGCCACGCACACCATCAGAGCCGAGGACCAGGCGGGCCTGCTCGACGAGCTGGCGGTTTCGGGCGATCCTGAATCGGAGTTGCGCGGTTTTTTCATGCCGCCGAAGCGCGAGACGGAGCGGCAGGATCTGGACGCGATCGCCCACCACTTTTCGCAACCTTCGCTCGCCGGCATCATCGCCAGCCTCGAGGAGGCTGCCGCCGGCAATGCTTTCGCCGCCAAGACGCTGGCGACGATGAGGACGCGTTCGCCGACCAGCCTCAACGTCGCTTGGCGCGAGATCAGCGCCGGACGGACGCTGTCGATGGACGAGTGCATGAAGATGGAGTTCCGCATCCTCAATCGCATGCTTGCCGGCCACGACTTCTACGAAGGCATCCGCGCCGCCATCATCGACAAGGGCTCGAAGCCGCAGTGGCGGCCCGCCAGCCTCGACGCCGTGAGCGCAGCCGATGTCGACGCCTATTTCGCGCCGCTCGGTGCCGGGGAGCTCGAGCTGTGAGCGAGGTCACCTCCAGGCGCGTTGTGCTGCAGCCTTCGACCACCGAGGTGATCTTCGCCTGGTTCCAGCGCGTCATCGCCGGCTATTGCCTGCTCTTCGGCATTCTCTACTGGATCCGGCTTATCGGCATTTATCCGGGCGCGCTCTGGCGCTTCGACCTGATGCCGGTGCACTGGCAGGTGGCGGCGGCCACGCTTGCCGTCTTTTTTCCCTTCGCCGCCGCGGGTCTCTGGATGCTCGCGTCCTGGGGCCCCGTGATCTGGTTCATCTGCGCGGCGACCGAGACTGTCATGTATGCCGGCTTTCCCGATCTCTTCGGCCACCGGCTGCTGATCGTCATCTCGCATGGCTGCGTGGCGCTGCTCTATATCGTCTTCCGGGTGACGATCTGGTTGCAGAAGCGCCGGCTCAGGCAGTAGCTTGCCGGGCGGCTCCGGGAACCTAGATACGGGTTCAGCGATCGCATCAAAACCATTGGCTAAATCTTTAGGTTAATTGTTCTTGCTCGCGTGACCGTTCGTTAAGCCTCTTTCGAAACCTCTTACCGGTAAGCTCTTGTTAGCCCTGGCGTTTAAGTCGAATTTTATGAGTATTCGATAGTGTCGCGATCAAGGTGAAGAACAAAAAATCACCGGGCGACAAACGAGAGGCAAAGACAATGATCAATTCGCGTCCGGCGGCGAAGACCGCCAACGTTTCCGACGATCGCCGCGAGGCGATCCGTTCGCTGTACATGGAATCGCTGCAGCTGGTGGAGCGTCTGCATCGCCGTCTGCTTGACGTGATCAAGGACGAGTTCGACCGTAACGGCCGCTCCGACATCAACGCCATCCAGGCGCTGCTGCTGTTCAACATCGGCAACTCGGAGCTGACCGCCGGCGAGCTGCGCTCGCGTGGTTATTATCTCGGCTCGAACGTCTCCTACAACCTGAAGAAGCTGGTCGACCTCGGCTTTATCAACCACCAGCGCTCGCGCATCGACCGCCGCTCTGTCCGCGTCTCGCTGACGCCGAAGGGCAACGAAGTGGCCGACGTCGTCGCCGGCCTCTACGAGCGCCATGTCGGCTCGATCGAGCAGGTCGGCGGCATCAACACCGACGAGTTCAAGCAGATGAACCGCGCCCTGCAGCGGCTGGATCGCTTCTGGAACGACACGATTGCATACCGGATGTGAGTTCGTTCGAAATCTGAGGACATTGGAGCCGCGCCAAAGAAGCGCGGCCCGGTGCAACAGTCAGGGGCCGATGCCGAAAGGTGCCGGCCCTTTCTTGTTGGGAAAATCGAAACTCGGCCGGGCCATAGGGGGAGGTTGACCGAACGGCAATGCTGGTGGAAGCTTTTCAGCCGACGGGGAGGGGTGTCATGCACTATTTCCTGCTTGTGCTTTCCGCCTTGACCGTGGCTTCACCGGCTGACGCCAAGACGCTCTACTACGGCGGCAGGGCCGGAATGGAGGTCACGATCGTCAAAAAGTCCGGCATCGGCACGTCGCATGCCAGCATCCTGACACACCAGGCAGAACGGCATCGGTTTTTGCCGCGACTATGTCGGCAAGGTGACCGAGGATTGCATTGCCAAGGAACTGAAGACGCCGCTGCATCTGGAGATCTCCGCCGACTGCAAGAGCGGGAAGTTCACGACACTTTACGGCGCCAACATGCTGTACCAGGGACGCAGCCCCGCCGGCAGCGCGACGGACTACCTGATCACCGACACGGATGAGAACGTGGTGCTCGATGGCTCAGGTGCCTCGGGCTACGACTATACGATCGAGCAATTCAAAGCCCTGTGCCCGAACCGGGTGAGGTAAGGAGAAGCCGACGGGGAGCATCTGTCGAATGGCGGCCGGCGATGCAGAAAAGCATCGGTCCCTTTTCTTTCATCGCATCGCTCGATGCAAATCGCGGGCCGAGGCCACGTTGCCGCCATAATCCCAGTGGAAGCGAGGATGCGGGTGATGCTGCGGGCGAGGGCCGTGCGCTCACTCGAGCCCGCATCGCGGCAGCGTGTTTCATGCCTCATGTGATGCAGGTCATGGTTGGCTAATTGTTAACATTGCCAACCCTAGAGTGCGGGCAAGCCGCCCGGTATAGCGACTTGGCGAGATCGAACACAGCAAGAATGTATGCCATGAGAACCAGCCGCCGTTTCTTCCTTTCCGGAGCCTCCGCGCTCGCCGCCGCTTTTGTTGCCGGCCATGCCAGCGCGCAGGACGTGATCGGCGATATCCTGAAATCCTCCGCCCGCGGCAATTGGGACGATCAGTTCGATGCCCGCGCCAGTGAGGGCGGCAAGGTTGCCTCCACGCTGCCGATCTTCAGCCTGCAGACCGTCGCCTTCACCGAGCAGGCGGTGGCGCAGTACCAGGGCATCGTCGGCCAGGGCGGCTGGGAGCAGGTTCCGGCGACCAAGAAATTGCAGCTCGGCGTCGACGATCCGGATGTCGTGCCGCTGCGCAAGCGGCTGATGACCTCGGGCGATCTGTCGCAGAGCGCCGGCATTTCGACGGCCTTCGATTCCTATGTCGACTCGGCGGTCAAGCGCTTCCAGCTTCGCCACGGCCTGCCGGCCGACGGCGCGATGGGCAAATACACCTATGCGGCGATGAACGTGTCGGCGCAGATCCGGCTCGGCCAGCTGCAGACCAATCTGCAGCGGCTGCGCGAGAAGGCGGGCACACTGGGCGACCGTTACGTTCTGGTCGACATTCCGGCGGCTCAGATCGAAGCGGTCCAGAACGACCGTGTCGTGCTGCGCCATACCGCGATCGTCGGCAAGATCGACCGCCAGACGCCGATCGTGAATTCCAAGATCAACGAGATCATCGTCAATCCGTACTGGAACGCGCCGGTCTCGATCGTGCGCAAGGACATCATTCCGCTGATGCGGAAGGATCCGGATTACCTCAAGGACAGCCACATCCGCCTGTTCGCGCCGGACGGCAGCGAGGTCGACCCGATGACCGTCGACTGGTCGACGGACGATGCCGCGAAATACCGCTTCCGCCAGGATCCGGGCGGCAACAACGCCATGGCGTCGGTCAAGATCAACTTCCCGAGCCCCGACGGCGTCTACATGCACGACACGCCGCAGCAGAGCCTGTTCGGCAAGCTGATGCGCTTCGATTCTTCCGGCTGCGTGCGCGTCCAGAACGTGCGCGATCTCGTCACCTGGATCCTGCGCGACACGCCCGGCTGGGACCGCCAGCATTTCGAGGCGGCGATCAAGACCGGCGAGAACACGCCGGTGCAGGTCGTCAATCCGGTGCCGGTCCACTTCCTCTATCTGTCGGCATGGTCGACGGGACCTGGCGTCGTGCAGTTCCGCGACGACATCTATGGCCTTGACGGCAACAGCGAGCTGCAGATTACGTCTGCGCTGTAAGCCTATGATATCACGAGTGAAAAGGCCGCTCATAAAGCGGCATTTTTCATATCGGCCGCTGGTTGATCAGCCTCGCAGACGCCTGCGCGCGGTTGACGGCGCAGGGCGTGCGCTGGGCATTGTCGACGTGGAGGCGCGCCATCTCCACGGCGATGCCGAGGATGGCCGATATCTGCCGTCGCCCCTGCGCAATTCCTCAGCGGCTGGACGCGACGACGGCAATTGCCCATGGTCGGCGAGAGAGCCGGAATCGCATCCATGCAAGTCGCCGTCTTCATTCTCGTCGTGCTCGCTTTCGTGGCGCTTTCCGGCGCTCTGGTGCGGCTGGTGCGCGTGCCGCTGCCCGTGCTGCAGATCGCGATCGGCGCCGCGCTTGCCTGGCCGGCGAAGGGCCTGCATGTCGAGATCGACCCGGAACTCTTCCTCCTGGTTTTCATTCCGCCGCTACTGTTCGGCGATGCCTTCGCCGCGCCGAAGCGGGAGCTGATCGAGCTGCGCGGGCCGATCCTCGATCTTGCGATCGGATTGGTTTTCTTCACCATCGTCGGCTTCGGCTACGCCTTGCACTGGCTGGTGCCGAGCATCCCGCTGGTGGTCGCCTTCGCTCTGGCCGCCGTGCTGTCGCCGACCGATGCGGTCGCGGTGTCCTCGATCGTCGACCGCAACGTCGTTCCGGCGCGGCTGATGCACATACTGGAAGGCGAGTCGCTGCTCAACGACGCCTCCGGCCTGGTCATGTTCCGCTTTGCCGTCGCGGCGGCGCTGACCGGCAGCTTCTCCTTCGCGGCCGCCTCGCTGAGCTTCCTCTACGCCGTGGCGGCCGGCGTCCTCGCCGGCATCGCGGCGCTGTTCATCGCCGCCAAGGCGCTGCAGGTGCTTGGCCGCATCGGCGGCACGCCGGCGGAGGCGCAGGTGCTGGTGATGACCCTGCTGCCCTTCGTCGCCTATCTCATTGCCGAGCATGTTGGCGCCTCGGGCATCCTGGCGGCGGTCACCGCCGGCCTGCTCACCGGGACCTCCGGCATTTTTCGCCATCTGTCGGTATCGGCGCGCATCCAGGCGATGTCGCTGTGGTCGACACTGACCTTCGTCTTCAACGGCGCTCTCTTCATCTTGCTCGGCCTGCAACTGCCGGACATCATTCGCAGGGTTCCACCGGAGCTCGCCAGCCGGCACTGGCTGTTCGAGCCGGCGCTGACGGTATTGCTTTTGACGCTCTGCCTGATCGGCCTGCGCTTCCTCTGGATCTGGATCGGCGACATGGCGTCGGTGGTCAGCGCGCGGCTCAGCAAGCGCAAGGCGGAACCCTTCGGTTTCCGTGTCAGGCTTGCCGGATCGGTAGCCGGCGTGCGCGGCGCGATCACGCTGGCCGGCATCCTGTCGCTGCCGCTCGCGCTGCAGGACGGCTCACCCTTTCCGGCGCGCGACGTGGTGATCTTCCTCGCCGCCGGCGTCATCATCTGCTCGCTGGTCATCGCCAGCCTCGCATTGCCGAGGATCGCGCACGGGCTGGTCGAGCCGGGCGAGGATCCTGGCGCGGCCGAAGAGCGCCGGGCGCGTGTCGGCGCCGCCAATGCGGCCATCGCCAGGATCGAGAGCCTCGCCAGCGAGGGCGGCGAAGGCGAGGCGGCCGAGGCCCGGCTTGCGGTCGCCGACAGCATCGTCGCCGGCTACCGCCGCCGCATCGCCGCTTCAGATGAGGCCGATGAGGCGCGCGCCGAGGCACGCGAAGCAGGACGGCTGGAACTCGAATTGAGACACGCCGGCATCGAGGCGGAGCGCGCCGCCGTGCGCGACATGTTCCGCAGCCGCGAGATCAACGACCACACGATGCGGGCGCTGCTGTCCGAGATCACGCTGACCGAAGCCTTGCTCAAAAGCCGGCGGGACAGGAAATAATGCTTCAGCGGATTTGCCTGGCGCAATCCGGCCAGCAAATTTCGCGACGCAAACGTGGCGGGCTCCAAACAACTGTGTTAATGGCGCGGCGACCTCGCAAGACCTCCGGCCCCAAGGGAAAGCAAGCCATGTCAAATGCCGCGGCAGCCTCCAGCAAATTCGAATCCTTCTTCGAGACCACGCTTGCCGAAGCCGATCCGGAAATTTTCGGCGCCATCCGCAACGAGCTTGGCCGCCAGCGCCATGAGATTGAGCTGATCGCCTCGGAAAACATCGTTTCCCGCGCCGTGCTCGAGGCGCAGGGCTCGATCATGACCAACAAATATGCCGAGGGCTATCCGGGCAAGCGCTACTATGGCGGCTGCCAGTTCGTCGACGTCGCCGAGGAGCTGGCCATCGAGCGTGCGAAAAAGCTGTTCGGCTGCAACTTCGCCAACGTCCAGCCGAATTCCGGCAGCCAGATGAACCAGGCCGTGTTCCTTGCGCTGCTGCAGCCCGGCGACACGTTCATGGGCCTCGACTTGAATTCCGGCGGCCATCTCACCCACGGCTCGCCGGTCAACATGAGCGGCAAGTGGTTCAAGGTCGTCTCCTACGGCGTGCGCAAGGACGACCATCTCCTCGACATGGACGCGATCGAGAAGACCGCGCATGAGACCAAGCCGAAGCTTATCCTGGCCGGCGGCACCGCCTATTCGCGCATCTGGGACTGGAAGCGTTTCCGCGAGATCGCGGATGCGGTCGGCGCCTATCTGATGGTCGACATGGCGCATATCGCCGGCCTGGTCGCGGGCGGCATGCACCCGTCGCCGCTGCCCTATGCCCATGTCGTGACCACGACCACGCACAAGTCGCTGCGCGGCCCGCGCGGCGGCATGATCCTGTGCAATGACGAGGAGATCGCCAAGAAGATGAACTCAGCGGTGTTCCCGGGCCTGCAGGGCGGTCCGCTGATGCATGTCATCGCCGCCAAGGCGGTGGCGCTTGGCGAAGCGCTGAAGCCGAGCTTCATGGCCTATGCCGAAAGCATCGTCGCCAACGCCAAGGCGCTGGCGTCGAGCCTTCAGGAAACCGGCCTCGACATCGTCTCGGGCGGCACCGACAACCATCTGATGCTGGTCGACCTGCGCCCGAAGAACGCCACCGGCAAGCGCGCCGAGGCGGCGCTTGGCCGCGCCAACATCACCTGCAACAAGAACGGCATCCCCTTCGATCCGGAAAAGCCCTTCGTCACCTCCGGCGTCCGTCTCGGCACGCCCGCCGGCACCACGCGCGGCTTCGGCCAGGCCGAGTTCCGCGAGATCGGCAAGCTGATCGCCGAGGTGCTGGACGGGCTGAAGGTGGCGAATTCCGACGAGGGCAATGCGGCGGTCGAGGCCGCGGTCAAGGCGAAGGTCACGACGCTGACCGATCGGTTCCCGCTCTACCCCTATCTCAGTTGACCCCTCGCGTTGACCCCATCGCTTGGTTGACCAAGCGCCGCGCGTCATCTTTTATCCGCCGGCAGCGCGCCGTCCTGATTGGACGGCGCTCCGAAATGGAGACTTGATGATGCGCATTTTCCCTCTTGCCGCCCTGGCCCTACTTGGCTCGCTGGCCGGTTTCGCTTTGTCCGGCGCGGTCGCCCAGGAGCAGGCGCAGCCGGATTCGGGTTTGCCGGCCACCAGCACCTTCGGCAGGTGGACTACCATCATCGACACGCTCGATACCGGGCAGGATGCGCACAAGACCTGCGCAGCCTCCACGGCCTTCGTCGACGGCATCGGCAATGCGGGCACTCTCACGCTGTCGATCTCGACCGGCGACGCCCTGCCGCCCGATGCCTATCCCGCCATCATGATCGCAGTCGACAACAAGGACCTGCCGACCGGCAAGAACATCGCCGCGACCTTAGGCGATCCCGGCGTCAAGGTTTCCGCGAAAGTCTATTCCAACGACGCCGTCAACGGCCGTCCCAGCTGGACGGTCGACGACCAGGCTAAGACAAGTCTCGCTTTGCTGCGCGCCATGCGCAAAGTCACCTCGCTTGATGTCGCCTTCGGCAAGCAGACCGTCGCCAGCATTCCGATGGACGGTTTCACCAAGGCCTACCGCAATCTCGGCACGTCCTGCGGCTTCCCGACCAAGGATGTCGCGCCATAATGCAGGCAGCCGTTGGTTAGGGGGCAGTAGATGGACATCGTTTGGAAAGGCGTGGTTGGCGGATTGGTCACGGCGCTGATCGTCTGGGCCTCCAAACGCGGCAATGTGTTGCCGGGCATCCTGCCGCTGGCGCCGACCTTTGCGGTGATTGCGCTGCTTGCCGTTGGCTCCAAAGGCAACATGCCCGGTTTTCGCGAAGCCTGCCTTGCCGGCTTCAAGACGATACCCGCCTATCTCGCCTTTCTCGGCGCCTGCTGGCTGTTCATCGACAAGCTCGATTACCGGCTTGCCGTGTTGGGCGGCATCGCCGTGTGGCTGGTGGCGGCGCTGGCAATCTTCCTCGCGCCTCGCTATCTCTGAGGCATAAAAGGCTCTAAGCCTTTCGCCCACAGAATCGCGAACCCAAGGCTCTCCATGCGCTGCCCCTATTGCCAGTCCGAAGATACGCAGGTGAAGGATTCGCGCCCCGCCGAGGACGGCGCGGCGATCCGCAGGCGCCGCGTGTGTCCGGACTGCGGCGGCCGCTTCACCACCTTCGAACGCGTGCAGTTGCGCGACCTCGTCGTCATCAAGAAGTCCGGCCGCAAGGTGCCGTTCGATCGCGACAAGCTTTTGCGTTCTGTCGAGATCGCGGTCCGCAAGCGTAACGTCGACCCCGAGCGCATCGACCGGGCGGTGACCGGCATCGTGCGCCAGCTCGAAAGCTCGGGCGAGACGGAAGTCGCCTCCGGCGAGGTCGGCCGGCTGGTCATGGAGGCGCTGAAGTCGCTCGACGACGTCGCCTATGTCCGCTTCGCTTCGGTCTACCGCAACTTCCGCGAGGCCAAGGATTTCCACGAATTGCTGGGCGAGCTGAAGGGCGACGAGGAAAAGACCGAGGAGGACGCCGGCTGATCATGGCGGGATCTCGACTGACCGGGGCCGATCAAGCGGCCCTTGATCGCCGTTTCATGGCGGCGGCCATCAGGTTGTCGCGCCGCAATGCCGGTCGGACCTCGACCAACCCTTCCGTCGGCACCATCATCGTGCGCGACGACGGCGCCGGCCCGATGATCGTCGGCACCGGCGTCACCGCTGTCGGCGGGCGACCGCATGCCGAGACCGAGGCGCTGGCCGAGGCTGGCGACCTGGCGTCCGGCGCCACCGCCTATGTCACGCTTGAGCCGTGCGCCCATCATGGCCGCACGCCGCCTTGCGCCAACGCGCTGGTCAATGCCGGCATCGCGCGCGTCGTCGGCGCGGCGACCGATCCCGATCCGCGCGTCTCCGGCCAGGGCTACGCCATCCTGCGCGCCGCCGGTGTCGAGGTGGTGGAGAAGGTGCTGGCCGCCGAGGCCGCCGAGCAGATGGCCGGCTATTTGATTCGATCTTTGAAAAAACGCCCGGAAATAACTCTGAAGCTTGCGCTTTCGAGCGACGGCAAGATCGGCAGAAGGGGCTCTGGCCAGGTCGCCATCACCGGCGAGATCGCCAGGCGTGAAGTCTATCTGATGCGCGCCGAAGCCGATGCCATCCTGGTCGGCATCGGCACGGCGCTGGAGGACGACCCGGCGCTGACCGTACGCCTGCCGGGACTGGAGAACCGCTCGCCGGCGCGCATCATCCTTGATCGCCAGATCCGGCTGCCGGAAACGTCGAAGCTGGTGTCCGGCGTCGACCGCGTGCCGCTCTATGTTGCGGCGTGCCCCGAGGCCGACCCGCACCGTAGGGCCGCGCTCGAACGCGCAGGCGTGCACTTCATCGGTACCGAAACGTATGAGAGCGAGGTGGCCCTGCCGGAACTGCTGGAGGATCTGGCGGGACTCGGCATGGCAAGCGTGCTGGTGGAGGGCGGCGCCAAGGTCGCCAAGGCCTTTCTTGAGGAAGAGCTTGTAGACCGCATCGTGTTGTTCCAGGGGCCGGAGGCGATCGGCGAGGACGCCATTGCATCGCCCATCGACGCGAACCATATCCCGGCCGGGTTCCGCAAATTGCGCGACATGCGCTTCGGCGAGGACAGCTACGCGGAGTGGATAAGACCATGATCCCAAAAAAGTGGGAGCCGGTTTTTTGGATAAGATCATGGTCAAACTGAAAGACACACTCTGATGTTCACGGGAATTGTCACAGACGTCGGAACCGTCGCCTCGGTGAAGCCCTTGGCCGAAGGCGTCGGCTTACGCATCGACACCGCCTACGATCCCGAGACCATTGCGATCGGCGCCTCGATTTCCTGCGGCGGCGTCTGCCTGACCGTCACCGCTTTGCCGGAGCATGGCTCGAACGCGCGCTGGTTCGAGGTCGAAGCCTGGGAAGAAGCCTTGCGGCTGACCACTGCATCGAGCTGGAGATCCGGCACCAGGATCAATCTCGAACGCGCGCTGAAGATCGGCGACGAGCTCGGCGGCCACATCGTTTCCGGCCATGTCGACGGCACGGCCGAGATCGTCGAGCGCAAGGAAGAGGGCGATGCCGTGCGCTTCACCCTCGAAGCCCCGCGGCATTTGGCGAAGTTCATCGCGCCGAAGGGTTCCGTCGCGCTCGACGGCACCTCGCTCACCGTCAACAAGGTCGAGCACACCCGCTTCGACGTGCTCCTGATCCAGCATTCGCTAAGCGTCACTACCTGGGGCGACCGCCAGGTCGGCGACCGCGTCAACCTCGAGATCGATACGATGGCCCGCTACGCCGCGCGTCTGGCCGAGGCGGCGAAAGAGGGGCTTTGATGGCCAAGAACACAAAAGGTTCCACGCGGGAAGAAAAGCTCAGCATCGAGGATCAGCGGGATCTCGATCTTTCGGCCAACGATCGCAGGGTCTTCGTTGAAGCCCTGATCAATCCGCGGCCGGTGAACGAGCGCCTGCGCGATACGGTGCGTAGCTATCGCGATGCTACTGGCGTCTGACGGCCACCTCCGGCAATCTTCCGCTTGCGATCAACCCGGCTTCGGCCTAAGTCACCGGCAACCCCCCGGAGACTTTTATGGCAGGCATATCCCAACACGGCAAAGCGTTCATTCGTCCGAAGGCGAAGGCGCATCTGCTTATTGTCGAGGCGCGTTTCCACGACGACCTTGCCGACGCGCTGCTCGAAGGCGCGACCGGCGCGCTGGACGAGGCCGGCGCCACCTATGACGTCGTCACCGTTCCCGGCTCGCTGGAGATCCCGGCCGTCATCACCTTCGCGCTGGACGGCGCCGCCGAAGGCGGCACGCATTATGACGGCTTCGTCGCGCTCGGCACCGTCGTCCGTGGCGACACCTATCATTTCGACATCGTCGCCAATGAATCGAGCCGCGCGCTGATGGACCTGTCAGTGCAGGAGGCGATCGCGATCGGCAACGGCATCCTGACCACCGAGAACGATGCGCAGGCCTGGATGCGTGCCCGGCGCACCGAAGGCGACAAGGGCGGTTTCGCTGCGCGCGCGGCGCTGACCATGGTCGCGCTCAAAGAGAAATTCGGAGCCCAATCGTGACCGGGTCTGCTCCGACCGGTGCCGTGCGCCACGCCAACAAGCGCGGCGCCGCCCGTCTTGCCGCCGTCCAGGCGCTCTACCAGATGGACGTGGCCGGCAGCGGCGTCTTCGAGATCACCGCCGAATACGAGGCCTTCCGCCTCGGCAAGGAAGTCGACGGCGCGCTCTATCGCGAAGCGGACGCGCAATGGTTCCGCGCCATCCTGACTGGCGTCGTCGAGAACCAGAAGACCATCGATCCCATCATTCGCCAGGCGCTCACCGACGACTGGCCGCTCTCGCGGCTGGATTCGACGCTGCGCGCCATTCTACGCGCCGGCGTCTATGAGCTGATGAAGCGCGACGACGTGCCGGTGGCCGTCATCGTTTCGGAATATGTCGACATCGCCAAGGCCTTCTACGAGGAAGATGAGCCGAAGCTGGTCAACGCCGTGCTTGATCGCGTCTCGCGACGGGTGCGCGGGGAGGGACGTGGCAAGGACGCGTCATGACGGCCGCAGCGACTGTAGTAGCCGAAGCCGGCTGGCAAGCGCGCCGCACGGCAGTGCTCCTCGCGGCGGCGCAGGCGATCGTCGGCTCGGCCGCGCCGATCGCCATTTCGCTCGGCGCGCTTGCCGGCCAATATCTGCTCGGCCCCGACAAATCTCTGGCGACGGCGCCGGTCACCGGCTTCAATCTCGGCGTCGCGCTCGGCGCGCTGCCGGCCGCCGCCATCATCCGCGGGCTCGGCCATCGTGGCGGCTTCATGACCGGCACCATCGTCACAGCCCTCGGAGGCCTGGTCGCCACGCTCGCGCTTTACCAGGCAAGCTTCTGGCTGTTTGCCCTTGGCTTGCTGGTGATCGGTGTCGGCGGCGCCTTCGTGCAGCAGTTCCGCTTCGCCGCCGCCGACAACGCCACGGCTGAGTTCAAGGCACGCGCAATTTCCTTCGTGCTGGCGGGCGGCATCGTCACCGCCGTGCTTGGCCCGCAGATCGTCATCTACACGCGAGAGCTTCTGGCGCCGGTAATGTTTGCCGGATCCTTCGCCTCGATCCTGTTATTAGCGGCCGCCGGCGCGATCATCCTTTCCTTCCTGCATACGTCCAGGCGCACAAGCAGCGCCACTGAAGCCGCCGGCGGCGATGCGCGCCCTCTGGCCGAGATCGCCACGCAGCCGCGCTTCGTCGCGGCGCTGTTCTGCGCCGTCGGCAGCTACGCGCTGATGAGCTTCGTCATGACCGGCGCGCCGCTCGCCATGGTTGGCTGCGGGCTGTCGACGGACGACGCGACGCTCGGCATTTCCTGGCATGTCATGGCGATGTTCGGGCCGAGCTTCTTCACCGGTTCGCTGATCCACCGCCTCGGCGCCGAGCGCATCGTCGCCATCGGACTGGTGCTGCTCATTGGTTGCGCCGTCGTGGCGCTTTCCGGCCTGGCGCTGTGGCAGTTCTGGACGGCGCTGATCCTGCTCGGCCTCGGCTGGAATTTCAGCTTCATCGGCGCCACCGCCATGGTCGCCGCCAGCTACCGGCCGTCCGAAAAGGGCAAGGTGCAAGGCTTCCACGACTTCGCCTTGTTCGGTTCGGTCGCTTTCGCCTCGCTGATGTCGGGCGCGATCTACAACGCCTGGGGCTGGACCATGCTGAACTGGGTCGTTTTCCCGGTCGTCGTGCTCTGCTTCCTGGCGCTCGGCGCCTTGAAGCTGCAGGGCTTGCGCGGCGCCAACTGACATTACGCTGTCGGGACCTGGCGCTGCGCTCCATTGGCGCCGGGAACAAAAATATTGCGCCCATCCCCTTTGTTATGAAACCGTGTGCCCCGACTGGACGTTGGGGCCATGCTCATATGCGCCCATCGGCCTCTCCGTTCACAGCAAGGGATTTCCACAATGTTTTCGATCAGAAAGCTCATCGTAGCATCGATCGCGCTTGGCATCACCGCGGCCTCGGCCCACGCCCAGGTGGTGGTTTCCTCGAAGATCGACACCGAAGGCGGAGTGCTCGGCAACATCATTCAACTCGTGCTGAACGCCAACAACATCAAGACCACAGACCGCATTCAACTCGGCGCGACGCCAGTGGTCCGCAAGGCCATCACCGCCGGCGAGATCGACATCTATCCCGAATATACGGGCAATGCTGCGTTCTTCTTCCAGAAGGCCGACGATCCGGTGTGGAAGGATGCCGCCAAGGCCTACGAGACTGCCAAGAAGCTCGACTATGACGCCAACAAGATCGTCTGGCTGTCGCCGTCGCCTGCCAACAACACTTGGGCGATCGCGCTGCGCAAGGAAGTCGCCGACGAGAACAAGCTCGCCACCCTGTCGGACTTCGGCAAATACGTCTCGGGCGGCGGCAAGGTGGTGCTTGCTGCTTCGGCCGAATTCGTCAATTCGGCGGCGGCGCTGCCCGCCTTCCAGACCACTTACGGCTTCTCGCTGAAGCCGGACCAGTTGATCACGCTCTCCGGCGGCGACACCGCCGCGACCATCGCCGCTGCCGCCAACCAGACCAATGGCGCCAATGCCGCCATGGTCTACGGCACCGACGGCGGCATCCAGCCTTCCGGCCTTGTGGTGCTCCAGGACGACAAGGCCGTGCAGCCGGTCTACCAGCCGGCGCCGATCATCCGCGAGCAGGTGCTGAAGGAACATCCGGAAATCGAGACGCTGCTGAAGCCGATCTTCGCCAAGCTCGATCTCGTCACGCTGCAGCAGCTCAACGGCCGCGTCCAACTGGGTGGCGAGCCTGCGAAGGCGGTGGCCGAGGACTTTTTGAAGAAGGACGGGTTTTTGAAGTAGCAGTCAGAGATCGCGGCACAAGTGCGGGTTGGACAGGTGCGGCCGGCGAAACTGCCAATCTCCCCCCTTGCGGGGGAGATGTCCGGCAGGACAGAGGGGGGTGCTGTCCCGCCGACCTACCGGTTCATCGCAGAAACGCCCGTCGGGAGATGTCTCTGCGGGCAAGCTGAAATTCGAATGTCGGCGATCCTTCCCACCCCCCTCTGGCCTGCCGGCCATCTCCCCCGCAAGGGGGGAGATTGGATCTCGCGTCGCCTTTCGCAAATCTCCAAAGAGTGGTTGCTGCCTGGAAAGTCGCTGATCCCCTCTTTTGAGGGGCGGTCATGACCTTCCGCTTCGACAAGCTCGGCATCGTCATCGCCGTCGTCGTCGCCTATGCCGCCTTCGCGGCACCGTTCGCCACCTTCCGCGCCAACCGTATCGTGCCCGGGCAGGCACGCTCGATCCTCGAATCGCTGCCGTCGGCGCTTGGTGCGTTGCTGCTCGCGATCGTCATTGTTGGTGGCATCATCGCACTCTTGAAGACGCCGCTCGTCCTCAGACTTGCCGCAAGCGTAATCGCGCTCGCCGCCCTTGCCATCCTGATCGGCACGGCCGGCGGCTTCCTGACCCCCGCCGGCAATACCTTCGCCCGTGTTTCGCCGGCCTCCGGCTTCTGGTTGCTGATCTTCGCCTTCACGCTGCTTTTGGCCGATGTGCTGACAAGGCTGAACCTCTCGCCATCGGCACGCGTCGGCGCTCTCGTCGTCGCCGCGCTCGCCGTCGGCGCGCTGCTTGTCTCGGGGAGTTGGGACAGTCTTTCCATCCTCAAGGAGTATGCCAGCCGCGCCGACAGCTTTTGGGCGGAGGGCTCCAAGCACGTCACGCTGGCGCTGGGCTCGCTGGCGGCTGCGGTGGTGGTTGGCCTGCCGCTCGGCATCCTTTGTCATCGCGTCGAGCCGCTGCGGGCAGGGGTGCTGAACGTGCTCAACATCATCCAGACCATTCCGTCGATCGCGCTGTTCGGCCTGCTGATCGCGCCGCTCGGCTGGGTCGCCGCGCATGTGCCGGGCGCGGCAGGGTTTGGCATCCGAGGCATCGGCACCGCGCCCGCCTTCGTCGCGCTGTTTCTCTATTCGCTGCTGCCGGTGGTGGCGAACACCGTGGTCGGCCTTGCCGGCGTGCCGCGCGCAGCCAACGATGCCGCCCGCGGCATGGGCATGACCGACCGCCAGCGCCTGTTCGATGTCGAGTTTCCGCTTGCCTTTCCCGTGATCCTGACCGGCATCCGCATCGTCCTGGTGCAGAATATCGGGCTTGCCACCATCGCGGCGCTGATCGGTGGCGGGGGCTTCGGCGTCTTCGTCTTCCAGGGCGTCGGCCAGACGGCCATGGACCTTGTGCTACTCGGCGCCGTGCCCACGGTGGCGCTGGCCTTTGCCGCCGCGATCATCCTCGACGCGGTCATCGAAATGACCTCCACCAAGCGCAGGGCGCAACCCGCATGATCGAGATCGAAGGCATCACCAAGCGCTATGACGAGACGACGGTGGTCGACAATGTATCGCTGGTCATCGAGCCGCGCACCATCGCCGTCATCGTCGGCACCTCCGGTTCGGGCAAGACGACGCTGCTCAGGATGATCAACCGGCTGGTCGAGCCGACGTCCGGCGTGATCAAGCTCGACGGTGCCGACAACCGCTCGGTGCCGGACTACCAGCTGCGCCGCAGCATCGGCTATGCCATCCAGGGCCATGGCTTGTTCCCGCATCGCACCGTGGCGCAGAACATCGCCACCGTGCCGCTGCTGCTCGGCTGGGATAAGGACCGCATCAAGGCGCGCGTCGACGAGTTGATGACGCTCTACCAGCTCGATCCGCAGGCCTATGGTCCGCGCTATCCGCATGAACTTTCCGGCGGCCAGCAGCAGCGTGTCGGCGTCGCCCGCGCGCTCGCTGCCGAGCCCAACGTGCTTCTGATGGACGAGCCTTTTGGCGCGCTCGACCCGATCATACGCACCAAGGCGCAGGAGGATCTGCTGGCGATCCAGAAGCGTTTCGGCACCACCATCATCCTGGTCACCCACGACATGGAGGAGGCGGTGCATATGGGCGACAAGATCGCCGTCATGGATGCCGGCAAGGTGCTGCAATACGCCAAGCCGGCGGAGATCCTGGCGCGGCCCGCAAATGGCTTTGTCGAGACCCTGGTCGGCTCCAGCGAGCGGCCGTTCCGGCTCCTGTCGCTCGGCCGCGTGCGCGATGCCGTGGAACCCGGCGGCGCCGAGGGCGAGGCGATCCCCGGCGACGCCAGCCAGCGTGACGCTCTGGCCGAGCTTCTGTGGGCGGGTCGCCCGGCGCTGCCGGTGAAAGACGGCGACGGCAAGCTGATCGGCCGCATCACTGTGGAAGGACTGGTGAAGCGCGCGAGGCCGGCATGAAGGCCTGGCTGCCCGCGCTGCTGAGGCTGGCGCTTCTGGTGCTGCTTGTGGCCTTCATCGCCAGCCCGGGCTGGTTCGAGCCGTTGCTGCGGCCGCTGACCGAGAACGGCGCGCCGGCGATCTACAATCAGGGCAGCCTGCTGACGCTGACATTGCTGCATCTGAGGACTGTGTTGGTCGCCACGGTGGCCGCCACGATCGTCGCCGTCGCGCTCGCCATCCTGGTCACAAGGCCCGCCGGCGCCGAGTTCCTGCCGCTGTCGCGCAGCCTGGTCAATATCGGCCAGAGCTTTCCGCCTGTCGCGGTGCTGGCGCTCGCGGTGCCTGCGGTCGGTTTCGGCGAGAAGCCGACGCTAATCGCGCTTTTCCTCTACGGCCTGCTGCCGATTTTCGAGAACGCGCTGACCGCGCTCACGACGCTGCCCGGCAACGTCATGGAGGCGGCGCGCGGCGCCGGCATGACCGGCTGGCAAAGGCTGGTGAAGGTAGAGCTGCCGCTCAGCGCCCCGGTGATCCTCGGCGGCATCCGGCTTTCCGTGGTCATCGGCCTCGCCACCGCCACCATCGGCTCGACCGTAGCGGCCAAGACGCTGGGCGAGGTGATCATCGCCGGCCTGATCTCGAACAACCTTGCCTTCGTGCTGCAAGGCGGCCTGATCGTCGCCGCGCTTGCGGTGCTGATCTATGACGGCCTGTCGGCGATCGAGCGCTACGCCGCGCGGCGCATGGGGCGGGAGACGGCGTAACCGGCTTTCAAATCTCGTCCTCTGCGATCTCCGCCATTTCAGCAAATGGCTGCAAAGCAGGGTACTCAACGCGGGGTGGTCGAGCGTGAGTTCGAGCTTCACCCAGCCCGCTGTGCTGATTTTCGTCATCCAGCCCGACGGCGACTTGCCCGCCGGCTGATTTACGCAGCGTCATTTCAATCGATCTAAAAGCACGGTGGCGCCTGCTGGTGAGTCGCTGTTTTCGTCTTTCGGGCGAAAGCCGGGCAAAAACCGAACAATATCTTGACGTTCCGGGCCCTGTTTCGCATACACCGCAGCCAAGGGTTGGATTCCGTGCGCGGCATTCATCCCCGTTCCAACGGCCCAGGGAGGGGTTCTTTTGGGCCATCAATCGAGGAAAATCCGGCAATGACCATCATTACCGCCGTCATCGCCTGCGGCTTGCTTTCAGTCCTGTACGCCATCTGGGCGACACGTTCGGTCCTTGCGTCCGATCAGGGCAACCAGCGCATGCAGGAAATCTCCGCCGCCATCCGCGAAGGCGCCCAGGCCTACCTAGCGCGCCAGTATACGACCATCGCCGTCGTCGGCATCGTCGTGCTCCTGCTTGCCTGGTGGCTGCTCTCGATCACTTCCGCGATCGGCTTCCTGATCGGCGCCGTGCTCTCGGGCACCGCCGGCTTCATCGGCATGCACGTCTCGGTGCGCGCCAATGTGCGCACCGCGCAGGCCGCTTCCAACAGCCTCGCCGCCGGCCTCGACATCGCTTTCAAGTCGGGCGCCATCACCGGCATGCTGGTCGCCGGCCTCGCGCTGCTCGGCGTCTCGATCTACTACCTCATCCTGACCGGCCCGATGGGCCTGCAGCCGAACGACCGCGTCGTCATCGACGCGCTGGTCTCGCTCGGCTTCGGCGCCTCGCTGATCTCGATCTTCGCTCGTCTCGGCGGCGGCATCTTCACCAAGGGCGCCGACGTCGGCGGCGACCTGGTCGGCAAGGTGGAAGCCGGCATTCCGGAAGACGATCCGCGCAATCCGGCCACCATCGCCGACAATGTCGGCGACAATGTCGGCGACTGCGCCGGCATGGCCGCCGACCTGTTCGAGACCTATGCCGTGACCGTCGTCGCCACCATGGTGCTCGGCTCCATCTTCTTCGGCGGCACCCCCGTGCTGGGTGCGGCCATGCTCTATCCGCTCGCCATCTGCGGCGCATGCATCCTGACTTCGATCGTCGGCACCTTCTTCGTCAAGCTGGGTTCCAACGGCTCGATCATGGGCGCGCTCTACAAGGGCCTGATCGTCACCGGCCTGCTGTCGATCGTCGGCCTGGCCATTGCCACCTCGGCGGTGCTGGGCTGGGGCGAGATCGGCACTGTCGCCGGCCTTGCCATCACCGGCAAGAACCTGTTCATCTGCGGCCTGGTCGGCCTGGCAGTGACGGGTCTGATCGTGGTGATCACCGAATACTATACCGGCACCAACAAGCGCCCGGTGAACTCAATCGCCCAGGCGTCGGTGACCGGCCACGGCACCAACGTCATCCAGGGCCTCGCGGTCTCGCTGGAATCGACGGCGCTTCCGGCCATCGTCATCGTCGCCGGCATCATCGCCACCCACCAGCTCGGCGGCCTCTTCGGCACCGCGATCGCCGTCACCACCATGCTCGGCCTTGCCGGCATGATCGTGGCGCTCGACGCTTTCGGCCCGGTCACCGATAATGCCGGCGGCATTGCCGAGATGGCTGGCCTGCCCAAGGAAGTGCGCCAGTCCACGGACGCGCTCGACGCGGTCGGCAATACCACCAAGGCTGTGACCAAGGGCTATGCCATCGGCTCCGCCGGCCTCGGCGCGCTGGTGCTGTTCGCGGCCTACTCGAACGACATCAAATTCTTTGCCGCCAACGGCGACAAATTCCCTTACTTCCAGGGCATGGGTGAGGTCTCCTTCGACCTCTCCAACCCTTACGTCGTCGCCGGACTGATCTTCGGCGGCCTGATCCCGTATCTGTTCGGCGGCATCGCTATGACCGCCGTCGGTCGCGCCGCAGGCTCGATCGTCCAGGAAGTGCGCAAGCAGTTCCGCGAGGATCCGGGCATCATGGCCGGAACGTCGAAGCCGAACTATGCGCGCGCGGTCGATCTGCTGACCAAGGCGGCGATCCGGGAAATGATCATCCCGTCGCTGCTGCCGGTGCTGGCGCCGCTGGTCGTTTATTTCGGCGTGCTCCTGATCTCGGGCTCGAAGGCCTCCGCCTTTGCCGCGCTCGGCGCTTCGCTGCTCGGCGTCATCGTCAACGGTCTGTTCGTCGCCATCTCGATGACCTCGGGCGGCGGCGCCTGGGACAACGCCAAGAAGTCTTTCGAGGACGGCTTCACCGACAAGGACGGCGTCAAGCACCTCAAGGGTTCCGAGGCGCACAAGGCTTCCGTGACCGGCGACACGGTCGGCGATCCCTACAAGGACACCGCCGGCCCAGCCGTCAATCCGGCGATCAAGATCACCAACATCGTGGCGCTGCTGCTGTTGGCCGTACTCGCTCACGGCTGATCCAGGCGCTCTTTCAGGACAAGAGACCCCGCGGGATCGCACCCGCGGGTTTTTTTGTTTTTCAGCCTAGAGCGGTTCACCGTTTCACGGAAACGCAGAACCGCTCTATCTCTCTGTTTTGACGCAATTCCGGACGGAAAACCGCTACGCACTTTTCCTGGAATTGCTCCAACGATGCGGCCGAATCAAAGAACCCGCCAGAGCGGTTCCGGCGGGTCCTTTGTTTGTTGAAGAAAATCAGATGGCCGAGCTCACGGCGTGCCGCCGCCCCCGCCCGGGATGCCGGGCGCCAGCTTGCTGGCGCCGTTGATGATCTGGCTGAGGAAGTTCTGGTCCTTGCCGCCGGTCGGTGTCGTCCTCGAGATGAAGTCGAAGATCTTGCCGTCCTTCAGGCCGTAATTGGCGATCTGGGTGACGCGGCCGTCAGCGCCGAAATAGACCGCCAGCACATGCTGGTCGACCAGATGCGGCTTGTCGAAGGCGACATAGCGCTTGCGCGTCTGTGAGATGTAATAGAAGGCCTCGTTGTCGAAGGTCGCCGTCGTCGACGGCGTGCCCAGGGCCAGCAGCACCTGCTCACGGCTCGAGCCGACCGGCACCGAGTCGATCGCCGCCTGGTCAATGACATAGCCCTGCGTCAGCGTCTCGCTCGGGCTGAGATCGCCGATCATCTTGGACGAATTGCAGGCCGAAAGCGCGGATACCGCCAGCAGCAGAGAGGCCACGCCCGCCGGCACAGGCGTAAGAAACGACTTGAATTTCAGCGCGCCCAACAACAATTCTCCATCACATCCCCGCAACTTGCGCTGGGCCGCAAAACCGGTAAACCAGCTTGCATGCCGATGCAACAAGGCCAAATCAAACAAAAGGTCCCCGGGAGACCACCCTCAATGTTCCAGCGCCTTTTTGGCCGCGAACGCCACGCCAACCGCGCCATCACCGAGGCGCTCTACGCACAAATCGTGGCGGCGGCGCGGCAAACATCGTTTTATTCCGACTGGAATGTGCCGGATACGCCGCTTGGCCGCTTCGAGATGCTGTCGCTGCATATGTACCTGGTCCAGCACCGGCTGCGCGGGGAGGGCGGAGCCGCGGCCGAGGTCGCCCAGGTGCTGATCGACGAGTTCTTCCTCGATGTTGAGCATTCGCTAAGGGAACTCGGCATTAGCGATGTCGGCGTGCCGAAGCGCATGAAGAAACTGGCAAAGATGTTCTATGGCCGCACCGCGGCCTACGACGACGCCTTGCTTGACGACGACCTCGCGGCCCTTGCCGCAGCGCTCGCCCGCAACGTCAGGCCCGATGCCGGCGAGTGGCGCGAGGCTCCGCTGCTGGCGAGCTATGTTTCCGCGGCGTCCGGGCAGCTTGCCGCGCAACCGACCGAATCGATCGTGTCCGGCACCGTCGCGTTTCCGGTTGCCGGAACCGCGTGAACGAGGCGAGAATGAAACACGCCGAAACGCAAAGCCCCGTATCCTTCCTCGCCAATGTCGCCCGCCTGCCGCAAAAGGGTTTGCCGGTTGTGGTCGAGGCCGACGCACGGCAGCGCGCAGCACTTGCCGCGGAGCACGACCTGCTTTCCGTCGAGAGCTACCGCGCCGAGCTCCATGTGGCGTCCTGGAAGCGCAACGGCGTCAAGGTCAGCGGTCGCGTCGAAGCCGACATCACCCAGGCCTGCATCGTCACACTCGATCCGGTCGCGGCCCATATAGACGAGCCCGTCGAGGCGCTGTTCTTGCCGGAGCACTCGAAGCTCGGACGCGAAGGGTTCGAAGGCGGTGGCGAGATCGTCCTCGACGCCGACGGGCCGGATAGCCCGGAAACATTTTCCGGCGACACCATCGATGTCGGCGCGCTTGCCGAACAGTTTTTCGTCCTGGCGATCGACCCTTATCCGCGCAAGCCCGGCGCCTCGATCGAGGCCGCGGGCGACGATCAGCTTGAAGAAAGCGAATTCCAGAAAAAGCTGCGTTCGCTGCTCGGAAAATCCTGAAGGCGGCCCGGATTTTGGAAAAGTTGGTTGTGCGGCAGCCCAAAACCGCTATTTTCGCCGAACCGTCGCGAGCCCCCTTACCTCGGCAGGCGCCCGCCGCTAGCCAGGCAAACCGTGAGAAAAACACCGCGTGATCAGAATTTCCATCGATGCCATGGGCGGCGATCACGGACCAAGCGTGGTCATCCCGGCGCTGATGACGGTCGCCATCCGCCGCCCTGACATCCGCTTCGTCATCTTTGGCCACGAGGACGCGGTGCGTCCCGAGCTCGCCAAGTTCCCGAAACTGGCCGAGGCGAGCGAATTCATCCATTGTGAGGTCGCGGTGCGGATGGACGACAAGCCGAGCCAGGCGCTGCGCCACGGCCGCTGGAAATCGTCGATGTGGAAGGCGGTCGAGGCGGTGAAGAACGGCACCGCGCAGGCCTGCATCTCGGCCGGCAACACCGGCGCGCTGATGGCGATGTCGAAATTCTGCCTGCGCACCATGGCCACCATCGACCGCCCGGCGATTGCAGCGCTTTGGCCGACGACGCGCGGCGAGAGCGTGGTGCTCGATGTCGGCGCTACCATCGGCGCGGATGCGCATCAGCTCATCGATTTCGCCATCCTTGGCACCGGCATGGCGCGCTCGGTGTTCGGCATCGAGCGGCCGAGCGTCGGCCTGCTCAATGTCGGCGTCGAGGAGATCAAGGGCCAGGAGGAGGTCAAGGAGGCCGGGCGAATGCTGCGCGAGGCCAACATGGCGTCGATGAACTACCGCGGCTTCGTCGAGGGCGACGACATCGGCAAGGGCACGGTCGACGTGGTCGTGACCGAAGGCTTTGCCGGCAACATCGCGCTCAAGACCGCGGAGGGCACGGCAAGGCAGATCGCCGGCTACCTGCGCGCCGCCATGAGCCGCACGCTGATGGCAAGAATAGGTTATGTCTTCGCCAAGGGCGCCTTCGACCGGCTGCGCGAGAAGATGGATGTCGGCCGCTCCAATGGTGGCGTCTTCCTGGGCCTGAACGGCATTGTGGTGAAGAGCCACGGCGGCGCCGATTCGGACGGCTTCGCGGCAGCGATCGAGCTCGGCTACGACATGGTGCGCAACAATCTGCTTGACCGGATCGAGGCCGATCTCGATCTGTTCCATGCGCGCAATCCGAATGCCCAGGCAAACAGGAAATCCGGCGTCGCCGTCGACGCCGAGGAATAGGAACGAACCTTGATCAGATCAGTCGTGCGCGGCAACGGTGCCGCGCTACCCCGCCGCATCATGAAGAATGCCGACTTCGAAGGCATGGTCGAGACCTCCGACGAGTGGATCGTCCAGCGCACCGGCATTCGCCAGCGCCACGTCGCAGCCGATGACGAGACGACGGCTTCGCTGGGCGAGGCCGCCGCGCGCGCCGCGCTCGACAGCGCCGGCTTGACGCCTGCCGACATCGACCTGATCGTGCTAGCGACGTCGACGCCCAACAACACGTTTCCCGCGACCGCGGTCGATATCCAGAACCGGCTCGGCATGCATCACGGCTTTGCCTTCGACCTGCAGGCCGTATGCTCGGGCTTCGTCTATGCGGTCGCCACCGCCGATCTCTATATCTGCGGCGGGCTGGCAAAACGCGTGCTGGTGATCGGCTCCGAAACCTTCTCGCGCATCCTCGACTGGACCGACCGCTCGACCTGCGTGCTGTTTGGCGATGGCGCCGGCGCTGTTGTGCTGGAAGCGCAGGGGGGAAAGGGCGGCATCGGCGATCGCGGCGTGCTGGCGGCCAGCCTTCGCTCGGACGGCGTCCATAAGGACAAGCTCTTCGTCGATGGCGGCCCATCCACGACCGGAACGGTCGGCCACCTTAGGATGGAAGGCCGCGAGGTGTTCAAGCACGCGGTGGGCATGATCACCGACGTCATCGAGGCGACCTTTGCCCAGGCGGGCATCACGGCGCAAGACCTCGATTGGTTCGTGCCGCATCAGGCCAATAAACGGATTATTGACGCTTCCGCCAAGAAGCTCGGGATTGCCGAACAGAAAGTGGTGGTCACCGTCGATTTGCACGGTAACACCTCGGCTGCCTCCGTGCCGCTCGCCTTGTCGGTGGCCGTCGCCGACGGCCGCATCAAGAAGGGCGACCTGGTTCTGCTCGAGGCGATGGGCGGAGGTTTCACCTGGGGCGCGGTGTTGCTCCGCTGGTAAGTGCCGAACGCGCGGGTTCGGTCCTTGACCTTGCCGGATCAATTACTTAGGCTCTGCCGTTGCCTGTATCGATTTACGTTTTTTTGAGCTGATGGGACGGTCGCATGGGGGGAAAGACACTTACGCGTGCCGACCTAGCTGAAGCCGTTTACCGCAAGGTTGGTTTGTCGCGAACTGAATCGGCCGAGCTCGTCGAGGCCGTGCTGGATGAGATTTGCGAAGCCATCGTTCGTGGCGAGACGGTGAAGCTGTCTTCCTTTGCGACCTTCCATGTCCGCTCCAAGAATGAGCGCATCGGCCGCAATCCCAAGACCGGCGAGGAAGTGCCGATCCTTCCGCGCCGCGTGATGACGTTCAAATCGTCGAATGTGCTGAAGAACCGCATCCTGCGTTCGCACCAGAGCAGCAAGAGCAAGGGCGGCAAATAGCCTGCGAATGCCGGTTGAAAACCGCCGCCCGCTTTGACGCCGGGCTTGAATATCGTTTCATAAACCGCTGAAATAGGCTGCGATTCGGATCAGCTCCGATCGTGGTCCAGCGTGAGGATTCGCCCATGGACAAGAGCCCCGATGCTTTCCGCACCATCAGCGAGGTCGCGGAGGATCTCGACCTGCCGCAGCATGTGCTTCGTTTCTGGGAAACGCGTTTCAACCAGATCAAGCCGATGAAGCGTGGCGGCGGCCGCCGTTACTACCGGCCCCAGGATGTCGAACTGATCAAGGGCATCCGGCATATGCTCTACGATCAGGGCTACACGATCAAAGGCGTGCAGAAGCTGTTGCGCGAGAACGGCAACCACTTCCTGGTCGCCATCGGAAGTGGCGACATGGCCGCCGTCGAGGCGATCGCGCAACGCCGGCAGGCCGAGCAGGTGCCGCTGACCGCGGCCGCCCAGCCGCGCGGCGACGAGGATGCGCTGGTCGGACAGCCCAAGGTGAAGCCCAGCCGCCGTTTCTTCGGCCTCGGCAAGGGCGACGACGAAGGTCCCGTGCAGCCGGACTCCTCGAAATTGTCGCGCGACAACCGGGCCTTGCTGCAGGAGGCGCTCTTCGACCTCTTGGAGTGCAAGCGCCTGCTCGACCAGGTGCGTTGAGCTTCGGTAGCCGGTTCTGCGGCTTGAACGGCCACCGTCTCTGACAGCCGGAACTCGCCGCCGCGTCCATGCGTTAGGCCTTCTCTGCGAGAGAAGGACATCAGGCATGTTATCGTTTTCGACCCTTTCCGATATGGATCTGGACAGGCAGGTCGCGGCGCTCTCGCGACAACTCAGCGATTTCAGGAAAGCCTTGGCCAAACGCGGCGACGCCTATTACGGGGACGGACGTGAGACGGCGTCCGACTACTATTCGCAACTCGCCGACCGCCTCTACGAGGCACTGCCGGCAATCAGGCGCAGGGGCAGGGCGCTCGAGCGTACCGCGCGCGACCATCCGGCCACCGCGACCGCCGTGGGGCTGGTCGTGGTCGGGCTGCTTGCCGGCCTTCTCATCAGCCGGCGCTGATCCTTCGACGGAGGCGAAACAGAAATGGCGGCCGTCCGTAACGGCCGCCATTTCCATGTCCCATACTGCGATCAGTTCGCGAGCTTGATACGGCTCTTGGGATCGACCTTCATGACCTGGGTGCACTTGCCGTAGACGGTGCCGTTTTTGTCGGTGGCGTCGGTGTAGGTGCCCTTGCAGTCGATCTACAGCACCAGACAGGAGCCCGAGCCCTTGCAGACCGCGCCGCCGTCGCCGGTCGGATGCGTGCCGGCAAAAGCCGGCGCCGAGACCGAGCCGAAAGCCGAGACGACGAGGGCAGCGGCGAGCGAGATACGCTTGATGTTGGTCATTTGAGCATTTCCTTCTATTGTTGTGGGGATTGCCTTCACGGCGTCCCGGTCGGATTGAGGAGCGCCTTCGTGGCGTCCATGACCGTTTAGTGCCGGCTCCAATGGGAAGGTTCATATCCCCTGCGATTTTTTCGCCTGGCGGATGTGGGCATTGCTTTGGCAGGTGTCAGGGTTCGGATTTGGTTTGCCGCGCATCTGGCCAGCAGCGCCTGGCGCCGGTTGCCATGGCGACGGCCGCACGTCGCGGGCAAGAGGCCGGGATTATAATGAAGGGTCGAATGCGGCTGCGCGCTCCATAAGGGGCAGCAGGCGCTCGAAGGAAAGCCTTATCCTCGCGAAGCGAAAAATTCCGATGGGAAGACATGCCCGGTCTAATGAAGACCTGTCTTCCCATCGGCATGGTGGGAAGGAATCAGGCCTTCTTCGCAACCATCTTCTTGTGGTGATGATGATGGTGGTGGTGCCGGCTATGGTGCTTGCGGTGATGATGATGGTGATGCTTCTTCACGGGCGCCGCATCGGCGCTGGTGGCGCCGAGGATCGGCATGGTGAACGCCAGGGCCAGGGCCAGCCCGAGCGCGGAGAGGAGGGACTTCTTCATGACTTCTTTTTTCCTTTTTACGCGGGCGTTTCGGAATTCACCGGACCAAATCGGTGATCCAAGCCTCGCGATCGGGACTATCCTCCTGGATTTTTTCGACAATTTTTCCGGACTGTAGATTTTTGTTTCTGGATTGTTTCCGGCAGGGCGCTCCTTGCGCCGCGCGTCCTTCCGGACGCGCGAAGGATATCTCGGCATCATGATTTTGCAGGCTGTGAGCCGGTCCTGCGCCTCACATCGGCGGAGCGACGCCGTGATTGCCGACCACCAGCCGGCGCGAAACGAGCTTGCCGTCGCTGCCGCGCTCGGCGCTGACGAACACGGCCGCACCCGGCTTGAGGTCCGCGGGCTTGGCGGTCGCGAATTTCACGATCGGCGTCGATTGCGGGATGGCGATCTGCTTCTTCTGGCCATTGCTATAGGTGAGCGTCACGGTCCGGCCGTTGACCTCGGTGACGTCGGCGACAGTGCCGTTGGTCATCCGGCTGTTGGGCTGCAGATCCCAATCGCGGTCGCCTTCTCCGGTTCCCTTCAACGCCGCCGGAAAGATCACGACTTCCAGCGCACCGCTGCCGCCGTCGGCCTTGGAGACCGACGCGATGCCGAGGAAATCTCCCTGCTTGATATCGGCGGCCGACGCTTTGGCGACGCCGGAGATGATCCAGCCGGGCGAAAGGGTGACCGTATCGGTCTTGCCCTCCCGAACTTTCACCGTCAGAGCCGTTCCGGCGAGGTCGACCACCGTGCCGCGCACGCGCACGGTGTCCGCCTGCGCGGCGCCGGCAAGGCTTGAAATCGTGCCGAGCACAATCGCGAATAATTTCAGTCTCATGGCATCCGATCCTTTCAAAGGGGCTAGCGCCTCCCCGCCGTCGGCCAGCGACAGAAAGCTAACGAACTGGAGCGGGCAAAATGCCGGTGGGTCCGGCCTTCAGCGCTTCAAAAGAACTTGATTGGGCGTCTCGCCACCTTACATAGCGGGAGCCAGCGGCCTCCGACCGGGAACACCGGTTCACGATGGCGTGACGGCCGCGACGGTCCCTCTTGGCAAATCACCTGTTAACGGCCATTCTCCGCCCGTCTCAGGCAACGCCACATTTTATCTGTCTTGTTTCATCCCAAGGAGTTGCCATGCCCAACACCGCAAGAAGCGCTGTTTCCAACGACATCATTGCCGCGTCCGGCCTCAATCCGCTGAAGGCCGCGCGCGAAACGAGGGGATATACGATCGAGGAGCTCTCCTTGACCTGCGGCCTGGCCGTGGGCGAGATCGTCGACATCGAGGACGGCAAGGACGCCGACCCCGCCAAGCTCAGGCGAATCGCTTCCGCGCTGCAGGTGCCGGAAGAGGAATTGATAATGGTGCCGACCGAAGAGAATCGGCCCACACAACAATAGAGACGCCGAAGCGTCCGGCATGAAAAGCCCGCCACGGCCTCGTCCTGGCGGGTTTTTTGCGCCTTCCGCGCAAAGTTCCCTGGCTCTTGCCAAAGGGCGAGGCGCCATGTGCCAATCCCGACCGGCGCCGCGATTCGGGTGGCGTCCGCCAACATGTCTGACGAGGGTTCGCCCATGAGCTTGGAATCGGTCCGCGCCTTCTTTGCCGAACATGCGCCCGACATCGAGGTCCTGGTCACCGAAGCGAGCTCGGCGACCGTGGCGCTGGCGGCGGAGGCGCATGGCGTGATGCCGGCGCAGATCGCCAAGACCATCTGCCTGCGCGTCGGCGATGAGACCATGCTGGTGGTGACCAGCGGCACCGCCAGGCTCGACAACCGCAAGTTCAAGGACACCCTAGGCGGCAAGCCGCGCATGCTCGACGGCGAGCAGGTGCTGGCGGCGACCAGCCATCCGCCGGGCGGCGTCTGCCCGTTCGGCCTGCCGGCGCCGCTGCCGGTCTATTGCGACGTGACGCTCCGCGCCTTCGACGAGGTCGTCCCCGCCGCCGGCGCCACCAACGCTGCGGTGCGGATCGCGCCGCAACGGATGGCCGATCTCGTTGGCGCCAAATGGGTCGATGTGTGCGAGTAGCGGAGTGGCGGAGAAGGACTTTTGGGGGCCAAGTCTCGGGCTTAAAAATGGTCGGAGTGGCCGGATTCGAACCGACGACCCCTTGACCCCCAGTCAAGTGCGCTACCGGGCTGCGCTACACTCCGGACCGGTGGCGATGTATCGTGATAACCCCGTGCGGGTCAACCGAATTCGGCGGCTATCTTGCCGATGATATTGCCGGGGCGGCAACGGCCCGCGCCAGCCGCAATTCCTTCTGATGCCGGTATTCCAGCGCGACCGCGCCCCAGATCAGGCCGAGCAGCAGATAGAGATGACGCCAGTGGTCGATGTCGATGAAGGTGCCGAGGCCGATATTGCCGAGATAGGAGACATAGGCGCAGAGCAGATAGGGCTGCCAGGGCCGGTCGCGCAGAAGGATGCGGAAGCCGGCGCAAATCGTCCATACCGTCAGCGTCAGGAACGAGACGAAGCCGAGCCAGCCATAGTCCATCAGCGCCTTCAGCCAGATGTCGTGCGTGTCCTCACCGAATATGGTGCCGAACACCAGAGGGCCGATGCCGAACGGATGCTCCAGCGCCATCTGGAAGCCGATCGAGTAGCGGGCGAAGCGGCCGAGGCGCGCCGTGTCGTAGCTCTGCTCGAGATGCGCGCGCTGGGTGAACATGTCCGACACGCCCGGCAGTTGCAGGATGACGAGGATGGCGATGATCAGCAGCGCGATCGCTGCGATCGTCATCACCACGACCCTCAGCCGGAACATGCCGCTGGCGCTCTGCAGGAACAGGCAAGCGGTGAGCAGCACCGCCGACACCGCGAACATGCCCCAGGCACCGCGCGAGAAGGAGAAGAAGATGCCGGCGGCGATGACGAGCAGCGGCACGGCAAGCAGCGGCATGCGCGAAACAGGGCCGGTGAGCAGCAGGTAGAGCAGGTAGGTGCCGGGCAGCACCAGAAACGGACCGAACACGTTCGGGTCCTGGAAGGCGCCGGCGGCGCGGTCGTATTTGGTGAACATCTCCGCACCCGGGAAGGCATGGAAATAGCCGGCGATGCCGAGCAGCGACGTGGCCACCGCCGACACCACATAGGCGATGAAGATCAGCCGATAGAGGTCGGGCTGGACCGATGTCACCGAGGCGAAGAAGACCGCGCTGAAGGCGAGAAACAGCGAGACAGCGAGATAGAGCGGCGTGTTGGCGAGTTCCGCCATCTGCGTCATCGCGATCATGCCGCCGATGTTCATCGCCACCAGCAGCACCAGCAGCGGTAATATCGCTCGCGATATTTTCAGACCGAACAGCGACCAGACGACGATCAGCCCGGCCATGTAGAGTTCGTAAGGCGCGGGCTCGCTGATGACGAAGCCGGAAAGCAGGATGCCGAGGACGATCGCGCTCGCCGAAATCAGCGCGATCAGCTTGGCGTTGACCGCCTGAGGCGGCAACTTGTTGACCGCCGCCGCCGGCAACTCCTGCGTGACGGCGCTCAATAGGCGTTTTCCGTGTTGAGCAGGCGGACCGGCGTCAGGAACAAGATGCGCAGGTCGAACAGCATCGACCAGTTTTCGATGTAGTAGAGATCGTATTCGGTGCGCATGCGGATCTTTTCGTTGGTGTCCATCTCGCCGCGCCAGCCGTTGATCTGCGCCCAGCCGGTGACGCCGGGCTTCACCTTGTGGCGCGCGAAATAGCCGTCGACCACCTCGTTATAGAGCAGGTTGTGCGACTGGGCGGCGATGGCATGCGGACGCGGCCCGACCAGCGACAGCGAGCCGAGCAACGAATTGAAGAACTGCGGCAATTCGTCGATCGAGGTCTTGCGGATGAAGCGGCCGACGCGGGTGACGCGCGGGTCGTTCTTGGTCACCGTCTGCTTGGCGGTCGGGTCCGACTTGTCGGTGTACATCGAGCGGAACTTGTAGACCTCGATGATCTCATTGTTGAAGCCGTGCCGCTTCTGCTTGAACAGCACCGGTCCCTTGCTGTCGAGCTTGATGGCGATTGCGGTGGCCAGCATCACCGGCGAGAAGAGGATGATGCCGACGAGCGAGAAGACGATGTCGAAGCTGCGCTTGGCGACCGAGTCCCAGTCGTTGATCGGCTTGTCGAAGATGTCGAGCATCGGCACCGAGCCGATGTAGGAATAGGCGCGCGGGCGGAACTGCAGCGCGTTGGAATGCGCCGACAGCCGAATATCGACCGGCAGCACCCAGAGCTTCTTCAGAAGCTGCAGCACGCGCGATTCGGCGGTCAGCGGCAGCGACACGATCAGCATGTCGATGCGGGCGATGCGGGCGAACTCGATCAGCTCGGAAATGGTGCCGAGCTTCGGATAGCCGGCGACGATCCGCGGCGAGCGCTTGTCGCCGCGGTCGTCGAAGATGCCGCAGATGCGGATGTCATTGTAGGGCTGCTTCTCAACCGAGCGGATCAGCATTTCTGCCGATTTTCCGCCGCCGACGATGACGGCGCGGCGCTCTATGCGGCCGTCGCGCGCCCAGCGCCTGATCAGCTTGGACATCACGAGTCTCAGGCCGAAGACCAGCACGAAGCCGACCACGAACCAGGTGCCGAACAGGAGGCGCGAATAGTCCTGCGAGGCCTTCATGGCGAAGGCGGTGAGCGCCATCAGCGCGAAGGTGCCGGCCCAGACGAGCAGCACGCGGCCGAAATTGGCGACCGGGCGCATCAGCGCTGCGATCTGGTAGCTGTCGGTGACGTCGAGCAGCACCACCGTCAGGAATGAGGCTGCCGCGACCGTCAGCGGATATTGCCAGGCGAGATAGTTGAAGAAGCCGACTAGGTAGAAATAGAGGCCGAGCCCCGACAGGAACAGCATCGCGAATTCGACCATGCGCAGCACGCCGCTGACCATGATCGGCGACATCGTATCGCGCCGGTACTGGGAAGCGACCTGGCGCGCGACGTCATTGATGCCGCTGGGCACTTGACCTTCGGCCGGGCCGTCGAATTTGCGCACCGCGTCCATGGAAAAGCGGTGCGCAGGATCGATCTCGTTCATGGGGATTGTCCGCGAGCTTCGCGCAAGTGCATAGCAAAAGAGAGCTAAGAAAGCCTTGAAACAACCAGTGGTTTTGGAGCTGTTGTGTTGCGCGACTACCTATTCAGCGCCGCGAAGTAAGCCTTCTCGATCTCGGCCGCCATCACGTTGGCGCCGAATCGCGCCTTCAACTCGGCGCCCTGCGGCATTAGCTTCCGGTAGGTGCCGCGATCGTTGAGGGCCATCCTGAGCTTGCCGGCAAGCTGGCCGGCATCCGGCCGGATCAGGGCAGGGGAGCCTTCGCCGAAGATCTCGGGAATGCCGCCCACAGCAGTGGCAATCATCGGCATGCCGGCGGCGAGCGCCTCAAGCACGATGTAAGGCATCGCTTCCGCACGGGACGGGACGACAATTAGTTCGGCCAGCGCGAAAGCTTCTCTGGCCGGCATCGGCGGCAGGAAACGGACATGGCCCTTCAGTCCGAGTCGTTCCACCTGCGCGTGGTAGCGTGGCAGGTCGTCGCCGTCGCCGACCATCACCGCGCTCAACGGGCGGCCGAGCTCCCTGCCGGCCAGCGCCAGCGCATCGATGAAGATGTCCGGACCTTTGAGGTCGCGCATCATGCCGATGTATAAGAGATCGGCGGCATCCGCCGCCGTCGCCATCGGCTCGAACTCGACGGCCCGCAGGCCGTTATAGACCAGTCTGTTGGGGATAGGCGGCTCGCCGACTTTCCGGCGATAGGTTTGCCGCTCATAGTCGGAAACGAACAGCAGGCAGTCGGTGAAGCGTGCCATGAAGCGCTCCAGCGCGAAGAACAGCTTTCCGGTGGCTGTCGCTTCGTCATAGTGGAGCGAGCCGCCATGCGGCGAATAAAGGCGGGCCACGCGAGACCTTGAAACCCGCAACAGTGAGCCGAACAGCCGGGCATAGGCGCCACCTTTGGCGCCGTGCCCGTGCAGCACGTCCGGCCGCAATTCCTTGATGATTCCATAAGTGCGCCGGGCCGCCGCGATATCGCCCGGCCCGATGTGACGCTGCATCGGCGTGCGATGGATGCCGAGCTCCAGGCTCTCCTTCATCGCTTCGAACAGCTGCTCCTCATAGTCGCCGCCCGTAGTCGAATCGCAGACGATGCCCACGGAATGGCCGGCGGCGACCTGCGCCTCGGTCAGGTCGCGCACATGCCGGAAGATTCCCCCGACAGGTGAGCGGAAGCAGTGGACGATGCGGAGGTGAGCCGCCACGTTGATTTTCAGAACAGCCGTTCGCGGACGTAGACGGTGTCGCCGGGCAAGAGCGGGTCGGACGTCCGCACCCTGCCGGTCATGACCTTGCCGTTGATATCGCGGGTGATGTCGACGCTTTCCTGGTTGGCGCGCGGCGTGAAGCCGCCGGCGATCGCGATCGCCTTCTGCACGGTCAATCCCGGCACATAGGAATACTGCCCCGCGGCGCCGACTTCGCCCATGACGAAGATCGGCCGGTAGCGGTCAATCTCGACCGAGACGTCGGGATCGCGCAGATATCCCTGGCGCAATTTGTCGGCGATTTCCTTTTCGATCTGCTGGGCGGTGTGGCCGCGCGCCGGCACGGCACCGACGAGCGGGAAGGAGATGTAGCCGGACTGGTCGACGCTGTAGGTGTTGGTCAGCCCGTCCTGCTCGAACACCGTGATGCGGATGCGGTCGCCGGCGCCGAGTCTGTACGGCTGGTCGAGCACTTCATGGAAAGCGGCGGGCGTCGGGTGATAGCTGGAACAGCCGGTAAGCAGCGACAGGGCAAGCATGGCGCGCAAGAGATGAGCAGTGCTTTTCATGATCGGACACGAACCTTCGTCGCTCTCGCCGCCAGTGTTGCGGCCAACCCCAGGAAGTGCGACCGTTATCATCCTGTTAGGGTTAATGGCCGGTAAAGGACCGTGTTCGGAAGGGGCGACGGCCGGCAAAAAAACCAATTGTTCTATTGCTTTCGCCCGGACTTCTTTGAGTGTCTTCTATTAAGAACGCATTCTGATCTTAACGGCTGAGTTACCATAGTTGTTTACGGTCCATCCTCGACTCAAAGTTCCGGAGCAGGATGCATGTCCGTTCAGTCCGCGGCCGCAGATGTCGATGTCGATCTGAGGCAGCTATTCGCCAGCCTGGCGAGGAACTGGCTGCGCATTGTTCTCGTCACGCTCGTGGTGACCGGGCTGGCGTTTGCCTTCGCCTGGCTGGCCACGCCGCAATATAAGGCAGTGGCCAAATTGGAGATCGGGCCGCGCGAATCGGTCTTCACGCGGCCTGCCGGCACAACCAGCGACGACAGGCCGGCGGCTGACGAGGAGGCGGTGGCCACCGAGGTCCAGATCATATCCTCGCCCGATATCCTCAAGAAGGTTGCGTCGGACCTCAATCTGGAGAAATTGCCCGAATTCGATGAGGCGCTGAAGATGTCGGCGCTCAGTCGCGCCCTCGTCCTTGTCGGCCTGAAGCGCGATCCCTTCGACATTCCGCCGGAAGAACGCGTGCTCAAGGCAATGCACGACAAGCTCAACGTCTACGGCGTTGAAAAATCTCGCGTTATTGCGGTCGAGTTCTCTTCGAAGGATCCAAAGCTCGCGGCGCAGGTCGCGGATGCCATCGCGCAGGCCTACCTTGCCTCCAAGGGCAATGCCAAAAAGGAATCGAACACCGCCGCCACGGGCTTTCTCGGTCCGGAAATCACCGACCTGCAGAATCGGGTGAAGGAGGCCGAAGCCAAGGTTGCCGACTACCGCGCGCAATCCGACCTCTTGATGGGCGGCAACAATTCGGTGCTCGCGACCCAGCAGCTCTCCGAGCTGTCGACGGAGCTTTCGCGGGTGCGCGCCAATCGCTCCGCCGCCGAGGCCACCGCCGACAGCGTGCGCAAGGCGCTACAGAACGGCGGCGCGCTCGACAGCATGCCGGAAGTTCTGTCTTCCGAACTGATCCAGCGCCTGCTCGAGCGGCAGGTGGAACTGAGGACCAATATCGCCGACCTGTCGACAACCCTGCTGGACAACCATCCGCGCATCCGGGCGCTGAAGTCGCAGCTTGCCGATCTCAACGGTCAGATCCGCAACGAGGCGCAGAAGATCCTGAAGGGACTGGCCACCGCTGCGCAGACGGCCAAAGCTCGGGAGGACCAACTCGTCGCGGAGGTCAACACGCTGAAGGCCGCTTCGGCTCGCGCCGGCGAGCAGCAGGTAGAGCTCGACGCGCTGCAGCGCGACGCCAATGCCCAGCGCCAGCAGCTCGAAGCCTATATGGCGAGCTACCGCGAGGCGGCTTCGCGCGCGGACCGCAACTATCTGCCGGTGGACGCCCGTCTGCTTTCGAAAGTGCAGGTGCCGACGGAACCTTATTTCCCGAAGATCGGTCCGATCACGGGCGCCGCGGCGGCGGCGTCGCTGCTGTTGATGGCGATCGGCACGCTGCTGAAGGAATTGTTCTCCGGCCACGCCATGCGCCCGACTGCCGGCGCGCGATTCGAGCCCATCCAGCAGGTAGCGATGCCGTTGGCGCGCACCGAGCCGGCGGTCGCCGAAGCCGAGGACGAAGCCGGCGACGATTCGGTGGCCGACGACCGGATCGGGCAGGGCACCGTCATGGCGGCACCGCCTGCCGAACCGGCAGAGATGGAAGCGCCTCGGTCGTGGCAGCCCAGGCTGGGCGAGATCGATGTCGACAAGGCGGCGGAAAAGCTGATCGCCTCCGGTGCGTCGCGTGCCATCTTCGTCTCCCCGGAGGGCGACGAGGCCGCGGCAACCGCCGTTCTGGTGGCGCGCGAGGTGTCGGATGCGGGCCTGCGCGTGCTGCTGCTCGATCTCACTGCTTCGGGCGCCGCCTCGCGCCCGATGCTGGACAGCGGGCTGTTTCCCGGCATCACCAATCTCCTTGCCTCCGAAGCGCAGTTCAGCGACGTCATCCATCCCGATCTCTACTCGGACGCGCATGTCGTTCCGGTCGGCACCGCCGATCCGGTCCGCGCCATGCGCGCGGCCGACCGGCTGCCGATCATCATGCAGTCGCTGACCACCGCTTATGACCTCGTGGTCGTCGAATGCGGTCCTGCCGACGCGCAAGGCATCAGCCGCCTCGTCGGCGACGGCACGGAAGTCTTCCTGTCGATGCTCGAAGCCGATGATGCGGTGACGCAGGCAGCGGTGAAGCTGATCGAGAACGGCTATCCGGACGTCACGCTGGTCACGCCGGTCGGCCATGAACCGCCCGGAAATCCGGTGCCAGGGCGCCGCTCGGCTGCATAAGGCTGAACGCCGATAGGGCTGTCCTGCACCGCCGCAGCGCCAAGGATCGCCGCGAGGGTACCGCGGCAAGGGGCCGGGCCCGCGACGAATCGAGCACGTTTCAGTCGGCCTCGGGCATGACAGTCCTTGGGTACAAGGCCGAACCAAGACATTTCTCGGCAGCTCCTGCACTTTACATCGGCAGCAGAGCACCTAGTTTTAGCGTTTCGCACCGCGCGCTTTCGTGCGTGGATGATCGAGAACGGGACCGTGAACTCTAGGCCGGTCCCTCCAAAACTCCCAGAAGGATGGCTGCTATGACACAGGCCAAGAATGGCGACACTGTACGCATCAACTATACCGGACGTCTGGTCGACGGTACTCAATTCGATTCTTCCGGCAGTGAACCGCTGCAATTTACGCTGGGTGAAGGACAGGTAATCCCGGGTCTCGAAACCCATGTCGAGGGCATGGAGGTCGGCACGAAAAGCTCCGTCACCGTTCCCGCCGACGCCGCCTATGGCCCCCATCGCCCCGAAGCGGTCGTAACCATCGATCGCGCCAACGTGCCGGAGAACATCAGCGTCGATGTCGGCACTCGATTAACGGCCAAAACGCGCGATGGGCGCCCTATGCAGGTGACGGTCGTCGGCGCGGACGACGCCAGCGTCAAGCTCGACGGCAATCATCCGTTGGCCGGAAAGGACCTGGTGTTCGACGTTGAACTGGTCGAGATTGTTCAGGCGGCGTAGCTGGAGCCTGAACGACTGATCAAGGTCGTGGTCAAGAGCGCTACCTCCTCCAGGGGAGGTGCAAAGTGATCGCGAATGTCAAGGCGCGCGATCGGTCAGAGCGTTGGCCCCTTCCTGCCCTGCGCAATGCGCGCAGCAATAGATGACGTCGCCCTGCTCGACGCCATGCCCGATGATCCGTGCACTGCAATGAGGGCACGTCGGCGCAAGCTTCTGGATCGCACACTCGAAGCTATCGAACGTGTAGGTTTGCCCGCCCAGGCTAACTTGGAATGCCTTGTCGTAGTCATTGCCGCACTGGTCGCACTTAGCCATGGCCGTTTTCTCCTTCTGAGTGCGAAAACCTCGCGCCTGGCGATAGGTTCCGCCCAAGGCCATTTGAAGGTCTCAACCTCAGCCGGCTTCTTGCCAGTATAAACCGGGAGCTCGACGGCGATTGTGCGACATGCCGACAGCTAATGCATGTCGCCCAAAAGTGCGCAGCGGTTTTGGGAGAACGACATGCATCAAAACAAAGACTTTAAGCGCGTTGCCTGAATCCGTTTCGACGCGACGCGCTCTAATTGTCGTCCTCGGCAGCGGCGGTCGCTGGCGCCTGTCCCGCCGTCTTCCGGCGCAACATCTTGGTCAGCTTCCAGACGGTCGGGTTGTTCTTGATGAACGCCTTTGCCCGCGCGCCTTGCCGGAACCCTGTCGCCAGCGCCCGGCCCTTCAGCGTCAGCGGCGCCAGGACTTCGAAATGCTGGAGCTCGATATCGCACCAGAGCCGCTTGTAGGGCTCGTCGCCGACAGAGAAATCATAGACGTCGAAACCAAGTTCGCAGGCTTCCTGGATGTTGTCGAAGAACAGGAAGTCGCCCGGGCTGGTGAAGGCGAGATCGTCCTCGGCGATCGCGCCGAACTCGCAGATCAGGCGCTTGCCTGAGCGGCTGGAGCCGGTAATTGCGCGAAGTTTGCCCGCTACTTCCAGCCCATGCAGCAGGAAGGAAGGCTGTTGCTCGGCAAGCGCATCGGCAAACAGCGCCCGGAAGAAGGCGCGCACGTCTTCATCGCCGAAGACGTTGGCGATGCCCATCTTGGCGAAGCGCACCTCCTTCATGTCGAAGAAGGCATCAAGCAGCCTGTCGACGTCCTGCTGCGTGCGTGCCTCGATGCGGCGGAAGCTGCCGACGGCCTCGAACTTGCGCGTCTGCGAGCGGTGCTTCTTGCGCTTGCGCTTGCCGCTCGCGCGGGCGAGCAGCGCATCGAAGCCTCCGACGAGATCGACCGCGAGCGCAAGGTTCGGGCTCTGGAAACCGGGCAGCGCGGCGAGCGGATTGGCGACGCTGTCGAGATCGGGAAGCAGCCGCTCCAGCGATACCAGGTCGACGTCCGGCCGCACCTTGGCGATTGCCGACAACAACGAGCGGATCGCCGGGCCGTCGATGGTGGGCAAAGCCCGGGCGTCGAAGGCGGGGAAGTTGCCGTTGGCGTGACGCCCGCCGGCGAAACGGGCGATGTGGAAGGGGCCGTTTCGCACGACTTCCAGCGCCAGCGAAAGCGCTGGCCGGCCTTCGACATTCAGCGTGGCGACCACCATGTCGGCCTTGGTCTCGGCCGCCCAGTTGCGCACCCAGGACGCGCTCTGCGGCGGGGCAAACAGCGCCGAAGCGCACAATTCCGCATAGTCGGCGAGGCCGGCGCTCACCGCTGTCGTCAGTCGGCCCTGGCTCGAGGCAGGTGCGCGCGCCGGCGCTTCGTTGACCGCGACGCGATTGCCGTCAAATGACGCGGCGGCGTCAACCATCCCTCAATCCTTAAGACGTATTGGTTGCAACCTGGGGTTCGCATAGGCGCAAGTCATGCTTGGATGAGCCTAGGCGAAAAAGGTGAAGGAATGATCGACGGGGGCGAGGCGATCCGGAAACTGGCCTTGAACGTTGCCCGCTACACCGGTCTCGCACCGCTGGCGAAGCCGTTTGTCGGCGGCATCGGCGCCATCCTGATGCTGCATCGCGTGACCGCGACGCCCGAGAGGCCGAACAGCGTCAACAGTCACCTCAACATCGCGCCCGGCTTTCTCGACACTCTCATCGCCGACATGAAGGCGGGCGGCTATGCCTTCGTCAGTCTCGACGAGGCGATCGAGCGGATGAGCTCAAGGGGCAGGGGCGGCCAGTTCGCCGCCATCACCGCCGACGACGCCTACCGCGACAACATGACGGAAGCGCTGCCGGTTCTGGAGAAACATGGCGCGCCGATCACCATCTATGCCGCGCCAGGCCTCATCGATGGCGCGGCCTATCTCTGGTGGGATGTCATCGAGGACATCGTCGACAGGAGCTCGAGCCTTAAGCTCATGACGGCAAGCGGCCCGACGATGATCGACTGCTCGACGCCAGGCCGAAAGATCCAGGCCAATGCGCGCCTGACCGCCTGGCTGACCCTTGAAGTCCGCGAGCAAGAGCAGGGCGCCGCGCTGCGCGAGCTGGCGCGCTCCAACGGGATCGAGCTCGGTGACGGTCGCCCCGGCACGCTGATGAGCTGGGACGAGGTCCGCGCGATGGCCGCGCATCCATTGGTGACGATTGGCGCGCATACCATCAATCACCGCAACCTCAAGCGGCTTTCCGAGGCGGACGCGCGGCACGAGATCGGCGACGTCCGGCGGATCCTCAAGGAAAAGCTCGGGCTGGAGCCGCGCCATTTCGCTTACCCCTACGGCTATGCCAGCGCGGTCGGCTGCCGCGAGGTGGGTTTTGCCCGCGACGCCGGCTATGTCTCGGCGGTGACCACCCGGCATGGGGTACTGAGAGCCGAACATGCCGGCTTCCTGCATGCGTTGCCGCGCATTTCCGTCAACGGCCGCTACCAGAGCGTCGCCCATATCCGCACGATGCTGTCGGGTGTGACGACGCCGCTCGCCAATGCCGGCAAGATGGTCGTCACGATCTAAAGCAATTCCAGGAAAAGTGCGCAGCGGTTTTCCGTCCGGAATTGCGACAAACAAAGAAAGCTTAACGTTTCAGCCCTTCTGAGGCGGCTCGATGATCAGCCATTTGATGATGCCCATCGCCGGCAGCACCCAAAGCAGGCCGCTGAACAGGAAGAACAGGAAATGCGCCAGGGAGCCGTATTCGGCGAGCCTGGTGACCGCGATGGCCGAAGCGATCAGCGCGTAGATGATGACCAGCGCCACCAGCAGGATGGTTCCGATCAGCTTTTTCAGGCGAATGGGCATATCGCGGTCCCGTTGACCAGCCTCGCTTAGGCCGATTGGGAAGCACGCGCAACCGTCTCCGGCCAGCGCGACGGCGTGCCGCGCTGTGCGGCCTTGCCAGCGAGCCGGTCATGGTTCACCAATCCTGCGATTTCAACTGCCGGGAACCGTCCCATGGCTGCCATCACCGCCACGGCCCCATCCGCCGCCCGCCGCCGCGATCTGCACAACCGGGTGCTGGTGCGCGGCTGGCTGTATGTCGTGCTGGTCGTGCTGTTCGCGCTGGTGCTGGTCGGCGGCGCCACCCGGCTTACCCATTCGGGCCTGTCGATCACAGAGTGGCAGCCGATCCACGGTGTCATCCCGCCGCTCAACGATGCCGAGTGGCAGGAAGAATTCCAGCGCTACCAGCAAATCCCGCAATATACCGAGCTCAACAAGGGCATGAGCATCGAGGCGTTCAAGTCGATCTTCTGGTGGGAATGGGTGCACCGCATCCTCGCCCGCAGCGTCGGCGTCGTTTTCGCCTTGCCGCTCCTGTTCTTCTGGGCGACACGCCGCATCGAACGCGGCCTCGGGCCGAAACTGGCCGGCATCCTGTTGCTAGGCGGCCTTCAGGGCGCCATCGGCTGGTGGATGGTGGCATCAGGTCTGGTCGGTCGCGTCTCGGTCAGCCAGTACCGGCTGGCCACGCATCTGACGATTGCCGCGCTGATCTTCACCGCCACCATGGTGGTCGCGCGGGGCCTTGCGCCACATTCGGAACCGGCCGCCGACCGCTCGACGCAGCGGCTTGCCGGCTTCATCGTGCTTTTGGCGCTGGTCCAGATCTATCTCGGCGGGTTGGTCGCCGGCCTCCACGCCGGCCTCTCCTACAACACCTGGCCACTGATGGACGGAAAGGTGGTCCCGGCCGATCTCCTGCTGCTGGAACCCGCCTGGCTGAACTTCTTCGAGAATCCGAAGTCGGTGCAGTTCGTGCACCGGCTCGGTGCCTACACCCTTTTTGTAGCGGCGCTCTGGCATATGATCGCGACATGGCGGCGCCAGCCGGGCACCACGCATGCCCGCCGCGCCGCGCTTCTGTTCCTGCTGGTGCTGGTGCAAGCCTCGATCGGCATTGGCACGCTGCTGATGCAGGTGCCGCTGCATATGGCGCTGACCCATCAGGGCTTTGCCCTGATCGTGCTCGGCTTCGCCGCCGCGCACTGGCGCGGCACCAAGGGCGCCTATCCGCTGCCGTATCAGATAGCCGTCAGGGCTAAGGCGCACCTCTCGGAATCGCCTCGGGGTTCCAGATACGGCTGGAGAATGTCTCGGCAATGAGCTCGGGAGCGCCGACCTTCCAGCGCTCAGGAAACGCCTGCATGCTCAGTGCTTGATGCCGAGCATGAGGTCCAGGTTCTGCACAGCAGCGCCGGCAGCGCCCTTGCCGAGATTGTCGTAGACGGCGAGCAACAGCGCCTGCGCCCGCTCGTCATTGGAGAACACGTAGACCTTCATCCGGTTGGTGCCGTTATAGACCTCCGGGTCGATTTCCGGCATGCGCTCCATGTGGGTGAAGGGCGCGACCTCGACCACGCCGCCGTCGATCGAGGCGTAATGGTCGGCAATCGCGGCATGAAGCTCGGCGCCCGTCGGCACGCGGTCGAGACCGCCGAGCTGCAGCGGCACCACGGTGATCATGCCTTGCGCGAAATTGCCGACCGCCGGCTGCATGATCGGATCGTGCGACAGCTTCGCATAGGTCCTGAGCTCCGGCACATGCTTGTGCTGCAGCGTCAGGCCATAGGGCAGAAATTCGGGCGCTTCCTCGCCCTTGCCGACATAGTCCTCGATCATCGGCCGGCCGCCGCCGGAATAGCCGGAGATGCCGTTGACGGTGATTGGGAAATCGGCGGGTAGGAGACCGGCGGAGACCAGCGGACGCAGCGTCGCGATCGGCCCCTGCGGCCAGCAGCCAGGGTTGGCGATGCGTTTTGCGCTTGCGATCTTCTTCGCCTGTTCCTTGTCCATTTCGGCAAAGCCATATTCCCAGCCTTCGGCCACGCGATGCGCGGTCGAGGCGTCGATGACCTTTGTCGTGTCGTTTTCGATCAGCGACACGCTTTCCTTGGCCGCGGCGTCCGGCAGGCAAAGGATCGCGACATCGGCGGCATTGAGGAATTCGGCCCTGGCCGCGGCTTCCTTGCGGCGGTCGGCGGGAATGGAGATGATCTCCAGGTCGCCGCGGTCGGCCAGCAGCGCCCTGATCTGCAGGCCTGTCGTGCCATGCTCGCCGTCAATGAAGATTTTCGGTTTCATCGGTTGCCAAATTCCCTGCGATTCCAAGATTATATACCGTTAGCGTTATGTAGCATGGCATGAGTGCCGTTGTTCAGGTCCTCGAGCCGCGCCTTCCGTTCGGCCACCAGGCCAAGATAATGCATGGCGATGATCGATCCAGCGATCGCCGTAATATCGGCATGATCATAGGCCGGCGCAACCTCGACGACGTCGGCGCCGACGATATCGACCTGGCCGAGCTGGCGCAGCGTCGACAGCATCTTGGCCGATGAGGGGCCGCCGGCCACCGGCGTGCCGGTGCCGGGCGCGAAGGCCGGGTCGAGGCAGTCGATGTCGAAGGTGAGATAGGTTTTCCTGCCGCCGGTCCGGTCGACGACCGCGTAGGCGATGTCGGAGGCGCGCATCTCCTCGACCTCATGGCCGTGGAGGATCTTGATGCCGAACGTGTCAGGCGCATGGGTGCGGATGCCGATCTGGATCGAGCGATCGGGATCGATGATGCCTTCATTTACCGCGCGGGCGACGAAGGAGCCATGATCGATGCGCTTGCCGTCGTCCGGCCAGGTGTCCTGATGGGCGTCGAACTGCACCAGCGCCAGCGGCCCGTGGATCGCGGCATGCGCCTTGAGCAGCGGCCAGGTGACGAAATGATCGCCGCCGAGCGTCAAAAGGAAAGCTCCTGATTTCAGGATCTTGGCCGCCTCGCGCTCGATCGTGCCGGGGGTCTTCTGATGGTTGCCGCTGTCGAGCAGGCAATCGCCGTAGTCGACAACCGCAAGATGTTCGAACAGGTCGCGCGAGAACGGGTATTGCGGATCGTTGTCGAGGATCGCCGAAGCGCGGCGGATCGCCTGCGGCCCGAAGCGCGCGCCGGGACGATTGGTGACTGCGGCGTCGAAAGGAATGCCCCATACCACGGCGTCCGCGCCCTTGACGTCCTTGGTGTATTTGCGCCGCATGAACGACAGCGCGCCGGCGTAGGTCGGCTCGAACGACGCGCCCGTCTTGGAGCGGGCAGTGAAGGCGTGGTCGATCTCTTTATTCGCCATTGCGGGTCCTCGGTTGTCATCGGGCAGCCACAACTACCGAACCGGCACGCAACATGCCAGTCACAGCTTGCGGAGACGGAACGGCGCTCAGCGAGTGCCACGGCAACACAGGATTTGTGTCATTATGACTGAGGCTGCCTTGCTCAATCTCGCACCCCCGCCGGCCGCGACCCCGGACCGGCACGGCGGCCGGCGAGCGCTTCCTGGTGCTCGACTCCTGGCGCGGCATCTGCGCGCTGCTGGTGGCGCTGTTCTATTTCCCGACCACCTCGATGATCTCGCAGAGCGCCTTTGTCGGCGGCTCCTATCTGTTCGTCGATTTCTTCTTTGTGCTGTCCGGCTTCGTCATCGCCAGCTCCTACGGCAGCCGGCTGAGCGAGCCGGATGAACTTGCCCGTTTCGCGCTGGTGCGCTTCGGCCGCATTTACCCGCTGCATCTTTTGATGCTTGCCGCTTTCGTCGCCTTCGAGGCGCTGCGGCTTGCCCTGCCGGCGCTGCACGGAACGGGTGCAGCGCCCTTCACCGGCGGCTTCAATCTGAGAAGCCTTGTCGCCAACCTCTTTCTGCTGCAGGGCATGGGGTTGAGGATCATCTGAGCTGGAACGCGCCGAGCTGGAGCATCTCGGCCGAGTTCTTCACCTATCTGCTGTTTGCCGGCGTCGTCTTTGCGACCGGCTGCCGCGCCTGGATATGGTTCGTCGCCGCGGCCGTCACGGCGCCATTGTTCCTGCTTGCCTTTTCGACCGTCATATGGACTTGTCCTTCGATTTCGGCTTCATCCGCTGCCTTTACGGCTTCGCGCTCGGCGCGCTGCTTGCCTGGTTTCAGCACGATTCCATTGCAGAGGCGCGACAGGCGATAGTCAGCCGGGCAGGGCGCATCGCCTGGACGCTGGCCGAGCTTGCGATGATCGCGGTGATCGGGCTGTTCGTCTCCGTCGCCGGAACGAACGACGCCGGCATTGCCGCGCCGGTCGTCTTCGCGCTGGCGCTCCACCTCTTCGCGCATGAGGGCGGCTTGATCAGCGCGCTGCTCTCCAGCCGGCCGATGCTGCTGCTCGGCTCGCTCTCCTATTCGATCTACATGATCCACATCTTCGTCCAGGCGCGCATGATCAATGTCGGCGGCCTGATCGAGCGCAAGCTCGGGCTTGGCATCGTCGGCGACTTGACTCTGCGCGGCGACCAGGTGATCGGCTTCGGTGTCGGCTCGCCCTGGATCGGCTTCGCCTCATTGATGACGATGCTGATCGCCGTCCTTATCGCATCTTGGCTCACCTGGCGCTTCGTCGAAATGCCGGCGCTGGCCTGTTCCGCCGTCTTTCCAAGCGGATTTGACCAAACAGCTAGCCGGCTTCGTTCACCGCCCTGTCATGGGCATCGCCTAACCGGGTTCCGACCCGGAACGGAGCGATTCCCCGATGCGAACACTCTGGCTGAGCCTTCTTCTGTCCGTCGCGCTTGCGGTCGTCTCCGGCCAAAGCCTAGCCGGCGAGACGCGGGCCACCCAAATCCTCGGCCGCTTCGAACATGCCAACCAGTGGCGCGACCATGTGATGATCGCAGCCCATCGTGCCGGCAGCATGCAGGCTGGCAAGACGCTCTTCGCCGAGAACTCGCTCGCCGCGGTCGAAGCCTCGATCGCGATCGGCGCCGAGATCGTCGAGGTCGATGTCAGGCGTTCGAAGGACGGCGCGTTCGTCATCATGCATGACAGCTGGCTCGACCGTACCACCACCTGCAACGGTGAGGTGGACAGCTTCACGCTGGCCGAGCTGAAAAAATGCCGGCTGGTGATCGAAGGCACCGGTGCCGTCACCAACGAGACGGTGTCGACGCTGCGCGAGATGCTGCTGACCACCAAGGACAGGATCCTGATCAACCTCGACAACAAGCTGGAGGTCACGGACCTGCCCGGCATGATCGCGGTGGCGCGCGATCTCGGCATGGCCGGTCAGGTGATCGTCAAGGAGAACCTGTGGAATCGCCGGCGCATCGATGCCACCAGGGCCGCGCTCACCCAGGCAGGTGGTGGCTTCCAGTTCATGCCGATCCTCGCCGATGACGCCGTTCATGACACCGCCTTCGCCGCTGAGGTCGCCAAGGCGTTCGGACCGCGAGCGATCGAATTGATCAATTGGCAAGCCGGCGCCGAGACGCTGACCGCGAATGGCGGCCAGCTGTTCAGCACCCGCATGCGGGCGGTGGCGATCCGCGGTGACTGGCACCTTTGGGCCGACACCTACGCCATCGTCAACAAGCCGGGCGGCTTCCTCGCCGGCGGTCGCGGCGATGAGTTGGCGGTCGCCGCCAGCCTGCCGCGCGAGGCCTGGGGTTTCTGGGTCGACCGCGGCGCCACCATCATCCAGACAGATGAGCCGAAGGCGGCGATCGAGTGGCTGGCCGCCAATGGTTATCGCGTGCCTTACGCCACGGACAAGACGGCTGAGCCGGCGCATACGGCGAGCATCAACTAGCTTGGCGTCGGCGCTGGAACTGCGATCTCCCCCCTTGAGGGGGAGATGGCCGGCAGGCCAGAAGGGGTCGCTTCGCACAGAGCGCCAACCTCATCTGCCGCGTCGCGTCCAGTCGAATCGACCCCCTCTGTCGCCTCCGGCGACATCTCCCCCTCAAGGGCCCTCAAGGGGGTGAGATTAAGCCCATGCCGCTTTCGCCACGCCGTCCAGCTCGCCCAGCACCTCGCCCGGCAGCTCCAGCTCCGCCGCCGCGAGATTCTCCCGCAGATGCTCGACCGACGAGGTGCCCGGGATCAGCAGGATGTTGGGCGAGCGCCGCAGCAGCCACGCTAGCGCGACCTGCATCGGCGTTGCGCCAAGCCGTTCCGCGACTCCCGACAAGCTCGAGGACTGCAGCGGGCTGAAGCCGCCGAGCGGGAAGAACGGCACGTAGGCGATGCCGTCGCGGGCAAGCTCGTCGATCAGCGCGTCGTCTTGCCTGTGCGCCAGATTGTACTGGTTCTGCACGCAGACGATCTCGCAGATGCGGCGGCCTTCTGCGATCTGCGTACGAGTGACGTTGCTCAGGCCGATGTGACGCACCAAGCCCTTGCGTTGCAGTTCGGCCAGCGCCGTCAGCGGCGCCTCGATCGAGCCTTCCGCCGGGCCGTGGGTGTCGAACATGATGCGCAGATTGACCACATCGATCACGTCGAGTCCGAGATTGCCGAGATTGTCGTGCACAGCTTGCGTCAGTTCCTCGGGCGAATAGGCCGGCAGCCAGGAGGCGTCGCTGCCGCGGCGCGCGCCGATCTTGGTGACGATGACGAGGTTCTCGGGGTAGGGCGCCAGCGCCTCGCGGATCAGTTTGTTGGTGACATGCGGGCCATAGAAGTCGCTGGTGTCGATGTGATTCACGCCATTCGCCACCGCCTCGCGCAGCACGGCGATCGCCGCGTCATGGTCTTTCGGCGGACCGAACACGCCCTTGCCCGCAAGCTGCATGGCGCCGTAGCCGAGCCGCCGGACCAGATGGCCGCCGAGTTTGTAGGTGCCGGATTTGTCACTGCTTGGCATGGTCGCTTCTCCTTATCTGTCGACGAAGGAAATAGGCCGTGTCCGCTGTTGCGATAATTGCCTATAATCGGCACAGCTTGTACGGAATAACGAACAATGGCTGACCTTAACGATCTCCAGGCATTCCTGGCCGTGGCGCGTGCCGGCGGCTTTCGCGAGGCAGCTCGCGCCACGGCAGGCAGCGCGTCAGCGCTCAGCGAAGCGATCCGTCGTCTGGAAAACCAGCTTGGCGTCAGGCTGTTCAACCGCACCACGCGCAGCGTCGCCCTGACCGATGCCGGTGCGGGTTTGCTGGCGCGGCTTGGCCCGGCGCTGGGTGAGGTCGAGGCGGCGCTCGATGTTGTGAACGGTTTTCGCGACCGGCCTGCGGGGACCTTGCGCCTCAATGTACCGGTCAGTGCCTCACGGCTGGTGCTGCCCAAGATCGTTCCGGGATTTCTTGCTGCCTATCCCGCCATCCGGCTGGAGGTGATTGCCGAGGAGAGTTTCGTCGATCTGCTGGCGGCGGGCTGCGATGCCGGTATCCGCTACGACGAGCGATTGGAGCAGGACATGATCGCGGTGCCGATCGGACCGCGCGTCCAGCGCTTCGCCACGGCCGCTTCGCCTGCCTATCTCGATCGGCATGACCGCCCGCGGCACCCACGCGATCTGCTCGCCCATGCCTGTTTGCGCGGACGCTTTTCGGGTCGCGCCGTGACGCCATGGGAATTCGAGCGCGACGGCGAAGTGGTGCGCGTCGATCCTTCAGGGCCGCTTCTGGTCACCCTGGGTGGTGCCGTCGATCTCGCCGTCGATGCAGCCGTCGCCGGCACCGGCATCGTCAGCCTGTTCGAGGACTGGCTTCGCCCTTATTTCGACAGCGGCGCGCTCGAACCCGTGCTCGAGCCCTGGTGGCAGCAATTCTCCGGGCCGTTCCTCTATTACCCCGGACGGCGCCTTGTGCCCGCGCCGCTGCGCGCTTTCATCGACTATATCAAGACACCGGCCGGTCGCGGCCAATAGCCGCCCGAAAGCAAAAAGGCCGCCCGGAGGCGGCCTTTCGAGAACCTTGTAATCGAAACGCTTAGCGCTTCGAGAACTGGAAGCTGCGGCGGGCCTTCGCCTTGCCGTATTTCTTGCGCTCGACGACGCGGCTGTCGCGGGTCAGGAAGCCGCCCTTCTTGAGCACGGAGCGCAGCGCCGGCTCGTAATAGGTCAGCGCCTTGGAGATGCCGTGACGCACGGCGCCCGCCTGGCCGGAGAGGCCGCCGCCGATGACGGTGGCGACGATGTCGTACTGGCCGGCGCGGTTGGCGGCGACGATCGGCTGGTTGAGGATCATCTGCAGGACGGGACGCGCGAAATAGGTCGCGAATTCCTTGTCGTTGACGGTGATCTTGCCGGAGCCCGGCTTCACCCAGACGCGCGCGATGGCGTTCTTGCGCTTGCCGGTGGCATAGGCGCGGCCCGACTTGTCGAGCTTCTGGACGTGGACGGGCGCGGCCGGCTGCGCGGCGACAGTGACAGTCCCGAGTTCTGCGAGCGAGGAAAGCTCAGCCATTACGAAGCCCTCTTGTTCTTGGAGTTCAGCTTGGCCACGTCGAGCGTGACGGGCTGCTGGGCGGCATGCGGATGCTCAGTGCCTGCATAGACGCGGAGATTCTTCATCTGGCGGCGGCCAAGTGGGCCGCGCGGGATCATGCGCTCGACGGCCTTCTCGACGACGCGCTCGGGGAAGCGGCCCTCGAGCAGCTGGCGCGCGGTGCGCTCCTTGATGCCGCCGGGATGGCCCGTGTGCCAGTAATAGACCTTGTCGGTGTACTTCTTGCCGGTGAACACCACCTTGTCGGCGTTGATGACGATGACGTTGTCGCCGTCGTCGACATGCGGAGTGAAGGTGGGCTTGTGCTTGCCGCGCAGATGGTTGGCGATGACAGTGGCGAGGCGGCCGACGACGAGACCTTCGGCGTCGATCAGCACCCACTTCTTCACCACATCCGCAGGCTTCTGCGAAAAGGTAGCCATGGTTTTGCTCTCGGTTGGACCTTTCCGGTCGCGAGGACAAGGAAAGGCGTTTCTTGTTGCTTGGATTGACGAAGCGGCCAAAGCCGCCTGCCAATAACAAAACGGCGGCCGTTGCGGGCCGCTGCTTCGTGAGGGCTTATAGGCGAGGGCGTCAGGTGCGTCAAGGCAACGGAAAACTTAGTTTGCACATAAAATATAGAAAAAACAACAATTTAGATGTGCGGTATTATTTTACCGCATACTTCGCGCTCCTCTCATCGCCCCAGCGCTAGTGCTTAGCCTCGATTTCCTTGCGGGCGGCGCTCGAGAGGAAGGCTGATCTTGTAATACCGCGCTCGCGCGCGGCAGCATCGATCGCGCGCAAGACACCACGTTCGAACGTCACGTTGGCTCTAACCACGGCACTGTCATTGTCGATCAGCGGTACCGAGACCAGATACGCTCCTTTGGATAGGGCAGCACGGATTTCCGGACGCGATACAATCGCCTCGTGGCTGGATGGCTCAGGTACTGCCATATCCTCCGCCCAAAGCTGCAATGCCTCGATTGCATTCGGCACGATATCTGCTGCTGCATCCGCAGCCGAAAAGCAGCCGGGAATGTCGGGAAAGCGAACGCCGAACGCGCTGTCAGCATCCTTTTCGACCAACGCGAAATAATTCTTCATTTCGGCCTCCTGATTTTCCCGCGCACGACTTTAGTTCGTCTGAATCCAGCCTGCCTGCTTGGCGATTGCGCGAGCGGTGCCGACTGGCAAGTCCTTCTCGGGATGCGGAACGACAAGCACGACAGTGCCTTTCCGGAATTTGTGATGCGAGCCTCGAATTGAAACCAATTCGAAGCCTTCATCCTTCAGGCGTTTAATGATGCGACGACTATCACGCTCGACCAAATATCACCTATGCGCATATATATACACATCCCGCCGCCGTATCAATTCTTAGGGCGAGGCTCGCTTCGGCGGAATCGAATAAGTCCCGGTCGCATGCGCCACGGTGTGTCCATCCGGGCCGGCGACGATGTCGATGTCGAACACCATCAGGCTCTTGCCGAGCTTTAGGATCCGGCAATGGCCGTCAATCGGCCCGGCCTCGGCCTTGCGGACAAAATTGATGTTGAGATTGGTGGTTACTGAAAGGGCGTCCGGCCCGGCGTGGCTGAGCACGCAGACGTAGCCGCCGATGTCGGCCAGCGTGAACAGCGACGGACCGGACACCGTGCCGCCCGGCCGCAGATGCCGCTCGTCGGCATTGAGCCGCACAGTGCAGCCGCCTGGAAACACGTCCAACGCCTCATAGGATGTGAGCCGGTCGTTGAGCTGCGGGTATACGTTCGCCATCAGCGCGTTGACTTCCGCCGCGGTGAGCGTCGGCTTCATCAGATTGCTTTGGGCGGGCATGCGCGACTTCCTATATGGACGGGAGGTTCCAGGCGTGAGCGTCTGGACCAAACGGTGCGACGGAGAAAACACATCTCGCGGCTGTTCTTCAACCGGCAGCGTGCTAGTTCTGTTGCTCCATAAGCCGCGAGCGCTGATTACGAGGTTTAGAAAGTGGCTGAAGTTGTCGCCATCAAGCCCGCCGTCGCAGACAGCCCTGTTCTCGCCAGCCAGGACAAGGGTATTCTGCGGCTGACTCTTGCCAGCCCGCCGGCCAACGCGCTGTCGCTGGCGACAATGGCGGCGCTGCAGGCGGAGTTCGATCGTGTGAAGGCCGACAGGTCGGTGCGCGTCCTCATCCTGGCGGCGTCCGGAAAAGTGTTCTGCGCCGGCCACGACCTCAAGGAAATGACGGCACACCGTGCCGATGCCGACCGTGGCCGCGCCTTCTTCGAGAAGACCTTCGCCGCCTGCGCGAGGCTGATGCAGACAATCGTGCGTCACCCGAAGCCGGTGATCGCCGAGGTCGACGGTCTTGCGACCGCCGCCGGTCTGCAACTGGTCGCGAGCTGCGATCTTGCCATTGCCTCGCACGAGGCGACCTTCTGCACGCCAGGCATCAATATCGGCCTGTTCTGCTCGACGCCGATGGTGGCGCTGTCGCGCAACGTCTCGCGCAAGCAGGCGATGGAAATGCTGCTCACCGGCGAGACGATCGATGCGGCGACTGCCAAGGAATTCGGCCTCGTCAATCGCATTGTGCCGCGCGAATATCTGAATCAGGTTGTCAACAAATACGCGCAAACCATTGCGTCCAAATCGTCTTTGGTCGTCAAGACCGGCAAGGAAGCCTTCTACGCCCAGGCCGAGATGGGGCTCGCGGACGCCTATGCCTATACTGGCCGCGTGATGGTGGAAAACATGCTGGCGCGCGACTCCGAGGAAGGCATCGGCGCCTTCATCGGCAAGCGTAAGCCGGAATGGACAGACGAATAGCTGGCCCGGGATGCAGCCGCGCTTTTCCATCGTTGTAGGTTCGACGTGGCTGCCCGCAAGCAACTGACGCGCCTGAAGGCGGCCTACCTCAAGCGCATCCTGCTTGAGCCGTCGCGGGTCGCGGACTGGGAACAATATCCCTGGAACCTGCCGATTTTTCAGAGCCGTGAATTCGAGTTCGAATTCACGACCGCCATCACCATCATCGTCGGCGAGAATGGCACCGGCAAATCGACGCTGCTGGAAGCCATCGGCGCGCTGGCCGGCTATGACGAAGCCGGCGGCGGTAAAGGCTACATGCCTGTCGACCACGCAGGCGCCGTCGACAAGAGCGGCGCGGCGCTTGCCGGTACGCTGCGCGGCCACTGGCTGCCGAAGGTCACCGCGGGATGGTTCTTTCGCGCCGAGTCTTTCTACTCGGTCGCGCGCTACCTCGATCGCGCCGCGCTGGACGTTGGCGCGGCACCGCCCGATTTCCTGTCATGGTCGCATGGCGAAGGGTTCATCCGCTTCTTCGGGGAACGCTGCCGCCGGCAAGGCATCTACATCCTCGATGAGCCCGAAAGCGCGCTTTCGCCGACTCGCCAGATAGAATTGTTGAAGCTGCTCAGAGCATGGAGCGTTCCGGCACCTCGCAGGTGATCATGGCCACGCATTCGCCATTGCTGATGGCCTGCCCCAACGCGCGCCTCTTCCGCATCAGCCGCTTCGGCCTCGATCTGATTGATTTTCACGACACCGATCATTTTCGCATGATGCGCGACTTCTGCAGCGATCCGGATGGCTTTCTCGCTGAAGCGCTGTATGAGGACGAGCCATGAATCACGACGCCTACGACAACACCTACATCGCCGGTATCCTCAATTCGGTGAAGACGATCGCCATGGTCGGCGCCTCGCCCAACGACGTGCGGCCGAGCTATTTCGTGCTGAAATACCTGCTTGCCAAGGGCTTTTCGGTGTTGCCGATCAATCCCGGTCATGCCGGCAAGCAGATCCTTGGACAAACGGTCTATGCCAGCCTGGCCGACCTGCCACATGCGGTCGACATGGTCGACATTTTTCGCGGTTCGGCAGCGGTGCCGGGCATCGTCGACCAGGTGCTGAAGCTCGATCCGCTGCCCAAGGTCGTCTGGATGCAGCTTGGTGTGCGCCATGACGAGGCCGCCGCGCGCGCCGAGGCCGCCGGCATCAAGGTGGTGATGAACCGCTGCCCGAAGATCGAATACGGCAAGCTGTCGGGCGAGATCGGCTGGACCGGCGTCAATTCCGGCGTGCTGTCGTCGAAGAAGCCCGTGATGCGTCAGGGTTTCCAGAGTTTTGGCGTGCGGCAGAAATAGGCCGACAACCAGGCGCGCAAAATTATTGCGGGAAGAAATGGATTTCCCCGGGCGTTCGCCGCAGATCGCAAGCCGAAAGGTATTTTCTTCTTTGCATTCGCGACCGCGCTTCGCCAAGAATGCCCGGCGATTTCGAAAGATCTGGAGAGGAATATTTCGATGACCCGTACGCCCGGTTTCAACACGCTCGCCGTCCATGCCGGCGCCAAGCCGGATCCGGCGACGGGCGCGCGCGCCACGCCGATCTACCAGACCACTTCCTATGTCTTCGACGACGCCGACCATGCCGCCTCGCTGTTCGGGCTGAAAGCCTTCGGCAACATCTACACCCGCATCATGAACCCGACGCAGGCGGTTCTGGAGGAACGCATTGCCGCGCTCGAGGGTGGCACCGCGGCACTTGCCGTCGCCTCGGGCCATGCCGCGCAGGTGCTCGTCTTCCACAATCTGATGCAGCCGGGCGACAACTTCGTCGCCGCCAACAAGCTTTATGGCGGCTCGATCAACCAGTTCGGCCACGCCTTCAAGAACTTCGGCTGGGAGGTCCGCTGGGCCGATACCAACGACATCTCGACCTTCGAGAGCCAGATCGACGACAGGACCAAGGCGATCTTCATCGAAAGCCTGGCCAATCCGGGCGGCATCTTCGTCGACATCGAGAAGATCGGGGACATCGCCCGCAAGTACGGCCTGCCGCTGATCGTCGACAACACGCTGGCCTCGCCCTATCTGGTGCGGCCGATCGAGCACGGCGCCGACATCGTGGTGCATTCGCTGACCAAGTTCATCGGCGGCCACGGCAATTCGATCGGCGGCGCGATCGTCGATGGCGGCACCTTCGACTGGTCGAAATCGGGCAAATACCCGATGCTGTCGGAGCCGCGCCCCGAATATGGCGGCATCGTGCTGCACGAGACCTTCGGCAACTTCGCCTTCGCCATTGCCGCCCGTGTGCTCGGCCTGCGCGACATCGGTCCGGCGATCTCACCCTTCAACGCCTTCCTGATCCTTACCGGCCTTGAAACACTGCCGCTCAGGATGCAGCGCCACTGCGACAATGCAATCACCGTCGCCGGCTGGCTGGCGAACCATCCGAAGGTCGCCTGGGTGAACTATCCCGGCCTGCCCGGCGACAAGAACAACGCGCTGCAGAAAAAATATTCGCCGCAGGGCGCGGGCGCCGTGTTCACCTTTGGACTCAAGGGCGGCTACGAGGCCGGCATAAAGTTCGTCGAGGCGCTGGAGCTGTTTTCGCACCTCGCCAATGTCGGCGACACCAAGTCGCTGGTGATCCATCCGGCCTCGACCACGCACCGCCAGCTTTCCGACGAGCAGAAGATCAAGGCTGGCGCCGGACCGGACACGGTCAGGTTGTCGGTCGGCATCGAGGACGTCAACGACATCGTCGCCGATCTCGAACAGGCGCTGAGCAAGGTCTGATCCGATGTCGGCTTTCCTTGCCGTGAATTCCGAAAGCGTGGAACCGGAGGCCGGCGCGCCGGCCGCGGATCGTGTGATCTCCGGCGATCCGAAATTCCGCACCTGGAATGTCGAGGAGCGCGACGGTGGTCTTTTTGCCGGCATCTGGGAAGCGACGCCCGGCAAGTGGCGTATCGTCTATGACGAATGGGAGTTCTGCCACATCCTGTCCGGCGTGTCGGTGATTGCCGAGGACGGCGGCGAGGCGCGCACGGTCAGGGCCGGCGACAGCTTCGTGCTGAGGCCGGGCTTCAAGGGCACCTGGGAAGTGCTGGAGACGACCCGCAAGGAATATGTGATCAGGCTCTGAAATGGGGTTCCGGCTACCGTGCCTCGGCATGTTCGAGATTGGTCGAGGCGCATATCATTTCGTCATCCTCGGGTCTTCGCTCCGCTCCGCGTCGCTACGCCCAAGGATGACGATGGGGTAGGCTTCAGCTCAAAACGCGACCGCAAGCCTCTCCAACCCATGAAAATGATAGGTGTCGCGAAAGCGCGGCTCCTCGGCCACGCGCAGCTTTGGCAGGCGATCGAACAGCGTCTTCAGCGACACCTGCAGTTCCAACCTTGCCAGCGGCGCGCCGATGCAGAAATGGATGCCGGCGCCGAAGGAGGCGTTCTTCTGGTCCGTACGCGCTGGATCGAACGTGGCGGGTCCGGCAAACGCCAGCGGGTCGTGATTGGCCATGCCGAGCAGCAGCGCGACCATCTCGCCGGGCTTGACCAAAATGCCTGGCGCCACTTCGATCTCCTCATAGGCATAGCGCAGGAACATGTGCAGCGGTGCGTCGAAGCGCAGGCATTCCTCGACCGTTGCGGCGTTCGCTTCCGGCGTGGCAAAAAAGCGGCGCGGATCGCCGCCTTGCGCCAGGATCGCGCGCACCGCATTGCCGGTCTGGTGCACGGTCGCTTCGTGGCCGGCATTGAGCAAAAGGATCGCCGAGGAGACCAACTCGTCCTCGGAGAGCTTCTGGCCGTTGTCCTGGGCCTCGATCAGCAGCGACAGCAGATCGTCGCCCGGCTTCTTGCGCCGCTCGGCGACATAGCCGCGCAGGAACGTCGCGAAATCGCGCGCGGCGCGGTTCGCCGTCTCCTCGGTCTCGCGCGTGCGGCCATGCATGTACATAGTGACCATCTGATGCGACCAGTCGAGCAATTGCGACCCCATCTCGACCGGGACGCCGAGCATCTCGGCGATGATGGTGATCGGCAAGGGCGACGCGTAGGCGGGCAGCAGGTCCACGCCGCCCGGCTCGAAGCGATCGATCAGCTCATTGGCCAGAGCCTCGATGCGCGGTTTCAACCGCTCGACCTGGCGCGAGACGAAGGCGCGATTGACCAGCGTCCTGAGCCTCGTATGCACCGGCGGCTCGAGTTCCAGCATGGAATTGGCTTCGATCGCGTCGAAGGCGGTGAGATGGGAGCGGTCGTCGCCGATCCCGCGGCTGTCGGGAATACCGGCCGGGTTCTGGCGGCCGAAGCGGCGGTCCCGCAGCAGACGATTGACGTCGTCGAAGCCGCCAAAACACCAGAAGCCGTAGTCCTCCCAGAAGAAGACGTTCGAGGCGCCGTGCAGGAAGGCATAGGCCGCGTACGGGTTCTGCACGAAGGCCGGCTCGTGCGGGTGGAGTCGCAGGCGGCGGCTGGCGGGGTCGAAGGCGAGATAGTCTGGCATCATCATTGACCATTAGCGCGCCTTGTCGACCCGATGCCAGACCGTATCTTGGCGCCCGTCGTGCCGACGCGTTGAGCCAACAAGGGACAAGGGCGGCGTGCAAAGGGCGCCGCGCTCAATGTCCCGTCTTCAAGATGCCTGCCACCTTGATGGCGATCGCGGCATCGAGCGCCTGCCAGTTTCCGAGCAGCTCGCGCGGGAAACGGTAGGTGAGGCTGAGATCGTCGCCCACATGGATGTCGCGCTCGCAGGGCGCCAGCGATTCGTCCGCGCTCGGCCCGCTGAGGCAGCGGGCGACGAACGGATCCTTCCCCGGCCGCTCGGCAACCGCCATAACCTCGTTGAGATAGCCTGATTTCTCGGTGAAGCCGTAGAGCGTCGTCCCGCCCGGGCCAGACGTGGCCGGCTTGACGATCAGGGCGCTGTAGATCGGCGCGAAACGGCCGCTCATGTCGCGCGACATCATCCGCGGTTCGAACGACAGGAAGATGATCTTCTTGACGGTGGCGCGGTTGAAGTCGTCGCGCGCGGCGGTGCTGTAGCCGTCCATCTCGGGGTAGCGCAGATAGAGGTCGAGGCGCGAGGCGATGCCGTCGCGCCTGGCTTGGTCGAAGCGGATGAAATTGGCCGGCACGCTGATCACGTTGTTGCCCATGACGACCTGGCGCACGGTTGTGTCGTCCGTATATCCAGCCATGGCGATCGACCGGCCAAGCCATTTGCCGCCGACGCTGATGGCCACCGAAAGCAGGGCGAGCGCCGCGAAGGCATAGAAGACCCGCTTCATGAAGGTCGAGTCGACGACCTGGAAGTCCTCGGCTGCAGCCTCTCTCATCGCGATCCCCAATCCGCTCATCTGTCCTCAGGTGGCACAGCTTCGCGCGGCATGACCCTTGCAGCGCATCGGCACGACTGTGCGGTTTCATGGTAAACGGTTGGTAAAGATGGATCCCATGTTGCTCCCTCTCTACGCTTTTGCGGTCGGGTTGACGGCTTGCGGCCTCGCTGGCTCGGCCATGGAGCTCGTCAGCGGCCGCCGGCTGGCCTTCGCCGAGCCCTATGTCTCGCCTGCCCATATTGTGCGCTCGCTCGCGGCGACCGCCTGCGCCGGGCCGTTCATGCTCACCAATGATGCGCTCGCCGCACGGCGCGAGGGGCGCATCGGCACCATTGCACTGCTTTCGTGCGGCTGCACGGCCGTTGCGTGGGCGCTGGCGCTCGGCATCGTGCTGATCGCCATTGCATCCTGGGCAACGGGTCTCCTAGGCTCTACCGAATTCTCGGCTTGAGACGAATCGGAGACGAAAATGCCGATCTATGCGATCGACGGGAAGGCGCCTCAGTTCGAGGATGCCGAAACCAACTGGGTAGCGCCCGACGCCACGCTGATCGGCGATATCAGGATAGGCCGCAATGCCGGCTTCTGGTTCGGTGTCGTCATCCGCGGCGACGGCGAGCCGATCACGATCGGTGCCGATACCAACGTGCAGGAACACACGGTCATGCACACCGATCCGGGCTTTCCGCTGACGATCGGCGAAGGCTGTACGATCGGCCATCGTGTGCTGCTGCATGGCTGCACGATCGGTGACAACAGCCTGATCGGCATGGGCGCCATCGTGCTCAACGGTGCGAGGATCGGCAACAATTCGCTGGTCGGCGCCGGCGCCCTGGTGACGGAAAACAAAGTCTTCCCGGACAATTCCCTGATCGTCGGCTCGCCCGCCAAGGTGATACGGGTGTTGGACGACGCGGCGATCGGGAGGTTGCGTGCCTCGGCCGCGCACTATGTCGCCAACGGCAAGCGCTTCAAGGCTGGATTGAAGGAGGCCTGAGAAGCAAGACCGGCGTTCCTCGCCACGGCTTGCCCGCCGGCTCAACCGCGCCGGGACATCGCCTTGCGTAGTAGCGACGCTCCCGCGTCGAATCCGGCTTCGACCGCACCTTCGAGGGCGGTCTCATAATCATCGATGCGCGTCCTGAGCGACGGGTCCGCGCCCGATGCCAGCAGCAGGCGGATCGCCTCGGTGTCGCGCCGCGACACCGCATAATGCAGAGGCGTCCAGTCGTTCACGCCGCGCATGTTCGGGTCGGCGCCGTGCTCGATCAGGATCCGGACGATCTCCAGCCTGTCCGGCCGCTCGGTAGACAGCGCAGCGATGATCGAAGGAAAACCGGCATGGTCCTGATAATTCGGGTTCGAGCCGGCTTCGAGCAGGGCGGCGATGAAGGCGGCCGGGCTCCAGTAGATCGCGTATTCCAGCGGATGGCCGAGGCCGAGCTCGAACGGCATCCTCTCGTCGAACCAGCGCGCCGAGTCGCCGAGCGCCCGGCCAAGGCCCTCGAAGTCGCCCGCCTTGAAGGCGTCGTCGATAGCCTTGAACAGCTTGGCGCGCTGACAGCGGTCGTCAGGGATTTCCAGCATCGCCTTCCATCCGAATGAACGGCCATATTGCTCTCATCCGCCGCAACCAGAAAGAGCCTGTAACGCCGGCGGCCAGAAATGGCGGAGCCGGCCCGGGGACAGGGCCGGCTCCTAAAACCCGGTCGTTGGGGACGGGGAGGGTGGGGACTCGACCGGGCTTTTCCTAAACACGCCGCATGAATGCGACGTGCTCAATCTCTCTGTGCATGTCGTTGCCCCAAAACCGCTGCGCACTTTTGGGCGACATGCATTGGCGCCCTAGCGGACGCTGGCGACGGCGTCCTCGCGGCCGTCGTTGATGGTTACCCAAACGCCCGAATTCTCGGTCGATTGACGTTTGAGGTAGGTGTAGACCGTGTCGTTCCAGGCGAGCACTTTCGGCTCGAGATTGTCGAGGATGAACTCGCCGAAGCTCGTGCGCACCGTCAGCACCGCATGACCGTCGCCGTTCGGCTGGCGCACGACCGTCATCAACAGGTCGCCGGCGGGAACACCCGCGGCCATCAGCTCGCGGCGCTTCTCCAGCGCATAGTCCTCGCAGTCGCCAAAGCCGTTGCCGGGATAGGCCCAGTATTCCTCGACCCCGTAGATCTCCATATCGGTGCGCGGCTTGACGCTGGTGTTCACCGAGTTGTTGACTTTGATGATTGTCGCCCACAGCTTGCGGGTCAGCTCGACCGGGGACCCTTTCGGCGTCCTCTCGTTGCATTCGCCCGCAATACGCTGGCAGAATTCATAATGGCCGACCGGTTGGGTGGTGCGGCCGCCCGTGTGCATGAACACCGGTCCTGCGCTTGCCGTGCCCCACGCGGAAAGCTGCATCGCCATTGCCAAGAGCAACAGCTTGCCCCTCGTCATCTTCATTATGGTAGTCTCCCCGTTTGAGAGAGACTGTGCCACGTTGGGATTTATTTGACGCAAAAACCCGAAGTAGTTTTTGAGTAAAACGCCTGTAGAATAAATATAAAATTGGAACTATCTCGATTTCGGATTGTTGAGATTTCGCCCCGCTTCCGTGGCGCCACGATATGCCACGTGGCTGCAAAAGTGCGCCGAGGCGGCCAACAAAAAACCGGCCGTTAAGGGCCGGTTTGGTGCTTGCCTGGTTTGGCGACAGTCAGGATCGCGGCGCGTTGAATTCCGAATCCAGGGTTTCCGGCCGCTGGATGACGGCGAATTCGATGGCGACGCCATCCTCGAAATGGCGCACCACCTGGCCGCGCATTGTCCCCAGCATGACCTGCACGCCGATCGCCGGCTTGACGTCGATCTCGATCGCCGCGCCCGAAAGCGACAGGTCGATGATGCGGCACTGATATTGGCGCCCGTCGGTGAGCTGAAGCACGCTCATCGGATTGCGCGGCGCGACGCGCTCGTGGCGTCTGTCTTCCGGCAGGTCCAGCTCATGCTTGTTAGCAAGCCAGGTGAGCTGCGCGGCCAGCTTGTCCTTCTTGCGGTCCGAGGCGATGACGGTCATGGCGAAGCCGTCTTGCGAGGTTCGCGTCACGACGCCTTCGATGCGACCGATGTGGTCGATATAGGCAATGACCTTTTCGCCTGGCATGCCGATGCGATCGGTGCGCAAGGCGACGTTGCCGGGCGACATGTCGATCACCTGGCACGGATGTTCTGTCCGGTCCTCCAGCATGAAGCGTCCGTAGATTTTCACCCGGACACGCTGAAAATTGCGCCGCTCCACGCGGGACGGCGCGTATTCTGCCGCCGCTGACCTCATGACTGCCTACACCCCGTTGGCATTCCGCGCGACGATGCGAGGAATTTCACCCGGAAAACCTACAGCAAAGCAGGTTAACAAAGGGGAAAAAGCCGGCCTTGAATGGCCTGGGACCGGACGCCTCGCAAGGCGAAGCCGAGATCCGATCGGGCAGGGCCTTACGATCCGCTTTACTCGTTGCGCCCGCCGTCGAAGACGACGAGATGGCGGATCCGGCGCACGCGGCCGAGCGCCGAGATGGTCTCGGGGGTGTCGAACTCCGTCGGCACGAGCGACGGAACTTCGATCGCTGGCCGGTTTTTCAGGAACATCGGTTCCTTGTCGGGATCGATGACCCGGATCGCGTCGATGAGCGCGTCGGCGAGCGGGTCGGCGCCCAGCCAGAACGGCCTTTCAGCGGCGCTGACGATGCCGAGGCAGCGCGGGCTCTCGACGCCGCCGTCGAGCGGCAGCGCCAGCAGCTCGAACTTGTTGGACCGGCCGTTCCGGCTGAATCCCTCGTAGGTCAAAAGCAGCACCGATTTCTGGTCGAAGACGCCGTGGATGAGCCGCGACACGAGCCGCTGGTCCTTCTCGCGCCACAGCGAGGGGAAGGAGAAGCCCTTGAGCTCGCGGCCGTAGTAGGCGCACAGCCTGGTGCCGGCGAGCCGGAACACGGCTTCGCCGCGCGTGTCGCGCTCCAGGATGAACGTGTCCGCCAAGAGAGACTTGATGTCCACCGGCTCCACTTCCGAACGCTTTGGGGCGGGGCGGCCATCACGCAGCTGGTTCCAATATTGGAACAGCGCGATTGATCCGTTCTGATTCATTTTCATTCCGCTCCGCGCAATCTGTCTCTTTTGTTGTCCCATCGGCGAACAGACAGGGCGCCCTCCGATGACCTTCATGCGGTGCGGAGCAGGATGCGTGCCAGTATCGTTAACGTTTGTTCACGCCTCGGGGTCGTTAAGGTTAACAAATGGTTTACGTTGCGCGCCGGCGGGGCCTGTGGCACACCAAAAACCACTCCAAAACGGTCGTTTCGCGACGACCGGCAGCACTTCATTCAAGAGTTTACGGGGAACAGGGGACTCGACCGGCCGTTCAGGGGAAACCCTGGACGGCTTTCTTTTGATTCGCGGACGCGGTGATTCGCGCCCTGTCCGATTCCAGCTTGGGGGCGATTCGCGGTTTGTGAATCGATCGGGCGTGATCTAGATGCTCGGCGAAATCGAATCTCCAGCCAACTGCAAGGGCGCATGAGCGAACCGACAGGCCCAACCGAATCCGAACCGCGGCCAGACGAAGAGGCGCCGGAGCCGCGCCGCGAGCCGGTGTTCAACCTGCCGCCGGTGGTGCTGGCTGCGATCGCGATTTGCGCGATCGTCTTCCTGCTGCAGCAATATGTGCTGAACGAAACGCAGCAAATGACGCTGCTCTACGATGGAGCCTTCATTCCGGTGCTCTACACCGGCCAGTATGGCTTAGACTGGTTCCTGCTCACGCGCCCCTTCACCTATGCTTTCATGCATGGGGGCTTTGCCCATATCGCCATCAACATGGTCTGGCTTGCCGCTTTCGGCTCACCGCTTGCCAATCGTTTCGGCGCGACCCGATTTGCGGTGTTCTATGCCGTGACCGGCCTGGCCGCGGTCGCGCTGTTCTGGACAATGCACCCGTATGGCGAGATGCCGCTCGTCGGCGCCTCGGGCTCGATCTCGGGCATGATGGGGGCGGCGGCACGCTATGGTTTCCGCATCGACCGCTCTTCCAGCAGGGCGGCGTTCGCCGGCGAGCCGTTGCCGATCGCGATCGTGCTGCGCTCGCGCGGCGTCATGACCTTCCTCGGCGTCTGGATGGTGATCAACCTCGCCACCGGCCTGCTCGGCCTCGCGCCGGGCATCGATGGCCAGATCGCCTGGGAAGCCCATATCGGCGGCTTTGTCGCCGGCTTCTTCGGCCTGCGCTTTTTCGACCGTCCAATGCCGGCCGGGTAACGCTGCGGCGCACTTGAAATGCAACCAATCACGGCGCACGATGTTGCCATGCATGTCGCCCCAAATTGCGTAGCGTTTTGAGAGAACGACATGTATCAAAAAAGCCGGTCAGGCAGGAGCCGGCGAGCAAGGCTGAGGAGGACGCCATGACGGTTAAGGCAATTCTTGAAAGCAAGGGCCATGACGTGTTCACGCTCGGGCCTAATGAAAAGCTGAGCGAGGCTATCCGGATTCTGACCGAAAACAGGATCGGGGCGCTCGTCATCACCAACGGCGATCGCAAGATCGTCGGCATTCTCTCGGAGCGCGACATCGTGCGGGTGCTTGCCAGGGAGGGCGCGGCCGCGCTCGATATTCCGGTGCGTTCGGCTATGACGCCCAAGGTCAAGATCTGCAATGAGAGCCATACCGTAAACGAGGTCATGGAGATCATGACCAAGGGTCGCTTCCGCCATCTTCCGGTGGAGAAGGATGGAATGCTCGACGGCATCGTGTCGATTGGCGACGTCGTCAAGCGCCGCATCGAGGATGTCGAGCGGGAGGCCGAGGAGATCCGGGCCTACATCGCCACCGCTTGAGGCGACGATGGTGCCGCCGGCCGTTTTCGGCCGGCGGAATGCGAAGCATTTCAGATAACACATAAGACCCCGGGCAGGGCGGCCGAAAAGGCCAGCACGCGGCTTTGCGCTTGTCTCGCAAAGCCGTTTGCACTAGCGAGTGACTTTCACTTTTGACGTGAAAATCACGTTTAGCGAACTAGCAGGCCTCCATGAGCATCATCGATACCCGCACGCCCGATCCGAAACGCCTGATCTCCGGCGCCACCGGCGACTGGGAAATCATCATCGGGCTCGAAGTGCATGCGCAAGTGACGTCCGAGGCAAAGCTGTTCTCCGGCGCTTCGACGTTGTTCGGCGCGGCGCCCAACGCCAATGTCAGCCTGGTCGATGCGGCGATGCCCGGCATGCTGCCGGTGATCAACGAGGAATGCGTCAGGCAGGCGATCCGCACCGGGCTCGGGCTGAAGGCCGTGATCAATCACAAGTCCGTCTTCGACCGTAAGAACTATTTTTACCCCGACCTGCCGCAGGGCTATCAGATCTCGCAGTACAAGCAGCCGATCGTTGGCGAAGGCAAAGTGATCGTCTCCGTCGGGCCGGACCGGCAGGGCGAGTTCGAGGACATCGAGGTCGGCATCGAGCGGCTGCATCTGGAGCAGGATGCCGGCAAGTCGATGCACGACCAGCACCCGACCATGTCCTATGTCGACCTCAACCGCTCCGGCGTGGCGCTGATGGAGATCGTCTCCAAGCCGGACATGCGTTCCGCCGACGAGGCCAAGGCCTATGTCAGCAAGCTGCGCACCATCATGCGCTATCTCGGTACCTGCGATGGCAACATGGACGAAGGCTCGCTGCGCGCCGACGTCAACGTCTCGGTGCGCCGTCAAGGCGGCGCCTTCGGCACGCGCTGCGAGATCAAGAACGTCAACTCGATCCGCTTCATCGGCCAGGCCATCGAGTCCGAAGCCCGCCGGCAAATCGTCATCCTGGAGGACGGCGGCGCGATCGTGCAGGAGACCCGCCTGTTCGATCCCTACAAGGGCGAGACGCGCTCGATGCGCTCCAAGGAAGAGGCGCATGACTACCGCTATTTCCCCGATCCCGACCTTTTGCCCCTGGAATTCGACCAGGCCTATGTCGAGGCTTTGGCTGAGCATCTGCCGGAACTGCCCGACGACAAGAAGGCGCGGCTGATCAGCTCGCTCGGCCTCTCGACCTATGACGCGTCGGTGCTGGTGTCGGAGAAGCCGATCGCCGACTATTTCGAGAAAGTGGCGGCCGGGCGTGACGGCAAGCTTGCCGCCAACTGGGTTATCAACGATCTGTTGGGCGCTCTCAACAAGGTCGGCAAAGGCATTGAAAACGCTCCGGTTTCGCCCGATCAGCTGGGCGCCGTCATCGACCTGATCAAGGAAGGCACGATCTCCGGCAAGATCGCCAAGGACCTGTTCGAGGTCGTCTGGAACGAGGGCGGCGACCCGCGCCAGCTGGTCGAGAGCCGCGGCATGAAACAGGTCACCGACACCGGCGCCATCGAGAAGGTCGTCGACGAGGTCATCGCCGCCAACCCGGACAAGGTCGAGCAGGCGCGTGCCAAGCCGACCATGGCCGGCTGGTTCGTCGGCCAGGTGATGAAGGCGACCGGGGGCAAGGCCAATCCCCAGGCGGTCAACGAGCTGGTCAAAGCCAAGCTCGGCATCGAGGGCTAGCAATGTTCGTGCGGACGGCGAGCGAACGCGATCTCGCCGCCGTCCGTGCGCTGCTGGTCGAGACCTGGCATGCCACTTACGATGCCATCTATGGCGCCGAGCGGGTGACCGCGATCACCGACGACTGGCATTCGATCGCCTCGCTCAAGGCGCGGTTGACACGGCCGAACTCCGAATTCCTGGTCGCCGATGATGGCAAGCGCATCGGCGGAATGGCTTTCGCCGCCGCGACCACGGACCCGAAGATCGTCCTTTTGAACCAGCTCTACGTCTGTCCGGATTGTCAGCGTCAAGGGATCGCTCGGGCGCTGCTCGACGAGGTCGAGGCCAGCTTCCCGGAAGCCACAACGCTGCGCCTGGAGGTGGAGGAGGCGAATGCTCCGGCGATCGCCTTCTACGAGGCGAACGGGTTCCGGCCAGCGGGCAGCACGGCCGATTGTGGCGGCGGTTCGGGAATACCAGCGCTGATCATGGAGAAGCGGCTGGCCTAGATCGTCCAAAGGCAGCATCTGGCTGCGTCGCGACCTTTGGATTTGATTGCATTCTTGGGGAATCCAACACCCTTACTCAGGCGGAGGGGATTTCCACATTGTCGATCAACCTGGTCGTGCCGAGCCAGGCCGCCGCGAGTAGCCGGCCTTCACGGTCCCGCCGCCAGGGCCCGAGCGTCACCGCCTCGCGCGCGGCGACGTAATCGACCTTTCGAAAGCCTGCCCCGAGGAGCGCTTCCGTAGCGTTGTCGGTGGCGCCGGCATCATCGGCGCCTGCAGCAAGCGCCGCCGCGGTCTGGCGCAGGATGACGTTGAGCTTGCGAGCGACGTTGAGCTCGGCCTCGCCGAGATAGGCGTTGCGCGACGACATGGCGAGACCGTGCGGGTCGCGCACGGTCGGCGCGCCGATGATCTCGACCGGCAGATCGAGGTCGCGGCAAAGCTGCCTGACGACGCAAAGCTGCTGATAATCCTTCTCGCCGAACACCGCGCAATCAGGCGCCGCCTGCAGGAAAAGCTTGGTCACCACCGTGGCGACACCGTCGAAGAAGGTCGGCCGGAAATCCGTTTCCAAGCCGGAAGAGGGGCCGCCCACCGAGATCCTGGTGGCAAAGCCGGCCGGATACATTTCCGCCACGCCCGGCGTGAAGACGAGATGCGCGCCCGCTTCCCGCAACCGTTCGAGGTCGTGGGCGAGCTGGCGCGGATATTTGTCCAGATCCTCGGTCGGCGCGAACTGGGCCGGATTGACGAAGATCGAGACGACGCAGCGCTCGGCCTGTTCGAGCGCGATCCTGACCAGTGAGATATGGCCGTCATGCAGGGCGCCCATGGTCGGCACCATGGCGATCTTGAGGCCTTCGCGGCGCCAGTCTCGGATTTGCGCGCTGAGTGCGGCGACGCTGTCGACGACGATCGGCCCGCTCATGCCTTATCCTTGCCCGATGTCGCCGAAAAGACGTGGTCTGGTCCCGGAAATGCACGGCTGCGCACCTCGGCGGCGTAGCGCGCCGCGGCATGCGAAATGGTGTCGCGCAGGTTTGCGTATTCCTTGACGAATTTGGGCACGCGGTCGACCGTCATGCCGATCATGTCGTCTATGACCAGGATCTGGCCGTCGCAGTCGCCACTGGCGCCGATGCCGATGGTCGGGATGGCGACATGGCGGGTGAGATCGGAAGCCACCGCCTCAACCGTGCCCTCGATGACGACCGAGAAGGCGCCGGCCTTTTCGACCGCTTCGGCGTCACGAAAGAGTGCGGCAACGTTTTCGTGGGTCCGGCCCTTGATCTTGTAGCCGCCATCCTTTTCCACGGACTGCGGCTGCAAGCCGATATGGCCCATGACCGGGATGCCTTCCGTGACGATTGCCGCCATCTGCGCGGCCATGTCGACGCCGCCCTCGAGCTTGACTGCCTGGCAACCTGTCTCATTGACGATCCGCCTTGCCGAGGCTGCGGCCTGCGCTGCCGAGGCTTCGTAGCTACCCGCGGGCATATCGACGACGACGCAGGCTTTTGTCGAGCCGCGCATCACCGCCTGTCCATGCGCGATCATCATCTCCAGCGAGGCGCCGAGCGTCGTGACATGGCCGTGCAGCACCATGGCGACGCTGTCGCCGACCAGGAGCAGGTCGACATGCGGATCGAGCATGCGGGCTATCGGGTAGGTATAGGCCGTGAGACAGACGATCGGCACGCCGCCCTTGCGGCGGCGAATGTCTTGCGCGCTGATCCGATTGCCGGTGGATCGTTCTGGGGCCAATCGTCACCTCCCTCAACCTGCGCGGGCCAGGTGCCCGTTTGCCGGGCGTGCGAGCTTTAGAAACACAGGTAGCGCTTGGCAAGCCGAGGTGGCGACATCTCCGCGCGTGTATCGATTTAGCGCGCGAATCATTTACATCGCGGGCGGGGCAAAACCCTTGCCTTCGCGATAACCTGACGTCATAAGCAGGGAACAGCGCGGCCGTTGCCGCCACGAGGATCTGGATGAAGACTTTCCTGCTGCAGTTTTTCACCTGGTGGAACAGCCAAACGCTGGGCACGCGCTTCCACACCTGGCGATTCGGCAAGAAGGTCGGCGAGGACGAGGCCGGCAACGTCTACTATGAGGGCGGCATCGATTCGGAAGGCCGCACCCGCCGCTGGGTCATCTATCGCGACTATTCCGAAGCCTCGAATATCCCTCCGGGCTGGCATGGCTGGATGCATCATCGCGTCGACACGCCTCCGCCGAGCGAGAGCTATAAGGCTCGCGACTGGCAGAAGCCGCATCGGCCGAACCTCACCGGAACGGCCGGCGCCTATCGCCCGCAGGGTTCCATCCTGACCAACCAGCATCGCCCGCAGGTGACCGGCGACTACGATGCCTGGACGCCCGGTTCGTAAACGCGTTTTTCGGGTCCTTTGTCGCCACAATTGGCGTTTAGCTGCTTGCTGATATCGCAGCCATGACTAGCCTTGGGCGATTGAAAAGAATCACCCGGGCGCAACCACCGGTATCCTTGCATGAGCTTCTTCGAGCAATTCCAGGAAAAGTGCGCAGCGGTTTTCCGTCCGGAATTGCGCCTAAAGGCCCTAAGCCGACTCTCGACGGGATTGTTCGCAGCAGCGTCCGCCCTGGCCGCCTCGACGGCCGTGTTCGCCGCTGCGCAGGCGCCGGCGGCGCCGGCAGTCTCCGAGCGCATCACCAACCCGGTCGCCGAATTCGCCGGCATCGACAAGATCACCGGCCGCATCATCACCTTCGACGTCTATATCGACGAGACGGTGCAGTTCGGTGCCCTGCAGGTGACGCCGCGCGTCTGCTATTCGCGCCCAGAGACCGAGGAGCCGAAGACCGATTCCTTCGTCGAGGTCGACGAGATCACGCTCGACCGCAAGATCCGCCGCATCTTCACCGGCTGGATGTTCGCCGAGAGCCCCGGCCTCAATGCCGTCGAGCACGCCGTCTATGACGTGTGGCTGAAGGGCTGCAAGCAGAAGTCGGACGTGCCGCCGCCGACGGCCGCCAAGGCCGATACGGCCAAGCCGAAGACAAACGCCAAGCCCAACGCTCCGGCGCAAGAGCAGCCCGCCGAGGCAACGCCTGAACCAACCGACGTCGCGCCTGCGCCGGACGGCGCAGACACCACCGACCAGAACTGATCCTGCGGGGGGGACTCTTCACGCCGGCCGTCCGTCGACGGCCGGAAGGTAGTTTCTCAAGGATGGAAGGCGGCATCGCCCTTCAAGGCCTCGGCCAGCATCTTTTCATACCGGCTGCGCGGCACGTCGACGGCGCCGAAGCGCTTGAGGTGCTCGGTGGTGAACTGCGTGTCGAGGAGCGCGAAGCGGCGTTCGTTCAGCCGCTCGACGAGATAATAGAGGCAGGTCTTCGAGGCGTCGGTTTCGCGGGCGAACATGCTTTCGCCGAAGAACACGCGCCCGAGCGACACGCCATAGAGGCCGCCGACCAGCCGGCCCTCGCGCCACGCCTCGACCGAATGGCAGTGGCCCAGCCGGTGGAGCTCGACATACGCTTCGCGGATCGGCGCGTTGATCCAGGTCGAGCGGCGCTCGTCGCGCTTTTCGGCGCAGCCGTCGATAGTCGCCTCGAAGTCGAAATCGAAGCGGATGTCGAACGGATGCCTGCGGATCGTCTTCTTCAGGCTGCGCGGCGTGTGGAACCCGTCGAGCGGGATGATGCCGCGCGTTTCCGGCCGAACCCAGAACACTTCCGGGTCGGTCGCGCTCTCGGCCATCGGGAAGACACCTGAGGCATAGGCTTTCAGCAGCAGGTCGGTCGGGATGCGGTAGCCGGGCGCGTAGGGACGGGTCATTGCGCCATTATAACTGCAAGACTTCTAAAGCGCGTCGCGATCTTTAAAACGCGTCGCGATCTTTCAGGTTCGCTCCATGCGCTTTGGATTTTTTTGGTTTCACGCATGTCTTTGCCCCCGAAAACCGGTTCCCACTTTCGGGAGACATGCTTAATCCTCCTTGGCCAAATATTTTTCGAGCCAGTGGATATCGTAGTCGCCGTTGGCGATATCCGGATTGCCGACGAGGTCGCGGAACAGCGGCAGCGTCGTCTTGATGCCGTCGACGACGAATTCGTCGAGCGCCCGGCGCAGCCGCATCATGCATTCGACGCGGTTGCGTCCATGCACGATCAGCTTGCCGATCAGGCTGTCGTAATAGGGCGGGATCCTGTAGCCGGAATAGACGCCGGAATCGACGCGGATGCCGAGGCCGCCCGGCGTGTGGAAATGCGTGATCGTGCCGGGAGACGGCGTGAAGGTGCGCGGATCCTCGGCGTTGATGCGGCACTCGATGGCGTGGCCGTTGAATTTGATGTCTTCCTGCCGGACCGACAGCCCGCCGCCTGAGGCGACGCGGATCTGCTCATGCACGAGATCGATGCCGGTGATTGCTTCCGTCACCGGGTGTTCCACCTGCAGGCGGGTGTTCATCTCGATGAAGTAGAACTCGCCGTCCTGGTAGAGGAATTCGATCGTCCCGGCGCCGGAATAGCCGAGATCGGCGATCGCCTTGGCGCAGATGCCGCCGATGCGCGCGCGCTCCTCGGCGTTGAGCGCGGGGGAGTTCGCTTCCTCCCAGACCTTCTGGTGGCGCCGCTGCAGCGAGCAGTCGCGCTCGCCGAAATGCACGCCGCGGCCGGCGCCGTCGCCGAACACCTGCAATTCGATATGGCGCGGCTTCCCGAGGAATTTCTCGATGTAGACCGCGTCGTCGCCGAAGGCAGCGCCGGCTTCCGACCTGGCCGTCTGCAGAGCCACCTCGAGGTCGGCCTCCGTGCGCGCCACCTTCATGCCGCGGCCGCCGCCGCCGGCGGCGGCCTTGATGATCACGGGATAGCCGATCTCTGCCGCGACGCGCTTTGCTTCCTTCTCCTCGGTGATCGCGCCATCGGAGCCCGGCACGACCGGGATACCAAGGCGCTTTGCCGTGCGCTTGGCCTCGATCTTGTCGCCCATGATGCGGATATGGTCGCCCGACGGGCCGATGAAGGTGATGTTGTGGGCGGCGAGGATGTCGGCGAACTTGGCGTTTTCCGACAGGAAGCCGTAGCCCGGATGCACGGCGTCGGCGCCGGTGATCTCGCACGCGGCGACGATCTGGTGGATGTTGAGATAGCTTTCGCGCGACGGCGGCGGGCCGATGCAGACGCTTTCGTCGGCAAGCCGCACATGCATGGCGTCGGAATCGGCCGTCGAATGGACCACCACCGTCTGGATGCCGAGTTCCTTACAGGCGCGCAGCACTCGGAGTGCGATTTCGCCGCGATTGGCGATGAGGATTTTTTGGAACATCTGCCCGCTGTTCCCGGCTCTACTCGATGACCACGAGCGGCATGCCGTATTCGACGGGCTGGGCATCCTCGATCAGGATCGCCGTCACCGTGCCGGCGCGCGGCGAGGGAATCTGGTTCATCGTCTTCATCGCTTCGATGATAAGCAGCGTCTGGCCTTCCTTCACCCTCTGGCCGATCTCCACGAACGGCTTGGCGTCGGGCGAGGGCGCCAGATATACAGTGCCGACCATCGGCGAGGGCACGGCGTTCTTAGAAGGATCGGCTACCGTCGCAGCCGCCGCCGCCGCTGTCGCCTGAGCCGGCGCGGTCGGCATGGGAAGCGGAGCGGCGACCGCGTGGACGGCCTGCGACTGGCGCGACACGCGCACCTTCAGGTCGCCGAGCTCGACCTCGATCTCGGTCAGGTTGGTGTCGTTCAGTATGCCCGCCAGGTCGCGGATCAGCTGCTGGTCAACACCGTTCTTCTTTATCGACATTTTCGAGCCTTCTGTTTGGGAGCCGGTCACAGGCGTGCCGCCAGTGCCTGCAGCGCAAGCGTATAGCCGAGTGGCCCGAACCCGCAGATCATGCCGACAGCGACCGGCGCGACCATGGAGACGTGGCGGAAAGGCTCCCGCGCGTGGATATTGGAAAGATGAACTTCAGCCACGGGAAGCGGCGCGATGGCGCGGATGGCGTCATGGATGGCAATCGAGGTGTGGCTGTAGGCGCCGGGATTGATGACGATGCCCGCGGCCTTGTCGCCGGCTTCCTGGATCCAGTCGACGAGGTCGCCCTCGTGGTTGGACTGGCGAAAATCGATCTCCAGCCCAAGTGCGGCGCCCGCCGCCTTGCAATCCTCGGCGATGGCGGCAAGCGTCTTGCCGCCATAGATACCCGGCTCGCGTTTGCCGAGCGCATTGAGATTGGGACCGTTCAGGACGAAAATCGTTTTCAAATAAGCCGACCTCTTCGGCGCCGGCCTCAAGCCGGCGCGCCGGACCTCTATAATGGGCATAGCCGCCCACGAAAAGAGCGCAAGTGCGTTCTTTCGCTGTCCACAACAGGCGGAAAACCGCCTGTTGCCGCGGCCCGCAACAGCCTGAGCATGTCTCCCGAAAGTGGGAACCGGTTTCGGGACAAAGACATGCGCAATCAAAGCCTAAAGCGCACTGAGCGAATCTGAAAGATCGCGATGCGCTTTAGAGCGCGCTCTTGGCCTGCTCGATCTTTTCCGCCAGGACCTGTTGCCCGAGCGCGCCGAACACCACCTCGTTGCCGACCACATAGGACGGCGTGCCGGTGATCGACAGCTTGGTGGCGAGGTCGTAGGTGCGGGAGAGCGCTTCGTTGATGCTCGGGTCCTTCATCTTCTCGCGCAGCTTCGCCTCGTCGGCGCCAAGCGAAAGCGCGACCTTCATGGCGGTGGATTCGGTGGCGCGGCCTTGGCCGCCGAGCAGCGCGGTGTGGAACTCGCCGTACTTCTCCGGCATCATCAGGTGGAAGGCCATCGACACCATGCTGGCCTTTTGCGAATCCGGGCTGAGGATCGGGAATTCCTTCAGCACGAAGCGGAGATCGGGATCGGCCTTGGTCAGCGCCTTCATGTCCTCGATGGCGCGTTTGCAGAAGCCGCAATTGTAGTCGTAGAACTCGACGATGGTGACCTTGCCCTGCGGGTTGCCGACGACGCCGTCGAATGTGGAATTGAAGATCTCGTCCTTGGCGTTCTTGATGACGCCAAGCGCCGCGAGCCGCTGCTCTTCCTTCTGCTTGGCCTCGAGCGCGTCCTGAACCTCGAGCAGGACCTCCGGGTTCTTCAACAGGTAGTCGCGAATGATGCCTTCGACCTCCTTGCGGTCGATCTTGCTGTCGGCTGAGGCCAGCTGGATGGCTTGCGTCGTATCGGCCTTCGCGGCCTGCGGGCTTCCTGCCACGAAGCCGAATGCCAGCATGCCGAGCGCTACCGCCACGCCGGCGCTGCCGAGCAGGATTGCCTTGTTCATGATCATGTCCTTCTGCCTGTCCCGGTCCATCTAGTCGCCGCGCACGGCCGGGAGGTTCATTTGAGCTTGTTCGATGGCGTGTAGTTTATGATATCCTGCGCGCGAAGCCAGCCGGGCTCGCCGCGCTTCAACTTCTGCTGAGCGCGCATGGCGAAGATTTTCGCGTTCTTGTAGTCGGCCGAATAGAAATGGCCTTCGGCGGTCGCAAGGTCGGCGGCCGGGATTTGTCCCAGTTCGCCATAGGCCTGCGCCAGATAGCGATAGGCTTCCGCGTTCCCCTTGTCGCGCCCTATCGCGTTGTTGAGCTGGGTCGCCGCCTTCTTCACCGAATCGGGGGTGCCGATCGCCATCAACGCTTGGCCGAGCGAGACCATCAGCAGCCCGGACCGCGCCGGGTCGAGGCTGACGGCCTTGGCATAGGCGTCCGCGGCATCTTTGGGCCTGTTGGCCTTCATCAGGATGTCGCCGCGCAGTTCCTGGAAATAGGGGTTCTTCGGCTGTTCCTTGATCAGCGCCGCCGTCTTGGCGAGCGCAGCACTCGGATTGCCGTAGAGATAGGTCTGCTGAGCGTCGCCGTAGCGCGAGGCGAGACTGGTCGGGTTCTTGCGCATCAGCCGCGCCACGGCCGCCTGGCCCTGCATATAGGCGGCGATCTTGATGCGCATCATGTCGTGCCGCTGTTGCAGCGCCGGCGGATCCACCTTGTCGATATACGGGCTCGCCTTGACCAGGACTTCGAGGTTGGCGATGCGCTCGCGCGGCATCGGATGGCTGATCCGGTAGGGATCGAGCTGGGTGCCCGACAGCGACAATGCGCTCTGGAAGCGGGCAAACGTCTTCAGCATGCCCATGCCGGACTGGCCGGTGGCGTTGAGATAGGTGATCGCCGAGCGGTCGGCGGTGATCTCTTCGCCCCGCTGATAGGCAAGGATGCTGCGCTGCGCCATCTCGCCGCCGCCGGCGGCGACGCCCATGCCGGCGCCGGCAAGGCCGCGGCTGTTGGTGGTGGCTCCGGCGACCATCGCGCCGGCGCCGAGCAGCGTGGCGATGATGGCCATGGTCTTGGCGCGGTCGAGCTGGTCGCGCAGCTTCTGCTGATGGCCGCCGGCGATATGGCCGGCCTCGTGCGCGATGACGCCGATGATCTCGTTCGGCGTTTCGGCAGTCACCAGCGCGCCGGTGTTGATGAATAGGCGGCGGCCGGTGACGAAGGCGTTGAAGCTCTGATCGTTGACCAGCACGATATCGATGCCGTCATTGGCCAGGCCCGCCGCCTTGAAGATCGGCCGGGCGTAGTCGCGCACCAGCGCTTCGATCTCGGCGTCGCGCACCACCGGCACGCCTTGCGCGAAGGCGTTCACCGAAGTCGATACCGCGACGGCGGCGGCAAGCAGGAGTGTCGCGAACCCGCGCGCGGTTCGCCCTATTGCGGTCGATCTATCAATCATCGTTCGGGTCGGTTCAACATGACAGGTCCACTGGTAGACGAGCGGGCGAAGGATGAAAAGTCGGCGCCGATAACTTCCTGCGTGCTTGTGGTCCCCACATCAATCGGGCATTTGTGCGGCGCTGCCGTAGAACTGCGGCAATCCAAGGGGCAGATGAGCGATTGTTTGCCTGTGGATTTTCGCCAACTAAAGGCAGGCTGAAAGAGGTCAGATGGTCGTTTCGCTTTCACGCCGCGGCGAGGTCGAGCCGTTCCACGCCATGGATATCCTGGCCGAAGCCAATCGGCTGAAGGCCATCGGCGTTCCCGTGGTGTCGATGGCGGTCGGCCAGCCGTCGGATCCGGCACCGGCCGGCGTGCGGGAAGCCGCGGCTCTCGCGCTTAAGCACGGTCGCATCGGCTATACCGACGCTTTGGGGCTGGCCGGGCTGCGCAAGGCGATCGCCGCACATTATGGTGAGCATTATGGCATCGACGTCGCCCCGGCCCGCATCGCCGTCACCACCGGCTCGTCCGCCGCCTTCAACCTGGCTTTCCTGGCGATGTTCGACCCGGGCGACCGCGTCGCCATTGCGGCGCCCGGCTATCCGGCCTACCGCAACATCATGGCGGCGCTCGGCATCGAGATCGTCGAGATCGAGCTTGGCTCGGATGCCTATCTGCATGCCGATCACCTGAAGGCCGCGCATCGTGACAAGCCGCTGAAAGGCGTGCTGTTCGCCAGCCCCGCCAATCCGACAGGCGCCGTCATTCCAGCGGATGAGCTTTCCGCGCTGGTGAAGACGGCGGAGGAGCTCGGCATCGCGGTGATCTCGGACGAGATCTACCACCGGCTGGCTTACGCAGCGCCCGACGTCAGCGCATTGGCCTATGGCGCCGGCGTCACGGTGATCAACTCCTTCTCCAAATACTATTGCATGACCGGCTGGCGCATCGGCTGGATGGTGCTCCCGGAAGAACTGGTGCGGCCGGTCGAGCGCATCGCCCAGAGCCTCTACATCTCGCCGCCCGAGCTGTCGCAGGTCGCGGCGATCGAAGCCTTCAAGGCAACCGAGGAACTGGAAGCGGTGAAGGCGCGCTATGCCTGGAACCGCGACCTTCTGATGAAGCGCCTGCCGGAGCTCGGCTTCGCGCTCGCCGCGCCCATGGACGGCGCCTTCTACGCCTTCTGCGACGTCACCAAGCACACCAATGACAGCATGGCCTTCGCGCGCAAGATGCTGGCCAAGGCGCATGTGGCGGCCACGCCCGGCCGCGACTTCGATCCGCTTCAGGGTCACCGCACCATGCGATTCTCCTATGCCGGCAGCCACGACGATATTGTCGAGGCGCTGGCCCGCATCGAACGCTGGTTGAAATAGATACCATGCCGGAACTCGAGCAAGCGCTGGCCGAGGTTGCCGCCGAAATGGCGGAGCGCACCGATCGCGGCAGCGTCGCCACCTACATCCCGCAGCTCGGCAAGGTCGATCCGGGCAAATTCGGCATTGCCGCCGTGACCAATGACGGCCGCGTGATCCTCGCCGGCGATGCCGACCAGCCATTTTCGATCCAGAGCGTCTCGAAAGTGTTCACGCTGACCTTGGCGTTGGGCAAGATTGGCGATGCGCTCTGGCATCGTGTCGGCCGCGAGCCCTCCGGCAACCCGTTCAACTCGATCGTTCAGCTCGAGCATGAGAACGGCATTCCGCGCAATCCGTTCATCAATGCTGGCGCCATCGTCATCTCCGATGTCCTGCTTGCCGGCCATCAGCCGCGCGAGGCGATCGGCGAGATCCTGCGCTTCGTCCAGTTCCTCGCCGACGACGATACGATCGTCATCGACCGCGAGGTCGCGGCATCCGAGCGCGCCACCGGCCACCGCAATTTCGCTTTGGCTAACTACATGAAATCCTTCGGCAATCTCCATCACGAGCCGGAGCTGGCCTTGGGCGTTTATTTCCACCATTGCGCGATTGGCATGAGCTGCCGGCAGCTCGCGATAGCCGGCCGCTTCCTCGCCAATGGCGGCCGGAATCCGACGACCGGGCACTCGGTCGTGTCGACCGAGCGGGCGCGCCGCATCGGCGCGCTGATGCTGACCTGCGGCCACTATGACGGCTCAGGCGATTTCGCCTTCCGCGTCGGCATTCCGGGAAAAAGCGGCGTCGGCGGCGGCATTCTTGGCATCGTGCCGGGCGTGGCGTCGCTTGCTGTCTGGTCGCCGGGTCTTAACGAGAACGGCAACTCTAAGCTCGGCTCCATCGCGCTGGAGAAGCTCGCCAGAATGATGAACTGGTCGATCTTCGCGCCTTAACCCCGGAACGGAAAGCGCCTGAAAAGAAAATCCCGCGCCGAGCGGCGCGGGATTTTCGTTAGCAAATTAACCTAATAGGTTGAAAGAGCTTAGAAAAAGCCCTTTCTCTGCCACCAGCCGGCGCGCTTCGGCTTTTCTTCGGCCTTGGCTTCCTCGCTGACATTGGACGAAACGACGGGAACGACCGGCGCGTCGATCGGCTGGGGCTTGCGCCGCGTCGGGCGCGCATTGACGGCGGCCTCGGCCGAAGCAGAAGCTGCCGGCTCGGCGACCACAGAGTCAGCGGGAAGTTCCGCGGCCGGCTCTGGCGCGGTCTCGGCCACCTTTTCCTCGACAGCCTTCTTCGCTCGCGATGCACGCCGCGGCTTCTTCTTCGGCTTCTCCGTCTCCGGAACATCGTCATTGGCGGGCGACGGCGCGGCCTGCTCTTCGGCCGCAGCGACCGGCGGCGCGCCTTCGGGAGCTTCGACTTCGGCTTCACCGCCTTCGAGATCATCGCCGGCACCGGCATCGGCGGCGGTCTCGTCTTCCTCGCGGCGATTGCGCTTGCCGCCGCGCTTGCCGCGACGGCGCTTCTTGCCTTGACCGTCTTCGGCCGCTTCCGCTTCGGCCGGAGCTTCAGCCGTTACCTCGGCTGTTGCTTCGCTTGCAGTCGCAGCGGCATCCGCCGGCGCTGGGGTCGAAACGGCATCGCCGTGGACTTGATGCTCGCGATCGCGATCCTTGCCGCCGCGCCGCCGACGGCGCTTGCGCCGCTTGCGTCCGTCGCCGTCCTCGGACCTCTGCTGATGCTGTCCCTGCGGTGGCTGGCGCGGCTGTTCAGCCTGGGCCGATACCTCTTCTTCCTCCTCGACGACGATCTCGTCCTCGGGTTCTTCCGGCTCGACATAGGTCGGCAGGCTGCGCACCTCGACAAAGCCTTCCGGCTTCTCCGCCACGGCGCCGCGGAAGATCGCGTAGTGTTGCGCGCCCAGCGTTTCGTCGGCTTCGAGCGTGATGGTCAGGCCGAACCGGGCCTCGAGTTCCATCAGATTGGCGCGCTTGTGGTTGAGCACATAGAGCGCGGTCGCCGCCGGCGTGCGCACGACAATGTGGCTGCGCGAATCCTTGAGCAGGAATTCCTCGATCGCCCGCACCACCATCAGCGCCACCGAGGAGTCGGAGCGCACATGGCCGGTGCCGCCGCAATGCGGGCAGGGCTTCATCGTCGATTCCAGCACGCTGGCGCGGATGCGCTGGCGCGACATCTCCATCAGGCCGAAATGCGAGATGCGGCCGACCTGGATACGGGCGCGGTCGTTCTTGAGGTGATCCTTCAAGCGCTTCTCGACGGCGCGGTTGTTGCGGTTCTCCTCCATGTCGATGAAGTCGATGACGATCAGGCCCGCAAGGTCGCGCAGCCTCAACTGCCGGGCGACTTCCTCCGCGGCCTCCAGATTGGTGTGGAGGGCGGTGTCCTCGATCGAGTGCTCCTTGGTGGAGCGGCCCGAATTGACGTCGATGGAGACCAGCGCCTCGGTCTGGTTGATGATGATGTAGCCGCCGCTCTTCAGCGTCACCTGCGGTTGCAGCATCCGGTCGAGTTGCGCCTCGATGCCATTGCGCACGAAGATCGGGGTGGTGTCGCGGAAGGGCTGCACCACCTTGGCATGGCTCGGCATCAGCATGCGCATGAAGTCCTTGGCCTCGCGATAGCCGTCGTCGCCGGAGACCAGGATCTCGTCGATGTCCTTGTTGTAGAGGTCGCGCACCGAACGCTTGATCAGGCTGCCTTCCTCATAGACCAGGGCAGGGGCCGTGGACTGCAGCGTCAGGTTGCGGACGTTTTCCCAAAGCCGCATTAGATATTCGTAATCGCGCTTGATCTCGGCCTTGGTGCGGCTTTCGCCGGCGGTGCGCAGGATTACGCCCATGCCCTGTGGCACCTCGAGGTCGGCCACGACTTCCTTTAGCCGCTTGCGATCCTGGGCGTTGGTGATCTTGCGCGAGATGCCGCCGCCGCGCGCGGTGTTGGGCATCAGCACCGAGTAGCGCCCGGCGAGCGAGAGATAGGTGGTCAGCGCCGCGCCCTTGTTGCCGCGCTCTTCCTTGACGACCTGGACGAGCAGGATCTGGCGGCGCTTGATGACTTCCTGGATCTTGTACTGGCGGCGAACCGGCTTGCGTCGGTTGCGAACCTCTTCCAGAGCATCCTCGGCGCCGACCGATTCGATCTCGTGGTCGTCCGAATGCGCGGACTGCACCTCTTCAAGCATGCCGCGATCATTGTCGCTGCGGGCGGCTTCGCTGGCGGACTCCGCCTGCGGCGCCGCTTCGGAGATCACATCCGCTTCGATGCTGGCGGCCATCGAGGTGGGGCTGCCCTCGGAAGGCTGGTCATTCTCGCTTTCGGCGACGTCGCCCTCGTCGGTCTCGCCGCCGGCCTTGTTCTCTTCGCCGGCTGCCTCGGTCACGGCCTCGGCGGTCTCGGAGGCTGTTTCGGCGGCCTCCGTCGGGGCATCGGCCGCATCGCCGGGCTCATTGTCGGAATCGCCCGAAGCTGCGATCTCCTCAGCGTTTTCGCCGTTTTCCTCGGAGCCGGCAGCATCAGCGCCGCGCTTGTGCTCGGCACGGTCGCGATTCTTGCCGCCGCGCCGGCGGCCGCGGCGGCCGCGATCGCGCGCCTGCTGCTCCTCACCGTTCTCGGCCTCCTCGTCGTCTTCGTCCTCGGCCTCCTGCGCTTCGGCGCGCAGCAGGGCCTGACGGTCGGCGACCGGGATCTGGTAATAGTCGGGATGAATTTCACTGAAGGCGAGAAAACCGTGACGGTTGCCGCCATATTCGACAAAGGCTGCCTGAAGGGAAGGTTCGACGCGGGTTACGCGGGCGAGATAGATGTTTCCTTTGAGCTGCTTCTTGTCCTGGGATTCAAAATCGAATTCTTCGATGCGGTTACCGCGAACGACAACAACGCGTGTTTCCTCCGGGTGGGAGGCGTCTATCAGCATCTTGTTGGGCATTATTTCGTTTCCTCCCGGCAGCCATCAGCCGCAGCTGGCGAGGCAGGCCCCGCCGCTGTGTGCCTGGATTTGTGTGGGTGCCGGATAATTGAATGTCTGCCGGCCGCTGCTTCAACGCGATGGCGGTGCCGCCCGCTGCCACAATGGCGCGGTTCGATGCGGACCTTTCCATGATTGCGCTTGAAGCCATCGGCACCCAGCAGAACCTTTTGAACCAAAGCCCGGGCTTAGCCGGACCAGCTTGTTTGCTCACACAGAGCCGGCGCGGGGACATCCCGGCCGTTTTCATCGCGCAAGCGATTCCCCCGCCACGGGAGCGCGCCTGCGAAAATCGTCGCGACCACATGAACCCCGGAAGCGCCTTCACATCTACCCCTTACGGGAAACTGCGGAGGCGGGCGGTTCCAGGATTGCAGTGATCCAATGTCGCTTTTATGATTTGGCGGGGTGGAAGGCAACCCCGATTTCGGATGCCGGCAAAAAGCGCTTCCGTTGGGGAAGGTCGCGCTCCACTCGTACATGAAAAGGCTTGGTTAACCTTCTCTGGATACCAATCGTTAATCGAGTTGGCCGCCAGACGGGCCCTTCTGCGAAACGACCCGGCGCATGGCGCCAAACCGGGAGCGACTGGAATAGAGATGGGACCGGCAGGCACCGCAGACAAGTGGCGTGGCGCCGCCGGGCATCTCCGGCTCATGGCAGGGATCCTTTGCCTGCTGGCGGTCCTGCTTGGCCTAGCCGCCGCGTCGCGGGCCGATGGCTTGCTTGGCGCGACCGGCTACAAGATGGCCGGCGACGCCACCAAGATGCGCATCGTCCTTAATTTCGACCGCGAGCCGGACGTCAAGTGGTTCCTGCTGCGCGGCCCCAACCGCCTCGTCGTCGATTTGCCGCGCACGCGATTCGCCCTCAACGCCAAGGATGTGAAGCCGCGCGGGCTGGTGCGCGCCGTTCGCTATGGCGATCAGGGCAAGGGTTCGAGGCTGATCCTCACCGGCAAGGGGCCGTTTGCCGTCGACAAGCTCGACGTGCTGAAGAACGACGACGGCAGTGGCTATCGCATCGCCATTGACATGTCGGCCGCATCGGAACGGGAATTCGACGAGGCTTTAGCCAACCAGTCGCTGACGACCGGCTCGACCGTTTCCACCGACAAGGGAGGGCGCGTCGGCACTGGGCCGGTCTCTGCGCCTGGACATCGCTTCACAGTGGTCATCGATCCAGGCCATGGCGGTGTCGACGGCGGTGCGGAGAGCGCCGGCGGCACGGTCGAGAAGAACGTCACGCTCGCCTTCGCCGCCGAATTGCGCGACAAGCTGGCCGCGATAGGCAAATATGATGTGTACATGACTCGGGACAACGACGTGTACCTGCCGCTCGACGAGCGCGTGCGCATCGCCCGCCAGCACGAAGCCGATCTTCTGATCTCCATCCATGCCGACACGATCGGCGTCAAAGGCCTCCGCGGCGCCACCGTCTACACGCTCTCGGACAAGGCCTCCGATCCCGAGGCCCAGGCGCTCGCCGATCGCGAAAACCTGTCCGACCAGTTCGCCGGCATGAAGATCGAGGACGACAACAAGGAGGTCACCGACATCCTGATCGACCTGATCCGCCGCGAGACGCACGGCTTTTCGATGAGCTTTGCCCACACGCTGGTTGGCCAACTGTCGACCAGCGTCGGCCTGATCAACAATCCGCAGCGTTCGGCGGGTTTCAAGGTGCTGAAGGCGCCTGACGTTCCCTCCGTGCTGGTCGAGCTTGGCTATCTCTCCAACAGCAAGGACGAGGCGCAACTGCTCAGCGCCGACTGGCGTGGCAAGGCGGCCCAGAGCATAACCAATGCCGTTGCCCTGTTTGCCGCGGCGAAAGCAGGGGCCAGGGCCGGCGGCTGACGGGACCGCAGCCGCCCACAACCTTGAGCTGTCCCACAACCACAAGCGGCGTTGCGCTACGACAACACGTGGCGTTATTATTTGCCGGACCGAGTCCTGAAATTTCGCGCTGCCGTATTTTGTCCACATGGTGGCGACATGGGTTTTCATTGCGGATTGGGAACCGCCCCGGGAAGCTTGCGCGACTGTCGGCTTCGTCTAGGAAAATCCCGAACCTCGGACTGGAGCGGGCATGATTCGTCTCATCGGCTATTTCTTCGGCATCGGCACGACGCTTGCGCTGCTGGTCGCTGCGGGCCTCGCCGTCTATATCGGCCATCTGACGAAGGATCTGCCCGACTACGAAGTTCTGGCCAAATACGAGCCGCCGGTGACGACGCGCATCCATGCATCGGATGGCTCGCTGATGGCCGAATACGCCCGCGAACGGCGCCTTTATCTGCCGATCCAGGCGATCCCGGACCGCGTCAAGGCCGCCTTCATGTCGGCCGAGGACAAGAACTTCTACAACCACCCAGGCATCGACATCACCGGCCTTGGCCGCGCCATCGTCGTCAACCTGCAAAATCTCGGCTCCGGCAGGCGTCAAGTCGGTGCCTCGACGATCACGCAGCAGGTGGCGAAGAACTTCCTGCTCAGCTCGGACCAGACCTACGAGCGCAAGATCAAGGAGATGATCCTGGCCTTCCGCATCGAGCAGGCCTATTCGAAGGACCGCATCCTCGAGCTCTATCTCAACGAGATCTTCTTCGGTTTCGGCGCCTATGGCGTCGCTGGCGCCGCGCTCACCTATTTCGATAAGTCGGTCAACGAGCTCACCGTTGCCGAAGCCGCTTACCTCGCCTCGCTGCCCAAGGGCCCGAACAACTATCATCCCTTCAAGCACGCAGACCGGGCGCTCGAGCGCCGCAACTGGGTCATCGACCAGATGGTCGCGAACGGCTACGTGACCCGCGAGGAAGGCGACAAGGCCAAGGCCGAGCCGCTCGGCGTGAAGCCGCGCCGCAACGGCTCGTACCTGTTCGCGGGCGAGTATTTCACCGAGGAGGTGCGCCGCCAGATCATCGCCCGCTACGGCGAGAACGCGCTCTATGAGGGCGGCCTGTCGGTGCGCACCACGCTCGATCCGAAAATCCAGCTCATCGCCCGCAAGGCGCTGCAGAACGGATTGCTGAAATACGACACCCTGCGCGGCTATCGCGGACCGGTGACCCATATCGACATTTCCGGCGACTGGGGCGTGCCGCTCGGCAACGTCAAAGGGCTGGAGGACGTGCCGGAATGGACGCTGGCCGTCGTGCTCGACAGCTCGTCCGATGGCCTGACCATCGGCCTGCAGCCGGCGCGCCAGGTCTCGGGCGATATCGTCAAGGAGCGCGTTGAAGGCACCGTCAGCAAGGACGACATGGGCTTCGCCATGCGCCATTTCGTCAACGGCAAGTCCGTCAGGGCGAAGTCTCCGGCGGAAGTGCTTGAGCCCGGCGACGTCATCTTCGTGCAGAAGAACGAAGGTTCCGACAATGCCTACAGCCTTAGGCAGGCGCCGGAAGTCGCAGGCGGCCTGGTTGCCATGGACCCGCATACCGGCCGCGTGCTGGCCATGGTCGGCGGCTTCTCCTATGCGCAGTCGGAGTTCAACCGCGCCACACAGGCGATGCGCCAGCCAGGCTCCTCGTTCAAGCCGATCGTCTATTCGGCGGCGCTCGACAACGGCTACACCCCGGCCTCCGTGATCATGGACGGCCCGATCACCATCCAGAGCGGCAACACGACCTGGACGCCGAAGAACTATGACGGCACGGTCGCCGGCCCAGCCACCTTGCGCTCCGGCATCGAGAAGTCGCGCAACCTGATGACGGTGCGGCTCGCCAACGACATGGGCATGAAGCTGGTCGTCGAATATGCCGAGCGCTTCGGCGTCTACGACCATCTGGCGCCGTACCTGCCGATGGCGCTGGGCTCCGGCGAGACGACGGTCATGCGCATGGTGTCGGCCTATTCGATCATGGCCAATGGCGGCAAGTCGATCAAACCGTCGCTGATCGACCGCATCCAGGACCGCTACGGCAAGACCGTGTTCAAGCAGGACGAGCGCGGCTGCGAAGGCTGCAATGCCACCGAGTGGAAGAACCAGTCCGAGCCGGAGCTGGTCGACAATTCCGAGCAGGTGCTCGATCCGATGACCGCCTACCAGATCACCTCGATGATGGAAGGCGTCGTGCAGCGCGGCACCGGCGCCACCATCGCCGAGCTCGGCCGCCACATCGCCGGCAAGACCGGCACGACCAACGACGAGAAGGACGCCTGGTTCATCGGCTTCACGCCGAACCTCGTCGTCGGTCTCTATATGGGCTACGACACGCCGCGCGGCCTCGGCAAGGGTGCCACGGGTGGCGGTCTGGCCGCGCCGATCTTCAAGGACTTCATGCGCGTCGCGCTCGACGGCACGCCCAATGTCGATTTCCAGGTCCCGGAAGGCATGAAGCTGATCGCCATCAACCGCAAGACCGGCATGCGCGCCGCCGAGGGCGATCCCAACACCATCATCGAAGCATTCAAGCCCGGCACCGGCCCGGCCGACAGCTATTGGGTGATCGGCATGGGCGCGGACGGCTCCAACGGCGCCGGCGGCGCGCTGTCGCCCCAGGCCAATCAGGCCATCCAGGACGGCGGCGGCGGCCTCTACTGAGGTTCCCGAAATTTGCGAGATGGGCCGGCAAAATACCGCCGGCCCATTTCGCTTTACAGGCGGCGGCGCCGTGCCTATGTATCGCGCCACTCCGAAAAGAACGAGAAGAACAGGACAGAACGAAGACCCATGCGCGCGGAAACGCTCAACATTGTCGACGAGATCAGGCAGGCGATAACCCTGCTGAGGAGGCATCTTTGACTGGGATCAGGCCGTCAAGCGGCTTGAGTATCTGAACACGCGCGCCGAGGATTCCAGCCTCTGGAACGACCCCGCGGAAGCGCAAAAGCTGATGCGGGAGCGCCAGGGCCTCGAGGAAGGCATCGCGGCGGTCAAAGGGCTGACCCAGGCGCTCGAAGACAATATCGGCCTGATCGAGCTTGGCGAGGAAGAGGGCGACGAGGGCGTCGTCGCCGAAGCGGAAGCCGCGCTGCGCTCGATGCAGGGCGAGGCCAAGGCCCGCCAGGTCGAGACCCTGCTGTCGGGTGAAGCCGACGCCAACGACACCTATCTCGAAATCCATGCCGGCGCCGGCGGCACCGAGAGCCAGGACTGGGCTTCGATGCTTTTGCGCATGTACACGCGCTGGGCCGAGCGTCGCCGCTTCAAGGTCGAGGTGCTGGAAGTCCATGATGGTGAAGAGGCCGGCATCAAATCGGCCACCGTGCTGATCAAGGGACACAACGCCTATGGCTGGCTGAAGACGGAATCCGGCGTCCACCGCCTGGTGCGCATCTCGCCCTACGACAGCAACGCGCGACGCCACACTTCCTTCGCCAGCGTCTGGGTCTATCCTGTCATCGACGACACGATCGACATCAACGTTTCCGAATCCGACGTGCGCATCGACACCTATCGCTCCTCCGGCTCCGGCGGCCAGCACGTCAACACGACCGACTCGGCCGTCCGCATCACCCATCTCGCGACCGGCATCGCGGTCGCCTGCCAGGCCGAACGCTCGCAGCACAAGAACCGGGCCAAGGCCTGGGAGATGCTGCGCTCCCGGCTCTACGAGGAGGAATTGAAGAAGCGCGAGGCCGTGGCGAACGCCACCGAGGCGTCGAAGAGCGACATCGGCTGGGGTCACCAGATCCGTTCCTATGTTCTGCAGCCCTATCAGCTGGTGAAGGATCTGCGCACCGGCGTCGAAAACACCAACCCGTCGAGCGTGCTCGACGGCGATCTCGACGAGTTCATGGAGGCTTCGCTGTCGCACCGCATCGAGGGCGGCGCGGGCGAAGCGGTGGCCGACCTGGACTAGACCAGACATTCCAGGAAAGCTGACCTTCTGGCGGGTGGCGGCTGGCAGGGAGGAAAACCTTGGCAAATCCGGAAAGGGCAAGCGCCCGCACGCTAGCCGGAAAATGCTTCTGCGGCGCGGTCTGCTACGAGGTGGCCGATGAATTCGCTTACGCGGCGAATTGCCATTGCTCGAACTGCCGCCGCACCACGGGATCCGCCTTCAAGCCCTTCGCCGGCATCGAGCGCGAGAAGTTTCGTCTCACCGCGGGCGACGACAGGTTGCTGATCTATGGCGATGAAAGCGGCCACGACGCGCATTGCGGGCAGTGCGGCTCGCTGCTCTATTCATTGGTGCGGGAAGGTGCCTACGTCCATATCGCCATGGGGACGTTGATGGACGATCCAGGCATCCGCCCAAATGCACACATCTTCGTCGGTTCCAAGGCGCCATGGTTCACGATTACGGACGACCTGCCGCAATATCGTGAACATGTCACCGGCTGACGGCTGGAACCTCCATTGGCAGAATTTCGTTCTTAGGCACCCTGGTCGCCGGCTGGTCGTTTGATTTTCGTTAACCAAGTCGGCGCACCCTTTTCGGTGGCCGATGCTGAGCCCCGGTGCGATCCGTAGGGCGCGCCCAGTTCTTGCGCCGGCCGAGGAATCAGCCCAGCATTCGGGCTGGGGGATAGAAGCATTCATGGCCGGACGCGGCATATCTGCGACTGACGATCCGGCCACTGGGAAGACACGTTCCGGGAACGGGCAAGCGAAAACGCTTGAAGCTCGAAAGGAACGCTTCGATGTCTGCTGCCAAGTCAAGATCGGCCCAAGCCGTTCGCCCGGCCGGCCGACTCCTGTTTTCCCTGTTCGCCACCGTCGGGGCGGTGATGCTGACCGCGACCGCCGTCGCGCACGACGCCAAACCCACGGCGGCGCGCCCGCAAGGCTGGAGCTATCCTTTTGCCTGCTGCGCCAACTACGATTGCCGCACGGCTCACACGGGCGAGGTCCTGGAGAAACCCGAAGGTTATGTGATCGCCGACACGGGTGAGGTCGTTCCCATGACCGACAAGCGTGTCAAGGACAGCCCGGACGGTGAATTCCACTGGTGCGCACATCAGGCAGGCCTCGATGCCGGCAAGACAATTTGCCTGTTCGTGCCTCCGCGTTCCTACTAGGCTACTGCGGACCGGGCAGGTGCCAAGAGCACGTGAGCCCTCGACCCATGGCGACACGCGCTGCCGCGTCTGCTGACAGACGGTTGTCACGACCGCTTCTTTATGTTGCCTTGCCGCTAGTGCAATTCCGCGGCGGTTTCCGCCCGGAATTGCGCGAGGCGGTGGTGGACAACGGAGAGGTGATATTCATGACCATCAAGGGAAGCTGCCACTGCAAGGCCACGACTTTCGAATTGTCCGAGGCACCGCAGACAGTGACGCAATGCACGTGCTCATTCTGCTCCAAGCGCGGGTCGCTCTGGGCCTATTACGTCCCGTCGCAATTCAAGCTCACCAGCCCGCCTGAAAACGTCTCCTTCTACCGCTGGGGCTCGAAAACCATCAAGCACGGCTTCTGCGCCACTTGCGGCTGCGGCACGTTCACCGAAACGCCCGATTGGTCGACCGGGGAGCCCGACTTCGACAACCCCAAGATCAGCGTCAATTCACGCCTGTTCGACGATTTCGACCTGGACAAGGTCGAAGTGGTGGTGATCGACGGCAAGAACCTCTGGTAGCAGCGTTTGCCGTTCCGCTTTTTGCCGCAATTCATGTACAAGGCATGCGGAAGGGCTGATTTGGCGCGGCTGCAATGGCCGCGATTTGGAGAGGGACCATCTTATGAAGAAGACCGTGCTCGTCGTCGTGGCGACGGCTGTGCTCGTGAGCGCCTGCACCACCACCGATCCGTATACCGGCGACCAGAAGATCTCCAACACCGCGGCCGGCGCCGGCCTTGGCGCCCTGGCAGGTGCCAGCCTTGGTCTGCTCGCCGGAGGCAATGACCGCCGCAACGCGCTGATCGGCGCGGGCATCGGCGCGCTTGCCGGTGGCGCGATCGGCGCGACGATGGACCAGAACGAAGCGGAACTCCGCCGTCAGTTGCAGGGCACCGGCGTCAGCGTCACCCGCAGCGGCGACCAGATCATCCTCAACATGCCGTCCGACATCACCTTCAATGTCGATCAGGACGCGGTGAAGCCGGGCTTCTATCCGGTGCTGAACTCGGTGGCGCTGGTGCTGAACAAGTTCCGCCAGACCACGGTCGACGTGTTCGGCCACACCGACTCGACCGGCGGCGACGAGCACAATTTCGACCTGTCGCAGCGTCGCGCGCTTGCGGTTGCCAACTACCTCTCCGGCCAGGGCGTCGATTCCCGCCGCTTCGCCGTCACCGGCTTCGGCAAGACACGCCCGGTCGCATCCAACGCAACGGCCCAGGGCCGCGCCCAGAACCGCCGCGTCGAGATCCAGCTGTCGCCGCTCACCTGACAAGACGGCACCAACATGAAACGGCCCCGGTCTGGGGCCGTTTCATGTTGAATATCTGGCTCTTCCAGTCAAAGGCGATCAGGCGGCATCCGCCGCCTGCCGGGCCAGTTCCCGAATGAAGCCTCGCAGCGAACGCGGCTCGCGACCGAGCACGGCGCGCAACGTCAGACTGTTTCCGCCGAGGCCGTATTTGGCATAGTGGTCATGGACTTTGGCCAAGATCTGCATTTGGCGGTCGCTATAGGGAAGGCCGGCTTTTGCCGCCCATTCTTCAAAAGTCGGCTCTTCGGCGTCTATGGGGCGGCCAAGCTCCTCGGCCATCATCGAGACGATCTCAACGCGGCTATGCATGCCGTCGGCGCATAATTCGAGCGAGGCGTAGGACAATCGCGCTTCGGTCAACGCGATGGCCGCCACCTCGGCGACATCGCGGTAGTCGACACGCGCTACCTTCGCGGTCTTTGGAAACGGCTCCGAGAAGACGCCATGCTCGACGACCGATGGCCAGGCGGCTGCGATATTCTGCATGAAATTGGCAGGATGCAGAATGGTGTAATCCATGTTCGTCGAAAAGAGAGCATCTTCGACTGGCACCTTGCTGGCGTGGTTTTTCAGCTTTGCATTGGTGGGCTGGATCACCGACGAGAAAACGAACTTCCGAACTCCTGCCTTCGCCGCCGACTCGACCATAGCGACACCCATGGCGGCTTCGTCGGGCGCGAAGGCCGGGCCAATGTGGAAGAGGCCGTCCATACCCTCAAGGGCGGCTTCGAGGCTTTGACGATCGCGCAGGTCTCCAATCGCGACCTCGGACGCTCCGGCCTGCCGCGCCTTGCCGGCATCCGCGGGGACGCGGATGAGCGCTCGGACCTTGGCATTGCGGCGAACCAGTTCAGGCACGACAAGCCCGGCAAATCGGCCAGTGGCGCCGACAACCAGGACGGTTGGATTGGATGCTTGCATGACAATTCCCTTCCATCGATCTGTTCCGGGACCTCCGGTAGGGAAGAAATATTGAGTCACGAATTTCGTTACAATTAGTCGATATTGCGATATATTATATCGAAATTCGGGATAAATACATGAACAGGATAGATGATCTTGAGGCCTTTATCGCGATCGTTGAGCACGGAAGCCTGACGGCTGCCGCGCGCCGTACGAATCGCTCGCTGCAATCGATAAGCCGGTCCCTGGCGACGATGGAGGAAGCCATCGGGGTCGAACTGGTGCATAGAACGACGCGTAGATCGACACCGAGCGAAGCCGGCGCGACGTTTTTCGCTCGCATCAAGCCGGCGATCGACCAGATCAATGAAGCAAAACTTCAAGCGGCCAACCAGCGGTTGGAGCCATCAGGGATACTGCGCATAAGCGCGCCGGTTCTGTTCGGCCCAGACTTCCTCGTCCCCATCATTGTCGAATACATGCGGATATACCCTCGGGTCGAGGTTGACCTCCAGCTTTCCGACGGGTTCGTCGATCTCGGTGCCGAGGGCGTCGATTTGGCGATACGGATCGGCGATTTGCCGGATTCCAGCTTGCGGGCGAAACGCCTTGGAGCGTTGCGGCGCGTTGTTTTCGGTGCGCCTTCCTATTTCGAGCAGCGGGGACGGCCGGCCCATCCCTTCGACTTGAACGAGCACAATTGCCTCATTCGAAACGCCGACGAGCGCCCGGCTGAATGGATGTTCCGTATTGAAGGACAGCCTCGGACCGTGAAGGTCACGGGCACTTTCCGGTCCAATCTGATGACATCGATCTATGCCGCCGCGATCCAGGGATTGGGTCTGGGCTACTCGCCGCTTTGGCAGATTAGGCATCTGGTGGACAACGGTCGCGTGGAACTGGTCTTGACGGAGTTCGAGCCCTTGCTGGTGCCGATACATGCGCTGTGGCAGGACGGCAGGTCTTCCTCGGCCAAGGTTCGTGCGTTTCTGGACATGACGGCGGCCGGCCTGGCGCTCAAAGACTTGTAATGCCCAGGACCGTATTGCCCTGAAGCGCTGCCGGCGGAATCGTTGACCATCAGCAGGATGAGTCCTGCGCCGATCAACACCATCACAATCCACAACAGTCTGTTCATGATCATCGTCCGTTCACGAAAACGCACCACGCTCTCGCGCCGTGCGGGCGCGGCGTGTTTCCAGGCGCGGTCGCCGCTCGGCGCTCACCATTTAGGGCATGGCGGCGGCGATACCACGCCAGCCTGGCTAAAACTCCATCCACGCGTGCTTCGATTTCAGACGTAACCAGGTTCCGGCCCTCTGAAATCGTTGCGTAATCCGGCTTTCCGATATCGAGGCAGGACGGCTGAAGTCGCCGCCGATCCGCCTCGGCGTGGTGCTCGCCATCCGTGGCCGCACCGCTCGAGGTCAGCCGAAAGAAGGAGGTATCAATGGCTCACAGACACCCTTTCGCAGCCCTCGGCATGGCTTTCCCACAACCACGGAAAGGATTAGCATCGATGCTGTTCCAAAGGGGATGGGGCGGTACAAAACTGGCCGCGCAATCAGCATCTTCCGCCCCGGTCTTGCACGGCCAGATGAAACATCTGGGAGGAATGCATGACTAGAACAGCTCGCCTTGGGCGCTGCGGCGTCCTCGTTTTGACTGGTCTCTTGGGTGCATGGCTTGGAGCCGCCACGGCTCGGGCCGAGGACGCCAACAAGGCCGACATCGAAGCCTTGAAAAAATCGCTCGCCAAATATGAAGACTACACGGCCGCCGTCCGCGACCTCTACCTATCGACGGTCGGTTGCGTCTACTACTCCGGCGAGAAGATACCGGGCGCGATGGAATATCCGAAGGGCGCCATGGGCGTCCATTTCGTCAATGTCCCGAGCATCGGCAAAAAGCTCGATCCGATGAAACCCAACGTCTTGATCTACGAGCCGACCAAGAAGGGCTTAAAGCTGGTCGGCGTGGAATGGCTGGTGCCGCTGACGCCGGACGTCAAGGAAGCACCGAGCCTATTCGGTCAGAAATTCATGGGACCGATGGAGGGGCACTACCCGCTCATCCCGAAGGAGTTCGTGCACTATGACCTTCACGCCTGGCTGTTCAGCGACAATCCGAACGGCATGTTCAGCCCGACGAACCCGAACGTGAAATGCAGCAAGGCCGATTTTCCGATGCTGGAAAAACCGACGATGATGATGCCGGGGCCGATGTAAGAGAGACAATGCTTGCCTGAACCCTTCAGGGTAAAGCAGCAAAAGAAACGGCCCCACTCGGGGCCGTTTTCGTCTCTGCCGACGCTGATATCGAAGATCAGACTTTTGCGACGATCCGCATGAATGCCGGCACATCGTCGCCGAAGCCGACGGTCCCGTCGTCTTCCTCCTTGCGGTGGCGGGCAGGGCGGTTGTGGTCGCGCGGAGGACGGGTATCGCCGCGCTGCTCGTTGCGGTTGCCGGAACCCTTGCGGTCGTTCTCGGAGCGGATCGCATCCTTGCGGGCACGGCGTTCGGCGATGTCGGCGACCTCTGCAACCGGCTGCTCCTCGCGCGGTGCCTCCGGCATTTCGTCCTCGCCTTGCCTGGCATGGCGGTCCGCGCCTTTCTTGCGCTCGCCCCGGCCCTTGCGGTCTTCATCCTTGCGGCCGGCGCGGCGCGGGGCGCCGCGGCCACGGCGGGGCGCATCCTCGCCTTCGCTCTCGGTGACCGTCGACAGGTCGCCGTCATGCCATTCGATCTTGGTGCCGATCAGCCTTTCGATGGCATCGACATATTTGGTGTCGGAGCGCGTCGCTATGGTGAAGGATTTTCCGGAGCGGCCGGCTCGGCCGGTGCGGCCGATACGGTGGACATAATCCTCGGCGTGGATCGGCACGTCGTAGTTGAAGACGTGGCTGACGTCCGGAATGTCGAGGCCGCGAGCGGCGACGTCGGAAGCGACGAGGTAGCGCAGCTTGCCGTCGCGGAAATTAGCGAGCATCTGCATGCGCGCGCGCTGGTCCATGTCGCCATGCAGCGCGCCGGCATCGAAATCATGCTTCAGCAGCGAGCGGAAAAGCTCCGACACCTCGATCTTGCGGTTGCAGAAGATGATCGCGTTCTTCAGGTCGGCGTCTTCGGCCTTGATCAGGTTGCGCAGCGTCTCGCGCTTGTCCCATGGCTTCGAGCCCGACTTCACCAGCCGCTGGATGATGTTGGTCGCGGCGGACGCGGCTTTCGAAACCTCGACGCGCACCGGCGCGTGCAGGAATTTCTCGGTGAGCTTGGTGATCTCCGGCGGCATCGTCGCCGAGAAGAACAGCGTCTGGCGCGTGAACGGGATCATCTCGCAGATGCGCTCGATATCGGGGATGAAGCCCATGTCGAGCATGCGGTCGGCCTCGTCGATGACGAGGATCTCGACGCCGTTGAGCAGCAGCTTGCCGCGCTCGCGGTGGTCGAGCAGACGGCCCGGTGTCGCGATCAGCACATCGGCGCCGCGCTCCAGCTTCTTGTCCTGCTCATCGAAGGAGACGCCCCCGATCAGGAGCGCGATGTTGAGCTTGTGGTTTTTGCCGTACTTGACGAAGTTCTCCTCGACCTGCGCGGCGAGCTCGCGCGTCGGCTCGAGGATCAGCGTGCGCGGCATGCGGGCTCGCGCACGGCCCTTTTCCAGCCGGGTCAGCATCGGCAGCACGAAGGAAGCGGTCTTGCCGGTGCCGGTCTGGGCAATGCCCAGCACGTCCTTGCCGAGCAGCGCATGCGGAATGGCGCCAGCCTGGATCGGAGTCGGCTTGGTGTAGCCGGCGTCGGTGACTGCGGAGAGGACCTTCGGCGATAGGCCGAGGTCTGTGAACGTCAACGCTTCTAGAGCGATCGTGGTGTCTGATGACAAGTGTTTGATGTCTTTGGCTGGTTCGGGAAATCGCGACGGTGGCCGTCACGGCAGGCGCCGCGCGTCTGCAAGATCGGCCTGCAGTTAGGCGCAAGTCCGCGATTTGTCAACAGAAACGGCCGAAAATCCAGCGATTGTGAAGACGTAACCTTAATCGCAACGCGTAATCAAGGCGATGCCTTTGCGCCGGCTCAATAGCGGAACTGCTCGGCAAGGATGCGCTCGTTCCACGAATGGTTGGGATCGAACAGCAGCGTCGCCGTCGCGGTCGGCGATTCCCGCGCCGTGACCGAGGCAATCGCCTTGACCTCGGTGTGGTCGGCGGCGGCGTTAACCGGGCGCTTTTCCGACTCCAATATGTCGAAGCGCACGGTCGCCTTGTTGGAGAGCAGCGCGCCGCGCCAGCGCCGCGGCCGGAAGGGGCTCACCGGGGTTAACGCCAGCAGCGGCGCGTCGAGCGGCAGGATCGGTCCGTGCGCCGACAAATTGTAGGCTGTCGAACCGGCGGGCGTCGCGATCATCACGCCGTCACAGTTCAATTCCTCCAGCCGCACCTGCTCGTCGACGGTGATGCGTATCTTTGCGGTCTGATAGGACTGACGCCAAAGCGCCACTTCGTTGATCGCCAGCGCGGAGACCGTTTCGCCCTCATGGGTCACCGCCTCCATTTCCAGCGGGCGGATCGTCTCGGACACCGCTCTCGAAATGCGTTCCTCGAGTCCGCCGGCACGATATTCGTTCATCAGGAAGCCGATGGTGCCACGGTTCATACCGTAGACCTTCTTGCCGGTGCTCATCGTGTCGCGCAGCGTCTGCAGCAGGAAGCCGTCGCCGCCGAGCGCGATGACGATCTCCGCTTCGGCAACAGGTATTTGCCCATAGCGCGCCGACAGGGTCTCCAGCGCCGCGCGGGCGTCGTCGGTGTCGGAAGAGACGAAGGCGAAACGGTTGGTTTCTTTGCTCATGGATCCCGAATGGCGACCGCGACCGCCTGCCGGGTCGCGCCGGCGACGGCGTAGCATGCGCCGCCCGCATCTGCAAAGGGCGGCGCGCCGTGCCATGCGGGCAAGGAGCGGCGCTCGCGCTTCGTGTCAGCCATGCAACGAATGTGATGGCTGCAATGGTTAAGGCGAACCTTAAACTCTCGTAAAGCCGGATCGATCATGTTAGCCGACAGTGGATGGGTTGGCGGGGGCTGGCCAGTCGAGAGACCTGTCTATTGCCGGTGACGCGTCTGATCATAGTCTTCCTGATGATGGGAAGTTTCGCCCTCATGTTCGCCGAATTGGTGCGGCATTCGGAAGAGATGAGCCAGCGGCCGCAGCCTACTGTCTCCCGCTGCGGCGATGCCGCCGGAACGCCTTGTCCACAAAGGGCGCTTTAAGCCCACAATCCTTTCGCCTGAGATCGCTCAGCGGCTCCGCTGCAGGTGGCAGCCGGCCTGGCGCTTGTGCGCGAGATATTCGCCGATGAGCTGGCGATAACGCACCTTGCCGAAGCTCGGGAAATGACCGCCATGCACGACCGAGACGTCGATGTCGCGCATGGAGAGCAGCGTCTCCACATAGTCCTTGATGTCGGAGTGATAGACGTCGTCGATCAGCGGCCCGTCATAGACGATGTCGCCGGACAGCAGGATGCCGGTCGTCCTTTCGTAGAGCGCGATGCCGCCGGGCGAATGTCCGGGCGTGTGGATGACCTCGAAGGCGCGGTCGCCGAGATCGATCACGTCTCCATGCTCGAGCAGCCGTCCGGCAGGCGCGGGCAGTATGCAGTAGCGCGTGGTCTCCCAGCCTTCGGGCATGCCATCGAACATCTCGTCGGTGGCATAGCGGTCGGCGACGGTCCATTCGTTGCGCGGATCGGCGAGGATCTCTGCTTCGGCCGAATGCACGCAGCGGTCAGGAAATTCGTGGTGGCAGCCGATGTGGTCGAAATGCGTGTGGCTGGCGACGCAGACGAGCTTGCGCTCCGTCACCAATGGGACATGGCGCCTGAGGCTGAAATGGCCGAGGCCGGTATCGAACAGCAGATCGCGGTCGCGCCCGCGCACATGCCAAATGTTGCAGCGGAAGAACGGCTTTATCCATGGCTCATGGATGAGCGTGATGTCGTCGCCCATGCGGATGGTCTCGTACCAATCCGGAGCCTCGATGGCCGGAAGCGTGCTCATTGCTCAGTCCGCTAGCAGGATGATGTCGCCAGCGTTGCATGAAACCGCGATCGTGTCGCCTGCCCGGACGGCGGCCGAAGCCGGCGCCTTGGCGATGAACTGCAACGCGGGATCTTGCGTCGAGGCCGCCAGCACGCGCTTGAAACTGCCCTGGAAGACGACGTCGCTGACTTTGGCGATGCCCAGCGCGACATCGCCTTTCACGTCGCCAAGGACGAGGTGCTCGGGCCGGATGGCAAGCGCAACGCTGGCGTCGGCGGGCGACCTACCGGGAAGAGAAATCGAGCCGAGCCCTGTCGTGACCGTGACGCGCCCATCTCGGGAATCGCCGGCCTTGCCTGCAAGGATCGTGCTCTCGCCCATGAAGGTGGCCGAGAAGCGGGTCTTCGGCCGCGCATAGACCCGCTCGGGCGCCCCTTCGTCCTCGATGCGTCCGTCATTCATCACCACGCAATGGTCGGCCAGCGCCATCGCTTCTTCCTGGTCGTGGGTGACATGGACGAAGGCGGTGCCGACACGCTTCTGGATCGCCTTTAGCTCGTCCTGCATCTGCCGGCGCAGTTTGAGATCGAGCGCTCCGAGCGGCTCGTCGAGCAAAAGCACCGCCGGCTCGATGACCAGGGCGCGGGCCAGCGCCACGCGCTGCCGCTGTCCGCCGGAGAGCTGATGCGGCTTCTTGTCGAAGGCGGCGGCCAGCCCGACGAGAGCCAGCGCCTCGCGCGCCTTGGCCGCCCGCGTCGCGCCGTCGACGCCCTGCATGCGCAGCCCGAAGCCGACATTGCTGCCGACGCTCATGTGCGGGAACAGTGCATAGTCCTGGAAGACTGTGGTGGTAGGGCGTTTGGCTGGCGGCACGGAAGTGCAGTCCTCGCCGCGGATGAACACCTTGCCTTCGCTGGGGGTGACGAAGCCGCCGAGGATGGAAAGCAGCGTCGTCTTGCCGGAGCCGGACGGCCCGAGCAGGATCGTGTAGCTGCCGGGCTCGATGGCGAGCGAAACATTCTTCAGCACCGGATGCTGGCCGAAGCGATGCGAGACGTTGCGGATGTCGACGAGTGGCGCGCTCATGCCGGCTTTCTCCGCAGAAGGGTCAGCTCGAAAAACACCACCAGGACGATGGACACCGCAAAGACCAGCGAGCCGACGGCATTGGTCTTGGGATTAAGGCCGGAGCGCAGGAGGTTCCAGATCTCGACGGGGAGCGTCGTGTCGAAACGCGTTAGCAGGAAGGAGATGACGAACTCGTCCCAGGAAAAGGTCATCGACAGGAAGAAGCCGGCGAAGATCGCCGGCGCCATCACCGGCACGGTGATCATGAGCAGCACCTTCCATTCGGCGGCGCCCAGGTCCCGCGCGGCTCGCTCGATGTTGATCTGGTGGTCGCCCATTTGGCTGTAGATGATGGCGAAGCAGAGCGGCAGGTTGATCACGACATGGCCGACGCCGGCGGCGATGAGCGATTTCGGCACACCGGCCCAGTTGAACAGCACCAGCAAGCCCATGCCGATGATCAGATAGCTGACGGTGAGCGGCAGCGTGATCAGCCCGCGCAGCAGGGCCGAGCCCGGCAGCACGAAGCGGGCGAAACCCCAGGCGGAGAGAAAGCCGAGTGTGACGGAGGCGAGTGAGGAGAGCACCGCCACTAGCAGCGAATTGACCAGCGCCGAGGTGAGCCGCGGGTCGGACAGAACCGCCTGGTACCAGCGCAGCGACGGGCCGGTGAAGGGCGGGATCGGGAACGAGGTCGCCTGCAGCGAGAACAGCACCAGCATGACCACCGGCAGGAAGATGAAGCCGTAGATGGCGATGGCGTAGAGCCAGGCGGCAATGCGGACAATGGCGCGCATGGTCAGGCCCGCTCGATCTTCAGCCAGCGGGCGCAGGCGAGATAGGCGATGGTGACGACCGCCATCAGGATGATGGACAGTGCCGAGGCCAGCGGGAAGTCCCCGCGCCGCCCGATCTGCATCATGACCAGTTGCGGCATCACCAGTTCGTTGTTGCCGCCGAGGATCTGCGGCGTGATGTAATCGCCGATGCAGAGCACGAAGGTGAGGAAAGCGCCGACCATGATACCGGGGAGCGTGAGCGGCAGCACGACATGCAGGAAGGTGCGCACTGGTCCGGCGCCGAGATCGGCGGCCGCCTTGCGGTAGCTCGGGCTGAGCTGCTTGAGATTGGCGAAGATGGTCAGCGTCAAAAGCATGACGAAGAAATGCACGAAGCCGGTGACGGTGGCGAAGCGGGTGTTCGCAAGCTGCAGCGGCTCGGCGATCAGGCCGATGCCGCTCAGCGCCCGATTGACGACGCCGTTCTGCGCCAGCACCAGCAGCCAGGAATAGGAACGCACCACGTAAGAAGTCCAGAACGGCAGCACGGCCAGCATCAGCGCCAGCCTCTGCCAGCGTTCCGGCACTTGTTCGGCCAGGATCCAGGCAAAGGGGTAGGCGAGCAGGATGGAGATGACGGTGACAGTCGCCGTCACCTCCAGCGAGTTCACCATCGCTCGCCAGTAGGAGGGGTCGGTGAAGAACTGGCTGTAATTGGCTAAAGTGAAGCCGCCGCCTTCATGCGCCGTGAGGCTCGACAGCCCCATGGCGATGAAGGGCAGCACGAAGAAGAGAAGCGTCCACGCCAGCGCCGGCGTGACCAGCGCCCAGGGCAGGGCACGCGAGTTGCTTCCGGAAACGCTCATCGGCCGCTTTACTGCGCTTGCAGCATTTCGGTCCACATGTCCTGCATCTTCTTGTCGAGATCGGCGTTCGGCGCTGGATAGGTCTGGGCGCGAGCAAGGAAGCCCGGCTGCTCGTCGAAGCGCAGGATCTTCTTCTGCTCGTCGGTCAGCGCCGCCTTGCTGTTCGCCGGCATGCCCCAATAGCAGGAGGAGGTGGCGAGCCGCGCCTGGCCTTCCGGGCTCAGAATATACTGGATGAATTTCAGCGCCATGTCCTTGTTCTTGGAATCCTTGAACATGGCGAGCGACTGCGACCACAGCACCGCGCCCTCTTTCGGGATCGAGAAGTCGAGCGCCGGATTTTCCTTGGCGAGCCCCGCCGTGACCCATTCGCCGCCGCCGACAAGGATGTCGACCTCGCCGGTGGCTAAAGCCGTCTGGCTGGCGGTCACTTCGCCGACCAGCTTGGCGTTGGCCTTCATCTTGAGAAGCTCGGTCTTGAGCGCGGGCAGATCGGCCTCGGTGAGGTCGGCGGTTTTCTTGCCGATGGCCAAGGCCGCCATGCCGATGACCGGCAGGTAGTAGTCGTAGATCGCGATCTTGCCCTTGTACTTGTCGCCGGTGAGCGAGGCCAGCGACTGCATGTCGACCGGATCGACCTTGGTCTTGTTGAAGCCGATCGTGTTGTAGCCGAATTTTTCGGTGATGCCGTAGCGCTTGCCGTCGACGACGGTGGACTTGTCCATCTTCACTTCCGGGAAGAGGTCGGCAAAGGGTAGCTTGTCCTCCGGCAGCGGCTCGAACAGGCCTTTCTCGACGCCGCGCGACACGTCGATGGAGTCTATCACCATCACGTCCCAGTCTCCGGGCTGCGATTGATCGACGATAGCCAGGCCGGCGCCGGTGCCTTCGAATTCCTTGACATTGACCTTGACGTTATTGGCCTCCTCGAAGGGCTGCAGCAGCGCGGGATCGGAGTGGTCGCACCAGATCAGCGCGTTGAGATCGGCGGCCTGAGCGCCGCCCGCGGTGAGCAGCAGCGGCGCGGCTGCGCAGGCGGCGGCGAGACATGACTTCAGGGCGGAAAGCGGATTGGAAAGCGGATTCTGGGCGTTGACGGTCATCGAGTGTTCTCCCTGCCTTGCTGGCTTGTTGGAGAAAAGTTGAACCAATTCTAAAATTGAGTCAATTATGTTTTTGTGGCAGAGAGGCCGACATGAGCGGATTGCGCGAAAGGCAGAAGGCGGACCGGCACCGGCGCATCATCGATGCGGCGACCGAGCTTTTCCGCGAGGCCGGCTACGAAGGCGCCAAGATCGAAGCGATCGCCACGCAGGCGGAGGTCTCGATCGGCACCATCTACAATTACTACCAGAACAAGGGCGACATCCTCGGCGCCATCGTCGCGTTGGAGGTCAACGAGGTGCTGAATGCCGGGCGAGGGGTGGTCGCCAACCCGCCCGCCAATGTCGGCGACGCGCTGGACACGCTGATCGGCATCTATATCGAGCACTCGCTCAATTATCTGAGCAAGGAAATGTGGCGGCAGGCGATGGCGATCTCGACCCAACTGCCCGACAGCCCCTTCGGCCAGGCCTATACCGCGCTGGACCGGGCGCTGACCGAGCAGATCCGGGGGCTGATCGCTCGCCTGCAGGAGATCGGGCTTGTGCGCGACGACATCGACGGGCCGGCGGTAGGCGAGCTCATCTTCAACAACATGAACATGATGTTCATCGAGTTCGTGAAGCGCGACGAGGCGAAGATACCGGAGCTACGCGCCGCGATCCGAAGGCAGAACCGGATATTGGTGGCGGCGATTGGAGTGTGATGACGTCAGGAGCGAGCACAAGAAGGGCTTCCGGCAAAGCGCTGCGGTCGTGCCTCTAACGGTTGATCAGCCATAGAATGGCCGAGAGCACGACACTGACCAGTATTCCCGTGGTGATAGGAACATAAAGCCGGAAGTTCTCGCGCTCGATCACGATATCACCAGGCAGCCTGCCAAGGCCGGTCCGGCCCAACCAAGGCCACAGCAGGCCTATGGCAACTATGCTGAGACCGATGACGATCAGCGTTCGCGACATGGCAGCATCCTGCCGGAGATATAGTGTTGACGGGTCTTGCGGGCAGGGCCTCGGTGTCGTCTCTAGAGTTGAAGCGGAAATCTGCTACAACCTAAAAGGGCATCGAGGGAGGGGTTGGGATGCAGATTTCCATCTGGCATTGGGCGATAGTGCTGCTGATTGTCGGCGTGCCTGTTTTCTTTGCCGTTCGGTCAGCCGCGAAGCCGTCACAGAATCCGGCGGATCTCGTGGGGTTTGGAGACTGGTTGTTGCTGCTGGCGATCTGGCAGACTCTGTCGCGTTTGCGCACACTTGCGGAACTGGGTTCGTCCTGGCAAGGCTACCAGCAGCTCATGCTGCTGCCGAATGGTCCTCTGGCCGTTTACGGCGAAATCGCGCTGTCGCTGACGTTTGTTGTGCTGCAGGTGCTTGTTCTTGTCGCCATGTTACGGCGGAGCCCCCGCTACAAGCAGCTGTTCCTGTATCAATGGGTTGCAATCCCGCTCGTCGCTATCCTCGACGTCTTGTGGGTTTCGACCATTCTCGGCGTTCCGATGAGCCGGGTCCTTGCGGGAGACACGGTCGCAACACCCGTCGTGGCGTTCATCCTGACCGGGATCTGGGTCGCCTATGTCCACAAGTCCGTCAGGGTTCGGAACACATTTGGCGGGGCGGCAACCGGCGAGGCTGCTGCTGCCTAATAGTGGGCTGTCTGGCTGTTTGTAAGTAGCTTGTGCGGCTCAGCGGCGCTGAAATCCGATCGTCCTCAAAAGGTATCGGACAGATTCACCGCCTTCGTGTAGTGATGCCTACCTCTTTTGGAGCAGACGAGGAGACGACCGGAAGTTCGCCTTGGGAGCTACAATGCCGCTCTGGCATTCGCGGTCACCCAAGAGGGAGGAGATTATGAAATACCTGGTAAATTGGAACGAGCGGCCACAGGGATCGGCGATTGAATACGAGAACGTCCAAAAGCGCATCCTGAAAATCTTCCAGCACTGGGAAATACCCAGCGAAGTCAAGGTGCATGCCTTCGTGGCGCGGGTGGGCGAATGGGGCGGCAGCATGCTGCTCGAAGCAGATGACCCGCTGGTAGTCCACAAAATGTGTTCGACCTTCCCGGCATTCCAATTCGACGTCCATCAGGTCATCGACGTTCCGGACGCGGTCCGCGTCGAGATGGAAGCTATCAAATGGCGGGATGAACTTCCTTCGTGAGCGGCCTACGACGAGGCGGCGCATTCTCAGCGTACACAGCTGCTTACCCAACCGGCAGTGGGCGAGCTCATCTTCAACAACATGAACATGATGGTCATCGAGTTCGTGAAGCGCGAAGAGGCGAGGATACCGGAACTGCGCGCGGCGATCTGGCGGCAGAACCGGATTCTCGTGGCGGCGATCGGGGTGTGAGGACGGCTCCGGTCACTGGTCCGGTGGGCGGCCGGGGTGCTACATTTCTTCAAGCTAAAGGCTTTTCAATGCGATCAGCGTTGATGCAATTGTGATCGCCGCCACGATCAACACCCAAATCATTGCGCTACGCGTGAACCAAAGGGCGTGCCGCCGCCGCGTACGCCGTAAATTCTTCCGCCAACGGTCAGCCTGGTCGGCACCAATGTTAAGTTGCATCATGCCCTTTCAGTTCACTGCTTCAGCGGATCGCGGTTGAAGGTGATTGTGGGTAGCTTCCACCCTCCAGGCATTTCCAGGGATGCCTCGCGGAAACTCCGCTCGACATCGGCGGTATATGCGCCATCATTGTCAAAGCGGTCCCAGAGGATGAAGCCAACAACCAGCATAATCACGACAAGAGGCCATCGCATCGGAACCTGCTCAAAGTCCCGTCCGATACTATCTACTTGCGGCTCTTGAAATACAAGAGGTCTCTAATATATGCTGCCAAAACGACCGAAAACCTATTTGCCCAGACGAAATTTGTCCAAAATGGAGTAGCTCAATCCTTGTGGTCCAACACCAGTCGGCCTGCGCTCAAAAAGCTCAGTCCGAAGATTGCTTGGTAAGCCCTGGTACCTTGTCAATTCCGGCGTCGTCGGCTCCACCACTTTGCCATGGGATCACGTCTCCGTTGCCCGAGACGCAAAGGTCACCAAATTGGACGGTAGGATATAGTAGTATCAGCGTATGATTTCTCTGGTGCCCCCGGCAGGGATCGAACCCGCGACCTTCGGTTTACAAAACCGCTGCTCTACCAGCTGAGCTACAAGGGCACGGCGCTCCGGTAGCACATTTCGTGCGCCAGTAAAGACAAAACTCCGTTTTAGGTTGCTAATGGACCTTGCAGCCTTGCCTGGGCCGGCATGCTGAAAATCGTCGAGAGCCATCCCATATCTCCGTTCAAGTGCAATCGCATCGAACGGGTGCCGCATGATCAGGTTCGTCATCATCCTGCCGCTCATTGTCGTGACCTGGCTTCTCCTGGTGAAGGCCATCAGCGATCTGAAGAAAGCCAACATCGACTGGACCGGCGTCGCCACCATCATCGGCTTCATCGCGCTGGCCTTCTGGCTGCGCCATGTCACGGGGATGGGGTGAGGAGAGCGAATAGCGAATAGCGAGTAGCGAGTGGGGAAGCTTCCATCCCGCGAGTTCTGCCCCGAAGGGCGGCCCCGCCCTTTTGTTGTCTTGCGGCCAAAGGTTGCGGCGTCCTTCCGCGCCTTTATTGCAACGTCGCGAGGCGGGCAGACCCCGAAAGACGTGAGCCACTTCCGGCCGCTCCAAGAAAATCCAAAAATTCTTCGAACCTTTTTCCTCGCCGCGACGACAGACCATCAAGAGGCGGATGGATCGCCTCGGTCACGAAACCAAGGAGATCGTCATGTTCAAGCGCACGCTCGTTTCCACTCTCATCGCCACCACCGTCGCCGCCGGCACGCTGGCCGGCACTGTCCAGCCCTCGGCCGCCCACGGCCATCATCACCGCCGCGAGCTCGGCATCGGCATCGCCGCCGGCGTCGGCGGGTTCGTCCTGGGCAGCCTGCTCGCCCAGCAGCAGCCGCGCACCGTCTATGTCGAGGAAGACGGCTACGACGGTTCCTGGCACGTCCGCCGCTGCATGGCCCGCTATGCCAGCTACGATCCGGGCTCGAACACCTATATCGGCTACGACGGCTACTCGCATTACTGCCGCCTCTGAAGAGGAAGCCGCTCGGCAACCAGAAGAGGGGCGGCCTTCGCGGCCCCTTTTCTGCTGTCGGGACGGCAGGGTTGGATTGGCCGACTTTCAACGTCGGCGCTGCCCCTCATCTGCCTGCCGGTGTCTTCTCCCAGTATAACGACGGGGAGAAGGGCGCTCTCATGGACGATTTCGCCAATTTCCAGCGCGGCAGAAAGAGCGCCGAGGTCGCGGCCAGCTCTTTTCTACCCGTCACTATACGGGGAGAAATGCCCGGTAGGCAGATGAGGGGCGGCGCCGACCCGACGTGATTGGCTGGCTTCAGTCACCGGCTTTTTGTCAATGCAATCGGCAATGTACAGGCATTTCCGGAGGACCTAATCTGCCATTCGCGCGATGATCTGCGGGCAATATGGGAGGGAGCCTTGGACAATCAGGATCCTCAGGAAGAATTGATTGAAACCATTTTCCGCAACGGCACGATCACCGTTGTCGGCATCCTGTTGGCGTTTTCGCTGGGTTTCCTCACGCATTGGGCGGCGAACCCGGTGCCGTGGCAGCTCCAGGATCTGTTCGCCGTCATGCCGATCCTGGCCGGCATCGCTCTGCAGATGCGGGCGCTGTCCATGCTGCTCGACGAGCTCGCTGCGCCGGCACGTCTACGAGCGCGCCAAGCCTGATCCTGACCGCCTGCGGCGTCGGGCTGGCGATCCTGCTCGACGTCTTCGAGATGTCGGCCAAGGGCACGTTGCCCGGAGCAGGCTGATCAACCGGCCTTCTGTCCGCCGATCATCTTCGTCACCTCGGCCGCCGCCTCGCGCACCAGCGGGCCGATCTCGGCCAGGCGCTCGGGCGTCACCCGCACCGTCGGGCCGGAGACGGAAACGCCACCAATCGGTTCGCCGAACTCGTTGAAGATGGCCGCGGCCACGCACCGCATGCCGGGATGGCGTTCCTCGTCGTCGACCGACCAGCCGCGATGCTTGATCGTCGCCAGATCATGGGCCAGCGCCGAGATGTCGGAAAGTGTCTTATCGGTGTAGCGCTGCAGGCCCTCCTTGCGCAGGATGGCGGCGACCCGCTCGGGCTCGAGATGCGCCAGCACCGCCTTGCCGATGCCGGAGGCATGGAAGGAACTGCGCGTGCCCGGCCGGAAGAAGGCGCGGATCGCCTGGTGGGTCTCGACCTGGCTCACGAAAACGACGCAGTCGTCCTCCGCGACACCGAGATTGGCGGTTTCGCCGGTCTTCTCCATCAATTCCTGCATGACGATGCGGGCGCGGTCGACCAGCTTGCGCCGGCGCAGGAAGGCGGCGCCCATGCGGTAGGTCTCGACGCCGATAGACCATAGCTGGTCAGTCGTATCGAATTCGACCATGCCGTGGTTCTCCAGCGTCGTCAGCATGCGGTAGGCGGTGGAGGCGGCGATGCCGCTGCGCGCCGCGATCTCGCTCAAGGACAGGCCGCTCGCCTCGGCGACGATCGCCAGGATGCGCAGCGCCCGGTCGAGCGACTGCACCGAGGCCGCCTCCGACGGGCCGTTGAAGGCGCGCGGCCGGCCGCGCTGGCGTTTTTCCGTGGTTTCCATGAGGGGCATTCTGGCCGATTTTCCGCCGGGCGCAATGAAAAAGTTTTTCACTGACGCTGCACAGCGAATCTCTGGAAAACGAAAAGCATAGGTTATTCAATAGATAAACGCCGTTTTTTAGAAATGAAAAAATATTCTGAAAAAATTGAAAAATCGGAACCACGCTGGCATTCTCAAAGCCAACCAACTAAGTGGAGGCTGGACATGGCCAGGATGCGCGCTGTCGACGCTGCCGTTCTCGTTCTTGAAAAGGAAGGCATCACCAATGCCTTCGGCGTGCCGGGCGCGGCGATCAACCCGCTTTATTCGGCGCTGAAGGCGAGGGGCACTATCCGCCACGTCCTTGCGCGCCATGTCGAGGGCGCCTCGCACATGGCCGAAGGCTTTACCCGCGCCAAGGCCGGCAACATCGGCCTCTGCATCGGCACCTCCGGCCCGGCCGGCACCGACATGATCACCGGCCTCTATTCGGCGTCGGCCGATTCCATCCCGATCCTCTGCATCACCGGCCAGGCGCCCCGCGCGCGCCTCAACAAGGAGGACTTCCAGGCCGTCGACATCGCTGCGATCGCCGCGCCGGTCGCCAAATGGGCGGTCACGGTCATGGAGCCCTATCTGGTGCCGATGGCATTGCAGAAGGCGTTTCACCTGATGCGCTCGTCGCGTCCGGGGCCTGTCCTCATCGACCTGCCGGTCGACGTGCAACTGGCCGAAATCGAGTTCGACATCGACGCCTATGAACCGCTCGCCGCCTTCAAGCCGGCGATGACGCGCGCCCAGGCCGAGAAGGCGCTTTCGATGCTCAATGAAGCGGAAAAGCCGCTGATCGTCGCCGGCGGCGGCATCATCAATGCCGATGCGTCGGACCTGTTGATCGAGTTCGCCGAAGTCACCGGGGTGCCGGTCATCCCGACGCTGATGGGCTGGGGTTCGATCCCCGACGACCACCGGCTGATGGCCGGCATGTGCGGCCTGCAGACCTCGCACCGCTACGGCAATGCGACGATGCTTGAAGCCGATTTCGTCTTCGGCATCGGCAACCGCTGGGCCAACCGCCACACCGGCTCGGTGGACGTCTATACCAAGGGGAAGAAATTCATCCATGTCGACATAGAGCCCACGCAGATCGGCCGCGTCTTCGCGCCGGACCTCGGCATCGTCTCGGATGCGGGCGCGGCGCTGAAGATTTTGCTAGACGTCGCCACCGAATGGCGGACGGCCGGCAAGCTGCGCGGCTGGTCGGGCTGGGCGAAGGAATGCCAGCAGCGCAAGAAGACCATGAAGCGCAAGACGCATTTCGAGCAGGTGCCGCTGAAGCCGCAGCGCGTCTATGAGGAGATGAACAAGGCGTTTGGCCGCGACACCACCTATGTCACCACGATCGGCCTGTCGCAGATCGCCGGCGCGCAGTTCCTGCATGTCTACAAGCCGCGCAACTGGATCAATTGCGGCCAAGCCGGCCCGCTCGGTTGGACCCTGCCGGCGGCACTCGGCGTACGGGCCGCCGATCCGGATCGCGCCATCGTCGCGCTCTCCGGCGACTACGATTTCCAGTTCATGATCGAGGAACTGGCGGTCGGCGCGCAGCACAGACTGCCCTACATCCACGTCGTCGTGAACAACGCCTATCTCGGCCTGATCCGGCAATCGCAGCGCGGCTTTTCGATGGACTACGAGGTGAGCCTCGCCTTCGAGAACGTCAACCGGGCGGGCGATCCCGAGCCCGGCTATGGCGTCGACCATGTCGCGGTCGCCGAGGCGATGGGCTGCAAGGCGGTCAGGGTGAAGAAGCCGGAGGAATTCGCCGGCGCCTTCAAGGAGGCGCAGCGGCTGATGAAGGAGCACCAGGTTCCGGTCGTTCTCGAATTCATCCTCGAGCGCGTCACCAACATTTCCATGGGCACCGAAATCGACAAGATCACCGAATTCGAGGAGCTTGCCGAGAGCCACGAGGATGCGCCGACGGCGATAGTCATGCTTGATTAAGCTCCGGCGGAAAGAAGGAGAAAAAGAATGCCGCGTTTTTCAGCGAATCTTTCGATGCTCTTCGGCGAGCATGAGTTCCTCGACCGCTTCGATGCCGCCGCCCGCGCCGGCTTCAAGGGCGTGGAATATATCGGCCCCTACGACCATGCGCCGGACGTCGTCGCCGCGAGCCTGAAGAAGAACGGCCTGACCCAGGTGCTGTTCAACCTGCCGGCAGGCGACTGGGCAAAGGGCGAGCGCGGCATCGCGGTGCTCCCCGAGCGCGTGCCGGAATTCCGCCAGGGCGTCGCCAAGGCGATCAGCTATGCGCATGCGCTGGGCTGCGAACAGATCAACTGCCTTGCCGGCATCGCGCCCCAGGGCGCCGATCGAGCCGTCCTGGAAAACGTCTTTGCCGAGAACCTCGCCTTCGCCGCCGAGAAGCTGGAACAGGCCGGCATCAGGCTGCTGATCGAGCCGATCAACACCCGTGACATTCCGGGCTTCTACCTGAACTACACCGAGCAGGCGCTGGCGCTGATCGACCGCATCGGCTCGAAGAACCTGTTCCTGCAATACGACATCTATCACATGCAGATCATGGAGGGGGATCTCGCCCGTACCATCGAGGCAAACCTCGGCCGCATCGCGCATATCCAGCTTGCGGACAATCCCGGCCGTCACGAGCCGGGGACGGGCGAGATCAACTGTCCCTTCCTCTACGATCATATCGACCGCCTCGGCTATTCCGGCTGGATCGGCGCCGAATACAAGCCGAAGGCCGGCACGGAGGCCGGGTTGGGGTGGTTCAGGGAGTTTGCCGGGCAGGGGAGTGCTGCTGCTTAGAGCCAAGGCCCCTCATCCGGCCGCTGCGCGGCCACCTTCTCCCCGAGGGGAGAAGAGATCGTCAACGCTGGCGCCTACCTCTTCTCCCCGCCGGGGAGAAGGTGGCCCGAAGGGCCGGATGAGGGGGGCGCTTCAGAATTTGGAGCAAAGCAATGGAAACCATCGGCTTCATCGGACTGGGCATCATGGGCGCGCCGATGGCGGGGCATCTGCTCGATGCCGGCCATACGGTCGTTGCCAGCGACCATCGATCCAAGCCCCCGGCCGATCTCGTCGCCAAAGGGCTGAAGACCGTCACCGGCAATGACGCAGTGGCCAAGGCGGCCGACATCATCATTACCATGGTGCCGGACACGCCGCAGGTGGCCGACGTGCTGTTCGGCGAGAGCAGCGTCGCTTCGGGCCTGTCGAAGGGCAAGCTCGTCATCGACATGAGCTCGATCTCGCCGATCGCCACCAAGGAATTCGCCAAGAAAATCAACGATCTCGGCTGCGACTATCTCGACGCGCCGGTGTCTGGCGGCGACGTCGGCGCCAAGGCGGCCTCGCTCACCATCATGGTCGGCGGCGAGGAAAAGGCGTTCGAGCGAGCGAAGCCGATCTTTGAGAAGATGGGCAAGAACATCACCCTGGTCGGCCCGAACGGCGTCGGCCAGACCACCAAGGTCGCCAATCAGATCGTCGTGGCGCTGACCATCGAGGCGGTCGGCGAGGCCCTTGTCTTCGCCTCAAAGGCTGGCGCCGATCCGGCCAAAGTCAGGCAGGCGCTGATGGGCGGGTTGGCTGCCTCGCGTATCCTCGAAGTGCATGGCGAGCGCATGATCAAGCGCACCTTCGCGCCCGGCTTCCGCATCGAGCTGCACCAGAAGGATCTCAACCTGGCGCTGGAAGGTGCCAAGGCGCTCGGCGTTGCCCTGCCAAACACCTCGACGACGCAGCAATTGTTCAACTCCTGCTCGGCCAATGGCGGCGCGAAGGAAGACCATTCGGCGCTGGTCAGGGCGTTGGAGCGGATGGCTGGCCATAGTGTAGGGGAATAGGGGAATAAGGCAGTAGGGAAGACGATTGCTAACCTACTCCCCTACTCCCTTATCCCAAAAACTTCCTCGCCGCGTAAAGGCTCACCGCCGCCGCATTCGACACGTTGAGCGAGCGTATGGCGCCGGGCATGTCGAGGCGGGCGAGCGCGGTCACCGTCTCGCGCGTCTTCTGGCGCAGGCCCTTGCCTTCGGCGCCCAGCACCATGGCGATCTTGTCGCCGGCGAATGTTTTCTCCAGTTCGGCCGGCCCCTCGGAATCGAGCCCGATGGTCTGGAAGCCGGCCTCGTGGAGCTGTCCCAGCGCATCGGCCAGGTTCTTCACCTCGATCTGGTCGATATGCTCCAGCGCGCCGGAAGCCGATTTCGCCAGCACGCCCGATTCCTGCGGGCTGTGGCGCGCCGTGGTGATCAGCGCGCCGGCGCCGAAGGCGACTGCCGAGCGCAGGATCGCGCCGACATTGTGCGGGTCGGTGACCTGGTCGAGCACCAGCACCAAACGGGTGTCGCCGAGCGCGTCGAGGCGCTTGGGCTTGAGTGGCTCGGCCTCGATCAGCACGCCCTGATGCACGGCGTCCGAGCCAGTGATCCGGTCGATATCCTTCGGCTCGACCAGCTCGGCCTTGAAGGGCAGGGCGGCAAGATCGCCGATCGCCAGACGCTCTGCGGCGTTGCGCGTCACCAGCATCTTTCCGATCTTGCGCCGCGGATTGTCGAGTGCCGCCCGCACCGTGTGCAGGCCGTAAAGCCGCACCAGCCCGTCGGCGGGCCCTTCGCCCGGCGGCACCGGCTGGCGCGGCCGGAACGCCGGCGCGCCGCCGGCCTTCTGGTCGCGATGCGCACGCCTAAGTTTGGCGTAGTGGGTGTCCCTGGGCGTGCCTGGTTTGTCGCTTTTATTGTCGCTCATGCCGGCCTCTATAGCTGTCTCGCCCGGCTAAGGATATGGGCTGCGGCAATGAATGCCGGACATCCTCGAAAAACCCTGGCTGCGCCGGTTGACACCCACCGGCCTTGCCGCCATAAGGCGCATCGCTGATTTCGGAGAAGATCCTTACTCGGGCTCCGGATCGGCTGAAATGCCTCGTTGCATGGCTCCGGCGGCAGACTGGAGAGGTGCCCGAGTGGTTAAAGGGGACGGACTGTAAATCCGTTGGCTTAGCCTACGTTGGTTCGAATCCAACCCTCTCCACCACTGCCGGCCCGGGAGCCCTGAAACGAAAAAGTCTCGGACCGAAAAGTGCATGGCGCTTTTCGGGTGAATCCGGTACTTCAGTGTAAGGCGCGGGTATAGCTCAGTGGTAGAGCAGCAGCCTTCCAAGCTGAATATGCGGGTTCGATTCCCGCTACCCGCTCCAGATATCCTTCCGCATGAATTTCACGACGAAAAAGCCGCGCGCCGTAGCGCGCAGCTAATTCGCGAGGTCCGATGTTCGCCGTCTAGCTGTCGAAGGCGGACGCAACCTGGTGCTGTTGCGGGATCTGGCCGTTCGGCGTCAGCTTGTCGACGATGCCGGGCAGCGCCGCGGACAATTGCTGCAGCAGCTCCTGTTCGTTCAAACCCGTGCGCTGCGCGATCTCGCGAATGACCTGCGGCCCGATCGCGGTGCCGAGGTCGTTGGCGTTGATCGGCTGGTTCTGACCGGTGCCGACCCAGGAATCGGCAACGTTGCCGTGGCCGGCGTCCTTGAGTTTGTCGAGCAGCCCGCCCAATCCGCCGAGCAGGCCGCCATCTGCGGAGGTCCCGGTTCCGGCCGGAGTCGGGACGGGTGCTTGAGGTTCGGCCGATTGTTCCTCGCTCCTGCCGCTCACCATCTTGCCGACCAGCAGCGCGCCGAGCGCGATCATCAGCGGTTTCGTGATGTTGCCGCCGGGAACGGCGTCGGTGCATCGGGCGTCACCGGCCTCAACATCTGGAGCCTGATCGTCGCCGTCATCGGCTCGGTCGTCGTGCTCTGGGCCTACCACCAGATCAGCAGCAAGCGCACGCTATAGAAGGACAGACGAAGCCCGCTGCCCGTCCGGCTGCGGTCGATCGTCAAATTTGGGCGGTCGCGGCACGCGATCGCTATGGCGGCATATTGGCATTGGATCGGCGGGAGGGTCGGCAATGGCAATCCAGGCAGAGGACCTCCCGGTCACCTACTATCCGATCCCGAAAAGCGGCAGCAGCAGTGTCAAGTACGCGCTGATGTCGCTGAGCGGCAGGCAAGCCTCTCTCGCCGACCCCGACAATGAGGTCCACAGCCATTTGTCCACCAGTTGGGTCGATGCGTTTGTACCGGTCTATGACGGTCTGGGCGGCAAATTCACCATCGTTCGCGATCCGCTGGAACGGCTTCTATCTGCCTATTCCAGCAGGATATTGGACACCAACGTTCTGACTCGGCCGTCGGCAAAGGCGGAAATGCTCGAGACTTTCGGGCTGCCGACCGATCCGGACCTCGACACCTTCATCCTCAACGTCGAAAAATACAGCGCGTCCTCGTGGGAAATCCAATTCCACGTCGCATCGCCGCGCCATTTTGTCGGCTCCAGCCTTTTCCTGTTCGACCATGTCTTCAGGTTCGAAGAACTGGACGCTGTCGAGGCATTCCTGTCGTCGGTCAGCGGCAGGAAAATCACCATGCCGAGGCTGCAGGCGGCCAGGGCCAAGGTCAGCCCGTCGGACCTCTCGCCGGCAGCGTTGGCGAAAGCGATGCGTTTTTGCCGCTACGACTATGCCTTCCTGATCGACTACTATGATCCAGCAAGATGGGGCGGCATCCCGGACGGCGATCCCCGCGAGATATCCTCGTTGCATGTCAACGGCGATCCGGCAGCGCTTCGCGACGGCCGCCTCGTCTGTCCGCGAACGCTGCGCAACCTCATGGATTTCCTTGCCAGGCGCCCACTGGCAATGCGCGTAGGTCATTAGGCCAATTGCGGATCGGATGCCTCAGGCGACGACCGCCAGACGCCGACGCCTTCCGTCGAGCGAGACGATGGCGAGGCCGCTGCCGATGACCAGCAGGATGCCGCAGACGGCGAGCGCGTTCGGGAACTGCCCGAACACCAGCAAGCCGGAAATCACTGCCCAGACGGTGAAGCAATAGTAGAAGGGCGCCACGGCGCTCGTCGGTCCGACGCGATAGGCCATGAAGATGAAGAAGTGGCCGAAGATCAGGAACAGGCCGGCGCCGGCGATCAGCAGCAGATGGCGGCTCTCCGGCATCACCCACTGCTCGGAAGCGAGATGCGCTATGCCGGAACCGGCCAGCACGACCACGACGGCGGAGATGGCGACGATCATGCCGGGCACCTCGGCGCCTACTTTACGCCCGGCGAGGTCGCGCGCCGCGGCCATGGCCGCGTTGCCGAACGCCAGCAAGGCATAGATGGAAATGCCTTGCATCGTCGGCTGCGCCACCATGACGGCGCCGACAAAGCCGAGGCCGATCAGCGCCATGCGGGCGGCGCCGATCCTCTCGCCGAACAGGAGCGAGGAACCGACCAGCACGATAAGCGGCGTGACCTGCCCGAGCGCCGTCGAATCGGCGATCTGCATGTTGGCCAAAGCCACGACGTAGCAAAGGATCGCCGCCAACTCGCAAAGGTTCCGGCGCAGCACCTTGCGCTCGAAGAGCAGCGGGATCTGCCTGCCGTAGCCCAGCATGAAAAGCAGCGGCATGCCCCAGAGCGTGGCGGCAGCACCTCGCAGCAGCAGCACCTCATAAGGCGGCAGCCCTGCGGTCGTGAGCTTCATCATCGTGTCGTTGACGAGGTAGGATCCCGTCGAGACGATCATGAACAGGGGACCGCGGATATTTGCCGGAATGAACTGCATTTGCCGAAGAAATCAGAGGTGCGTCGCGGCGGCAATGGGCCAGTTCCGGCCGATCGGGAGGCTATCCGCGCGAAGCTGCCGATGAGGCAGCCGAGGCGTCAGCCGCGCCATTTGAATTCGCCTGTCGCGATCCTATATCCGCGCTATATCCCTACAATCGGATCGTTGGTTCGGGTCGAGCGTGAAAACGCTCAGCCACAAGGCACTTGTGTTTTTCGGCCGTTGTCGCTAATCGCCCCGCATTCGACTGAACTGAAGGTCAAGCGCCCAAGGAAAGAGACTATGGCAAAAGGTAAATTCGAGCGCACCAAGCCGCATGTGAACATTGGCACGATCGGCCACGTCGATCATGGCAAGACGTCGCTGACGGCGGCT
>NZ_RQXT01000178.1 GCF_003863365.1 Mesorhizobium tamadayense | reverse complement strand
ACGCCCCCATTGAGTCATGGTTTTGCCATCGAAGCAACGGGGCTTGTTCGTCAGGGGCATGAATGCCCGCCTCTCTCGCCGGAACGGGGCTGGCGGGCACTTCGATAGGCGACGGTGCGGCCAGCAGAGGAAGAGGGCAGGCGGGGGCTTTCGGTGGGCGGACGAAGGTCCGGGACAGAGACTCCCAGCGTCCGCCGCGGAGCAAACCCATGACACAGATGGAAATTCAGGCACCGACGCGGAACGTGCGTGCGGGCTACAAGGTAGACGTGAGCCGAGGTCAGCGCGTCGGCCGTGTGTCGTCGAAATGGTTCAATCGACCGGCCGACGAGCGCGGTGATCCCGTGCGCTCGCGTCGCTCCCAAGGAGGTATCACGATGTCTTCCAGGATACAGTCCGGAGCGCGTGCCGACGTTTACACGCGCATCACCGCCGAGATCAAAGCTGCGATCGAGTAAGGTGCAGGTGATTGGCGCGCGCCGTGGTTCCACACGGAACCAGCGCCGCCCGCCCGACCAGCGTCGCATCAGGCAGGCGCTACCGCGGCATCAACACCGTGGCGCTGATGGCCTGTGGGGCACCTATCGACAATGGCAGGACGCCGGGGCATAGGTGTCGGTTCCGGCATGTGAGGACCGGCGCCGCCCTTGCCTGGAAGAGATTGCCGGCGCACACGGGACCGGGTCAGTTTGGCTTCCGAGCGGGCCGGCGCGATGCTGATGACAAGAAGGCGACGCCCTGCTTCACGGCGTATCCTCGTATGACGGGCGCCGGTGACGCCCTCGAAGATTGAAGCGCCCCGCGCGTACTCGGGCTGTAGTTATGTCGCGACAGCCACGCTCCGGCCCCCTTTGTGGGGAACGCAGATAGATAGCGGCCGTGAAGCCAGCGATCGGATTAGGGCAACGTTCGCCTCAGAAGCCAACAAGGCCAAGTCCTTCACGTACGCCGGCAACAGACTTCAGGCAGAAC
>NZ_RQXT01000177.1 GCF_003863365.1 Mesorhizobium tamadayense | reverse complement strand
GAAGGGGTCGGATCAGGTGGTCGTGTTTTCGAAGCAACTGGCAACAGGATGACAACGACAGATGCGACAGACAAGCCGTTTATGATCGATAAGCGGCTGGTGTACGAAGCCTACAAAGCGGTCAAATCCAATGGTGGTGCGGCTGGCGTGGACGGGCAGACGATCGAGGCATTCGAAGCCGACCTGGGGAGGAATCTCTACAGGATCTGGAACAGGATGAGCTCGGGAAGCTACTTTCCGCCACCGGTGCGTGCCGTCCCCATTCCGAAAAAGACTGGGGGCCAGCGGATTTTGGGTGTGCCCACCGTGAGCGACAGGATCGCGCAGATGGTGGTCAAGCAGCTCATCGAACCGGAGCTCGATCAGATCTTCCTGTCAGATTCTTATGGCTATAGACCGGGTAAATCGGCCTTGGATGCCGTGGGGATCACGCGTCAGCGGTGCTGGAAGTATGACTGGGTTCTGGAATTCGATATCAAGGGTCTGTTCGACAACATCTCGCACGAGCTTTTGCTCACGGCAGTTCGCAGGCACGTAAAGAGCAAATGGGCATTACTATACATCGAGAGATGGCTGACAGCGCCCATGGAGAAGGATGGACAAAGGATTGAACGAAACTGCGGAACTCCGCAAGGGGGCGTAGTTTCGCCGATTCTTTCAAATCTTTTTCTGCACTATGCGTTTGATCTGTGGATGAAACGGACACATCCCGACCTCCCATGGTGTCGGTATGCGGATGACGGGCTGGTGCACTGCCGGACCGAGCAGGAGGCAGAAGCCGTCAAGGCTGCGCTTCAGGCGAGGCTGGCGGAATGCCAACTGGAACTGCACCCGACGAAGACCAAGATTGTCTACTGCAGAGACTCCAAACGCAGAGGGCAACATCCGAACGTGACGTTCGACTTCCTCGGATATTGTTTCCGACCGCGCGCGGTATGGGGAACGCAAAGCGGGCGACTGTTTTGCGGCTTCACACCAGCGGTCAGTTCCTCGGCGCTGAAAGCGATGCGGGAAA
>NZ_RQXT01000176.1 GCF_003863365.1 Mesorhizobium tamadayense | reverse complement strand
TTGCGTGGCTTCATGGCCAATTTGCCGCTGACACTCGAAGAAGCGGCGGCGATCGATGGGGCCGGGCCGTTCAGAACGTTCTTCGAGATAATCGTGCCGCTTTGCCGGCCGGGCATCGTCGCCACTGCAGTCTTTGTGCTTATCGTCACCTGGCAGGAGTTCCTCTTTGCGCTCTCCTTTACCTCGACCAAGGAGATGCGCACGCTGCCCGTTGGAGTGAATGACTTTATCAGCCAGTACGGCATCCGCTACGGAGAGCTCATGGCCTCATCCGTGATGATCTCCATGCCGGTGGTCGCTGTCTTCTTCTTTCTGCAACGACAGTTCGTGGCAGGCCTGACGGCCGGCGCGGTGAAGGGCTGACCATGTCGCATACCATGCTCTTTGATATTCCTGGGCCCAGGATCGCCTTGCTGACGTGGGACTGGCTGGAGAAGCTGAACGTGGTGCCCTCTGATCCAGACGTGCATATGCATATGTTCATCGGTACTGACATCGGCGCCTTAGCACTTGGCACCGACATCGCCGGCTACATGGGCCGACCCGAGCGGGAGTTCATGGTGTTTCAGTTTGCTCGATGCGGGCTGAACGACCGTCGGAGGCGTTCCCGAAACCGACCATCGCCGTCAACGATTTATCGTGACAAATACTCCACAGCTATGACTGCTGTCCGTAGCATCGCCCCCGAAGGGATATGATCTTGGCCTCCGTAACGTTGTCATCCGTATCTAAATTTTGGGGCTCCTTTGTCGCCGTGGAAAAGATCTCGCTCGCCATGGCCGATGGCGAGTTCGTCGTGTTGCTCGGGCCCTCTGGCTGTGGCAAATCCACCACAATGCGCATGATCGCCGGGCTCGACGACCCGAGCACTGGCGAGATCCGCATAGGCGATCGTGTGGTCAACGATTTGCCGCCGGGTAAACGCGACCTCGCCATGGTGTTCCAGAACTATGGCCTCTATCCGCATATGACCGTGGCGGACAATATTGGTTATCCGCTCAAAGTCGCAGGTGTGAACCGTGAGGAACGCGC
>NZ_RQXT01000175.1 GCF_003863365.1 Mesorhizobium tamadayense | reverse complement strand
CTGCGTGGCTTCATGGCCAATTTGCCGCTGACACTCGAAGAAGCGGCGGCGATCGATGGGGCCGGGCCGTTCAGAACGTTCTTCGAGATAATCGTGCCGCTTTGCCGGCCGGGGATCGTCGCCACTGCAGTCTTTGTGCTTATCGTCACCTGGCAGGAGTTCCTCTTTGCGCTCTCCTTTACCTCGACCAAGGAGATGCGCACGCTGCCCGTTGGAGTGAATGACTTTATCGGCCAGTACGGCATCCGCTACGGAGAGCTCATGGCCTCATCCGTGATGATCTCCATGCCGGTGGTCGCTGTCTTCTTCGTTCTGCAACGACAGTTCGTAGCAGGCCTGACGGCCGGCGCGGTGAAGGGCTGACCATGTCGCGTACCATGCTCTTTGATATTCCTGGGCCCAGGATCGCCTCGCTGACGTGGGACTGGCTGGAGAAGCGGAACGTGGTGCCCTCTGATCCAGACGTGCATGTGTATATTCTCACCGGTACTGACGTTGGCGCCTTAGCACTTGGCACCGACATCGCCGGCTACATGGGCCGACCTGAGCGAGAGTTCATGGTGTTTCAGTTAGCTCGATGCGGGCTGAACGACCGTCGGAGGCGTTCCCGAAACCGACCATCGCCGTCAACGATTTATCGTGACAAATACTCCACAGCTATGACTGCTGTCCGTAGCATCGCCCACGAAGGGATATGATCTTGGCCTCCGTAACATTGTCATCCGTATCTAAATTGTGGGGCTCCTTTGTCGCCGTGGAAAAGATCTCGCTCGCCATGGCCGATGGCGAGTTCGTCGTGTTGCTAGGGCCCTCTGGCTGTGGCAAGTCCACCACAATGCGCATGATCGCCGGGCTCGACGACCCGAGCGCTGGCGAGATTCGCATAGGCGATCGTGTGGTCAACGATTTGCCGCCGGGTAAACGCGACCTCGCCATGGTGTTCCAGAACTATGGCCTCTATCCGCATATGACCGTGGCGGACAACATTGGTTATCCGCTCAAAGTCGCAGGTGTGAACCGTCAGGAACGCGA
>NZ_RQXT01000174.1 GCF_003863365.1 Mesorhizobium tamadayense | reverse complement strand
GAAGTTGAGCCAGGGTATGTATCCATTCGCGGAACTCCACAGCATCAAGACCTGCAGGCACGTCCATACCGGGACACCGATCAGCAGCGACCGCAGCATATTGTCGAGGGTCTGCTTATTGAACCAAAATACATCGGATTGCTGATCCGCCGGGAACTTGTGGTTGTACTTAAATCGGTTCCCTTGCCGACGGCGAACGTAAAGCGGCAACTCCCAACCTTGGTACCAGAGAAAGGCCAGGATGAGGTTCACCGCCAGCATTTTCAGCGACCACCCCCATGCAAAGGTCTGCAGGACTGCGGCGTCAGGGACAACCAGCTGCCAGTAGGCGAGTGCCGAGACCATGAACAGCAGGTTGTACGGAAAGAAGTAAGATGGAAGCCACTTCAGAAGCTTCTTTGGATTGGGAGGGAAGAGCCATATCGGCGCCGGCTCCAATAGCTCGTTGGGAGCCCAGTCGCCGCGTTTGCTGCGCGTTCCAAACTTAAGATCGTCCATCGGATGCTCCTCTCGATCTCGCCCCGAAAGGCCCGATCGGCCGACAATATGCCAATATTCCAACAAATGTTCAATAACTAAATCCGGTTGATTTACAAAAAAAATCATGCCAGAATTTCGGCCGTGCTCCTACGGCAAGCTGACGCGTGGAAGACGAAGCACTATGACCGCATTCACGCGCTCAAAGGGAGCGTCAATTGGGACATCAGACGCGGCGGCACTGGCGATGGCATCGCGGGGCGTTCTGGACGTCAAGACCGGCCAGCAGTAACGAGGAGGGCGCCATGATAACCGGCGTTTCCGATCTGAACTCCCCTGAGAACGTGAGCTGTATCCAATGTCAGTCGACAGCACCTTCAACGCATTCGTAGGCAACGCGACGCACCGTGGCGGCAACCAGATAGGTGTCAAACACTACAATGAGCGTCTAATCCTGAGTCTGATCCAGGAGGCTGGCGCGCTTTCCAAGGCCGAGATCGCGCGCATTACACATTTGTCCTCGCAAACGGTCACGATTATCGTAAATCGCCTCCTCAAGGAAGGATACTTGCGGAAGAAGGACGTAATCCGG
>NZ_RQXT01000173.1 GCF_003863365.1 Mesorhizobium tamadayense | reverse complement strand
GCGGATTACGTCCTTCTTCCGCAGGTATCCTTCCTTGAGGAGGCGATTTACGATAATCGTGACCGTTTGCGAGGACAAATGTGTAATGCGCGCGATCTCGGCCTTGGAAAGCGCGCCAGCTTCCTGGATCAGACTCAGGATTAAGCGCTCATTGTAGTGTTTGACACCTATCTGGTTGCCGCCACGGTGCGTCGCGTTGCCTACGAATGCGTTGAAGGTGCTGTCGACTGACATTAGATACAGCTCGCGTTTTCAGGGATGTTCAGATCGGAAACGCCGGCTTTCATGGCGCCCTCCTCGTTACTGCTGGCCCGTCTTGACGTCCGAACGTCCCGCGATGCCATCGCGCCAGTGCCCGCCGCGTCTGATATCCCAATTGACGCTCCTTTGAGCGCGTGAATGCGGTCGTAGTGCTTCGTCTTCCACGCGTCAGCTTGACGTAGGATCTACGGCCGAAATCTGGCATGATTTTTTTTATAAATCAACCGGATTTAGTTATTGACCATTTGTTGGAATATTGGCATATTGTCGGCCGATCGGGCCTTTCGCGGCAAGATCGAAAGGGAGGCATCCGATGGACGATCTTAAGTTTGGAACGCGCAGCAAGCGCGGCGATTGGGCTCCCAACGAGCTGTTGGAGCCAGCGCCAATATGGCTCTTCCCTCCCAAGCCAAAGAAGCTTCTGAAGTGGCTTCCATCTTACTTCTTTCCGTACAACCTGCTGTTCATGGTCTCGGCACTCGCCTACTGGCAGTTGGTTGTCCCTGACGCCGCAGTCCTGCAGACCTTTGCATGGGGTTGGTCGCTGAAAATGCTGGCGGTGAACCTCGCCCTGGCCTTTCTCTGGTACCAAAGCTGGGAGTTGCCGCTTTACGTTCGCCGTCGGCAGGGGAACCGATTTAAGTACAACCACAAGTTCCCGGCGGATCAGCAATCCGATGTATTTTGGTTCAATAAGCAGACCCTCGACAATATGCTGCGGTCGCTGCTGATCGGTGTACCGATATGGACGTGCCTGCAGGTCCTGATGCTGTGGAGTTCCGCGAATGGATACATACCCTGGCTCAACTTT
>NZ_RQXT01000172.1 GCF_003863365.1 Mesorhizobium tamadayense | reverse complement strand
ATCACGAAGTATTTTGGCGAATACAAGCGCTATGACCAGATCGACGCGGCCCCGGAAGAGAAGGCGCGCGGCATCACGATCTCGACGGCGCATGTCGAGTACGAGACGGCCAACCGCCACTATGCCCATGTCGACTGCCCCGGCCACGCCGACTATGTGAAGAACATGATCACCGGTGCCGCCCAGATGGACGGCGCGATCCTGGTGGTGTCGGCCGCCGACGGCCCGATGCCGCAGACGCGCGAGCACATCCTCTTGGCCCGCCAGGTCGGCGTGCCTTCGATCGTGGTGTTTTTGAACAAGGTCGACCAGGTCGACGACGCCGAGCTGCTGGAGCTGGTCGAGCTCGAGGTTCGCGAGCTCCTGACCAAGAACGAGTTCCCCGGCGACGACATTCCGATCGTCAAGGGCTCGGCGCTGGCAGCCCTTGAAGATACCAACAAGACCATCGGCGAGGACGCCATCCGCGAGCTGATGGCGCAGGTCGACGCCTACATCCCGACGCCGGTTCGTCCGCTGGACAAGCCGTTCCTGATGCCGATCGAGGACGTGTTCTCGATCTCGGGCCGCGGCACGGTCGTGACCGGCCGCGTCGAGCGCGGCGTGGTCAAGGTCGGCGAGGAGCTGGAGATCGTCGGCATCCGTCCGACGGTCAAGACCACCTGCACGGGCGTGGAGATGTTCCGCAAGCTGCTCGACCAGGGCCAGGCCGGCGACAACATCGGCGCGCTCTTGCGCGGCATCGACCGCGAGGGTGTCGAGCGCGGCCAGGTTCTGGCAAAGCCCGGCACGGTCAAGCCGCACAAGAAGTTCGTGGCCGAGGCCTACATCCTGACCAAGGACGAGGGCGGCCGCCACACGCCGTTCTTCACCAACTACCGTCCGCAGTTCTACTTCCGCACCACCGACGTGACCGGCATCGTGACGCTGCCGGCCGGCACCGAGATGGTGATGCCCGGCGACAACATCACCGTCGACGTCGAGCTGATCGTGCCGATCGCCATGGAAGAGAAGCTGCGCTTCGCCATCCGTGAAGGCGGCCGCACCGTCGGTGCCGGCATCGTCGTCACCATCAA
>NZ_RQXT01000171.1 GCF_003863365.1 Mesorhizobium tamadayense | reverse complement strand
GAACGGGGCATGCGCTTTGCACCTAGCATCTTCGGGCAGCTTCTTGAAGCCATCGATCGGCGTCGATTCCAAGCAATTGTGGATCGCCACGAGGGGGACGCCTACGACAAATCGTTCAGGAGCTGGGATCATCTGGTGGTGCTGATCTACGCCCAGTTCTGCGGCAGCAGCGGCTTGCGTGGCCTGGAAGCCGGCTGGAACGCCAACAGCCAGCATCATTATCACCTGGGCAGCGGTGCCTTGATGCGTTCGACCTTGTCGGATGCCAACAGACGGCGTCCGGTCGCCGTCTTTGCCGAGGCGTTCGGCCTGGTGGCGGGCCAACTCGACCGGCAAACGCGGCGCGAGGGCGAAGCGATGCTGCGGCTGATCGACTCGACCCCCATTCCGCTCGGCAAACTGTGCGCTTGGGCCAAGTCGAACGGGCGCATCCGCGGCATGAAGGTACATGTCGTCTATGACCCGAAGGCCGACTGTCCGCGCGTCCTCGACATCACCGACGCCAACGTCAACGACGCCCAGATTGGCCGCCAGATCACGATCGAGGCCGGGGCGACCTACGTGTTCGACAAGGGCTACTGCCATTACGGCTGGTGGGCGGCGATCGCCGAAGCCGGATCGACCTTCGTGACGCGGCCCAAGGCCAACATGGGGCTGGCGCTGGCGTGCGATCGCGCCATCGCCGAGCCGCAGGGCGACGGCTTCCTGATCCTGGAAGACAGTGAGGTAAGCCTGGTCAGCAAGGGCGTTTGCAAGCTGCCGATGCGCCTGCGCCGCCTGCGCGTTCAACGCGAAGAGGGCGACACCATCACGCTTTTGACCAACGATCTGGAGCGCTCCGCCGTCGAGATTGGACGGCTCTACAAAGGCCGCTGGCAAATCGAGCTTCTGTTCCGCTGGATCAAGCAGCACCTCAAGATCCGCAAGTTCCTGGGCAACAACGGCAATGCAATCCGCCTGCAACTCTTTGCCGCAATGATCGCCTATGCGCTGCTGCGCATTGTCGCGCGCACCCGCCGTATCCCTATTCCGATCTTGAGGTTCACAGAACTGGTCGCTCAATACTTGTTCGGGCGGCGCA
>NZ_RQXT01000170.1 GCF_003863365.1 Mesorhizobium tamadayense | reverse complement strand
CGGATGACGATCCTGTCGGCATAAGCATGGATTTCGACCGGGCGGCCGACGGCCGTCGACAGGACCGAGTATTTGTTGGTGTCGAAGCGAACCGTGCAGGTCTTCGACACCGAGGCCGGCACCGTGTGGAATCCGTCGAAAGGGCCGCGATACTCGACCAGTTTGCCGCGCTCTTCCTCGAACACGTTCCAGATCGTTCGTTCCGGTTGCTCGATGTGACGGTGCGCCTTGGCATAGGCGACGCACTTGTCCTGCAGCCAGGCGTTCAGCTCCTCATAGGTCTTGAAGCGCAGCCTGGGCGTGAAGAAGCGCTCGCGCACCAGCCCGACCTGGTTCTCGACCTGACCCTTCTCCCAGCCCGACGCCGGCGTGCAGGCGACCGGCTGCACCAGATAATGGCTGCACATCTGCAGGAGGCGGCGATTGTATTGGCGGTCCTTGCCAACAAAGATCGTTTCCACCGCCGTCTTCATGTTGTCGTAGATGCCGCGCGTGCAGGCGCCGCCGAAGAAGGCAAAGGCCCTATCATGGGCGTCGAACACCATCTCCTGCGTCTCGCGCGGATAGGCCCTGACGAACATCATGCGGCTGTGGCAGAGCCGGACATGGGCGACCTTCACGGTCACCGTCACGCCGTTGATCAGGACGATCTCGTGGCTCCAGTCGAACTGGTAGGCCTCGCCCGGCGCGAAGAACAGCGGCACATAGGCGTCCGCCGTCGCCGACCCCTGCGCCTTCGCCCAGCTCTTCGCGTAGCGGCGGACGGCGTCATAGCCACCCTCGTAGCCGAGACTGCAAAGCTCTTCGTAAATCCGGATCAGTGTCAGTTGCTCGCGCGCCGCCTTGCCACGGTTGCCATTCAAAAACCCGTCAAGTTGATCCTGCCACGGACCGATCTTCGGCTTGGGCTGCCGCTCGCGTTCGTAGGAGAACGATGTCTCATTGGATCTGAGAATCTTGCGGACGGTGTTCCGCGACACATGCAGTTCGCGGCAAATCCGCTTGAGCGACCATCCTTGCACATGGAATGCGCGCCGAACTCGGGCAATCGTATCCACCGACTTCATCCCCACACCATCCGCTCGCCACGACGAGCTGATGGTCGCAAATCAAAGCATCAGGGGGGTCAAAATTGGACGCCGATTCCCCGGCTTATGG
>NZ_RQXT01000169.1 GCF_003863365.1 Mesorhizobium tamadayense | reverse complement strand
CGGGACTATTCCAACAGTTGCTCTCGTAGGCCAGTTTTCGAACCCATCGTATGCGAGGCGCGCCAGACAATACCAAGGATCGACACGCGCGAAGACAGCTACGAAAGAAGCTGAACGGGGTGTCCTTGCGCTGACAGCAGTTTAACCGCCTTGCGGTCGAAGGAGACGAATGTCTCTCCGCCCAGCCAGTCGCCGTCGAAGGCAATTGCGCCGTCCGCAAAATCACCGCCGGCCTCCAGCACTGCAAGGCCTGCCTCGACAGCTGGCCGGTTGACGACCACATTTGTGGTGTTCGCCAAGGCTCGGATTGCCGCCACTATATCTACGCGTGCGGTTTGATATTGTCGGCCCAAAACCCATGCGAACTCGCACAAGGCCTGGAGGCTAACGGCCACGACGTCCGCCTTCGCCAGGAGGTCGACGGCCGCCTCCGCCTGTCGTTCGTCGTCGGCGACACAGGCGCGCAGCAGAACGTTCGTGTCGGCCGTGACTTTCATTCCTTGCTCGATCCAGCTGCAGCACCCGCTTCCGCGATTGCCTCATTGATTTCCTCAATGCTCAACACCCGGCCGTTCGTCTTGCCCTTGAGAAAACCGTAGAGTTCCCGGAATGATCCCTTTGCCCGCGCCGCCTTCAATTCCGCACGGCCGTCGGGGAGCAAATCAAGTTCTATTTTTTCGCCCGGCCTGATGCCCAGGTGCTGCAGCACGTCCTTACGGAAGGTCACCTGTCCCCGTGCCGTCACAGTCAGCGTCGTCATTTTGGCAGCTCCGATTAACCCACACTAATTAGATAATGCAAATCTGCATTATCATCAATAGCAGAGGTCAAGGCCGCATATGCAAATTGGCTAATCTACCTCAAAAGGACTTGGCGCGATCACGTGAGCCCTTGGGCAAGCAATCAATGGGGAGGACCCTCCCGGGCAACGCCTTACCCTTAGCGGTGGGGCGGCAGGAACATTAGCGTTCTCTAACGGTTCTCTCCTTGAGACGCGCTCTTGGGTGAAATCATGTTGGCATTCGCTTTCGCATATTATTCGGGGCTGACCAGCAATGACCTGTTCGGCGCCGTCGTGGCCTTGATGGCTGGGCTGCTTCTCTACAACGTCATGTGCGAAGACCGGCCAAACTGATAACAGGGCGCCGCTCATTGACTGTCTGGTGGGCTCGGTCGCCGCATTTC
>NZ_RQXT01000017.1 GCF_003863365.1 Mesorhizobium tamadayense | reverse complement strand
CCTAAAGCGCTTGTCCAGCGCACTTGGCTAACCTAGCGCGGCGCGCGCTTGGCCAGAATCCGCTGCAGGGTGCGGCGGTGCATGTTGAGCCGGCGCGCGGTCTCGGAAACGTTGCGGTCACACATTTCGTAGACGCGCTGGATATGCTCCCAGCGCACGCGGTCGGCCGACATCGGGTTTTCGGGCGGAGCCGCACGCTCGCCCGCGGTGCGCGTCAGCGCTGCGAACACGTCGTCGGCGTCGGCCGGCTTCGACAGGTAGTCGACGGCGCCGAGCTTCACCGCCGTCACCGCCGTGGCGATGTTGCCGTAGCCGGTTAGGATTATGGTGCGGGCATCGTCGCGCTTCTCGCGGATGGCGGCGACCACGTCGAGGCCGTTGCCGTCGCCGAGGCGCATATCGACCACCGCATAGGCCGGCGGATGGGCGCGCGCCTTGGCGACAGCCTCCTCCACGCTTTCCGCCGTCTCGACCATGAAGCCCCTGGTTTCCATGGCGCGGGCAAGCCGGGTGAGAAACGGCTTGTCGTCGTCGACGATCAGCAGCGAGGTGTCCTCGCCTTCAACCATTGCGCCAGTGCCTTCGGCTGCGCTCATCTCATCAGCATCCTACCGACTTGAAGCGCGTCGCCCCGAAACGGATTGTAGCGAGCGCGCGCATCAAGTCCATGTTTCCGGGCATGTCGTCGTGCCAAAGCCGCTGCACGGTTTTGGGCGACATGCCTCACTTTTACGCAGATACAATTCTGCAACAGCAATGTCCAATTTTTACAGCCGGCAACAAAGCTGCCATGCAGCAAATGCATAGGCTCAGACATTATCGAACGCGGTCCCCGAGGCGTGCTCGGGATTGAGGAAGACACCGCGCGGCCAGCTGATCTGCACCACCGCCCCCTCGCCGAGCCCGCTCGAATTGCGGAAATCGAGCGTCGCGCCCGAGCGCTCCAGCAAGGTCTTGGCGATGAAAAGGCCGAGCCCGAGGCCGCCGCCGGCCTCGGTTCCCTGGCGCGTCGACATATAGGGCTCGCCGATGCGGTCGATGATCTCCGGCGGAAAGCCCGGTCCGTCGTCGGTGATGGAGAAGGAGACCTCCTCATTGTCCCAGTTCCAGCTGACGGTGACCGTCTTCTTGGCAAAGTCGACGGCGTTCTCGACCAAATTGCCGAGCCCGTAGATGACGCCGGGGTTGCGCCGTCCGACCGGCTCCGGGCCGACGCGCTCGCCGGGACGCAGCCGGATCGAGATGCCGAAATCGCGGTGCGGCGCCGTCACTTCCTCGACCAGCGAGGTCAGCGGCAGGCGCGAAAGATGCTCCTCGCCTTCCGAGGACAGGCTGGTCAGCCGCTTCAGGATCTCGCGGCAACGCTCGCTTTGCGAGCGCAGCAGCTTCACGTCCTCGCCGAATTTCGCATCCTCGCCGAGCGCCTTTTCCATTTCCTTGGCGACGACCGTGATGGTGGCTAAAGGCGTGCCGAGCTCATGCGCGGCAGCCGCCGCGAGGCCGTCCAGCGCTGAAAGATGCTGCTCGCGCTGCAGCACCAGCTCGGTAGCGGCGAGCGCGTTGGCGAGCAGGCGCGCCTCGGCCGCGACGCGGAAGGCATATATCGCGGTGAAGGCGATCGATGAAAACACCGCCATCCACATGCCGGCGACATAGATGAAGGGCATCGGCAGCGGCGCGCCCTCGTGCCAGGGCAGCGGCAGATGGAAGAACACCAGCAGCGTTGCCGTCACGATGACCAGCGCGCCCAGCACCGCTGTGAGGCGCAGCGGCAGCGACGCCGCGGAGATGACGACCGGGACCGAGAGCAGGACCGAGAACGGGTTGGTCAGCCCGCCGGTCATATAGAGCAAGCCGGCGAGCTGCAGGCTGTCCAAGGTGAGGATGGCGAAGGCCGAGAAGGGCGTCAGCCGGTGCGCGGCCGGATAGCGGAAGGTCAGCCAGAGGTTCATCCAGGCCGAGCAGGCGATGAGCGCGAAGCACATCGAAACCGGCAGCGGGAATTTCAGCCCGTAGGCGACGACGAGCACCGTCAGGCTCTGGCCGACGATGGCCAGCCAGCGCAGGCGGATCAGCGTGTTGAGCCGCAGACGCTGGCTCTGTTGGGTATCGGGGACGCGCAAGATGTTGATCATCGCAAGGGACTATAGCCGGGAAAACAGAAACGGTGGACCATCTCGTTTGCGATCATCTCCCTCTGGGCTTGGCGCGGCTGGTGGCGGTCGCAAGGAGCGGGTTTTCCGGCCAGACATGCTTGGGGTAGCGACCGCGCATGTCGGCGCGCACATCCGCCCATGAACCGCGCCAGAAACCAGGGAGATCGCGCGTCGTCTGGATCGGGCGATGTGCCGGCGACAGCAGCTCCAGCGTCAGCGGCACCGTGCCGCCCGCGATCGCCGGATGGCGGTCGAGGCCGAACAGCTCCTGCACGCGGATCGAAAGCACCGGCCATTCGCCGTCATAGCGGATCGGCACGTGGCTGCCGGAGGGCGCGTCGAAATGGGTCGGCGCCTGCGCGTCGACCTTGCGCTGCAGGTCGTGCGGGACCAGCGACATCAGCCCGGTTGCGAGTGTCCCCGGCTTGATCGCCGCGAAAGAGGCGTCGCCGGCAAGGAAGGGCAGCAGCCAGTCGTCGAGGCGATCGAGGAGCGCCTGATCCGCGACGTCCGGCCAGGGCGCGCCGAGGCCGCGATGCAGCCAGCCAAGCCGCTGGCGCAGCACCTCCGCCTCCTTGCCCCAGTCGAGCAGCGACAGGCCGTGCTCGCGCAAGGCATCGAGAATGGCGCGGTTGGCATCGGCGCCTGAGGGCGGCGGCAGCATGCGTTCCGAAAGCGTGATGGCGCCGAGCCTGGCGGTCTCGCGCACGCGCACGGCGCGGCGCTCGCGGTCGAAGCTTGTCTCGCGCCGCGTCTCGATGCGGTCGGGAAGGGCGGCGCGGATATCGGCCTCATCGACGGGAGCGGCGGCGGTGATGCGGGCGTTCTGCGCCTTGCCCTGCAAGTCGGCGACAACAACCCAGGCCTCGCCGGCAAGGGGATCGGCGGCGTCAACCATGGCGCCGGAGCCGTTGGCGAGCACGAAACGTCCGCGCTCGCCGCGCGCCCTGGCGATACGGTCCGGCCAGGCATGGATAAGGAGGGCGCCGGCGCCTTTTCCCTCCCCCTTGAGGGGAGGGTCGAGCCGCGCAGCGGATCGGGGTGGGGTCGGTTCGGGCACGCGACCGGCGACCCCACCCCGTCGATCGCGCTGAGCGTCGCTCAGCGCGCCCGCCGACCCTCCCCTCAAGGGGGAGGGTGAGGCCTGCCTCGCCAATCGTTCCGCAAGCTGTCGGGCGGCATTGGTGCGCGGCGATTTCTCGCCGCGAAAGCGTATCAGCCGGCGCTCCAGATCGGCACTGTCGCCGCCCAGCCCGCGCTCGGTGAGCAGCACGGCAAGCGTCGCCGCTTCCTGCGCCTGGCCGATCTTTGCCGCTTCCGCCACCATATGCGCAAGCCGCACCGGCAGCGCCAGTTTGCGCATCGCAGCGCCCGCCTCGGTCAGCCGCCCGGCGTCATCGATGGCGTGGAGCGCTTTGAGCAGCACGCGTGCCTCTTTGAGTGCCGGCGCCGGCGGCGGATCGAGAAAGGCCAGGCTTGTCGGATCGGCGACGCCGAAAGCGGCGCAGTCGAGCAGCAGGCCGGAAAGATCGGCTTCGAGGATTTCCGGCGGCGTGAAGGCGGGAAGTGCTGCAGTCTGTTCGGCACGCCACAGCCGGATGGCAACGCCGGGCTGCGTTCGCCCGGCGCGGCCGGCGCGCTGGTCGGCGGAAGCCTTGCTGACGCGCACCGTCTCCAGCCGGGTCAGGCCGCTTGCCGGCTCATAGCGCGGCAGCCGCGACAGGCCGGAATCGATGACGACGCGCACGCCGTCGATGGTGATCGAGGTTTCGGCGATCGACGTCGCCAACACCACCTTGCGGCGGCCGAGCGGCGCCGGCTTGATCGCAGCGTCCTGCGCCCTGTTGTCCAATTGGCCATAGAGCGGGACAATGTCGGTATCGCCGCCGACATTGCCCACAAGTCGCTCGGCGGCGCGCTCGATCTCGCGCTGTCCAGGCAGGAAAGCAAGCACGCTGCCTTGTTCTGTGGCGAGTGCGGCACGAACCGCTTTGACCATCGCATCCTCGACGGCCACGCCGGCTGGCCGCTCGTCATAGCGGATGTCGACCGGATAGGCGCGGCCCTTGCTCTCGATCACCGGCGCTTGCGCCAGGAGCTTTGCGACGCGCGCGCCATCGAGCGTCGCCGACATGACCAGCAGGCGCAGGTCGGGCCTGAGCGCGCCCTGCACGTCGAGCGCCAGCGCCAGGCCGAAATCGCCGTCGAGCGAGCGCTCATGGAATTCGTCGAAGATCACCGCCGAAACGCCGGGCAGTTCCGGATCGTCGAGGATCATGCGCGACAGCACGCCCTCGGTGACGACGAGGATTTTTGTCCGCGCCGAGGTGCGGTTTTCCATGCGCATGGCGTAGCCGACGGTGCCGCCCGGCTCCTCTTCGAGCAGCTCGGCCATGCGGCGCGCAGCAGCGCGGGCGGCGAGCCGGCGCGGCTCGAGCAGCACGATCTTGCCCTCGCCCAACCACGGCGCGTCGAGCAGCGCCAGCGGCACCAGCGTCGTCTTGCCGGCGCCGGGCGGCGCCACCAGCACGGCGCTGTTGCGCCCGGCGAGCGCGTCGACAAGCGCGGGCAGCACGGCGGACACCGGGAGCTCGGGCAGGGATCCTGTCTTCATCGCGCCCGCATATCAGCGGCCAAGGTCAGCGCGCAACCTGTCAGGTCAGTTTGCGTTCTGTGCAATTCCGGATGGAAAACCGCTGCGCAGTTTTCCTGGAATTGGTTAGGGCCGTCCGGCCATCTTTTCCCAACGATTTCAACCATTGCTTTCGCCATGCTGCGGCGCAGCAACGAATTCGCTTGCGTTGTTTAGTAAAAAGAGCATCACTAAACAAATTACTAAACATCGACAGCGCATCGCGCGTCATGTTCAGACCCTCGGAGGAGCGAGGGTTGAGGGCTCTTGAAACCGTCATCCGGACGCGTTTCGCAAATGGGAGGTAAGGCATGAAATCGACCTTGAAACTGGCGTTGGGACTGGCCTCGGCGACGCTCGCATCGACAGCCGTCTCGAACGTCGCGCATGCGGAAGACCTGACGCTTTGCTGGGCGGCCTGGGACCCGGCCAACGCGCTCGTTGAACTGTCCAAGGACTTCACCAAGGAAACCGGCATCGGCATGAAGTTCGAGTTCGTGCCATGGACCAACTATGCCGACCGCTTCCTCAACGAGCTCAACTCGCACGGCAAGCTGTGCGACCTGATCATCGGCGACAGCCAGTGGATCGGCGGCGCCGCCGAGAACGGCCACTACGTCAAGCTGAACGACTTCTTCGACAAGGAGAAGATCAGCATGGACGACTTCGTGCCGGCGACCGTGGTCGGCTATTCGGAATGGCCGAAGAACACGCCGAACTACTGGGCGCTGCCGGCCATGGGCGACGTCGTTGGCTGGACCTATCGCAAGGACTGGTTCTCGCGGCCCGAGCTGCAGAAGGAATTCAAGGAAAAATATGGCTGGGACCTCGCCCCACCGACCACCTTCGACCAGCTGAAGCAGATCGCCGAGTTCTTCCAGAAGCGGCAGATCGACGGCAAGACCGTCTACGGCGCCTCGATCTATACCGAGCGCGGCTCGGAGGGCATCACCATGGGCGCCATGGACGTGCTCTACAGCTACGGCTTCCAGTATGAGAACCCGAAGAAGCCCTACGAGATGGAGGGCTTCGTCAATTCCGAGAAGTCGGTGAAGGGGCTGGAATTCTACAAGGCGCTCTATGACTGCTGCACGCCGCCCGGCGCCTCCAACAGCTACATGGGCGAAGGCGTCGACGCCTTCAAATCAGGACAGGTGGCAATGCACATGAACTTCGCCTTCACCTGGCCCGGCCTGCAGAAGGACGAGAATGTCGGCGGCGACAAGATCGGCTACTTCGTCAACCCCAAAGGTCCGGATGGCGACCAGTTCGCGCAGCTCGGCGGCCAGGGCATTTCGGTGGTTTCCTATTCCGACAAGCAGGAATCGGCGCTGAAGTACATCAAGTGGTTCGCCAACAAGGACGTGCAGGGCAAGTGGTGGTCGCTCGGCGGCTATTCCTGCCTGAACTCCGTCGTCAAGGACCCGAAGTTCCCGTCCAGCCAGCCCTATGCGCAGGCCTTCCTCGACTCCATGGCGATCGTGAAGGACTTCTGGGCGGAGCCCAGCTACGCGCCGCTGCTGCAGGCCTCGCAGAAGCGCTTCCACGACTATGTCGTCGCCGGCCAGGCTTCCCCCAAGGACGCTCTCGACGGCCTCGTCAAGGACTGGACGCAGGTCTTCCAGGATGACGGCAAGATGTAAGGCTCCTCCCGAGCCAGACCGAAGCGTCCCGTGCCGCCCTTGGCACGGGACGCAGTTCAGATAAATTCCATCGCCGAGACTTACCAGTGACCGATGCAGGACTAACCATGCTCAATCGGACTGCGGACAACGTTGCCCGGGCGACACCGGAGCCGTTGGCCAAGAAGATCCGGGGCATCAGCGACAAGGGCCTCGCCTGGCTGTTCATCTCGCCGACGATCCTTTTGCTTTTAGCCATCAACATCTTCCCGCTGTTCTGGGCGATCTATCTCTCCTTCACCAATTACCGCGCCAACCGCCCCAACGAGGTGGTGAAGAACCTCGGGCTCGCCAACTACCGGCGCATCCTCGGCGACCAGGACATCTGGATCGCCATGCAGACGACGGCGCATTTCGTGTTCTGGACCATCCTTCTGCAGACGGTGATCGGCTTCACGCTGGCGTGGCTGATCGACCGCAAATTCCGCGGGCACGCCTTCTGGACGACGATCATCCTGGTGCCGATGATGCTGTCGCCGGCGGTGGTCGGCAATTTCTGGCGCTTCCTCTACGAGCCGCAGATCGGGCTGTTCGCCTACGCCGTCTCCTTCCTCACCGGCATCCCGCCGACGAACGTGCAGATGCTGTCCAATGTCGAGCTGGCGCCATGGGCGATCGTCATCGTCGACACATGGATGTGGACGCCTTACGTGATGCTGATCTGCCTCGCGGGCTTACGCTCGATCCCCGAATACATCTATGAAGCGGCCGAGGTCGACCGCGCCTCCAACTGGCGGCAGTTCTGGTCGATCACGCTGCCGATGGCGCTGCCCTTCATCATGCTGGCGGTGCTGTTCCGCGGCATCGAGAACTTCAAGATGTTCGACATGGTCAATCTGCTCACCGGCGGCGGACCCGGCTCGACAACGGAAGTCGCCTCGATCACGCTGAAGCGGCAGGCCTTCGAGAGCTGGCGCACCGGCTATTCCTCGGCCTTCGCCATCATCCTGTTCGTCGCGGTGTTCGGGCTGGCCAACATCTACGTCAAGGCGCTCAACAAGGTGAAGCAGAGATGAGCCTGACCACCGCCCACTCCGTCGTCGCGCCGTCGTCGAACTCGAAGCGGATCGCCGGCGCGCTCGTCGTCGGCTATGCGCTGATCTCGATCGTGCCGCTCTTATGGATCTTCGCCACCAGCTTCAAGACGCCGCCGGATTCGATCGCCTATCCGCCGAAGATCGTCTTCCAGCCGAGCATCGAGGGCTATTGCAACCTGTTCACCACCCGCACCAGGCAGACGCCGGAATACATCAACTCGCTTGGACCGGCGACCGGCTTCTGTGACCAGACGGTGCGCAAGCGCAACATGGTGATCGCAGGCCAATCGAACTTCCTGCCGCGCTTCGTCAACTCGCTGATCATCGCCTTCGGCTCGACCTTCTGCGCTGTGTTCCTCGGCACGCTCTCGGCCTACGGCTTCTCGCGCTTCAAGGTGCCTTTGGCCGACGACCTTTTGTTCTTCATCCTGTCGACGCGCATGATGCCGCCGATCGCGGTGGCGATCCCGATCTACCTGATGTACCGCGAGCTCGGCCTCTCCGACACCGCGCTCGGCATGATCCTGCTCTACACCGCGGTCAACGTTTCTTTAGCCGTGTGGCTGCTCAAGGGCTTCATCGACGAGATCCCGCGCGAATATGAAGAAGCGGCGATGATCGACGGCTATACCAGGCTGCAGGCGTTCTGGCGCACCGTGCTGCCGCAAGCGACCACCGGCATCGCCGCCACCGCGATCTTCTGCCTGATCTTTGCCTGGAACGAATATGCGTTCGCGGCGCTTCTGACCTCCGGCACTGCGCAGACCGCGCCACCCTTCATCCCGACCATCATCGGCGAAGGCGGCCAGGACTGGCCGGCGGTGGCCGCCGGCACGACGATCTTCCTGGTGCCGATCCTGGTCTTCACCATCCTGCTCCGCAAGCAATTGCTGCGCGGCATCACCTTCGGCGCGGTGCGCAAATGATGAAGTGTCGAGAAGTATGGAACCGGCGCCGCGGCAGCGTCCCTTCTCCCCGTTCACGGGGAGAAGATGCCGGCAGGCAGATGAGGGGCAGCTCCGGCGTTTGCGTTAGTCAGAGGCGTTTGCGCCGCCCCTCATCCGACCCTTCGGGCCACCTTCTCCCCGTGAACGGGGAGAAGGAAGGGGGTGCTGCATGAACCGCCCTATCGGCTCAAAGCGCTCATCATGGCCCCGTTGGGCGAGGCGCGGCTTGATGGAAAACATCGCTACCGCGATCATCGCCATCGGCTTCCTGATGCTTTTCCAGTCTTTCGCGCTGTCGCTCTACAGCTATTCCTTCGTCACCATGCTCTTCGGCACGGCCACGTTCATCATCGTCTCGAAATTCCCGGAATAGCCATGGCCGAGATCCGCGTTCAGAACCTGAGGAAAGCCTTCGGCGACTTCGTCGCCGTGCAGGATTCCAACTTCGTCGTCGAGGACGGCGAGTTCTTCGTCATGCTCGGGCCTTCGGGCTGCGGCAAGACCACGACGCTCCGCATGATTGCAGGCCTCGAGTTGCCGACCGGCGGCAAGATTCTGCTCGGCGGCGAGGACGTCACCATGCGCCGGGCGCGCGAACGCGACATCGCCTTCGTCTTCCAGCTCTTCGCGCTCTATCCGCACATGAACGTGCGCAAGAACATCGGCTTCCCGCTCTTAGCGCAGGGCATGGCTTCGGCCGAGATCCGCACGCGTGTCGAGGAAACGGCGAAGCTCTTGCGCATCGACCATCTGCTCGACAAATCGGTCTCCGGCCTTGCCGGCGGCGACCGCCAGCGCGTCGCGCTCGGCCGCGCCATCGTGCGGAGGCCAAAGTGCTTCCTGATGGACGAGCCGCTGGGGACCCTCGATACCGAATTTCGCGATCTGATGGTCCATGAGCTGCGCGAGCTGCACAACCGCATCCACGCCACCACGGTCTATGTCACGCATGACCAGATGGAAGCGATGTCGATGGCCGACAAGATAGCGGTGATGAACCACGGCGTCATCGAGCAGTTCGGCAGCCCACGCGAAATCTACGACCGGCCGGCGACGATGTTCGTGGCCGACTTCATCGGCTCGCCGCCGATGAATTTCCTGCGCTTCGGGGGCGGCCTCCCCAGAGGCGCGAAGGAGATCGTCGTGCAGGGCGCCAAGGTGACGGTGCCGGAAGTGCGAGAGGATGTAGCGGCCGCCGACATGGCGCTCGGCATCCGGCCCGAGCACATCCGCTTTGACGACACCTCGAAGCTGCGCGGCGCGATCTATGGCACCGAATATCTCGGCACCACGCAGATCGTCGCAGTGGAGACTGCGGACGGCATCATCAAGGCCCGGGTGCCGGCCGGCATCCATCTCGCCCCCGGCGAGCCGGTCGGGCTGGCGCTGAGCAGCGCTCGGCTATCGCTGTTCGAGAAAGGCACTGGACGCGCGGTCAAGACCGCCATGCATGATCAGGCAGCGGAGGCGCGCCATGGCTGACGTCCACATCCAGGGTGTGACCAAGAGTTTTGGCGAGACGGTCGCCATCAACGATCTCGACCTGCAGATCAAGGACGGCGAGTTCGTCGTGCTGCTTGGGCCGACCGGCGCCGGCAAGACGACGGCGCTCAGGCTGATCGCCGGGCTGGAGCGGCCAGACAGCGGCACGATCCACATCGGCGGCCACGACGCGACGGGACGGTCGCCGGCCGAGCGCGACACGGCCTTCGTGTTCCAGCAATATTCGCTCTACCCGCATCTTTCGGTCTACGACAACCTGGCCTTCCCGCTGCGCTCACCGGCGCGGCGCTTTCCCGAGGAGGCGGTGCGCCGCCGGGTCGAGGAGGTGGCCCGCATGGTGCGCATCGACCACAAGCTCAATAACCGCTCGACCAAGTTGTCGGGCGGCGAGATGCAGCGCGTCGCCATCGGCCGCGCATTGGTGCGCAAGCCAGCGATCTACCTGATGGACGAGCCGCTGTCCTCGCTCGATGCCAAGCTGCGCGCCGACCTCAGGCTCGAGCTCAAGCGCATTCAGTCCGAGCTCGGCGCCACCATGCTCTATGTCACGCATGACCAGATCGAGGCGATGACCATGGCAGACCGCATCGGCATCCTGGCCGATGGCGTGCTGGTGCAGATCGGCACGCCGCGCGCGATCTATTCGGAGCCGGCAAACCTTCATGTCGCGGCTCGTCTCGGCCAGCCGGCGATCAACCTTTTGCCGGCCGGACTGTTGCCCGACGGCGGCGCGCCGGCCGGCACGACGACGATCGGCGCGCGCACCGAGCATCTGTCGATCGAGAAGGCGGCCAACGGCCACGCCGACGGGATCGTCGACTGGGTCGAGCACCTCGGCGACCAGAACCACCTGCATGTGACGGTGGGCGCGAAGAAGCTGGTGACGCTGACCGATCCCGACACGCCGCTCGATAAGGGGGACAAGGTGACGATCCGCTATCGCTCGCCACTTTATTTCGGCTCGGACGGGCAAAGATTGATTTAGCTGGGGACTGATGCAGCCGGCTCGCGCACGCATCGCACACCGATTGACGAATAGCAGATACGGACTGGACGCAATCCATGAAGCACTTTTTCAATCGCAAGGACTCGATCGTCACCGAGGCGCTGGACGGCTTTCTTGCGACCGCCGGCTCGGGCACGCTGGCGCGCCTCGACGGCTATCCCGAAGTCAAGGTTGTGCTGCGCGTCGACTGGGACAAGACGAAGGTTGCCGTCGTCTCAGGCGGCGGCGCGGGGCACGAGCCTTCGCATGCGGGTTTCGTCGGCGCCGGCATGCTGACGGCCGCCGTCTCGGGCGAGATTTTTGCTTCGCCCAGCGTCGAGGCGGTGCTGGCGGCGATCCGCGCGACGACCGGCTCCGCCGGCTGCCTGCTGATCGTCAAGAACTACACCGGCGACCGCCTCAATTTCGGGCTGGCCGCCGAGAAGGCGCGCGCGGAAGGTTTTTCGGTCGAGATGGTGATCGTCGGCGACGACATCGCGCTGCCCGACATCGCGCAGCCGCGCGGCATCGCCGGCACGCTGTTCGTGCACAAGATCGCCGGGCACCTGTCCGAAACCGGCCATGACCTGGCCTCGGTCACGGCCGCGGCGCGCGCGGCGGCGAAGGAGATCGTTTCTCTCGGCATCTCGCTCTCCTCCTGCTCGATCCCTGGACAGGCGCATCAGGACCGCTTCGGCGCCGACGACGGCGAGCTTGGCCTCGGCATCCATGGCGAGCCGGGCGTCGAGCGTATTGCCCTGCAAAGCGCCGGCAAGCTGGTCGCCATCATGGCGGAGCGCCTCGCCGCGCGGCTCGATCCGGGCAGCCGCTATGCGCTCTTGATCAACAATCTCGGATCGGTGCCGCCGCTCGAAATGTCGCTGATCGCCAATGCGGCGCTTGCCTCGCCGCTGGCAAAGGCGGTGACGCTGACGATCGGTCCCGGGCATCTGATGACCGCGCTCAACATGAACGGGTTTTCACTGTCGCTGATCAAGCTGGATGCGGAGCGCGAGGCGGCGCTGCTGGCGCCGGTCGGCCCGCACGCCTGGCTGCCGGCGAAACCGGTTCGCCTACCGGTCGTGGTGGCAGCGGCTAAACCGGCCATTCGCGACGCCGCCAGGGCGGCCAGCAGCGACGTCGGCGCCGAGCGCCTGATCGCCACGGTCTGCGAGAAGCTGATCTCGCTCGAAGAGGCGTTGAACGGCCTGGACGCCAAGGCGGGCGACGGCGACACCGGGTCGACGGTGGCGACGGGCGCGCGCAGCGTGCTCGACCGCATCGACACACTGCCGCTTGCCAAGACCGCAACGCTCGCCGCAATCGGCGATATATTGGGGACATCGATGGGCGGTTCGAGCGGCGTGCTATTGTCGATCTTCTTCACCGCCGCGGCGCAGTCGCTCAACGGCGGCGCATCGTTCAGCAAGGCGTTGCTCGCCGGTCTTGAGCGGATGACCTTCTACGGCGGCGCCAAGGTCGGCGACCGCACCATGGTCGATGCGCTGGAGCCGGCGCTCAAAGCGCTCGACGCGGGCGGGCCCGAAGCGGCAGCATCGGCCGCGCGGCACGGCGCGGAGGCTACCGCCGCGATGCGGAAGGCAAAGGCCGGGCGCTCCGCCTATATCGGAAGGCAGCTTGACGGCGTCGCGGATCCGGGCGCCTTTGCCGTGGCAGAAGTATTCGCGGCCGTGGCGGCCATGTTCGCCCCGGCATGAAGGACAGAGAATGGCCGCATCCGATTTCTCACGATTGATCGCGGCGGCGGCGGACACGATCGCGGCGCATGCCGAGGAACTGACCGCGCTCGACCAGGCGATCGGCGACGGCGACCATGGGTTGAACATGCAGCGGGGCTTCGAAGCCGTGCGCGCCGAAGCGGACGCATTTGCGGCCAAGTCCCTGCCGGACGCGCTGACGGCGGTCGGCACCAAGCTGGTGATGACGGTGGGCGGCGCCTCCGGTCCGCTGTTCGGGACGCTGTTCATGGCCCTCGGCAGGGAACTTCCGCCAGCGCCGGACCGCGCCGCGCTGACGGCGGCGCTGGGCAAGGCGATCGAGGCGGTTTCGGCGCGCGGCAAATCGCAGCCGGGGCAAAAAACCATGCTCGACGTGCTGCAACCGGTGTATGAGGCGCTGGCGCAAGGCAAGGCCGGCACGGAGATCGCCGAGGCCGCCGACAGGGCAGCAGATGCAACCGTGCCGATGAAGGCCCTGCGCGGGCGCGCCTCCTTCCTGGGCGAACGCTCGATCGGACACATGGACGCCGGGGCGCGTTCGACCGCGCTGCTGGTGCGCGCAGTCGCTGAAACCGTCGAGGGGTTTTGATGAGCAATGTCGGTATTGTTATCGTGTCGCATTCGCCGCTGGTCGCCGAAGGCACGGCCGACATGGTGCGCCAGATGGTGGGCGACGAAGTGCCGCTTGCATGGTGCGGCGGAAACGGCCATGGCGGGCTCGGCACCAGCGTCGAGGCGATCATGGGCGCGATCGACAAGGCATGGTCGGAAGCGGGTGTCGCCATCCTGGTCGATCTCGGCGGCGCCGAGACCAACAGCGAGATGGCGGTCGAGATGATCGGCGAGCCGCGCTCCCACAAGATCGTGGTCTGCAACGCGCCGATCGTCGAGGGCGCGGTGATGGCGGCGACGGAAGCTTCCGGCGGCGCCTCGCTCAAGGAAGTGGTGGCGACGGCGCATGAATTGTCGCCGTCGTGAGTGAACGGGAACCGACTGAATGTCCGCATCCGCCGAAGCCACGGTTCTGATCACCCACAAAGTGGGCCTGCATGCGCGCCCTTCGGTGAAGTTCACCAAGCTCGCCAAGTCGTTCGCGGCCGATGTGGAAGTGGCCGTCGCCGCCAATGGCCCTTGGGTCGACGCCAAGAGCATCGTCAAGGTGATGGCGGCCAAGGCGCCGAAAGGGACCGTGCTGCACATAAGGGCGCGAGGTGACGGCGCCCAGGAAGCGGTAGGCGCGCTGGTCGACCTGGTGCAGCGCGACTTCGACGAGGACAGGGACCATGCCCGGTCCGCTTGAAACGGGTCTGGGTATCCCTGGCCTCGCAAGGGATGCGGGCCATGCGGATTGACGGTGTTCCCGCGTCTCCAGGTTATGCCGAAGGGCCGCTGTTCGAGCTCGACCGGCCGCCGGTTGCCTACAGACGCAAGGCGAGCCCGGCAGGGGAAGAAGCAGCGCTGAAGGCGGCGATCGGCAAGGCGGTGCGCCGGCTGACATCGCTTACCGACGCCGCCGACGCCGATGCCGCCGGCATACTCGAATTCCACATCGCGATGCTGCAGGACGACGCGCTGAGCGGTCCGGCCATCGCGGCGATCGGTTCCGGCGAACCGGCCGACGCTGCCTGGCGGCAGGCGCTGGATGCCGAGATCGCCGGCTACGAGGCGTCCGACCAGGACTATTTTCGCGCCCGCGCCGCCGACCTGCGCGACATCCGCGACCAGGTGCTGCGGGCGCTGAGCGAGGACAGCGAGGACGCAGCACCCCCGGGCGCCATCCTCTACGGCACGGACATCCCGCCGACGCGCTTCCTTGAGACCGACTGGAGCAAAGGCGGCGGCATCGCGCTCAAGGCCGGCAGCACGGCCAGCCATGTCGCCATGCTGGCGCGCTCGCGCGGCGTGCCGATGGTGGTGGGGCTCGGCGACTTGGCGGATAAACCAGCAGGGGTCGCTTTGCTCGACGCCGAGCATGGCGGCATCGTGCTCTCGCCCTCGCCGGCGGAGATCGAAGCCTTCCACCAGTCGTCCTCCTCCTTCGCCGTGCAACAGGGCAAAGCGCAGACCTTTCTCATCCAGCCGGCGGTGACCAAAGCCGGCACTCCCGTGCGGGTGCGAGTGAACATCGCCTACCCTTCCGATGTCGACGGCATCGATATCGCGACTTGCGACGGCGTCGGCCTGATGCGGACGGAGTTCCTGTTCGGCAAGGCGCTGCCGGATGAGGAGACGCAGTACCACGCGTATCGCAGGGTGCTGGAATGGGCCGGAGAAAAACCGGTGACCATACGCACCGTCGACGCCGGCGGCGACAAGCCGGTCCCCGGCTTCACCGTCGAGGAAACCAATCCTTTCCTTGGCCTGCGCGGCATCAGGCTGTCGCTGGCGCGGCGCGATATCTTCCGTGTTCAGATCCGGGCATTGCTGCGCGCCGCCATCCACGGCAATCTGAAGGTGATGTTTCCGATGATCGCCACCGCCGAAGAGTACAGCCAGGCCGCCGCGCTGTTCGCTGAAGAGCAGGCGGCGCTTGCCGCGCGCGGTGTTGCGCACAGGCTGCCGCCGCTTGGCATCATGGTCGAGGTGCCGTCTGTCGCCATCGCGCCGGAGGCGTTTGCCAACGTCGCGTTCTTCTCGATCGGCTCCAATGATCTGACGCAATATGTGATGGCGGCGGCACGCGACAATGGTGCCGTCGCGCCGCTCAATTCGGTCCATCATCCGGCCGTCCTGCGGCTGATCGCTTCGGTCGCGGCCTTCGGACGCGAGAAAGGAATTCCGGTCAGCCTCTGCGGCGACGCGGGCGGCGACCCGGCCGCCATCCCCGCGCTGCTTGAAGCCGGCCTGCGTGATCTTTCGGTCGCTCCGCCGCAACTCGCGACGGCCAAGGCGGCCATCGCGGACGTTTCGGTGTAAGCGCGGCATGGCCAAGGCAGCCAAGATACAGGAAGCCGGCGCGGAAGACGCGATCCGCGCCTACAAGACGATCCTGTCGCAGGTCATCGACCAGCGGCCGTCGGGCATGCGCCAGCGCCTTGCCGATGCGCTCGGCAAGCACCGCAGCTTCGTCACGCAGATCTCGAGCCCGGCCTACTCGATCCCCATTCCGTCGAAGCATTTGCCTTCTATCTTCACCGTCTGCCATTTCAGCCCGGCCGAGCGCGACCAGTTCCTTGCCGCCTATCATCAGGCGCATCCCGGCAAGCTGCCGGCCGCCTCTGGTCCGCGCAAGACACGCCACGTCTCGCTCATCGTGCCGGATTTCGGCGACGACAGGCAGAACGCCGCACTCGACCGGGCGATCAACGAATTCATCCAGAAGATCACTAGCATCGCCGGCAAGAGCAGCAGCTGACCGCAGCAATTCCAGGAAAAAGTGTGTAGCGGTTTTCCGTTCGGAGTTGCTTATATCAAGGACCATTCGGGAGGACGGCCATGAAGAAGTTTCTCAATTCGGTGGACACGGTCCTCACCGAAAGCCTGGATGGCTTCGTCGGTGCCCATTCGGACATTCTCGTGCTCGGCGATGAGCACAAATTCGTCCGCCGCAAGGAGCTTAAGCCTGGCAAGGTGGCGCTGATCTCGGGCGGCGGCTCCGGCCACGAGCCGCTGCATGGCGGGCTGGTCGGCCACGGCATGCTGGACGCCGCCTGCCCCGGCCAGGTCTTCACCTCGCCGACGCCGGACCAGATGCTGGCCGCGGTGCAGGCCGTCGACACCGGCGCCGGCTGCCTGTTCATCGTCAAGAACTACGAAGGCGACGTGATGAATTTCGACATGGCCGCCGAGATGTCGGAAGGCGTGCTGCAGGTGGTGACCAATGACGACGTCGCGGTCGAGAACTCGTCCTATACCACCGGGCGGCGCGGCGTCGCCGGCACGCTGGCGGTGGAGAAGATTGTCGGGGCCGCCGCCGAGCAAGGCATGGCGCTGCCCTGGCTCAAGGCGCTTGGCGATCGCGTCAATGCCGCGACACGCTCGATGGGCGTGGCGCTGACCAGCTGCACCGTGCCGGCGGCGGGCAGGCCGACTTTCGAGATCGGCGACACCGAGATGGAGTTCGGCGTCGGCATCCATGGCGAGCCCGGCCGGCGGCGCGACGCGCTGAAGAGCGCCGACGCCATCGCCGAGGAGGTTTGCGCGGCGATCGCCGGCGACCTTGGCGATCGCGCCAAAGGACCGGCGCTGCTCTTCGTCAACGGCTTCGGCGGCACGCCGGCGATGGAACTTTACCTGATGTACAACAGCGCCCGCAAAATCTTCGAGAAGAGCGGCGTGACGGTGACCCGCTCGCTGGTCGGATCCTATGTCACCTCGCTCGACATGGCCGGCTGCTCGATCACGCTGACCATGCTGGACGAGGAAATGACGGCGCTGTGGGACGCGCCGGTGCATACGGCGGCGCTGCGTTGGGGGATGTAGCTTCGCGAAGGCTTTTCTGCGACATATTCCGGGGAGTCCGCTTTTTGTCCGCACCATTGCCGGTTTGATGCTGCCACCGCTTTCGCCTACCGAAGAGAAATTGCTGCTCGACTTTGCCGACCCGGAGACGTCGGCCGACCGGGGCCGGAGCCTTTCGGTAGACAGCTTGAAGGCGTTGCTCGCCAATGGCGAGTTCCACGGCGTGCTGCCGATCATGCTGCGTAAGCTCCGCGAGCGCGGCGATGCCGGCCTGCCGGAAGATGCCGCCTTGCGGCAGAAGCTGGCCGAGTTGCGCGACCAGGCGACGCTGGCGACCGGGCAGTCGATGCTGCTGCAATATCACGGCGACCGCATCATGAAGGCTTTGGCGGCGAAAGGCGTTCCGGCCCGCATCGTCAAGGGCCCGGTGTTCGCGCGCAAGCTCTATCGCCATGCCGCCGACCGGCCGTTCACCGACATCGACATACTGGTCGATCCCGGCAGCATCGGCGAGGCCAACAAGACAATCGGCGAACGCGGCTTCAAGCTTGCCAGCGGCGAGGCCGAGTCGCACGAGCTTCAGGAGTTCAAATGGCTGGAGAAGGAGAACTCCAGCCTGCTGATCGAGCTGCACGGCAACCTGGTGCATGACACCGGAATGCGGCGGCGGCTGTCTCTCGGCTTCCGTGAGTTGAACATCATTGACGGCGGCGAGGCCGACACGCCGGCGTCGCTGCTCGCCATCGCCATCGTTCACGCCGCCGGCGGCCACAAATTCCACCGGTTGCAGCTCTGTGTCGACGTGCTGCAGGGGGTGCGCGCGCTGCAGTCGCCGGAGGCGGAAGCGCGCCTGCTCGAGGCCGCGCGCATGACCGGCATCGAGCTCGAGCTGGCGACCGTTCTCAACGTGACCGGGCGCCTGTTCGAGGAGCCGCGCGCGATCGAGCTTGCCGGCCGCATCAAGCCCGATCTTTCGATACGGCTCGCCAAATGGCTTATAACCGGGAACATGCTGCTTAGGGTCAATTCGCGGGACAAGATGCGCTCGCGCCTCAGCCGCGATGCCTTCCGCTGGGTCCAGCGGCTGGCGCGGCCGAAGCCCTATCCGGCCTGAGAGCCCATTTGGAAACTCTACTCCTGCGGCCATCTGAAGGTGTTTTCCGCGCTCGCGGTGCTCACGCACTCAACGTACGCTCCGCTCCGGCCTTCGCCGGCCAAAGCCCTCATAAGTGTCTCCGCCCTACGAAGGCTACGGCCGGCGTAGGCCGGTTCTCGAAAACACGAAACGGGCTCTGCGGATCCTTAGATGGGATTGAAGATGTCGGTCTACGCCCGATCCAGCGCGGCACGGATCAGCGCCGCTGCGTCCGTTGGGCTTGAACCGACTTCCAGGGTGAAGGTCGGCACTGCCTTGACCAGCGCCGCGATCGACGCCATGCGCTGTTTCTGCATCGGCAAGAGCCCGGTCATGCCGGTCCTGACATTGTCGGTGGCAAGCGCGACCATCGCATCGGTCCTGGCCAAGGGCATGAGCCGGGTCTGGCGGTCGGCCGAGCGCGCGAGATGCAAAAGCCCCGCGATCGGCCTTGCCCGCACATCCTCGACACGGACTATCTTGCCGAGGCATTCCAGTGAAACGGGCTGCTCGCCCTCGGCGTCCCATTTGTCGCCCAGACAGGGGGCGACGAACGGCAGCATGGCCGCGGTGTTGCGGTGGACCTTCACTTTGCGCGGCATGCCCCAGGCTATGATGCCGTCCGGTCTCGCACCAAGGATCATGACATCGTCCGAGCAGAGGCCGAAACCCTGCGATGCCAGCGCCAGCGACGTCGTCGACTTGCCGGTGCCGCTCGGCGCATGGATCAGCACGAGCGCCTCGCGGCCGGGCAGCGTCAGACCCGCGGTATGGAGCATGTGCTGCCCGCCCGCATCGAGCGCGGCGTCCAGCACCATCATCAGCAGCGTCCATTTGACCTTGCTGCCGGGATGAACGCGGATTTCGGCCCAGCCCTCGTCGGTATGGATCGAGGCCGTCTGGAGGCCGGGAAAGATCAGATGGACGACGTCTCCGCCGTCAATTATCCGGCAGTAGCCGTCCAGCGGCACTTCGCCATCGAAGGCGAGCTTACCTTCGGGAGCTTCCGGCAGCGCCGACGTTTCGAGGACATCGATGCGAAACCCAGCTTCGACGGGTTCGCTGACACGCAAGGTGCCAAGCATCAGGTCGAAGCTCGGCCAAAGCTCGGCGCGCGATGCCGAAATGCCGATGACCTGGCCGTTGAGGTCATAGCAGAAGGTGGTTGCCGCGCCGGTCAAGCGGCGCGCGCCTTCGCCGCGTCGGCATGGTGGCGATAGATCTCCACCATGCCGGGCAGGCTGTCGCTGACCACCGGCTTGCCGTCGAGGCAGACCCAGCAATGCGCCGACAGGCGCGGCGCATGCATCGATTTCGAATCGACGCCGAAGCGCAGTTCGGGGTCGAAACCGGCCATGCGCAGGAAGCGGAAGCCGAGCAGCCCTTCCCTCAGGCATCTGCGATCGCGCATCAGCCAGGGGTGCCGGACCGTTCGGTTGACGCGGGTGACGATGTAGGCCGAAGGCAGGCCGCGATAGGGCGTGGGCGCGTCGAGCGGCGCCCATTTCAGCACCGTCTCGAAGTCGCGCCGGCCGATCAGGGCCGGCATCAGCCGGGCGCTGAGCCACAAATGGGTGCGGAACAGGGCGCGCAGGAACGGTGCGCGGGCCATCACGCGCCCGGGCCGGCGAGGATGCCTTCCGCCACCAGTTCGGCGGCCAGCGCCGTCATGTCGTCGCCGAGCGTCGCCTTGTCGACCTCGAATTCGTCCGACAGGAGATCGACGATCTGATCGAGGCTGCGCGCGCCGTCGACCTTGTCGAGGAAGGCTTCGGTGGTGCCGTTGCAGGTGTAGAGTTGGCCGCTGCGCGCCAGAAGCACGACGGCGCCGTCGCCGACATGCTGCACGGAGGCGTCGTCCGCCATCCGCAGAACCGTTTCAGAGGCGATTTCGACCATGCGCCCGCTCCCTTTGATGCAGAGCAATTAGCGCGACCTATCGGCGCTGTCCATTGTCAGCGGATGCCATGGCGCAGGCGTCGACCATCCGGCTTTCTCAGCAGTTGCCAAGAAAAGCCCGCTTCGATCAAAGCAGGCTCGCCATGGCACCCAATATCACGGGGCTCCCGAACTCGGGGGCCTTGCCGTCACCTCCGACAGCTTCTCGCGCTTGTTCAACGCAGGTTTTTCATACTTTTTCTTCACGGGAGTCCCCACCACAAATTGACGGACGCAGGTGACAATCACTGCGCTGCGTTGTCAAGCCGGTGAAATCCGGCCAGTGTTGCATCTCTTCCCTTGAGTAAGCTAAAAAGCTCGCGGGCTTTGGGGAGTGAATAAGTATGCGTTACAATTGGAATCGGGCTCCGACCGCTTTCGAGCGCCATCGGAAGGCATTTGCGGCTGCCATTCTGATCGCGGGCGGCGTCGGGCTGATGCTCGCGGCACTGCCGCTCTAAGCCGACTTCAATCCGCGACAGGCGGAACGGCGATTCAGCCGAAGCGCCGGCTAGATTCGTTTGTCGCACGTCGACCAAAATGCAGGAAGACATGGTCGGCAAAAGCGGCTTAGGCTATTGCCAGACGACCAAATGCTCCTGGGGAGGAAAAGACGATGGCCTCACGCTACCACGAAGTCTATGAGGGCTGGAAACGCGACCCCGTAGGTTTCTGGGCCGAGGCGGCCAAGGCGATCGACTGGTATACGCCGGCCGAAAGCGTCTTCGATCCGACGGCCGGCGTCTACGGCCGCTGGTTCACCGGCGCCACCTGCAACACCTGCTTCAACGCCATCGACCGCCATGTGGCGGGCAGCCGCGCCGACCAGCTGGCGCTGATCCACGACAGCGCGATCACCGGCACGGTGCGCAAATTCACCTATGCCGAGTTGAAGCGCGAGGTCGTTGCGCTCGCCTCCGTGCTCAAGAACCGCGGCATTACCAAGGGCGACCGCGTCATCATCTACATGCCGATGGTGGCGGAGGCGGCGATCGCCATGCTCGCCTCAGCCCGCATCGGCGCCGTGCATTCGGTCGTCTTCGGCGGCTTCGCCTCGCACGAGCTCGCCACCCGCATCGACGACGCCAGGCCGAAGCTGATCATCACCGCCTCCTGCGGCCTGGAGCCCGGGCGCGTGGTCGCCTACAAGCCACTGCTCGACAAGGCGATCGAGATGTCGAGGCACAAGCCTGACGCCTGCCTTATCCTGCAACGCGAGCAATTGCGCTGCGAGATGAAGGACAATTACGACTTCGACTATGCCGACGCGGTCGCCCGCGAGCGTGCAGCCGGCGCCAATGTCGACTGCGTGCCGGTTTTAGCCACCGACCCGCTCTACATCATCTACACCTCCGGCACGACCGGGCAGCCGAAGGGCATCGTGCGCGACAATGGCGGCCATATGGTCGCGCTGACATGGACGATGGACAACGAGTTCGGCGTCAAGCCGGGCGAAGTGTTCTGGGCGGCCTCGGACGTCGGCTGGGTGGTCGGCCATTCCTACATCGTCTACGGGCCGCTCTTGCATGGCTGCACCAGCGTGCTTTTCGAAGGCAAGCCGATCGGCACGCCGGACGCCGGGACCTACTGGCGGGTGATCTCGGAACACGGCGTGGTGGCGCTGTTCATGGCGCCGACCGCTTTCCGCGCCATCAAAGGGCAGGACCCGCGCGGCGAGTTCGTGCCGAAATACGATTTGTCGAAATTCCGCACGCTGTTCCTTGCCGGCGAGCGCGCCGACCCCGAGACCATCAAATGGGCGGAGCAGAAGCTCAACCGTCCGGTGATCGACCATTGGTGGCAGACCGAGACCGGCTCGCCGATGACGATCAACCCGGCCGGGCTCGGGCTTTTGCCGGTGAAATACGGCTCGCCCGGCGTGCCGATGCCGGGCTACGATATTCGAATTCTCGACGATGCCGGTCATGAGGTGCCGCGCGGCATGCTCGGCAATGTCGTGGTCAAACTGCCGCTGCCGGCGGGTTGCCTGCCGACGCTCTGGAATGCCGACGCCCGCTTCCGGCAAGCCTATCTCGAGGAGTTCCCCGGTTTCTACAAGACGGCCGACGCCGGCATGATGGACGAGGACGGCTATCTCTATGTCATGGCCCGCACCGACGACATCATCAACGTCGCCGGGCACCGTCTCTCGACCGGCGCGATGGAGGAGGTGCTGGCCGCGCATCCCGATGTCGCCGAATGCGCCGTGATCGGCATCGCCGACGCGATGAAAGGCCAGGTACCGCTCGGCTTCGTCGTGCTCAACGCGGGTGTGTCGCGCGACACCGGCACCATCGAAAGCGAAGTGGTGGGGCTGGTGCGCGAACGGATCGGCCCGGTCGCTGCCTTCAAGACGGTGGTGACGATCAAGCGGCTGCCGAAGACGCGCTCCGGCAAGATCCTTCGCGGCACGATGCAGAAGATCGCCGACAAGGAGGAATGGACGATGCCGGCGACCATCGACGATCCCGCGATCCTCGACGAAATCACGGCGGCGCTCAAGGGACGCGGCATCGTGATCTAACCGCCTCGCAGCGTCGAGGGCGGATCGCAACGTCAGGCGTTTTCACGAATTCATCCCGCACCGCAATCGGCTGTTGTGCAATGCAGCAACAGCCCGTAAAGTTTGCCTTGGGGGGTCATTCCGAAGGCACGGCATGGCTCAGCACAAGACGACATTCGGCGGCGTCGACATATTGCGTTTCCTGGCCGCCGTCATGGTGATGTTCTATCACTATGGCTTCTGGGTATGGGCATTTCCCGACGGCGTCTCGGCGCGCTCGACCGGCGGCATCCCAGCCCATCCCGAAATGGCGTTTGTCGGCTCCGGCTGGGTCGGTGTGCAGGTGTTCTTCGTCATCAGCGGCTTCGTCATCGCCTTCAGTGCCGAGAATTCAACGCCGCTCAAGTTCTTCGAGGCCCGCGTCAGACGGCTGGCGCCGGCGGTCTGGGTCTGCGCGCCGATCTCGGCGATCGTGCTGCTCATGGTCGGCCTTTCCTGGCCGACGGACGCGGTGGTGCGGCTTGCCCGCACGGCACTGTTCGTGCCCTTCGAGCCTTGGGTGGACAGCGTCTACTGGACGCTCGGTATCGAGATCGCCTTCTACGCCATCGTCTGGATCCTGCTGCGGCTCGGCCGGTTCGATCTGATGGAGAGGGCCGCGATGATCATCGGCCTCGGCAGCACGCTGTTCTGGTGCCTCTATTTCGCTTTCGGCTGGACCGACTTCGGGGAGACGCGCTGGCTGCAGCTCACCCTGGTGCATCACGGCGCCTTCTTCGCCGTCGGCGTGCTCTTGTGGCTGATGCGCTTCAAGGCGGTGACCATCCCGCGCCTCGGCTTCTCGGCCCTGTTCCTCGCCGGCGGCGTGCTGCAGATCGCCAGTTCGGTCGATGTGCACAGCATCAAGGTGGAAGCCGCGATGCCCTACGCGCCGCCGATCATCATCTTCCTTGCCGCGGTGGCGCTGATGGCTTGGTCGCTGCGGCTCGATCTTTCCTGGCGCGGCTGGCGCCGGATCGGACTGATGACCTATCCGCTCTACCTCATCCACGATGTCGTCGGCGCGGCGATGCTCGGCGTCCTGATCCGAGCCGGCGTGCCCTACCTCGTCTCGATTCCGATCGTCGGCGCGGCCATGATCGCGGCAAGCTGGCTGGTGGCGGCCGAGGCCGAGCCGCGCATCCGCCTGCTGCTCGACCACACGCTCTTCCGCTACCGGCTGAAAGCCGCCTAAGCGCGTCGCGCTGAAACAGATTCAGGCGGCGCGTTTTAGGGTCTTGTTATTGATGCATGTCGTTCCCCCAAAACCGCTGCGCACTTTTGGGCGACATGCATTAAGCAGCGCCGGGTTTCCGGTGTGGAATTGTTTGCATTCGGCATGATATCGAGGCTTGGTCCACGCTCCGTGGCATGATCCTAGTTTGAGTACCGAGCCTCAATCCGTGAGCCTGTTCCAGCGATCAAGACGACCCCGCCAGTTGCCGCGCGAACGGCTGGTGATGGATATGCGCGACACGGTGGTTTACGCGATCGGGGACGTGCATGGCTGCTATGACGCGTTGCGCGCGCTGGAACAGAAGATCCTGCTCGACGCGCGGCAGTTCCGCGGCCGCAAGATCATCATCATGCTCGGCGACTACATCGACCGCGGGCCCAATTCGCGGCGCGTGGTCGAGCACCTGATGGCGCCGCCGCCAAAAGGCTTCCTGCGCGTCTGCCTGGCCGGGAACCACGAAGTGGCGATGCTCAACTATCTCGACGGCTCCCTGTCGCGCGAGCCATGGCTCGCGGTCGGGGGGCGGGAGACCCTCTATTCGTACGGCATCGATCCGGCGCATCTCGCCAATCTCTACGCTTCGAGTGAAGAGGTCGACGAAAGTATCCGCGAGGCGATTCCTGCCGGCCATATCGGCTTCCTTAGGACGCTGCCGGTGATGGTCTGCTCGGAGCGATTCGTGTTCGTGCATGCCGGCATCCGGCCCGGGATCGCGCTCGAGGAGCAGGACGAGGCCGACCTGCTCAACATCCGATCCGATTTCCTCGCGGCGGCGCATCGCCTCGACCACTGGGTCGTGCATGGACATACGATCGTGGACGTCCCAACGCTCGACGGGCGCCGGCTCGGCATCGACACGGGCGCTTTCCAGAGCGGCCGGCTGACCGCCCTCAGGATCGTCGGCAAATATGGACGGCTGCTGTCGACCGGGGACGACTAGCAGCGCTGCGCAAAGGATTTGGCAGGGGTCGAAGGCTTGCCGACAGGCAACATTCATCGTCTGCTTGAGCGGACTATTGCAAGCCCTGGAGATTGCCCCACGCCTTACCGACTTCGGCATCCTTGGGCTTTGAGCCGAGGATGACGAAGGCAGGACCTTTCGGCCAACCAAACGTCAATTGCTTCAGGCGGCCTGCTTGGCGCGCGATTCCGACTTGTCCAGATAGTAGCTCGAATAGCGGTCGAAGAACTTTTCCGAGCCGCCAAGCGAGCCGTATTTCGCCAGCTTCTTCAGCTCGACCTTGTTGAGCACCGCGCCGGTGATCTTTTCGGCGATGTAGGGCTCCTGTTCCAGCATCGAGCGCACCATGGCGCGCGGCGTGCGTCCCCATTCGGTGACGAGCACGAAGCCGTCGACCAGCGGCGCGAAGGCCTTGGCGTCGACCACCGGGCCGAGCGGCGGCAGGTCGACGATGATGTATTCGAAGGTCTCCTTGGCGTTCTCGATGAAGCGGCGCATGCCGGCCGAGCCCAGAAGCTCGCTGGTGTGCGAGAACTGGCCGCGCAGCACGGCGGGGATGATAGCCAGCTTGGTCTGGCGGTCGACCTTGCCGACCGACTGCCAGGTCTGCCCGTTGACCACGGCTTCCATCAGCCCGTGCTCGGACTCCATGCCGAGGCTGCGGCTGAGGCCGGGATTGCGCAGGTCGGCATCGATCAGCAACGTCTTGGCGCCGTTGGCGGCGAGCAGGCCCGCGAGGTTTGCCGCAACCGTCGACTTGCCTTCGCCGGGCAGGACCGAGATGACGCCGATCACCCGGCTGCCCTTGTCTTCCATCACCACGTCGAAAGCGATCTTGGCATTGCGAAGCGTCTCGGCAAACATCGAGGCCGGCGCATCGAGGCTCACCCGCATGCGCGCCCGTTTCTCGGCGGCCGACAGGCTGGTGACCTTGCCGTCGGCCGGCAGGTCGTCCGCCTTCGCCTCCTTGGCCCTGCCGCCGCCGATCGTCGGCAGATAGCCGAGGAACTTCAGCCCGACGCGGTCGCGAACGTCCTCGCCCGTCCGGAAGAAGCGCTCGTTGAATTCGTTCATGCCTCCGAAACCGGCGCCGAGCATGAGGCCAAGCAGAAGCGAGAGCGCCAGCACCCTGACGGTGCGGGGGCTTGACGCGGCAAGGGGCATGTTCGCATCCGAGATGATGCGCACCTTGCCGACAGGGAAGGATTGCTGCTGCGAGGCTTCCTGATAGCGGCTGAGGAAGGTCTGGTAGAGCGTGGACAGTGCCTGCGCCTGCTGATCCAGTTCCCTCAGCCTCACCTGCGACTCGTTGTCGACCGAGTTCTGGCCGGCAGCGGTCGCGATCTTCTGCCTGAGCTCGACCTCGCGCGCCTGCGCCACTTGGAAGTCGTTGCGATAGCTTTCGGTGATCTGCTTCAACTGCCCGAAGATCTGCGCCGACACATCGGCCTTTTCCCTGGCGAGCGCCAGCGCCTGGGGGTGGTCCTTGCCGAAATTCGCCTCGACATCCTGCAGCCGCTTGGAGACGGCGAGATAACGGGTCTTGAGCCCGATGATGACCGAGCTGCTCGGCTGATCGGATGCAATCGCCGAATCGTTGAAAGCATTCTCGGAGCCGCTGTCGACGATCGCCTTGTACTGCTGATAGCGGGCGCTGGCGCGCGCCGTATCGGCCTGCGCGATGATGAGCTGGGCGTTGAGGTCGGACAGCTGCTTGCCGCTGATCAACTGGCCGTCGCTGTTTGAGGACAGCCCGTGCTCGGCCCGGAATTTCTCGACTTCCATGGCGGCAGCCTGCGAGCTTTGGCGCAGTTCGGTCAGCCTGCCCTGCAGCCAGACAGCCGCGCGCTCGGTGGCGTCGAAGCTGGCATTGAGCTGATCCGCGAGGTAGGCCTCGGAATAGGCCCTGGTGATGGCGGTGGCGAGGGCCGGATTCGTCGACTGATAGCCCAACGTAATGACGTTGCTGCGGCCGTTGCGATCCGCCATCAATCCGGTCTGCAGAACGAGGACCGCATAGTCATGGGTCGCGGCCTTCATCATGGCTTCGCGCGTTGCGGCATCCACATTCTCGATCCCGGGGAGTTCGTTGGCCGTGTTGCCGCGGAAATAGGCGACGACGCCGCGCAGGAACCCGATACCCTTGGCCAAAGCCGACTGCGGCGGGTTCATGAATTCCTGGTTCTGATCGAGCTTCAGCTTGTCGACCACCTCCGACGCCAGTCGCGCGGAGCTGAGAATTTCGATCTGACTGAGGATTGTCGCGTCCGTCTGCTGCGTAGCGCTGACCGCCGAGATGTCGTCCACGACCTTGTTCAGGCCCTCGTCGATCAGCACGCTCGCAATGGAGGTGTATTGCTTGGGCGTCGTCTGGAGATAGATCACACCGAGGAACAGGCCGATGACGGCGCAGACCGCCACCACCTTGGCCTGCCGGGCCGCCATGCCAAGCAGACGCTCGACGTCGATGAAGTCTTCACCCTTTTCCGGTTCGGTGCTGGGCAATGGCATCCTCTTGTCGAGAGGAAAGTTGGCATAATTCATCTTCGGTCCAATTCCAGGTTGCAGGCGCTACCGGCCTTCGAAGAGTGGCGTCGTTACCAGAAAAGACCACGCAACATCCGTGCCATGGGGCGCCTGGCCAGGAAGGCCAAGCGCTTGCGCGGCTGTCGCGCCATCGCGATTTCGCATATGCACCCAAAAAATGGGCATTATGCGGCTACTTCCCGGCGCTCATGCGACCGGACGAATTGCTGCAGCATCTCGAAGACAGGTCCTTTCATGTCGTCGCGCGCCAGAGCAAAGGCGATGGTGGCCTCGATGAAGCCCTCCTTGGAGCCGCAATCGAACATGCGGCCGTTGAAGGGCTGGGCATAGAACGACTGGCTCTCGGCCAGGCGAACCATGGCGTCGGTAAGCTGAATCTCGTTGCCGGCGCCGCGCTGCTGGTTGCCGAGCAGCGCGAAGATCTCCGGTTGCAGGACATAGCGGCCGTTGATGTAGAAATTCGACGGCGCGTTGGCGGGGGCCGGCTTCTCCACCATGGCGGTCACCTCGAAGCCGGAGGCCACCTCGGCGCCGCGGCCGACGATGCCGTATTTGCCGGTTTCCGAAGGATCGCAGCGCTCGACGGCGATGACGTTGCCGCCGGTCCGCTGATACAGGTCGACGGTTTCGGCCAGGCAGCCGCGCGCGCCGAAGGACACCATGTCGGGGAGCAGCAGCGCGAAGGGCTCGTTGCCGATCACGTCGCGCGCGCACCATACCGCATGGCCGAGGCCCTGCGGCGACTGCTGGCGGATGAAGGAGGTGGCGCCTGCCACGGGCAGCAGGCTTTCCAGCGATTGGAGCTGCGCCTTCTTGCCGGTCTGCTCGAGGGTCCCGATTAGTTCAGGATGCAGGTCGAAATAGTCTTCGATGACCGCCTTGTTGCGGCCGGTGACGAAGACGATGTGCTCGATCCCCGCCTCGAACGCCTCGTCCACGGCATATTGCACGACAGGCTTGTCGACGACGGGCAGCATTTCCTTCGGCATCGACTTGGTCGCCGGCAGGAACCGCGTTCCGAGCCCCGCCACCGGTATGACTGCCTTCCTAACTTTCTGCATCGCTTATTCCTTCTGAGGAGATCGATTTTTACCTATCGCCGGCTATGAAAATGCATTCCATTGCGCCCGCATGCTTCACCTCCCCGTCCCCACGGCAAATTGCGCCGCAACCCTTCTCAGCCGAACCGCGATCGGCATGCCCATGTGCCTGACCGCGGCCGGATCGCTGAGCGCCGTGAGTATCGCCTTGAGCGGCGCACGCGCCTTGATGTGCTGAACCAATGACAGGAACGAGGCCGCCCTGCGCAGGCTGCGGCCGCGCCTTGCGAAAGCCGTTTTGGCGTTATCGTCCATGATGTGCGCGGCGGCGAAGGCGGCATCGGCTTTGGCCATTGCCTCGACATGGTGCAATTCGAGCACCCGCGAGATCGAACCCGTGCGGATGTGGTAGACATAGCCGGTGGCCGGCTCGACCACGCAGCGGCCGCCTTTGGCCAGCGCGCTCGCCAGAAGAATGTAGTCTTCGCCGATGCGCAGATCCTCATCGTAGCGAAGCCGGTTCTCATCGAGGAAACGACGCTGGAAGATCGGCTTCAGATAACCGAGGTTGAAGCGCGACTCGAAGACCACGTTGCCGGCGATGTAGTCGGCAAGCGAGATTTCGCCGAGCTCTTCGAGATAGGCGGTCGGGAACATGATGTCTTCGGGCGTGCCGTCCTCGCGAACGACCTGGACATTATCGACCGCGATCTCGGCACCCGCCATTTCCGCCCGCGCGATCATGGCCGCCAGCCTGCCGGGCAGGACGGCATCGTCGGAATCGAGCACGGCCACCCAGCGGCCGCCGGCCTGGTCGAGCCCGGCATTCCTGGCGCCGCCGGGGCCCTGGTTGGCGGGAAGCGCGACCACCTTCACGATGTCCTCGGGATAGGCGCGCGCGACATCGAGCGTGGCGTCGCTAGACCGGTCGTCGACGACGATGACCTCGATCGTGACATCGCGCTGCGCCATCGCGCTGGCGATCGCCCGGTCGAGGGTCGCTTCGGCGTTATAAGCGGCGATGACGAAGCTCACGTCAGGCTGCACGCTTGTCCCCTTCCTGCGGTGTGAGGCCGTACTGGCGGATTTCGCGGACACCGACCAGACCGCTGACGACGCCGACATGCATAATGCCGCGCAGCACGCTGCGGTTCCGCCGCACCGGGCTGACCGCCGTCAAAAGCGCCATGCCGAAGCAATAGGCCGCCTTGGCGCAAGCGAGGCCGACCTGGCCGGCACGGCGCACGCCGCCGGTGTCGCGCCCGATGAGGTGGCCATGCGTCTGCCCGAAGCGGAAGCGGCGGCGGCGCAGCCAGTCGAAGGCGGCCCTGGCGCGCGGCACCACCTCGTCGACGAAGGCCTGCGGGGCAAAGGCGATACGACCGCCGGTCTTGACCATGTTGTCAAAGAATTCCGTGTCCTCGCCGCCGGTCTGGCCGCGCGCCAGGCTAAAGCGCCGGTTGCGCAGGCTCTGCTCGGTCATCCTGAGCAGGACGTTGCAGGTATAGCCGGTGCGGATCTCGCCGCGCACCCAGACAGGCAAGGTGGAGTGGAAGTCGCCCTTGCGCATCCAGTCCGGCGCATCCTGGCGATATGTCGCGCGAACGGGCCCGAGCACCACCGTCGCGCCGGTCGCCTGCGCGGTCGCGATGAGCTCCACGAGCCAGCCCGGCGAAGCCGTCTCGTCGTCGTCGATGAAGGCGACGATGTCCGATACGCTGGCATCGAGGCAGGCGTTGCGGGCGATCGAGATGTTGCGCGCCGGCGCGTGGCGGTAGCGGATCGGCAGCTTCAATTCCTGCGCCAGCGCCTTCACCAGCGGCTGCGCGCTCGGCTCGTCGTCATTGTCGGCAACGACGATGCCGATCTCGAAACCTGCAGGCTTCTCCAGTGCGGCGATGGAGCGCAGCGTGTCAGCAAGCTCCGGCCTGCGGAAGGTGCAGATGCAGATGTCGACGCTGCCATTCTTCTTCGCACCCATTACGCCGCCTCACGCGATGGCTGCGGGCCGAGGAGTTGCAGCCAGAAGCCCATGGACCAGCCCAAGTGCATGACCATCACCGACACGCCGGCCAGCGCGATGGCTGGATTGCGCTGGCTGATCGCGGTCCGGATGCCATAACCAAGGCAGACCGCCGCCCATATCAGAAACGGCACGCCCGCCAGCACAAAGATCGGAGACAAGGCGCTCAGCAGCACCACAGGGAATACCAGCAACGGGATCATCTGCCGCAGCTTCGGCACCATGCGATGCTTCAGCACGTTCCTGGCGCGGCCGCGGCCATAGCCGAGATACTGGAAAAAGAGGCTCTTCAACGTGGAGCGCGGATAATAGACCATCTGCGTCCTGCCACTCATCCAGATGCGGTAGCCGGCCAGACGGAGGCGATGGTCGAGCTCGGCGTCCTCGTTGTGGCTGAAGCTCTCGTCGTAGCCGCCTACCGCCCTGAAGGCGGCGATGCGCATCAGCGCATGGTGGCCGTGGTCGACCCACTCGCCGGTCGACATGTGGCGATGCTTCGAACCGCCGGTGCCGAGCTTGGAATTCTGCGCTGCCGCCACTGCCTTCTGCACCGCGCCGGTGCCGCTGGTCAGCATCGAGACGACGACCGAATCCGCGCCCGTGGCAAGCGCCTCCTCGATCACCCTATCGCAATAGTCGGCGGGATATCCGCCATGCGCGTCGATGCGGATGAGATAGTCGGCGTCGTCGCCGAACGTCGCCACCGCCAGGTTGATGGCGGCGCTCTGGATGCGCTTCGGATTGGCAAGCAGCACGACCCGCGGATCCTCGGCAGCGATCTCTTCGACGATGCTTTGTGTGCCATCGGTGCTGCCACCATCAGCCACGACGATGCGCGCGCCGAGCCGCGCCGCTGCCGGCCGCAACTGCTCGAGCAGCCCGCCGATATGGGCGGCCTCGTTGAGGCACGGAATGACGATCAGACTTGGTGCCGTGGTCCGCGTCATCGGCTTTTGTCCATTCTCAGCCATCCTATGCCAGCGCCTCGGTCGCAAAGGTCCCGCGAACGGCGGTCAGGCCGCGCAGCTTGTCGACGAAAGCCAGGCAATCGCCGCGGTCGTAGCTCCAGGTCCTCGGATTGCGGGCCAGCACTCGGGATTTCAGCTTGCCGAAGCCTTCCTGGGCCATCCGGCCGAGCGCGGTGTCGAGCCCTTCGGGCGTGGCTTCGGACAGAAGCACGCCGATGTCCTGCTGCTTGAGGAACCGGCCGGTTTCGGTGCTCGCCATCGAGATCGGCACGGCGCCGAAGCGGCAGCCTTCATAGAGGCGGTTGGGAAGCAGCCATTCGGAATTCTGGCCTTGCTCGAAGAAATCGATCGCCCAGGAGAAATGCACCTCCCGGTAGATCGCCGCCATGTCCTCCGGATTGCGGTAGGGGCCGCGAAAGGAAAGCCACGGCTCGGCTTCTACCAATGCATGAAAATCCGGGAATTCGGACAGCGCCGGACGGCCCCTCAGCACCACTTCGAAACGTCCGCCTTGCCGGCGGGTGAATTCGGCCAGAAGCTCCAGCGAGCGGCGGCAGCGCAGCGCGCCGAACCAGCCGATGCGCCAGGGCGGCGCCTCCGGGCCGTCATTCTCAAGCCGATCGTCCGCCGGCGCCGGCATGGTGTCGAAATATTTGTTCTCGATCAGCTCGACCGGTGCGGCGATTTGTCCGAACGGCTTGAAATAGTTGGCGATGAAGGCGGGGGAACTGGTCACCAGAAGCTTCACGTCGCGGGCGAGATAGCGTTCGGCGCCGCGCAGCGCCTTGCCGATCAGGTCGTTGCGCAACACCAGCCGATGGATGTCCAGGCATTCGTAGACGATCGGCACGCTCGCACCGAAAGCGTGCCTGGCGCGGCGGGCAAGCGCCAGCATTTCGAGATTGCGCGCGATGATCAGGTCGGGTCGCGCCACGCCAGCGAACTTCGCGCCGATCGACATGGCGGCCTTGGCCACCGCGCCGATGCGCTGCGCGAATCGGCCGTCGCGCGTCGGGCCGAGGTCGACCGGCTCGAGACCTTCGATCTCGGCGATCGGACTGGGGGTGCGGCGGAAGCCCGCCAGGGTTATCCTGGCACCACCTGCCTTGAGCATTTTGACCCTACGGCGCACCGCCGGGTCGGATACGTCATGCACAAGGTACAAGACATGCAGCATGAAACTCGACCGCTGTTGGGCCCGCCACCCAGGAGGATGCTAGTACAGCTTTTGCTGCATCGCAACATTTTTGGTGCAGCGTAGCAAACGCCGCATGTTTTTTTGTTGCGCTGCAAAAACCTCTTGCGGTAGTTTGTGGATGGCGGCGGGCGCCGGTCGCGATGACGACTGGCGCAAAAAACAGGGATCCTGAATTTGGAAACCAGTGCATTCGATCCGCCCGAGGGCTCACTGCGCAGATCGGTCGGGCGCGGCGCCGTCGTCACCGCGATGGCGCAGGGCGTGCGGGTTGCCACTCAGATCGTGTCCGTCATCGTGCTGTCGCGGCTTTTGTCGCCCCAGGATTTCGGCGTGGTGGCGATGTGCGCGCCGGTGCTTGCCTTCATCGCGCTGTTCCAGGACTTCGGCCTGACCCAGGCGACGATCCAGAAAACCGGCATCCGGCATGAAGAGGTCAACTACCTCTTCTGGATCAACACGGCGGTGAGCGCGATCCTGGCCTGCGTGCTTGCGGCGGCGGCTCCCTTGGTGGCCACCTTCTATGGCGAGCCGCGCGTAACGGGGCTGGTTGCCGCGTTCGGCCTGCAGATCATGGCCTACGGCCTCGGCGCCCAGCATCTGGCGCTGCTGACGCGCCGCATGGAATTCACCCGGCTCGCGGTCATCGACGTCGCCAGCGCCGTTTCGGGCCTTGTGGTCTCGATCGCCTGGACCTTCATCGACCGCTCATATTGGGCGCTTTTTGCCGGCACGCTGACCGGCGCGGTGCTGCCGACGCTTTGCTACTGGGCGTCATCGCGCTGGCGTCCCGGGGTGCCGCGCAAGGTTGAGGGCATCAGCCAGCTGATCAATTTCGGCGCCGGCATCACCGGCTTCAACTTCGCCAATTTCTTCGCCCGCAACCTCGACAACGTGCTGATCGGCAAATATTGGGGCGAGGCGCAGCTCGGCCTCTACGACCGCGCCTACAAGCTGCTGCTCTTCCCGCTCAGCCAGATCACCAACCCGTTGTCGAAGGTGATGGTGCCGGCACTTTCGCGGCTGAAGGACGAGCCCGATCGCTACCGCAGCGCCTATCTGCGCGTTATGCCGCTGATCCTTCTGGTGGCGCTGCCGGGTGTGGCCTTCGCCACCGCCATGTCGGATACGCTCATTCCCTTCGTGCTCGGCGAGCAGTGGCGGGAGAGCGCCAACATCTTCCTGGCGCTGGGTTTCGCCGGCCTGCTGCAGCCGCTCAACAATCCAGCCGGATGGCTGTTCGTCAGCCAGGGCCGCTCGGGCGACTTCATGCGCTGGGGCATCATCACCGCCGTGACCTCGGTGCTGGCCTTCGCCATCGGCCTGCCTTACGGGGCGCTCGGCGTCGCCGTCGTCTACGCGGTCAGCGAGTATCTGCGGACGCCTTTCCTCTGGCTCTATGTCGGCAAGGCCGGACCGTTGCGCGCGAGCCATGTGCTACGCGCGGCGACCCCATTCGTGCTCGGCGCGCATCTGGCGCTGGCCCTGGTCTGGCTCGCCAAGCCGATGCTGCCGGCACAGCCCGTCATCGCGCTCGCCGGCGCCGCGGTGCTGTCCTATGTCGTCACCATCATCGTCGCGCTCGTCTTCGGCGCCGGTCGCGAGGCGCTTCGGGAGGCCTTGCGGCTGATCCCGGCGCGCGGGTTCTCGCCGGCGCCCAGCGAGGCGAAATAGCTCGACGCAACTGCAACTGCGCTCCGGTCGCAGCCGCACAGCCGGCAGAACCGCTTATTTGAGGGTAAGGCAACAGCATGAATTACCGATCGATTTCAGATATGAACGACGCGATCGTGCGGAACCTGCACCGGCTGCCGCGCGACATCGACCTGGTGGTCGGCGTGCCGCGAAGCGGCATCCTCGCCGCGACGCTGGTCAGCCTGACGGCGAATATCCCGATGACCGATCTCGACAGCTTCCTCGCCGGCAAGATCTACACCTCGGGGATCACCAAGCGGCGCGCGGCGCTTGACCGGCAGCATTCCGAAATGCGCAAGATCCTGGTAATCGACGACAGCGTCAGCGGCGGCAACGCCATGCGCGACGCGCGCAGCAAGATCGAGGCCGCCGGCATCAAGGGCGATTTCGTCTTCGCCGCGGTGTTCGGCCTTTTGTCGCAGCACAAGGAGACAGACATCGTCTTCGAGGTCGTGCCGCACCCCAGGATGTTCCAGTGGAATTTCATGCACCACGTCTTCCTCGAGCAATGCTGCGTCGACATAGACGGCGTGCTTTGCCTCGACCCGACCGAGGAGGAGAATGACGATGGTCCGGCCTACGAGAAATTCCTCGCCGAAGCGCGGCCGCTGCTCGGGCCGACCCGCAAGATCGGCTGGCTGGTGACCAGCCGGCTGGAAAAGTACCGCAAGCTGACCGAGGCATGGCTCGCCAGGCACGAGATCAAATACGACCGCCTCATCATGCTCGACCTGCCGAGCAAGGCCGAGCGGCAACGGCTCGGCGCGCATGGCAGCTTCAAGGCCGATTTCTACCGCAAGTCGGATGCCATCCTGTTCATCGAGAGCGAGCATGAGCAGGCGCTCAAGATCGCCAAGCTGTCGGGCAAGCCGGTGCTGTGCGTCGAAACCAACATGGTGAGCTTTCCCGACGCGCTTTCCCTGCCGGCGCTGGAGCAGGCGGCACGCAACCTGCCGGCGCGGCTCAGGCAAATCAATTCGCCCGACGGGCGGAAAAAGGTCGTCAAGACCGCCGCTCGCGCCCTGCTTGGCGAACGCGCCTACGAAATGCTGAAAAGCCGCGTCAAAAGGACTGCGTAAGCAAAATCTTACAAATTGCGCATCAAGCAGCGCGCTGGGCGCGCTGCCGGGAGGCCCTGTCCAGCAAGGCGAAGAAGGTGGCGAACTGGCGCTCGGGGTCGAGTTCCGGACGCTGCGAGAAGGTGAGCGCCGCCTCCGAGAGCCGTTCATACTCGTCACGGTCGTTCCACAGCCGCCTGACCGCCGCGACCCAATCCTCGAGCGGCGCGTCATAATCCAGCACGATGCCGCCGGAGCCGATCGCCTCCGGCAGACCGCCGCGCCGCGAGCCGACGACGGGAATGCCGCTGCAATGGGCTTCCGAGGCGACGCGGCCCCAGGCCTCTTCCCATTTGCTCGGCGCCAGCAGGATCCTGGTGCGGCCGTAGAGGGTCTTCATGTCGTCGGTGCGGTTCTCCAGCTTGATGTTGGAGAACGACGCGATCGTCTCGGCGATGCGGGCGCGGTGATCGTCCTCCAGCTTCCAGCTCTCGACGAACAGGAAAGGTATTTCCGGGCAGGCGGCCGCGACGCGCACGGCCAGCTCAAAACCCTTTTCCTCATACGGGTTGATGAAGGTGACGTGCTCGCCCGTCGTCTGCGTGCTGTAGGCGGCCGGATTGATGGTCGGCGGGATCACCGTGGAATCGATGCCGAATTCCCGCTTATAGGTGCGCGCCGTGAATTCGGAGTTGGCGATGTAGGACGCCGAGCTCAGCTCGCGCAGGTCGCCGCCCAGTTCATGGAATTCCACATTCCTGAGATAGACCACCAGCGGCACGCCCTCGGCCTGCAGCGCCTTTCCGAGCGGCACCGACTTATGACACTGCACCACCGCGACGTCCGGCTGCAGCTTCTTGACGGCAAAGGCGGCCGCTTCCCAGGGAAACCAGGCGCGCACCACCGGATAGCCGGGGAAGCTGTCGATGACGGCGCGCTGGCCGAGGAGCTTCATCTTGGCGCGCGCCTTGTAGCCGAACATGCCCTGGCCGAACAAAGCCGCAAGCACCGAAGCCTCATGGCCGTGCTCGATCAGCTGCTCCGCCAGATGGTGCGTGCTCGACTGGACACCGCCGCTGAACTGCGGCGGATAACCGTTACCGCCTGCGAAGAGAACTTTCATGGGTCGGCTCCTTGTCACATTTTTCTTGGCCAAGTTGTTTCTTGGCTTGCCGGCGAAATGCCGCCGGGCAGCGTCAGGCATTCTGCTGCTCGAGATTAGCAAAGGGATTGGTGCATGGATGCCAGCCGGTGAAGCGGATCGGATCGTTGGGCGAGCTGCGCCATGCGTAGTCGGTCAGCATGTGGAACTCGGCGATGACCCAGCGCTCGAAATTCCCGACATCCTGCTGCTTCTGCCTGGGCAGGAATTCGCGCGCTTTGTCGAGCCGCACGGTCTCCAAAAGCGTGACCGCATCCGCCAGCTTGTCGCTCGGGAATATCCACGGGTTGCGGTTGCGGAATTCGAGCACGAATTGTTGCAGATGCTCGATGCGCATGTTGAGCGGGCCGAAGTATTTCTCGAGCGTGACGCGGACCAGATCCTCATCCGAGAAGGACGATACGGCGGCAGCGGCGATGCCGGTCGAAGCAATGCCGCCGGCAACAACGGCCAATGCGGTACGTCGCGTGATCTTCATCGGCTCCTCCTTCACGCCAGCAGGGTCGCCGCCCGCAGCGAAAGGGCGGCGGCGGTCAGGCTTGGGTTGGCGCAGGAGCAGCTCGGATAGGTGCTGGTGCCGACTACGACGAGGTTCCGGAGCTGGTGGTGGATCATGTCGCGGTCGACCACCGAGTCGGCCGGGCCTGTGCCCATCCGCAAGGTGCCCTGCACATGCGATTCGGTCGGCCTTATGCCGCGATCGAAGATTTGCTCGACCGGCAGCGGCTTGAGCAGCGACGGCAGTCTTTCAAGCGCCTTGGCCATGCCTTTGGTTGCATAGTCGGACGCGCCCTTGAAGCTGACGAAGGCGTTCTCATCCTTGTCGAGGATCACCCGGTTTTCCGGGTCAAGCAGATTTTCGGTGACGATGACCAGCGGCAGCACTTGCCGCAGCCGCCCCTTGTCGGCCCGCATGCCGTGTTGCCAGCGGTTCTCGAAATAGACCAGTGCTGCCGCATGCTCGGCGCGATGCGGGCCGTCATAGAGACCGAAATTCAGGCCGGTGGTGATGGTGCTGCCGTCGAAATTGTCGACGCCGTCGAGATAGACCTCGTAGTTCCAGCCATAAGATTCGTGCAGGCCAAGCCCGACGAACTCGCCGCCGAGCCCGGAGCGCAGCATGATCGCCGGGCTCTGGATGGCGTTGGCGCCAAGGATGACCAGGTCGCCGCTGACAGAGTAGTCCTTGCCGTTGCGCACGAACGCGACCGAACGGACCGAACCGCCTGAATGATCCAGCCGGCGCACTTCGGCGCCCAGGCACACCGACACGTCGGGGTGCTGGAAGACGTGCATCAAACCGTTGTTGGCGGTGAACTTGGCGTCGGCCGGACACAGCCAGCATCGAAGGTTGGCGCAGCAAGAGCCACGTTGCGCCGTCGCCACGCGGGCGCGGGCGGTCGGCATGACGAAATGCTGCTCCGGCTGCGCCGCCTTCATCATCCGGTCCGGCGTCGACATGCGGTGCGGCGGCTGCGGGAACGGCCGCGAGCGCGGCAGCATCCGTGCCATGTCGGGGTCGCCGGAGATCGACATGACCTCCTCGGCATCGCAGTAGAACGGCTCCAGCTCGTCATAGCTGATCGGCCAGTCGTTGCCGACACCGTAGGTGCTCTTCAGCCTGAAGTCGTTGGGGTGGAAGCGCGGCGTCTGCGCGAACCAGCAGTTGGTGCCGCCGCCGAGGCCGATCGTGTAGTTCCACGGCTTGTCGGCATTGTCGGTCTTGTACGTGCTCTCGTCGTCGATATCGGTGTTGGCGTTCTGGTTGAGCTGCCATTCATGCGTGTTGTGGCGGCCCCATTCCAGCACCAGGACGCGGGCTTTGCGGCGCTTCAAGAACTCATGCAGGAAAAAGGCTGAACCGAAACCGGAACCGATAACGACGAGATCGAAATGCTCGTTGGCGATTTGTTCGGGCTGAACGTCCAGCGCCATCAGATCGAACCCTTTCCCGAAACGCGTACGATCATTGTCGGCTCCACTGTCGTTCGCCGGAGACGTTTGACGGAGAGCTGGCGGCGGACACGGTCATGCCGCCATCCTACCGATCGAGTGGTATTCGATGCCGTAGCGCGCGATGACCTTCGGATCGTAGAGGTTGCGGCCGTCGAAGATGACCGGCGTGGTCAGCGCGTCCTTGAGCGCGTCGAAGGAAGGCGCCCGGAAGCTCTTCCATTCGGTGCAGATCAACAGCGAGTCGGCGCCGCGCAGCGCCGCTTCCTTGGTGCCGCACAAGAGCAGGTCCTCGCGCAGGCCGTAGATGGCCTGGCATTCCTGCATGGCCTCGGGATCATAAGCCTGCACCTTGGCGCCGGCCGCCCACAGCGCCTCCATCAAGGTGCGCGACGGCGCCTCGCGCATGTCGTCGGTGTTCGGCTTGAAAGCCAGGCCCCAGACGGCGAAGGTCTTGCCCCTGAGGTTGCCCTGGAAGTAACGGTCGACCTTCTCGAACAGCACCGATTTCTGCGCGTTGTTGCGCTCCTCGACGGCGCGCAGCAGCTTGGCGTCGAATTTGACGCCCTCTGCGGTCTTGATCAGCGCGCGCACGTCCTTGGGAAAGCAGGAGCCGCCATAGCCGAGGCCGGGATAGATGAAGTGGTAACCGATGCGCGGATCGCTGCCAATGCCCTTGCGCACTTCCTCGATGTCGGCGCCCAATTGCTCGGCGAGATTGGCCATCTCGTTCATGAAGCTGATCTTGGTCGCCAGCATGCAGTTGGCCGCATATTTTGTGAACTCGGCGCTGCGCACATCCATCACGATCATCTTCTCGTGGTTGCGGTTGAACGGCGCGTAGAGCTCGCGCATCACCACCTCGGTGTCCTCGCTCGACGTGCCGACGATGATGCGGTCCGGCTTCATGCAATCGGCAACCGCCGAGCCTTCCTTGAGGAATTCCGGGTTGGAGGCGACATCGAATTTCAGGTCCTCGCGGCCGCGTGCCTTCAGCGTCTCGGCGATCTTGGCCTTGATCTTCTCGCAAGTGCCGACCGGCACGGTCGATTTGCCGACGACAATCTTGGGCTCGTCCATCTCGCGGCCGATCGCCTCGGCGACGGCAAGCACGTATTTCAGGTCGGCCGAGCCATCCTCGCCGGGCGGCGTGCCGACCGCGATCATCTGGATCTGGCCATGCTTGATCGCCGCGGCCGCGTCGGTGGTGAAGCGGATGCGGCCGGCGGCGTGATTCTCCTTGACGAGAGCTTCCAGCCCGGGTTCGAAAATCGGAATGAAGCCCTGATTGAGCCGCTCCACCTTCGCTCCGTCGATGTCGACGCACACCACCTCGTGCCCGACCTCGGCGAGCACCGCGGCCTGGACGAGACCGACATAGCCAATTCCAAACACCGTCAAGTTCATTCGGTTCTGTTCCTGTTCAAGGCCGGGCCGCAATGCGGCCCGGCCGGTTCAGATGTCCCCCAGGCCCCTCGCGGGCCTAGTATGTTGCGCATGATCTTATCCCAAAACCGGTTTCCCGCCTTTGGGGATCATGCCTAATTGCTGTTACTTATGCTGCATGCCAGCGATTCAGGGAACTGACATGGCTGGCCCAAAGCGGTGAAGGCGATGCGCTTGACCTGCATGGTCACCTTGCGGCCGGGATCGGCGAAAGCGCCCATCCAGTTGGTCAGCTTGTCGCTGCCCCACAGACTGAAGAAGATCTTTTGCGGATTGGTCGGCAGTTCGTCCGGATTGGTCACCTCGTTGACCAGCTTGCCGTTGACATACCAGCGCAGCCGGTCCTTCTCCCAGACGAAGCCATAGTCGTTGAAACCCTTGTCGGCGCCGCCTTCGACATCGACTAGCTTGCCGTTCTTCGGCTTGCCCTGGATGTAGCTGTTCACCTGGACTTTCGTCGGGTTCTTGGTGAGGACCTCGAAGTCGATCTCGTCCCAGGGCTTTTTGTCCTGCGGCCCGATATAGGTGAAAAAGGCGGCGTTGAGGCCGGATCCGGTATCCGTCTTCATCCGCGCTTCATAGACGCCGTAACCGTAGCGCTGCTTGGTCTGGACCTCGGCGCAGGCGAACTCACGATCCTTCAGCTTGCGTTTTTCAAAGCTCAGCGAAAGCACGCCGTCGGAAAGCCGGACAAGGTCCTTCGACCATGTGCAGTTCTGATGATTGCCGTTGTTCCAGCCGTCGGAGACGAACCAGCGCGAACGGTCGAAATTCGAAAAATTATCGACGAAGGACGGCGCGCTCTGCATCTCCTCGGCATGCGCCGTATGTGGTGGGGCCGCAATAGAGGCCGCAGCCGCAAGCAACGCGCCGGCGAGGCAGCGTTGCAGGCTCGTTGACCTATTCGAATGCGCGCGCGGCATGCTGGAAGCAGCCACGGTGGAGGTGTTGTTCGGATATGCGTTCATGACAAACTTTACCTTTGTGCTGTCCGCCCCAACCCAAAGTCATTCCTGGCCCGCCTCCAGAGAGCCGCTTCTGATCCTCCGCCCTTTGGTCTCCTCTAATGCCTCGTACCGATAACGGCGCGCCTGGACGCGCCGTCAGCCTCTTCCCGCAGACCTTGCCTGTGCGGCCTGTGAACCGGGTTGCCGGGCACTGTCGTCGACAATCGCGTCGAGCGAATGACGCAGTTCCTTCATCAGACCTTTCTGGCGCGTGAGCTCGGCGATGCGCCGCTCGTAATTCAGGATCGCGACGGTCATCGCGCTGACGTCCGACGATTTATCTGTCGACGCGGAGCCGTTCTCCATTGCCTCGACCAGGAAGGCGGCGTTGGTCGCCGTCGACCGATAGCGGTTTTCCAATCCGCTCTTTTCGGCTTCGATCTCGGCGCTGATCTGGTCGAACAGCTTCGCCAGACGGTCGAAACGCTGGAGATCGGTCTGCCGGTCGCGGGCCGGGTCCCTGGATCTGAAGCCAAAAATCGAAGCCATGCGATCGGCCTTTCAAAAATTGCTGCACCGCAACATTAGACTGCCATTCTCGGGGCAAGTAGGCAACCTCGTAGTTTCGGAAAGCGGATTTTTTGGGGAACGGCGCGTTTGTCCGATCATTCTTTTGCCGCACTTGTTGCCGACATCAGGAAGCGCATCGGCGGTACTTGCTGCTTTGCGGCAATGCCGGCGCGGCGGAACAGCGCATCCAGCTTGTCGGCGGCCACGCCGCGAACGATCGGGATCAGATTGGACTGGCTGGCGAAGGCATAGGCGGCGGCCGACGCTAGGCCACGCTCCGCCTTCACGTCGAGGAAATTGCGCAGCCGGTATTTGTCGCGCACGTGGCGCTCGTGGCGCCGCAACGCGGCTTTCGAGCCTTCCGGCAGCGTGCCCAGCGTCAGCAGCGCCAGATCGGCATCGGCAAGCCGCTTCAGATCCTGCGTCCTGTGGCGGCCGCTCAGCGAATCGGCGCGAACGATCGCACCGTAGCCGCAGGACTTGATGATCTTGAAACGCGCCCCGCAGGCGACCGCGCGCGCATAGAGCTCGTAATCCTCGCCGAGCCGCAGGTTTTCGTCATAGCTCAATCCGTGACGCTCGAGAAACGCCCGGCTGATCACCGGCTTGAGGAAGCCCAGCTCGCCGCGTAGCACGCGGCGGCGCGAAATGTTGCCGTCGATGAAACGCTCGAAATCGAGAAATTGCGGTTCGGGCGCAAAGGAGGGAGCCGCGACCTTGGTGGGGTCGGTCGCGGCATCGTCCCTGATCAGCATGATGTTATCCGCCGCGAAATCCCAGTCGGCGCTGGCAAACAACCGGCGGAAACGGCCCTCGATGAAGAAATCGTCGGCGTCGAGGATGCTGATGAAGGGCGAAGCAGAGGCTTTGATCGCGGCGTTGCGGGCGAAGGACGGACCGCGATTGACGTCGAGACGCATCACCTTGAGCCGGCCGCTGCCGTCATCGGCGGCGCGCGCCACATGCTGCGTGTCGTCGGTGGAGGCGTCGTCGACCACGATGACTTCCGCCACCTCCGCCTCGCGCAAAGCCGAAGCGATGGCGACCGGTATGGTCCGCTCCGCGTTGCGAGCGGCAATGATGACGCAGACCCTGGGGGTCGTCACTGGCATAATTCACCTTTCCATTGCATGAATGACAGCCCGCCCTTGATGTTGAATACCGAACCTCATCCATTGCCCCGCGCCGGCGCGATGGCGTCCGGCCGCTCGAAGATGCGCCGGCTGAGATCGGCGGAGGCCGCCCAGCCGGCCTCGGCCAGATAGCGCACGGGCTCGCGGCCGCAAAGCTCCCACAGCACCGTCCGACGCTGCGGCCAGCGCAGCGACGACAGCCAGGGCGCGATCACCATGTGGAAGAGATCGGCATTGTCGATGCGCGCCAGGATCCGGGTGGCGCGGTCCGAAAGCAGAGTGGCGGTGCCGCCAAGCAGAACATCGGCCGCGCGCAAACCAAGCAGCAGCGTATCTGCCAGGCCCTGCTCGGCGGCGTGGTCGACCACCATTTGCTGCTCGGCTTCGCTCAGCCGGCTGGCCGCGGCTCTGACGTCGCAGACATAGCCGGCGCAAGGCTCGCGGTTGAAGAAGGCCTTGGCGACGCTGATGCAGGACAAGAGCAACGTGTCGGACGCTGAAATCAGGGGCATGGCGGCTCCGGCAACCTTGACCTCGCGCTTGCGGCGCAGGAAGCCGTCGATATTGCGCGGGCTCGGCGAACCCGGCTGCTGCAGCCGATGATGGAGATCGACCGTGGCGGCCCGCACGCCGTCGTCGCGGACCATATGCTGCTCGCCCAGGAAGCGCACCCACCAGACCGAACGGGACTTGCCGGCGACCTCGTAGCCGGCCGAGCGGAGGGCTTCGCGAGCCGCTGCGAAACCGGCCGGCGAAACCAGGATGTCGACGTCGCCCGACGGCTTCATGAAATGATCGCCGTAGAGCAATTGCTGCTGCAGCGGCCCCTTCAGGAAGACGAAGTCGACCTGCCTGCCCTGCAGCACCTGATGGATGGCGATCGCATCGCCGATGCAGGCGGCGTTCATCGACATAGTGCGCCGGCGATAGGCCCCGAGCCACGCGAGCAGCCCGGCAGGCGCGGCGCCGGTCGCCGCGTGCGCCAGAGCCCTGAGCACGAAGACAGCGACCTTGTTCAACCTTGCGATGTCGGCAACGTCGGCCACGGAGATTGCCGGAGCCGGCGCGCCGCCATGGTCGGCGGCACCTGCAGCCGGATTGAAGAACAGCCGCAGACAGGCTTGCACGTACGCGACTTCGTCGGCGCAGCCGGCCGCACGCAGCCTGTCGTAAGAAGCGTCCTGCACGGCCATGCCCGTCGTCGTTCTCCGCAAAACCGCCCGCGGCGGCGTTTATACCGCAACTGCGAAGAAAAGCATCGCCAAAAATCAGACCGGCCATCCGAGCGCGCTCCGAGGCGGCCTCGCTTTTGCAACCTCCACGTTCAGATTCGCCTGGTTGCCGATCACTTTTGAAGACGGAACAGACTCGGGGCGACGTAAGCCGGCAATCGGTAGCTTCCGCAGCATTTTCTTCGCAATAGCGGGACAGGTAGTTGAGTTCATAAAGTTATTGCAATCAAAACATAGACTTACTTAGGCGGCGAAATTGCGGCGTCGAGCCGGCGGATAACATTCGCCCGAAATACGAATGCCCGGGACTTCATCGCCGGCGAATGCAGGTGCAACCAAGAATTGATTAACGCATGGTAAATCAGGCTTGACTCATAAATGTTGCCGTGCAGCAATTGTTTTGCAGCATAGCAATGTGCTGGCGGCATTCTGACGCCGCTTCCAGTCCTCAGTTGGAGAGTAAAATGGAACAGAATGTTGAGAAGCATGAATACGAGACCCCCAGCCTGACGGTTCATGGTTCGATCGAAACGATCACGCAGGGCGGCGCTGGCACGACGGCGCTGGACGCGGCATTTCCCGCGCACACGCCGTTCGACCAGCTCACCTTCTCCTGAGCTTGCCGGTGCCCGGAGTTGTCGCAGTTGGGGCTCCGGACGCTTTTTAGACAGGTGAGCCGGGGGGCGCCGTGTCCCCCGGTTTCCTGGCCGGGGATCGCAGGCAACCGATCCCGGTCCAGGTCGGAAGACGCTTGCTTTCAACATGGGGCGTCCAACAATGAGGTTTTAGGATGCACTGGAACCCATCTGACCATGATCGCGTGGTCGCAACCGACGATGCCGTGGCTTGCGAATTCGGCAACGGACTGGCGCTGCTCCATCTCAGATCCAACATCTACTACAGCCTGAACGGAGTCGGCGCCTACATCTGGGAGCTGATCCAGGAGCCGCGATCGATCCTCGACATAAGAAGCGCCGTGCTGACGCGCTACGACGTCGATGCGCAGCGCTGCAGGGCCGATATCGAGGGCTTGCTCAGGGGACTGATCGAAGCTGGGCTTGCGAGGCTCCACCATGAGGAACTGGTCTAGAGCCCTCTCGCTGAGCGGCGCGGAGATGCTGTTCCTGGCGCGCTGCCTGGCGGTGGTCGCCGCCGTACGGCTGGGGCTAACATTTTCTTCTTACAACCGCGTGCGCGCTCTGGTGACCCGGCTGGAGGCAGGAGATGACGCGGATATCGCCGCTCTGCGGCGCGTCGCCTGGGGCATCGCCGCCGCGGCGCGGTTTGTGCCCGGCGCCAGCTGCCTCACCCAGGCTCTCGCCGGGCAATATCTGCTTGCCCGCCAGGGCAACGCCGCCAAGATCCGCATCGGCATCGAGCACGACACCGGTGCTGAGCTCAAGGCGCATGCCTGGCTGGTCAGCGGCAACCACGTCGTGCTTGGCGGCTCGATCAACGGCTTTGCCCATCTCGTCGATCACGGCCCATGAGCGGCGTCGCCGGAATTCTGCTGAGGCAAGAGGGCAGGCCCGCCGCGGCAGCCGACATCCAGCAGATGCTGGCGCGCATGCGCCACCGGGCCCACGACGGCAGCTCGTGGTGGACGGACAGAAGCGCAGCGCTTGGCCATGCCTGGCTCGACACGACGGGCGAAGACGGCCCCGGCCCGCTGACGATGGCCGGCGGCAGGCTCGCCGTCACGGCCGATTGCCGGCTGGACAACCGCGACGAGCTGCTGGCGCGGCTCGGCATACGCGACCGGATGGCCGCCGACGCGATGCTTCTGATGCGCGCCTATCTCGAATGGGGCGAGGCCTGTCCGACCTATCTGCAAGGCGATTTCGCCTTCGCGATCTGGGATGCGGAGCGCCGGGCGCTGTTTTGCGCGCGCGACCATTTCGGCATCAAGCCGTTCTACTATCACTCGACTGCCGGGCGCTTCGCGTTTGCCTCGGAGATCGGCCCCATCCTTGCCCTGGACGGTGTCGGCACGCGCATAAGCGAGCATCAGATTTCAGGCTTCCTCGCCGGATTGCCGGATGACCCGCAGGCGACCCATTATGCCGAAATCTTCCGCTTGCCGGCGCGTCACACGCTGACCGTGACGGACAGCCAAGTGACGCTTCGCCGCTACTGGCAGATCGAACCTTCGCCAAAGCCGCTGCGCGCGGATGCCGCAGACGAATTCAGGCATCTCTTCTCCCGGTCGGTACAGAACCGGATGCGCGGCACCCCTGCCATCGGCGCGATGCTGAGCGGCGGCCTCGATTCATCCTCGATCGCAAGCGTTGCAGGCCTGCGCGCAGCGGCGGAGGGCAGACAGAGGCTCAAGACCTTCTCGCTGGTCTTCGAGAAAGGCTCGCCGATGGACGAGAAGCCGTTCATCGATGCGGTGCTGGGCCGCCATCGGCTGGACGGCACGCTGATCGCGGTTGGCGACCACGCGCCCTTCGCCGAGTTCGAACGCATCCTGGAGGAGCAGCAAGGGACGTTCCTGGCGCCGGGCCTGTCGCTGACCCGCAGCATCTACCGGACCGCGGGCGCCAAGGGGGTGAAGGTGCTGCTCGACGGCCACGGCGGCGACGAGGTCGTTTCGCACGGGCATGGGCTGCTGCATGAGCTCGCCAACGCGGGCCGGTGGCTGGCGCTGTGGCGCGAGCTTCACGGCGCCTCGGGCACCTATGGCGAAGGAATGCTCGCCATGTATTTCCGGTTCCTGACCATCTACGGACCGGCATGGCGGATCGCCAGATGGAGGAACCAGGTCAACCGGCTGCTGTCCCGGCTGCGGCTGAAGCCCGCCGCGCAGCGACGCGCCCCGGCCTGGGGCGGCCTGGTCAATACCGAGCTTGCCAGGCGTACCGACCTTATCGACCGCTTCCACCGGGCCGGCTATATGCCATCCAAGGTGAGCGCCAGCGAGGCGCTCACCCATCGCTGGGTGCTCTCGACCGGACTGGTGCCGCACGCTTTCGAGGTGCTCGACAAGGCCGCGGCCATTTTCGGCGTCGAGCCACGCTATCCGTTCTGGGACAAGCCGCTGGTCGAATTCTGCCTGGCGTTGCCCGGCGAGGAAAAGCTGCACAACGGCTTCGGCCGCCATGTGCTGCGCCGGGCGATGGAAGGCGTGCTGCCGCCGGCGGTGCAATGGCGGCAGGACAAGATCGATTTCACCGCCAATCTGGTCAAAGGCATGCTCCGCAACCATCGCGACCTCCTGGACACGGTGCTGATGTCGGAGGGCGATCGCATCGCGCCCTATGTCAACCTCCCCGAGGTCAATGCCGCCTATGCGCGGCTGCTCGAGAAGCCCGACGAAGCCGCGCCGCTCGACGTGCAATATGTCTGGCGCTCGATCTCGCTGTCGCTCTGGCTGCGGCAGATCCAGCCCGCGGGGAACCCGGCATGAATGTTTCAATCGCTCCGCCCGCCATCAGGCCGGAACCCGAGATTGGACCGGAAGCTCAGAGCAGGCGCGTTCGCCGCTTCTACCGGGCCTATGGCCTGACGATCAGCTCGGAGGTGGCGTTGCCGGAACTGCAGCCGGCCGTGCCTGCGGCGCCCGATATCGCAATCGCGGTCCGGCCGGTCGACTTTCCCAAGCCCGCAGCGGAAGGCGGAACCGCCTTTCGTTTCGAGCCGACGCGTCAATATCTGTCCTGGCAAGCCGTCGGCACCTTCCTAATCAGCGACGCCGCAAGGATCGATGTCGATCCGGCGCCGGGCATCGATGATCCGCTGCTGGCCTTCCCGCTTCTCGGTCCGGTGCTGGCGCTCACCCTGCATCAGCGCCGTCTGCTCATCCTGCACGCCAGCGCGGTCGCCGTGGGCGGCCGAAGCGTGATCTTCATGGGCGACAAGGGCGCCGGCAAGTCGACCACGGCGGGCGCCATGATCCGCGCCGGTCACCTTCTGCTTACCGACGATGTCGTGGCACTGGACCTGTCCAATCCTTCGCGGCCGATTATCCTGCCCGGTTTTCCGCAGCTCAAGCTTGCAGCGGATGCCGCGGACGCCATCAGGATCGAACAAGCGGAAGTGCGGCCGCAGGCGCATCCGCAGATCGAGAAGGTGCAGCATCGCCTGCAAGACGGATTTTCCGGCGAAGCCGTGCCGGCGGCCCGGATCTATGTGCTGGAGCGCGGGGAGCGGGCGGCGATCACGCCGCTGCCGGGCGCCGGCGCCCTGCCGGCGATCATCAAGTTCTCCTACGTCACGCGGTTCGGCCGGCAGGCGCTGGTCGGCGATTTCGCGTCCACGCATCTCGGTCAATGCGCCCAGCTTGCCGCCCGGACCGGCGTCCGCCGGCTCGAAGTGCCGGCAGGCCTGGAGCGGATCGATGAGGCCGTCGCCCTGATCGAACACGATCTGGCGGCCGGCGCGCAAGCAAGGTGAGCTAAGGCATGGCCGGGTCCGAGAAGATTCGCTTGTCGCTTTTGCGGGATGTCGCCGGCTTCGGCGGCATGATGGCGCATATCGGCGGGCAGCGCACGCTGACGGCTTTGGCCTTCCTGATCCTGGGAAGCCTGACCGAGGGGCTCTCTATCTTGCTGCTGATCCCGCTCCTGCATCTGATCGGCAGTGCCGACCAGGATTTCGCCGTGCGGGTACCGGGCGCCCTGCGCTGGCTGGTGCCCGGCGGCACGCTGTCGCTGGCGACGGTGCTCTGCCTGCTCGTCGCCCTGGTGGCGTTGCAGGCGATGTTCAACCGCTTCAAGTCGCTCTACATGGCGCGGCTGCTCTACGACTTCGTCAACCGCGTGCGCATGAACCTGTTCGAGAGCATCGGCAAGGCGCACTGGGGCGTCTTCACCCGCATGCGCAGCTCCGATCTCGACCACGCGCTGACCGGCGACATCGACCGTGTGCAGGCGGCCGCCTTCTCGCTGCTGATGCTCGCCCAGACGGCGCTGCTGCTTGCCGGATATCTCGTTGTCTCGCTGTTCATCTCACCGGTGATGACGTCCTTCGCCATCCTCATCGGCGTGCTCCTGTTCGCTGCTCTGCAGCCCTTCCGTGCGCGCGCCACCGCCTATGGCCGCGTGCTGACCGGCAGCCGCCAGGACCAATACCGCACGGTTTCGGAGTTCCTTGGCGGCATCAAGGTAGCCAAGAGCCTGAATGTCGAGGCCAGCTATTTCGCGCAGCTCCGCGCGACGCTCGAGAAGATGAAGGCGGACAATGTCGCTTATGTCCGCAACAGCACCATCGGCACCGCGCTTTTCCAGGTGGCGAGCGTGATCGGGCTCAGCCTGTTCATCTACATCGCGCTGGTGCGCTTCCACCTGTCCCTTGCGGAAATCGTCGTGCTGCTCCTGGTCTTCATGCGGGTCGCGCCGCGCTTCATGGATATGCAGGTGCAGGCGCAGCAGGTGCTGATCAATTTGCCGGCGTACACCGCCATGCAGGCCCTGCAGGCGCGCTTTGACGCCGCGCGCGAGACGGAGCCGGGCGATGCCGCGCAGAACGCAAGGCTGCCGCTCGACGCGGGCCTCAACGTTCGCGACGTCTCGTTCGCCTATGGCGATGGAACGCCAGTGGTCAGCGGCATCACCTTCGGGCTTCCCGCCGGCAAGGTGACGGCGCTGATCGGCCCGTCCGGCTCGGGCAAGAGCACGATCGCCGACATGCTGCTTGGGCTGCTCGAGCCGACGGACGGCAGTATCCTGGTAGACGGCCTCGAGATCACCGCCAAGAACCGCAGGGCGTGGCGCGATCAGGTGGCTTACGTGCCGCAGGACGTGTTCCTGTTGCATAACACGATTGCCGCCAATCTGCGCCTGGCGGCGCCGCAGGCCGGCGACGAGGAGCTGTGGGCGGCACTGCGCAAAGCGCAAGCCGCCGACTTCGTCGAGCGGCTCGACGGGAGGCTCGAAACGGTGGTGGGAGATCGCGGCGTCAGGCTCTCGGGCGGCGAACGCCAGCGCATCGCGCTGGCGCGGGCGCTGCTGCGCAAACCCTCATTGCTCATCCTCGACGAGGCGACGAGCGCGCTCGACTGGCAGAATCAGTCGCTGATCGCCCAATCGATCGAGGAACTGCGCGGCCAGATGACGATCCTGACCATCGCGCACCGGCCGTCGATGATCGCTTTCGCGGATTGGGTCGTGGCCATCGAGGGCGGACGCATGGTCGAGGTCGGGCAATATCGGCGGCTGAAGGCGAAGTCCGGCAGCCGGCTGGCCCGGATGCTCTCCGGCGAACGGGCCGAACTGGAAACCGCAACACCGGCGGACAGCACGCCAGTTCCGGAAACGGCTGGAAGATCAGCGGAGGCTACCGCGCCTGGCGGTTAGCTTCTCGCGCTCGGCCACCTTGTCCAAGACGATGCCGCGGTCGGCCTCTCGGGTCTTGTCGGCGGACATCGTCCTGCTCCTGGCAATCATGGCAAAGACAAGAAGGAAATAACCCACCTGAATGACGACGGCGCAGATCACGGCACGCATAACGATGGTGTCAAGCGATGCGCCGTCGAAGTAGGACCAACCGACCACGATGGCGAGCGTGAATATCATTCCGACGATGAATTTTGGCAAAGACATGCGCGTCGGCCCGTCAACCGACACGAGCATGCAAAAGGTGTGACTTACCCACCCGCGTAACTCCCCGTTCCGCCAAAGAGCTATTTCTGGCTGCCCAATTCGGCCGGTTGCTTCCGGCCTTTCTGACCCATCCAGACTATGACAGAAACAGTTTGCGACTCTATTAAGGCGAGACCTTCGAAGCAAGGCCAAGCGCAGGAGATTTCCAATGGTTTTGCGGAATCGACTCTACCATGCTGCGACGCACACTCCGGCATCGCCATACATTCAAGGTAGCTAAACCTACCGTAGTAAAACCCAAAATATTAATAGTATTTTACGCTAAGAACTTACCTCCGCGAGTGATTCGGTCGATCTGCAACCGCCAATCGTCTGCGGCAAAGAATGCGCTGTCCAAAAACGGCCCAAATGGAGCACTACATTTCCTCGATTATCTCTCATCTCGTCATAAACATGCCACAAAGGCCAAAATTTGAGCAGGGTGCGTTTATTATTTAGTCAATTCATGACGTGAACATTTCATCCCGATGGGAAATTGTGTGTTGCGCTGCAGCATTTTTTTGATATCGTGCCGTAAACCATCCGTTCAACGTATGGAGCTTTTGCATGAGGGACGTCGCCAAGTCGGCCAATGCGGGTTTTTCGCATGCCGGCATTGATTTTCCACCCCCCATCGGCGGTCTGCTCAAACGCAGTTTCGATATCGTCGGTTCCCTAGCGGGCCTGGTTCTGCTCAGCCCGCTCTTCCTGATGGTCGCCCTGCTGGTCAAGCTTTCCGACCGCGGTCCGATCTTCTATGGTCATAAGCGGATCGGTCGCGGCGGAAGGATCTTCGCCTGCCTCAAATTCCGCACCATGGTGCAGGACGGCGAGAAGGTGCTGGCCGCGCATCTCGCCGCCAATCCGGACGCCGCTGCCGAATGGGCGGCGACGCGCAAGCTGAAGAACGATCCGCGCGTGACGCGTGTCGGCAATGTGCTGAGGAAGCTCAGCCTCGACGAGCTGCCGCAGATCATCAACATCCTGCAGGGCGACATGAGCCTCGTCGGACCGCGCCCGGTCGTGCGTGACGAGCTCGAGATCTACGGCAGCGCGGCCGTCTATTACCTGAAGTCGCGCCCCGGCCTCACCGGGCTGTGGCAGGTGAGCGGACGCAACGACGTGTCCTACGACACGCGCGTCGCTTTCGATCGCCACTATGTCGAGAACTGGTCGATGGTCGAGGACATTCGCATCATCGTGAAAACCGTGCCTGCCGTGTGGATGTCGCGCGGCAGCTATTGACCGACGGGCCTGCCCGCCGAACTCGGCGCAGGCATCCGGCAGTGATCTCATCGGGCGGATGGGGCCAAAGCGGATCGGAAACGTTCATTTGAAAAAGCACTCCTTCGGACTGTCTTTCGCCTGCAGTCTTCTTTCCATGGCGCCCAGCCGGCTCGCGGCTGCGGCGCTTGCGATGTCTCTCCTGACGCCGCAGATGGCGGCGGCCGAAGACTATCGTCTCGGCCCGCAGGACAAGCTCAACATCCGCGTCGCCGAATGGCAGACGGTCGACGGCACGTTCCGCGACTGGTCGGCGCTCAACGGCGACTATTCGGTCGGCCCCGCCGGCACGCTGTCGGTGCCGTTCGTCGGCGAGATGCAGGCGGCCGGCAAGACAACCTCGGAGATCGCGGCGGCGATCGGGCTCGCGCTGCAGCGCAAGCTGGCGCTGCCCGACAAGCCCGAAGCCTCGGTCGAAATGGCGCAATTCCGGCCATTCTACATTTCGGGCGAAGTGCAGAATCCAGGCCAGTTCCCCTACGTGCCGGACCTGACGGTGCTGAAGGCGGTGAGCATCGCCGGCGGCATCCGGCGCAGCGCCGATTACGGCCCTCAGCTCGGCAAGGACCTGGTCACCGCCAAGGGCAGTTTCGACATCTATGACGACCAGCGGCTGCGGCTGATCATCAAGCGCGCCCGCATCGACGCGGACCTTGCCGGCAAGACGAGCTTCGAGGTTCCGAAGGAGGTCGAGGGCGACCCGAGAACGCAGGCCATCGTTGCCGACGAAATGCAGATCCTCACGGCCGACCAGAAGGCGCTGAAGCTGAAGCTGGACGCGCTCGACGACCTGAAAGGGGTCCTGCAGGGCGAAGTCGAATCGCTGCAGAAGAAGATCGCCAACCAGCAGCAGCAGGTGGACTTGGCGCAGCAGCAGCTCACCAGCATCGGTCCGCTGGCGCAGAAGGGCCTGGTCGCCAATGCGCGGCTGCTCGATTCGAAACAGACGGTGGCCGACCTGCAGGGCAAGATCCTGGACTATGAGACGGCCATCCTCACGGCCAAGCAGTCGATCAGCAAGGCCGAGCAGGACGCCATCGATGCCCGCAACACGCTTAACTCCAATCTGGCCGCAAGCCGCCAGCAGACCGAAGCCGACCTCAACGAGGCGACGCTGAGGACAGCCATGCAGAAAGGGCTGATCGCCCAGGCGTCGGACCCCGCGACGATGGCTTCCATCACCGGCAGCGAGGAACCGACCCTGCTTTACTCGCTGCTGCGTGTTGCCGACGGCAAGACCAGCGAGGTCGAGGCCAAGGAAGACACGCCAGTGCTTCCCGGCGACGTGATCAAGGTCAAGCTGGCGCCGACGGCCAGCCAGTAGCGCCACCCGCTGGAGCGGTTCAATCGCCGAACCGCTCCAGCGCTTGTGGCGGCCCGCGCTATGGAGGCGGGAGGAACAAGTCAGGCTCGTTCGCGCCAAGGCGCGGGCGGGCGATCTGTTTGGACCGCTTGAAGGCACAGAATGCAGCCCGCCGCTCCGCGTCACGTTTACCTCAACCTCGACGCCATCCGCGGCGTGGCGGCGATAAGCGTCATGCTCTACCACTTCTCGCCGTTCCTGGCCGACGGCAAGGTGCTGCCGTCGAGCTATCTCGCGGTCGACCTGTTCTTCCTGCTCAGTGGCTTCGTCATCGCGCATGCCTATGATCGAAAGATCGAGAACGGCATGGGTTTCGGCACATTCGTGGCCATCCGCCTGATCCGGCTCTATCCGCTCTATCTCGCCGGCACGCTGCTCGGCTTCTTCTACCTGCTGGTCAAGAACAGGCTAATGCCGGCCGAATACATGCCGTTGTCCGAGATCGGCATGCAGCTGACGACCGGCATGTTCTTTATTCCGCTGATCGGCGAGGCCTACCATACGATCTTTCCGCTCAATCCCGCCTCGTGGTCGCTGTTCTTCGAGCTGATCGTCAACGTCGCCTATGTCGCCGTCTTTTTCCTGCTGTCGAGGCGGGTGCTGACGGCGCTGATCGCTGTCAGCCTCGTGCTGCTGGTCGTCGCCTCGGTTATCGTCGGCACGCTCGATTTCGGCATGACCGGAAAGACCATCATCAGCGGGCTGCCGCGCGTGTCGTTCTCCTTCTTCCTGGGCGTGCTCTTATGCCGGTCGATGGCGCGTTACCAGGACGGTCTCGGTTTCCTGCGGCGCGGCTGGTGGGTCGAGGCCGCGATCCTGCTCACGCTGATCGTCTTCGCCATCGCGCCTGCGGGTGCTGCCGGGCGCGTCGCCTATGACCTCGCCTGCGTGGCTGTCGTGTTCCCGATCATGGTTGTGACTGGCGCGGTGGCGCCGACCGCTCCGCGACTGGCGGGCTTCTATGGCTGGCTGGGGCGGGTCTCCTACCCGATCTACATCATCCACACGCCGATGCTGATGATCATCGCCGGAACCGGCAAGGCGGTGTCGGTCGACCCGTTCGCATATCATCCCTGGTTCGGCCTCCTGATGGCCGCCGCGGTCATCGTCATCGCCGACATCGCCACCCGCGTCTATGACGAGCCGGTGCGCCGGTTCCTGCAGCGGCAAATGCAGCGCGCGCGGGCCGTGGCCTAGACTGGTTTCTCGACACAACAGCTAGGCGTCGTCATCCTTGGGCGCAGCGACGCGAAACGGAGCGAAGACTGGGCGGAGCCGTTCCGCACCTCCGCAGTCGGACACCCCGGTCGGTCAGACCGGGGCCGGCATGTGGCCCCTCGCGGGCTTCTCATCCTCGACCGGGAGGACAACCCGCCGCCGCCGGGCGACCGGCTGCGGGCTCAGCTTGAACAGGCCGTAACAGACGATGAAGGAGGCCATGAAATAGGGGCCGAGGATCTCGACCTCGAAGAAGGAGCGGATCAGCATCAGCCCGACAGCGCCGGCGAGCACCACCGAATCGGCGTTCCAGGCTCCGAACACCACCTTCGATACATGACCGTAGAAGGCGCGCAGGATGACCAGCGCCAGCATGGCGACGCCGACGAAGCCGATCTCGACCAGGGTTTCGATATAGGTGTTGTGGAAGTGGAAGCCGGTGCGGGTCGTGATGTAGAATTCCGCCCACAGCCGCTCCGGATCGGCGAAGCCCTGCACCCAGTAGGCGGCATAGCCGTAGCCGAGCAGCGGATGCAATTGCGCCGCCTCCCAACCCTGCTCCCAGAGGTAGGTGCGGCCGGTCAGCGTCGAATCCTTGCCGAAGATGCCGAGCACGAAGTCCAGCAGGCCAAGGTTCAGCGCGGCCACCACCCCGGCCACCAGGGCGCCGCCGCCGACCACGAACAGCACACGGCGGTAGCGGCGCGACAGGACCCTGCTCATGGTGAGCAAGATGACGATGCCGAGCACCGCCGGCAGCGAGGCGACGGATGTCGCCGAATGGGCGATCGCCAGCATGTATGCCGACATCAGGATGATCGGCGCGGTCCAGAAGAAGCTCAGCCAGTTGCGCCGGTAGAACATCAGGAAGACGAGCGAGAAGAAGATGCCGAGCGATGAGAAGAAACCGACCTGGTTCTTCGAGGCGAAAGCGCCGACGAAATTGAAGGTGCCGTCGATAATGTCGAGCGCGTAAGCGTTGACTTTCAGTGAGTAGAGCAGGACGAAGAAGATGCCGATCAGCGAGCCCAGCACCAGCGTCCGGACGCTGATGGTGCGGGCCGCGATATAGGCACAGAGGATGTGCGAGGAATATTGCACCGCCGCACGCGCGCTGGTGCCGGCAGCCTGCGACCAGAAGACCGACAGGCAGACATAGCCCGCAAACAGTATCGGCAGCCAGGCGCTCGATAGCTTCCAGGTGAAGCGCCTATAGTCGACAAAGAGCAGCGGCAGCCAGACCGCGTAGTAGGCAAGGATCAGGATCTGGCCGAAACTGCTGGAATAGGCAAACGCAAAGACGGAAATGACCACGGCAAAGGCGCCATAGGCCTTGTTTGCCTCCGGATCGAGCAGAATGGATTTCGGAATCTTCATGCCGGATTTTTTGTCCGTTCAGCTTGGAGCGGTTCAGCGTCTGGTAAACGGCGCAAGCCAATGTTCGGCCTGGCCGGAACTCATTGTGCACCGCAGCATAACCTACCGCCCTATTGCCGGCGGCTCAACCGGAAATGTTGTCACGGGCTAAGGGCACCGGATGCTCTATCGCATGGCGAAAAGGCTGGAATAGGGCGGGAGCGCGGCTCGGGCTCAAGCCATCGTCGATCGAGCGACGGCCGCCTGGATCAGTCGGTCGGCGAGGATCGCGAGGAAGGCGATGGACAGGCCGGCAATCAGGCTCATGCCGGCATCACCGTCGATACGGTGAAGAACCATCGCCGCCGCATCTATGAAAAGCTCGACATCACCACCGAGCGCGAGCTATTCCTGCAGTTCTTCCGGCACAGCATGGACGCGTAACATTCGAATGTCATTTATGGGCTCCGCTGAGCCAGCCAGCTCTTGATATCGGCGGTGCGACGAAGATGCGATTTGTCAATCGATGCTTGGCTTGACGGCAGTGCCGCCGGCTAGGGAAGATGCAGGGGGATGTCACGGGGATCGCGGACAGCTTTCGCATGCAGGCTGGGGCACTGACGGACTATGCCGTGAGGCTGCTCGAGCGCGGCTTTATATGCGTGCCGCTTCGCGCCGGCGGCAAGCATCTCGACCTCGCGTCCATGGAGTACGACCCGCTGCATCTGCGGACGCTGCGCAAGGATCTCAAGGAACTCGCCTTCACGTCCATCGCTTTCCAACTGTCGCAGAAGCCGCCGGGCAGCGGCGACATCGCGCGGTGGTTTCGCGACTTCTCGGGAAACGTCGGCATATTGGGCGGCTATTCCAACCTGTTGATCCTGGATTTCGATGACGTCGCCGCTTATCGAGCCTGGCAGGTAGACCACGAGGAGATCGCAAGCCGCACGCCCCTGGCAAGATCGCCGAGTGGATTTCACGTCTATCTGAAAACACGGGAGCCGATGATTTCCTCCAGCCGCGTCGTCTTACGCTCTTCCCGCCGGTACGGGAAGGATAGTCGACTTTCCCATCCGTGCTTCGGTCAGTCGTGCAATTCCCTGGAAATCGGCGGACCGACCACAAAGTTGGAGAAGGTCACTTCGAACCCTTCGCGCTGCGGCGAGCAGCACATCATGCCGACATCGACGCTCCGCGAAATCGGGAAATAGGCCAGCCGCACCGGCTTCCAATGGCCATCCGTGGCATCGAGGTACTGAACCCGAATAGCCTCGGTGTGACGGGTCAGACGGATCCGGACGCCATTCGGATCCGCAGGAATGGCGACCAGCGACCAGTCGGAGGTGTCGTTGGTGACGACGACGGAAAAATAGGCGCGGCCGTCGGTGTATTCGATGCCGGCCTTGATCCAGTGCGTTTCGCTGAGGCGCAGCATCAGCCCGGCCTGGTCGTAAAGCACCTTGTATTCGCCCTTGACCGTGACCTCGGCGCTGAAGTCGCCCGCGACCGGGCGACAGAGGAAGTGGCCATTGTCGCGCCGGAAGCCATAGAACGTCTCACGCCAGAAATCGGTCTCCTTGCCGGTGCGGACATGGACCATGTCGTCGCCGAACACATGGTGCGGCGGCGGGTTGAGCCAGGTCATTCCGGCAAGGTCCGACATCTTCCGTTAGCCGGCAAACGTATAGGCCGTCTTCACGGTGGTGTAGAACTCCATGGCATAGCGGCCCTGCTCGCGCGGGCCGTAGCTCGAGCCCTTGCGACCACCGAACGGAACATGGAAGTCGACGCCCGCCGTTGGCAGGTTGACCATCACCATGCCGGCTTCGGAATTGCGCTTGAAATGCGTCGCGTGCTTCAGGCTCGTCGTGCAGATGCCGGAAGTCAGGCCGAACGGCGTGTCGTTGGCCACAGTCAGCGCCTCGTCGTAATCCTTGACGCGGATGACGTTGGCCACGGGGCCGAAAATCTCCTCGCGCGAAATGCGCATGGCGTTGGTGGAGCCGGTAAACAGCGCCGGCCTGAGATAGAAGCCGGGCGTCTCGCGTTCCAGCCGCTCGCCGCCATAGGCGAGCTCGGCGCCTTCCCGGCGGCCGATGGCGATATAGTCCTCGTCCTGCTTGAGCTGGGTCTGGTCTACGACCGGACCGATCTGCGTCTTGGCATCCAGCGCGTCACCGATGACGAGCTTGTCCAGGCGCTCCTTCATCGCATCGACGAAGCGGTCGTGGATGCCTTCGGTGACGATCAGGCGCGAGGACGCCGTGCAACGCTGGCCGGTCGAGAAATAGGCGCCGTTGATGGCGCAATCGACAGCCACGGCCAAGTCCGCATCGTCGAGCACGACGAGCGGGTTCTTGCCGCCCATCTCGAGCTGGAATTTGCGCATATGCTCCACGCTTGCCGCGGCGACGCGTTTTCCCGTGCCGACCGAACCGGTGAAGGAGATGGCATTGACGTCGGGGCTGTCGAGCATGGCCTGACCGACCACCGAGCCCTTGCCCATGACGAGGTTGAGCACGCCCTTGGGCAGGCCGGCGCGATGCAGGATGTCGACGATGGTCCAGGCGCTTTCGGGGACGAGCTCCGCCGGCTTGAAGACGATCGTGTTGCCGTAAGCGAGCGCGGGCGCGATCTTCCACGCGGGGATGGCGATCGGGAAATTCCATGGCGTGATGATGCCGACGACGCCGACGCCTTCGCGGGTCATCTCGACGCCGACGCCCGGCCGGACGCTCGGCACCAGCTCTCCCGAAAGACGCAGCGTCTCGCCGGCGAAGAAGTCGAAGAGCTGGGCCGCCCGGATGGTCTCGCCGACGCCTTCGGCCAGCGTCTTGCCTTCCTCGCGCGCCAGAGCATGGCCGATTTCATCTTTCCGCGCGGTGATCTCGTCGGAGGCCTTCTTCAGTACCGCATGGCGGGCCAGCGGCCCGGAGCGCGACCAGGCCGGGAAGGCCGCCTTGGCGGCGGCGATGGCCTGTTTCGCCTCCTGCGGCCCGGCCGAGGCATATTCGCCGACCACATCGTTGGTGTTCGACGGGTTGATGTTGCGCGAGCCGGCCTCGCCCAGCCACTCGCCGTCGATCAGGTTCTTGCGGAGCACGGTCATCTTCATTCCTTCGAGATTGGGCCTTCGAGATTGAGCCTTCGAGATTGGCAGCGCTGGCAAAGCGTGCCGGTCATTTGTCAGACAAATGATATATGCATTGTCCGCTGAAAGGTCTAGCCAAGAGCTTTCGATAAACCTAGGCGCGCCACAGCGAAAGTCCATCGAGCTCGCCCGCGACCACCTGTCACGATGTGGCGGGTCTCAGACGGAGAACGACCAGAACAGGCAGGCCAGCGTCACCGCGGCGAAGACGACGAAGAACAGGCTTCTGAGCAGGATGTTGCGACGAAGCTCGTTCATGGCGAGATGCGCCGCCACGATCGCCACCGCGAACAGGAAGCGCCAGTTGAGGAGCACCGAAAGCACACCGCTCTGGCCAAAGGCCCATCTGGCGAGAAGCGAGCCGACAATGGTCGAGAACAGCACGATCGTCGCCCAGAAGATCGCGTCGGCGGCATGCGTGAGCACGACGCCGGCGGCGCGGATCGGCAGGATCATCATCAACAGCGCGCTGAAGAAATAGACGGCGGCGATCGCGAGGAACGAACCCGCGTCGGCAATGCCGTCGAGACGCTTCACGCCGAAGGCGCCTTGGGGGTAGCCGTGCCTGGCGACCGCGAGCGACAGCGCCATCAGCAAGGCGCTCAAAACCGTGACCAATGCGAATGTGCCGAGGGCCTTGCTCATGCCGTTCCCTGTCGAGACGAATCAACGAGGGTGATTTTAGCCTACGGCCAGCAGCCCCGCACCGACCCCGAACTAATGCATGTCGCGCAAAAGTGTGCAGCGGCTTTGCGAAAACGACATGCATAAAAAACAAAGACCTAAAGCGCGTCGCGCTGAAACCGATTCAGGCGACGCGCCTTAGCCGATACGGTCGCCCGTGTCCGGATCGAACAGATGCAGCGCCGCGGGCTCGGCCGACAGCCGGACCGTGTCGCCTGGCCTGATACTGCTGCGGCCCATGACGAAGACGCAGATCTGCTGATTGGCCAGCCTGACATAGAACTGCGTCGACAGGCCGAGCGGCTCGACGACCTCGACCTCGGCCTTCAGCGCGCCATCGTCGGCGAGCCTGATATGCTCGGGCCGCAGCCCGACGGTGAGCGCATCGCCGTCCGTCCAAGGCAGGCCGTCCGGCAGTCTCAGCTTCTGGCCGTCGGCCAGCACGGCGTCGACCTTGCCGCCTTTGGCGACCTTGGCCGGCAGAAAATTCATGCCGGGCGAGCCGATGAAGCCGGCGACGAAGATGTTGGCCGGCCGGTCGTAGACTTCGAGCGGATGGCCGACCTGTTGCACATAGCCGTCATGCATGACGACGATGCGGTCGGCCATGGTCATGGCTTCGACCTGGTCGTGCGTGACATAGACCGATGTGGTCTTGAGCTGCTGGTGCAGCGCCTTGATCTCGGCGCGCATATGGACGCGCAGCTTGGCGTCGAGGTTGGACAGCGGTTCGTCGAACAGGAAGACCTTCGGGTCGCGCACGATGGCGCGGCCCATGGCGACGCGCTGACGCTGGCCGCCGGAGAGCTGGCGCGGCAGCCGGCCGAGGAAGCTTTCCAGACCAAGCCGCTTCGCGGCAGCGCCCACCCTGCCGTCGATCGTCGTCTTCTCGGCCTTCTTCAGCAGCAGGCTGAAGCCCATGTTGGAGGAGACGTCCATATGCGGGTAGAGCGCGTAGGACTGGAACACCATGGCGATGTCGCGGTCCTTGGGCGCGACGTCGTTGACAAGCCGCTCGCCTATGCGGATCTCGCCGCCGGTGACCTCCTCCAGCCCGGCGATCATGCGCAGAAGGGTGGACTTGCCGCAGCCCGACGGGCCGACCAGCACGACGAACTCGCCATCGGCGATCTCGAGGTCGACGCCGTGCAGGATGCGCAGCGCGCCGTAGTCCTTCTCGACATGTTGCAGCGTGACGGAAGCCATCGATTACCCTTTGACCGCGCCGGCGGTGAGGCCGGTGACGAGATAGCGTTGCAGGAAAGCGAAGAAGATGCAGACCGGGATCAGCGCCAGGATGGACGCCGCCATCATCTGCCCCCAGTCGACGGCGAACTTGCCGATGAAGGTGAGCAGGCCGACGGCGAAGGTCTTCTGCGCGTCGCTGGAAATCAGCATCAGCGCGAACAGCAATTCGCTCCAGGCTGCGGTGAAGACGAAGCCCAGCGTCGCGCCCATGCCGGGCAAGGTGAGCGGCACGATGACCCTGCGCATCGCCTGAGCGCGCGTGCAGCCGTCGATCATCGCCGCTTCCTCCAGGTCCCTCGGGATGCCGTCGAAGAAGGACTGCATCAGGAAGGTGGCGAAGGCGGTGTTGAAGGCAGTGTAGATGATGATCAGCCCGGTCAGGCTGTTGGTCAGGCCCAGATCGCCCATGATGCGATAGATCGGCGGGATGACCATGACCAGCGGGAAGGTCTGGGTCAGAAGCAACAGGATGGCTAAAGTCGCCTTGCCGCGGAAGGTGAAGCGCGACATGGCGTAGCCAGCGAGCGTGGCGATGACCGTCACCAGCGCCGCAGTCGAAACCGAGACGATGACGCTGTTCAGGAAATAGCGCGGGAAGTCTGAGGCCTCCAGCACGGTGACGAAGTTCTGAAATGTCGTCTGCGACGGCCAGAAGGTGATGCCTTCCGAATAGAGCAGACGCTCCGGCGTCACCGAGATCTTCAGCGTCCAGAAGATCGGAAACAGCGCGAAGACAACAAAGATGCCGACCGCCAGGTAAAGCCCGATGCCGCCGGCGATGCGCGAAGTGGTGGAGCGACCGGCTATCATCAGACGTGCCTCACAAGCGTGCGGCGGATGGCGATCAGAGCCACTGCATAGGCAATGAGCAGCACAAGCAGCAGCACGGCGACGGCCGAGGCGTAACCTTTGTCCAGCGACTTGAAAGCGCTGACATAGATGTAGACCGGCACCGTGCTGGTCGCGCCCGCCGGCCCGCCCTCGGTCATGACGAAGATCAGGTCGGCGAAGGTGGCGATCCAGATGGTTCGCAGCATGACGGTGATGACGATTGTCGGCGCAAGAAAAGGCAACGTGACCTTGGTGAAGCGCTGCCAGGGTGAGGCGCCGTCGATCGCCGCCGCCTCATGCAATTCCGACGGAATCGACTTCAGCGCGGCCAGCAGCGTGATGGCGAAGAAAGGAATGCCGAACCAGATGTTGGCGACGATCGGCCCCCACATTGCGGTGGCCGGATCGGACAGCACATTGGTGGGCTCCGCCTTCAGCCCAAGCGCGAAGAGCCAATGCGGCAACGGACCGATGATCGGATTGAACAGCCAGGCCCAGGTAAGGCCGGATAAGAAGGACGGCACCGCCCAGGGCAGGAACACCACCGCCTGCACAACCTTGCGGCCATAGAACGGCTTGTCGAGCAGCAGCGCCAGGCCAAGCCCGAGGAAGAACTGGAAGAACAGGCTGGCGACCGTCCACCATAGCGTGTTGATGAGCGCCTGGCCGAGCACGGCGTCGGAGAGCATCGCCTGGTACTGGCCAAGCCCGACATATTCCGACTTGAAGGCCGAGAACTTGCGGAAGGAATAGCTGATGCCGATGATCAGCGGTACCAGCAGCACCACGACCAGCAGGACGATAGCCGGCGAAAGATAGAGCCATGGCTCGATCGCAGCCTTTGTCAGCCGCTTCTTTCGCGGCCGGCCGGCGGATCGGATTTCGGACACTGCGTAGGTCATACGGGTGCTCACGGTGGAAGATGGGTGCCGGCGTGGCAGCAGCGTCCTTCTCCCCGTTCACGGGGGGAAGATGCCGGCAGGCAGATGAGGGGCGGGGCGAACTTGCGAAAGCATGGCGCTGCCCCTCATCCGGTCCTTCGGACCACCTTCTCCCCGTTCAACGGGGAGAAGGAAAAACCTGCGTCTACTTCTTGTTCTTGGCCAACCAGGCCTGCTGCTCTTTGGTCAGGAACGCGGCCCATTCGTCGGCCACCTGCTTGGCGGGCTTCTGGCCGAGCAGCACTTCCTGGAAGTTCTTGATCGCCACCTGGTCGACGAAGTTGCCGAGATTCTCCAGATGGGTCGGCGGCGTCACCATTTCATATTTGGAGGTGTCGCTGAGCTCGGTGAACCAGCCCTTGAACTGCTCGGTCTTGAAATGGGCGTCCTGATCGGCGCCGTTGTGGATCGGGACGACGCCGACCTCCTTGGCCCATTCCAGATTGTCCTTCGGCGACAGCAGCGTCGCCATCAGCTTCCAGGCTTCGTCTTTGTGCTGCGAATTGGCGAACATCGCCCAGCCGGCATAGCCGAGCGTCGGATAGGATTTGCCGCTCGGGCCGACCGGCAACGGCGCGACCGCGAAGTCGTCGGCGCTCATCTTGTCGGCGATGCCGAGCAGCGCGTCCGGATCCTGGTTGAGCATGGCGCAGGTGCCGGAATAGAAACCGGTCACCGTCTCGTTGAAGCCCCAGCTGACGGCATCCTTCGGCGCCAGGCCGTTCTTGTACATGTCGGCCAGCATCTGCAGCCCCTTGACCGAGCCCTCATCGTTGATGGTCGAGGTGCCGTCCTCGGTGAAGTAGCCGCCCTTGCCGTCGGCGATGTTCATGAACATGTGCATGCCGTTGAAGGCGCCCGGGCCGCCGCGCAGGCAGTAGCCGTATTTGCCGGGGATGGCCGAGATCTTCTTGGAGAACTCGACGAACTCGTCGAGGGTTGCCGGCGGACGGTCGAGGCCCGCTTCCTTGAACAGCTTCTTGTTCCAGAACAGCGCGTTCACATAGTAGCCATAGGGGATCATGAACTGAGTGTTGTTGACGGTCGAGCCGAACTGCTTGGCGCGGTCGCCGAGCGTCTTGGCGTCGTCCCACTTGGCCATGTAGGGGCCGAGATCCTCGAGCTGTCCGTTGTTGGCATAGAGGCCCATCCAGCGTTCCGGCATCTCGACGACATCGGGCGTGTCGCCGGCCTGGACCATGGTGAGGAATTTCTCGAAAGCCTGGCCCCAGGGCAGCGAGACGAGCTCGACCTTGATGCCGGGATTGGCGGCTTCGAACTCGGCGATCTGCTTCTTCAGGAATTCGGTGCGGGGCGGGCTGGTGATGACCTCGACCATCTTGACGGTGGTGTCGGCCAGCGCGGCTCCGGCGGAGATCGCCAGGCCGGCGACGGCGGCGAGCATGACTGTCAGTCTTTTCATGTTCAGGACTCCCATTTTTAACGCGTTATTTTTTTGCCTTGTCGAAGGCCTGGGCGATGTCAGCCCAGAGATCCTCGACATTTTCCAATCCGACATTGAAGCGGATGGTTCGGGGGCTGACGCCGAAGCGCGCCATCGAATTCAGACCCGGCGTCTGCTCGAGCGAGGCCTTTGCCGGCACGACCAGGCTTTCATGGCCGCCCCAGCTGACGCCGATGCGGAAGAGCTTCAGCGCATCGACGAAAGCTGGGATGTCGACATCCTCGGCAACTTCGAAGGAGAACAGCCCGGCATAGCCGGCTAGCGTTTTCTTGCCGGGATGATTGGAATAGGCGGGGTGGTTGACCCGCTCGACTTGGCCATGCGCCTTCAGCCGTTCGGCAAGGGTGAGCCCGCTCTTCATGTGATGCGGCAGCCTGAGCGGTAAGGTTCGCAGGCCACGCAAGAGCAGCCAGCCCTCGAACGGCGACAGCTTGCCGCCGAGCGAGGAATAGGTCTGCTCGTTGATGTGCCTGATGTGCGCGGCCGAGCCCGCCACGACGCCGGCGACCGTGTCGCTGTGGCCGCCGAGATATTTTGAGGCCGAATGCAGCACCAGATCGACGCCGTGCGCGATCGGCTTCTGGAAGACAGGCGTGGCCCAGGAATTGTCGATGGTGGTGACGATCCCCTGCTCCTTCGCCAGCCGCGTCAGACGCTCAATGTCCTGCAGCTCGAACATCATCGAGGTCGGGCTTTCGAGGTAGAGCAGCTTGGCGCCGGGAAGCGCTGCGGCAACTGCGTCAGGATCGGAGCCATCGACATAGTCGACCTTGATGTTGAGGCGCGGAAACAGCCGCTCGAACAGACGGTAGGCGTCGCCATAGCAGTTGCGCACAGCAACGATGCGCTCGCCCGCGCCGACGAAGGCGAGCACGGTTGCGCTGATCGCCGCCATGCCGCTGGAGAAACCGCGCGCGGCCTCGGCGCCTTCCAGCGCTGCGACGCGCGCCTCGAACTCCATCACCGTCGGATTGTCGCCGCGCGAATAGATCGGCTGCCGACGACGGCCGGCGAAGGTGTCGGCCATGTCGGCGTAATTGTCGAAGGTGAACAGCGAGGTCTGGTAGATCGGCGGCACCACCGCGCCGCCGGGGAACGGATCGTCATGCGCGAGAAGCGTCGCCGCCTCGCCGAGATAGTCGCTGGCCAGGGGAGCCGGGTCGAAGGCGGCGGGGTGCTCGTTCATTTGCGGTCCAAAAGCTTGAGGTTGGCGGCGCCGCGCTTCAGATCGTCCTCGACGGTCGCGATGAGCTTCAGCGCCTCGGCGCGGGCCCCCAGCGGATCGTGCGCGGCGATGCAATTGAAGATGCTGCGGTGATAGGGAAAGCTGGCGTGGCCGAAGTCTCGCACGCCGAGCGGATGCTCCCAGAAGCGGTGGAACAGCTCGTGCATGGCGCTGATGATCTGCTCGAACAGCGGATTGCCAGAGGCGCGGTAGACCGACTGGTGGAATTCCCAGTCCTCCTCCGACGACATGCCGGCGCGGGTGCGGAAGGCCTCTTCCATGATGTCGAGCTTGCGCTCGATCTCGGCGATCTCGGCCTTGCCGGCGCGGACAGCGCAAAGCGCGGCGGCCTCGGCCTCGAGCGCGCGGCGGATCTCCAGCGTGCGCATCAGGCCGGCGAAGTCGTTGCCGCCCGCAAGCGTCAGCGGCATGTGCAGCATGTCGGGCGAGACCGCCGCCTTGAGATAAGTGCCGCTGCCCTGGCGCCGTTCGACGAGGCCCAGCCCCTCCCAGCGCGTCAGCGCCTCGCGCACCGTGTTGCGGCTGACCTTGAGCCGTTCGGCCAGAATGCGCTCTGTCGGCAGTCTTTCACCGGGGCCTAGCGACTCCTGCCTGACGAAGCCAGCCAACGCCTTCAGCACCGCGTCATCGCGGGCCGTGGTCTGAATGGGCGGGAGGCTGTCTGTCACGCCAGCGGGGCCTAAAGTGGTTCAATGGTCCAACCAATTTCTGCACAGACCGAATGGGAGAGTCAACAACCGAAATCGAGACAGAACCGAACGGAGATGCGCCGTTCGGCCCGATCGGCTCAGTCGCGGATGCGCGCCGGCGTGGTGGCCGAGCCGGCGCCGCGCCAGCGGGCAAACATTTCCTCGCGGGCCCGCCGCGAAGCCGCAAGGCGTTCTTTCGCCTGCGCCAGCACGGCCGGCGCAGCTTCAGCCGGCGTGCCTGACCGGAAGGGAGGAGCTGGAGCATATTCGAGCGAAAGCTGCACCGTTTCGGCCTCTGCCTGTCCGAGAAGCCTGGCGACCAACGCCAGGCCGAAATCGATCCCCGACGTGACGCCGCCGGCGGTGATCAGATTGCCGTCCTCCACAATTCGCGCATCGACAGGAACCGCGCCGAACTCGACAAGGAAATCATGCGCGTACCAATGCGTCGTCGCCCGCTTGCCCTTGAGCAGTCCGGCGGCGCCGAGCACCAGGGCACCGCTGCACACCGAGGTGACGTAGCGCGCCTGCGCCGCGCGCTGCCGCACGAAGTCGAGGACCTCCTGGTCCTCCAACAGCGCGTTGACGCCTCCCCCGCCTGGAACGCACAGCACATCAAGAGGCGGGCAATCCTCGAAGGTCACCGTCGGGCTGAGGGACAGTCGCGTCGACGAGACCACCGGACTGCGATCCTTCCAGATCAATTCCACCTCGGCGCCCTTTGCCGATGCCAGGACTTCGTAAGGACCGGTGAGGTCGAGTTGTTGGACATTGGGGAACACGAGGATGCCGAAACGAAGGGTCATGGAAATCTCCGCAGGTTGACTGCCGACACTCTAAGGCATCATGCTTTGGCGCGATTGCCAATCATCCCTCGTTTCAGGCCAAATCAAAATGCGCCGCATCGAAATCCTTGCCTATCCCGACGTCCAGCTCCTTGACGTAAGCGGGCCACTCCAGGTTTTCGCCAGCGCCAACGACTTCATGCTGCAGGCCGGCGAGCCGGCAGCGTATGAGGTAGTGGTCGTCGCCGCTTCCACGCGGATCAGGACGTCGGCAGGTCTCGTGCTGGAGACCGCGGCGCTCTCGCCGCTCGAAGCCGAGATCGACACGCTGATCGTGCCAGGTGGAAGGGGTGTCAACGCTGCCTGCGAGCAAGCGGAGCTGGTCGATTGGGTGGTCGGCCGCTCGCGCGGCGCCAGGCGAACGGCTTCAGTCTGCAGCGGCGCCTTCCTGCTGGCGACGACCGGCCTGCTCGACGGCCGTCGCGCGGTCACCCATTGGGGACGCTGCGCGGAATTCGCCCGGCGCTTTCCGGCAGTCCGGCTCGAGCCTGACCCGATCTTCATTCGCGACGGCAATGTGTGGACGTCCGCAGGCGTGACAGCGGGCATCGATCTGGCGCTTTCCTTCGTCGAGGCCGATCTCGGCCGGCGCATGGCGCTCGCGGTGGCCCGCCAGCTCGTCGTCTTCCTGAAACGTCCCGGCGGCCAGGCGCAGTTCAGCCAGACCCTCAAGCTGCAGGATGGTGACGAGCGCTTCGACAAGCTGCATGGCTGGATGCTGGACAATCTGGGCGGCGACCTTTCGCTGACGAGATTGGCCGAACGCGCCAATATGAGCCCACGCAGCTTTTCGCGGCACTATCGGGACGCAACCGGCCGCACACCCGCCCGCGCGGTCGAAGAGATACGGATCGAGGCGGCGCGACGGATGCTGGAGCAGGGACTGGCCGTCAACCAGGCGGCCCGCCGCTGCGGCTTCGGCTCGGAAGAGACGATGCGACGCGGCTTCCTGCGCGCCCTCGGCACGAACCCGCGCGACTATCGCGAGCGTTTCTGACGCGCGGGACAGTTGAATTCACAAAGCGCCAGACCTGACCGGCCACCTACAAGGAGCGAGGCGACGAGCCCTCGACCGCCCCATGTGACTGCAAGGCGGCCTGCCCGATTTCGGTCAGCGCGTAGATGCCGCGCTCGGCCCTGGCGAACCAGCCATAATAGTTGTGCAGCAGGATGCTGGCCGCGCGCGGCGAAAGGGTTTTGAGGTCGCGCGGCCGCTTCGGGCCGTCGGCCATGGCGGCGGCGCAGGCGATCGCTTCCTGCCGGTAGGCGGTCATGATCGGCTTTCGCCGCGTGCTGCCGCCGATGGACGGATCGCCCTTGCGCCGGTGATGCTCCTCGACCAGGCGCGAGCGCCGCCTCGGATCGCGCCGCGGCGGCACTGCGGCCGGGTTGAGCAGCAGCTCGACCTTGCCCTTTCCGTCAACCGCCAGCAGGCCGAAGCCGAGACGGCGGCAGAGCGCGCGAAAACGGCGGTCGTGCTCGCGGCCTTTGCCGCGCGCCGACATGCGCGCCGCAAGCCAGACCTCGTCGCAGGCCGCCGCGCGGTCGACGCCCTGCAGGACGAGCTCGAGATTGAACTGCAGCTTCAGCTCGCAGATGACGACCACGGGCGGCTCGCCTTCGCGCAGCCCAACGATGTCGCAACCGCCGACCTCGCCCTTGACGGTGAAATCCAGGCTCTCGAGGAACTGCTTCACCGGAGCATAGAGGGACGTTTCCTGCATGGGTGAGGCATAGCCGATTCGAGCCCGGCCGGCACGGCAGATGCGGCGGCGAGATCGCCCACCGCTATTGCCTGGTGAACGCTCCCGTGTAGGTCTGGCCGGCAAGCGCGTAGGTGGCGGACAATGTTCCGTCGGGCTGCATCGCAAAGGTGGCGTCGGCGCCATTCGGAAGGCGCCCGAGCTTCAATGTGTTCCCGACAATCCTGCCGGCGCCGTCGGCCACTCCCGGCTTGTTGTCGGCCACATCGCCCCATGCATAGCTGACCGTCACCTGCCCGCCCGAAGAAACGGTCAGCACCGCCAGCTTGCCTTCATACTGACCATCCAGCCGTCCGGCCCATATGCCTGAAAACGCGGCATATTTTGCCGGAACGCCCTTGCCGGGCGGAGTGACCGCCACGGTTTGATCCAACACCGCCGAATCCGGGGAAGCAGGAGCCGTGACAGAAGCCGGAGCAGGTTGGGGCGGCGGAGACGGCGGCGTTTCAGGCGCCGACTGGCAGGCAACGAGTGCGAATGCCACGCAGCCGAGCGTGAGAGAAAGACTGTATGGCGGAGCCAATCGGAGACTACCCTCTGTTCAAAAAATATAACAAAACCAAATAGATCGCTTGCATGCCGGGCGAGACAATGTACCCGGTTTATCTACCATTTTTGTACCCGGTTGCAAAGTTTGAGTTTCCTCGTGAGCACAATAGGCCGGCAGGACTTTTGCCAATCGTGCATTTGAGGCCTATGCTGCTCACATCGGTCGCCAGCGTTGCGGATGCAGCCGACAGTAAGAGGTACGTGCTCTTGCCCGTCAGGGAGAGCCCCGTGCCCCAATCCCTTCTTCGTAACCATGTATTGAAAGCCCTCTGCCCTGAGGATTTCGCGCTGCTGCAGCCGTCAATGCATCATGTCGAGCTTGACATCAAAGCCCGACTGGAAGTCGCGTATCAGCCGATCGAGCATGTGTATTTTCCGGAGGCGGGTATCGCTTCGGTGGTCGCCACCATGACCGGCGGGCGGCAAAGCGAGGTCGGCATCGTCGGCTTTGACGGCATGACAGGGGTTGCCGTCATCCTCGGCCAAGACAGCTCTCCCAATGAAACCTATATCCAAGTTGCCGGCAATGGCTGGTGCCTGCCGGTTGAAAATCTTCGCCCTGTGATCGCGGCAAGCCAGTCGCTTCGCGCATCACTGCTTCGTTATGCCCACGCGTTCCTTGTCCAGTCGTCCCGGACGGCATTGGTCAACGGTCATTCGAAGATCGAGGAACGGCTGGCCCGCTGGCTGTTGATGGTCGACGACCGAGTCGACGGCAAAAAGATTTATCTGACGCATCAATTTCTGGCGACCATGCTTGGCTCCCGGCGTCCCGGGGTTACGACTGCCCTCCAAATGCTTGAATATCGGGGGCTGGTGCACGCCAAGCGCGGCGAGATCACGATTGTCGACCGCGCCGGAATGGTAAAGCTCACACATGGTGCTTACGGCGGGGAGGAGCAACGTCTCTTCGGAATAGCCGGCGGCTGAATGTCTGTTATCGGACATAAGCTTGAAGCCCGCCGCATGTTGGCCGTAAATCGTGTTGGTTTTGGGTTCAGGAGGAACCTCGATGACCAACACTTTTCACACGGTCACGGTTGAAAGCGCGACCGAAGCCTATGTCCTCTCCCGAGGCAAAGCTCGCTTCCTCTCCATCGCACAGGCAATCCGCGCCATCCGAACGCTTATGCCGGCCTGCATGCTTACCGACCACGAGTTGGAGGAGATGCTGGCGGAGGCATGCATCGCTCATGGCGTGCCTGTCGCTTTCGACCTGACAACGGCGGGCGTCTCGGAAACGCGGCTCCATTCGTAGGCCTGGGCGTGGCGGCCCTCGCGGAGATGCCCACTATATCGGACGTTCGGCAAGCGATCGTCCGCTACCTGATCGACGATGCCGACAAACCTTGCGTTTCGATATCCGAGATGATCGGCGCCATGAGGGGGATCTTTGCCCTGTGCGAGCTCACAGATTGGCAACTCAGCGATCTTATCGCTCGAATCGCTATCGACGCGGGATTTGCAATTGAGTTCGACGCGGGGCGTCCCTGAGCGCAGGCGCTCCACCGTGCCAACGGCGTTCTTACAGCCATCTCCTCACCGCATTGATGCAAGGCGTCCCGGCGCATAGTCGCCCGGACACGTATCCGCAATCGGTAGGATGGTCTAGAGAGTGACTGGTGGAGCCAATCGGAATCGAACCGACGACCTCTTGAATGCCATTCAAGCGCTCTCCCAACTGAGCTATGGCCCCACTCCCGGCAGTCGGCCGGCGCCGTTTCCGGCGAAGAGATCCGGCGCGATTGGGAACCGCGCCGTCGTTTAGTGCTGGCGGCTTCTAGCGCCGCCTTCGGTCAAGATCAAGCCTTGAAAAGCCGCTTTTTCGTCACAGGCCAAAATGGCCGGCAAACGACCGCGCGAAGGCTAAAGGTCAGACCTCGTCCTCGTCGTCGCCGACGCCGATCATGTCGGCGACGTCGTCGTCCTCTTCCTCCTCGTCGGCAAGGAACGTGTCGTCGTCATCGTCGCCGAGATCGACATCCTCGTCTTCACCGAGATCGGGAAGATCGTCGCCACCGCCCTTGGTCTCCTCGTCCGCATCCTCGAGCGAGACGATCACGGCGCCTTCTTCTTCCTCGGCGTCGATTTCCTTTTCGGCGACTTCCTCATCCTCCTCGATGGCGGAAATCTTGCCTTCATCGAAATAGGAGCGCGGATAGCTCTTGCCGGTGTAGGGCGAGACAATCGGGTCCTTGTTCAGGTCGTAGAATTTCCGACCCGTTTCGGGGTCGATACGCTTCGTGCCAAGTTCAGGTTTTGCCACAGCAAGCCTCGTCAAAAAAAGAAGGGTCCCCTTAACCGCAGTTTACGGCGCTGTCAAAGCCAAAAGCCGGCAACGCAAAAGCTTGCATCCGAAGGCCTCGCGCGAGGGGATGACCATTGCCGCGCGCCGTGATACGAGACCGCCGCAACATGACGAACCGAGCCGGCCAGCCGGCATTTCATTTGGACGACACGATGTCTCACTCCGCCGCCCCGAAACCGGCCACGGCCCGCAAATCAGACGCGTTGAGCGGCACGGCTCGGGTGCCCGGCGACAAGTCGATCTCGCACCGCTCCTTCATGTTCGGCGGCCTTGCCTCCGGCGAGACGCGCATCACCGGCCTGCTCGAGGGCGAGGACGTAATGCGCACCGGCGCGGCCATGAAGGCGATGGGCGCGCATGTCGAGAAGAAGGGCGCCGAATGGGTGATCCGCGGCACCGGCAACGGCGCGCTGCTGCGGCCGGAAGGCCCGCTCGACTTCGGCAATGCCGGCACCGGCTCGCGGCTGACCATGGGCCTGGTCGGCACCTACGACATGGAAACGACCTTTATCGGCGATGCGTCGCTTTCCGGCCGGCCGATGGGCCGGGTGCTGGAGCCGCTGCGCCAGATGGGCGTGCAGGTGCTGAACGCCGCGCCCGGCGACCGCATGCCGATCACGCTGCGCGGCCCCAAGCACGCCGCGCCCATCACCTACCGCGTGCCGATGGCCTCGGCGCAGGTGAAGTCGGCGGTGCTGCTTGCCGGCCTCAACACGCCCGGCATCACCACGGTGATCGAGCCGGTGATGACGCGCGACCACACCGAAAAGATGCTGAAAGGCTTTGGCGCGAACCTGAGCGTCGAGACTGACGAGCGCGGCGTGCGCCACATCTTCATCGAGGGCCAGGGCAAGCTCACCGGACAGACGATCGCGGTGCCGGGCGACCCCTCCTCGGCCGGCTTCCCGCTGGTGGCGGCGCTCATCGTGCCGGGCTCCGACATTGTGATCGAGAACGTGCTGATGAACCCGACCCGCACCGGGCTGCTTTTGACACTGCAGGAAATGGGCGGCCGCATCGATGTCCTCAACCCGCGCAATGCCGGCGGCGAGGATGTCGCCGACCTGCGCGTGCGCTCCTCTGATCTGAAGGGTGTTGCGGTGCCGCCGGAGCGCGCGCCTTCGATGATCGACGAATATCCGGTGCTGGCGGTCGCGGCGAGCTTCGCCGAGGGCGAGACGCTGATGCAGGGGCTGGAGGAATTGCGCGTCAAGGAATCCGACCGGCTGTCGGCGGTGGCCAATGGCCTGAAGCTCAACGGCGTCGACTGCACCGAGGGCGAAGCCTCGCTCGCCGTGCGCGGCAAGCCCGGCGGCAAGGGGCTCGGCGCTCACCCCAACGGGCCGGACACGGCGGTGAAGACCCATCTCGACCACCGCATCGCCATGAGCTTCCTCATCATGGGGCTGGCGACGGAGAAGCCGGTGACGATCGATGATGCCAGCATGATTGCGACGAGTTTTCCGGAATTCATGGGCCTGATGACGGGGCTGGGTGCGGAAATCGAGTGAGATACGTCTACGTCCATTGGAAACATGACATACCGGAGGAGCCATCCCACCTATGGTATGAGATTGCAGACGACAGCTTTCAGAACCGCACCATAGAGTTCTATGCCGACGGATCCGCTGGCTTCGCCATTCGTGGAAGCGCCATCACGGATCGGATGACATCGAGGTCGGAGGAACAAGAAATCCCATCGAAGGCTTTCCCGATATCGAAGAGATCATTGCTGATAGCCAGTTCGAGGCTTCCGAAGTCACAGCGGCAGAGTTTGAACGTCAGTGGAGCAAAGCGCTTGAGGCGAGACCTCGCATGACCCACACCTTCACCATCGCCATCGACGGACCGGCGGGCGCCGGCAAGGGCACGTTGGCCCGGCGGCTCGCCGACCACTACCGGCTGAACCTGCTCGACACCGGGCTCACCTATCGCGCCGTCGCCCACAAGCTGCTCGAGCTCGGCCTGCCGCTCGACAACGTCTCGGCGGCCGAAACCGCAGCGCGCCAGGTTGACCTCTCGAACCTAGACCGGGCAGTGCTGTCCGCGCATGCGGTGGGCGAGGCCGCATCGAAGGTCGCGGTCATCCCAACTGTCCGGCGCATCCTGGTCGAAAAGCAGCGCGAGTTCGCCAAGGCGCCGCCGGGCGCGGTGCTCGACGGCCGCGACATCGGCACGGTGGTTTGCCCGGACGCCGACATCAAGCTCTATGTGACGGCAAGTGCCGAGGTGCGGGCGATGCGCCGGCTGGCCGAGATCGAGAGCATGGGCGGCAGCGCCGATTTCGCCACGATCCTCACCGACATCGAGCGCCGCGACGAGCGCGACATGGGCCGCGCCGACTCGCCGCTCAAACCGGCAGCCGACGCGCACTTGCTTGATACCAGCGAAATGGCTATAGAAGCCGCGTTCCTTGCGGCCATGGCGATCATCGACGATGTCCTGGCCAAGAGAAGCAAGGCCTGAGCCGGGTTTTCCTAGGCTTCCGTTGCCGGAAGCGATGAAAATACCCATATCGGGCACGAACCAGCCTGCCAGCATTCTTCATGCGCCGGACTCGCCGCTCAGAAAGCGGCCAAGGGCTCTTCAGCCCGGAACGCCGGCAGGCTTACGCAACGCTAACCCACGGCGCCCGCTCCGCTTGTTGTGCGGAGCACTCCAGGAGAAACAATGTCAGCTGCAAATCCCTCTCGCGACGATTTCGCGAGCATGCTCGAAGAATCATTCACCGCCGGCCATTCCGGCGAAGGCCAGGTTGTCCGGGGCACGATCACCGCGATCGAAAAGGACATGGCCATCATCGATGTCGGCCTCAAGGTCGAAGGCCGCGTGCCGCTGAAGGAATTCGGCGTCAAGGGCAAGGACACGACGCTCAAGGTCGGCGACACGGTCGAGGTCTATGTCGAGCGCATCGAGAACGCGCTAGGCGAAGCCATGCTGTCGCGCGAGAAGGCTCGCCGCGAGGAGAGCTGGGTCCGCCTCGAGGAGAAGTTCACTAAGGGTGAGCGCGTCGAAGGCGTCATCTTCAACCAGGTCAAGGGCGGCTTCACCGTCGATCTCGACGGCGCCGTGGCGTTCCTGCCGCGCAGCCAGGTCGACATCCGTCCGATTCGCGACGTCTCGCCGCTGATGCACAACCCGCAGCCCTTCGAGATCCTCAAGATGGATCGCCGCCGCGGCAATATCGTGGTCTCGCGCCGCACCGTGCTCGAGGAGAGCCGCGCCGAACAGCGTTCGGAGATCGTGCAGAACCTCGAGGAAGGCCAGGTGGTCGAAGGCGTGGTCAAGAACATCACCGACTACGGTGCGTTCGTCGACCTCGGCGGTATCGACGGCCTGCTGCATGTCACCGACATGGCATGGCGCCGCGTCAACCATCCGACCGAGATCCTCAACATCGGCCAGACGGTCAAGGTGCAGATCATCCGCATCAACCAGGAAACCCACCGCATCTCGCTCGGCATGAAGCAGCTCGAGAGCGATCCGTGGTCGGATATCGGCACCAAGTTCCCGATCGGCAAGAAGATCAAGGGCACTGTCACCAACATCACCGATTACGGCGCATTCGTCGAGCTGGAGCCGGGCATCGAGGGCCTCATCCACGTTTCGGAAATGTCGTGGACGAAGAAGAACGTGCACCCCGGCAAGATCCTGTCGACGACGCAGGAAGTCGACGTGGTGGTGCTCGAGGTCGATCCGGCCAAGCGCCGCATCTCGCTCGGCCTCAAGCAGACGCTGGAGAACCCGTGGGAGGCCTTCGCGCGCAGCCACCCGGTCGGCAGCCAGGTCGAGGGCGAGGTCAAGAACAAGACCGAGTTCGGCCTGTTCATCGGCCTGGAAGGCGACGTGGACGGCATGGTCCACCTCTCCGACCTCGACTGGACCCGTCCGGGCGAGCAGGTCATCGAAGAGTACAATCGCGGCGACATGGTCAAGGCGCAGGTGCTCGACGTCGACATCGAGAAGGAGCGCATCTCGCTCGGCATCAAGCAGCTGGCCAAGGACACGGTCGGTGAAGCGGCAAGCAGCGGTGAGCTGCGCAAGAACGCCGTCGTCACCTGCGAGGTCATCGGCGTCAAGGATGGCGGTCTGGAAGTGCGGCTGGTCGAGAGCGGCCTCGAGACCTTCATCAAGCGTTCGGACCTTTCCCGCGACCGCGACGAGCAGCGCCCCGAGCGCTTCACCGTCGGTCAGAAGGTCGATGCCCGCGTCATCGCCTTCGACAAGAAGACCCGCAAGCTGCAGGTCTCGATCAAGGCGCTGGAAATCGCCGAGGAGAAGGAAGCGGTCGCCCAGTACGGCTCGACCGACTCCGGCGCCTCGCTGGGCGATATCCTGGGCGCGGCGCTGAAGAAGCAGGGCAACTAAGCCCGCTCTTCGCAGGACCAAACAAAAACCCCGCCGGATCGCTCCGGCGGGGTTTTTCTTTGTCCGATGTGCCGGCGGCTGCTCAGGCCCGGCCGTAAAGCGGCACCAGCGTGCCGCTCATCGCCTGGTTGGCGGGCGAGGCGAGATAGGCAATCGCCTCGGCGGCGGCTTCGAGGCTGACCCATTTGGTGAAATCGGCGTCCGGCATGTCGGCGCGGTTGGCAGGCGTGTCGAGCGTCGACGGCGCGACCGCATTGACCAGGATGCCCTTGTGCTTCAGCTCCTCGGCCATCGCCAGCGTCATGGCCGCAACGGCCGCCTTGCTGGCGGCATAGGCGACCATGCCGGAACCACGGCGCGGCTCGAGCCCGGCGCGCGCGCTGACGTTGACGATGCGGCCCGCCGTGCCCGATGCCAGCATGGAGCGCACCGCGGCGCGGCTGCAGAGGAAGGCGGTGCGGGCGTTGGTGTCCATCATCTCGGCAAAGGACGCCGACTCGATCTTCTCCACCGGCGCCGCGGTGAACCCGCCGGCGAGATGGATCGAGCCCCAGAGCCCGGGCACCTGATGGTAGAAGGCTTCGACCTTGGCGGAGTCCGAGAGGTCGACATTGTGGGCGAGATGGACGCTGGCGTGGGCTGCGTAGGGGAAATTCGGGGGGGCAGCCGCATGGGCATTGGGCACGTGGCAGATCGCACCCTGCTCCAGCAACCTGCCGACAACCGCGCCGCCGAGCGCCCCAGTGCCGCCCGTCACCACGACATGCCTGCCGTTAAGCGTTTCCGTCATATTTCGACCGCTCCTGTCATTTTTCTTATGGTTATGCCGCCCCAGGCTCGAACGTCGCGCCTTTCGCGTTGTCACTCAATTGAAATATCGACATGGCAGGCGTCCCGTCTTTGCATGCGTCAGGCCGCCGCGGAAGATCGCGCCGCCGCGTCTTGGATTGGACCGGATTCGTGCTCTGCGGGCCCGGCGCCGGCAATGTCGAGGGTCGGCAGATGCCTGCAGGCGCCAAGCCTTCAATCGACCGTGATTTCAACAACGCGCGGCTGCCCGGCCGCCCGCGCCCGCTTCAGCGCATCGGACAGGCCGCCGATGCCGGCCAGCCGCTCGGCCTCTATGCCGTAGGCCTCGGCGAGCTTGCAGAAATCCGGCGGCGCCGGCGACACGCCGACCGGCTCGACGCCGACATCGAGCATCGAGGTCTCGATCTCGCGATAACCGCGATTGTTCCAGACGACGAAGATCACCGGCGCCCCGGCATCGAGCGCCGCGCCCAGCTCCGGCAAGGTGAACTGGAAGCCGCCATCGCCGGTCAGGCAAACGACGGGCGCCTCGGGCACGGCAAGGGCGGCGCCTATCGCCGCCGGCGAGCCGTAGCCCAGCGCGCCGAAGCCGGTCGCGGCGTTGAACCAGCCGCCCGGACGGTCATGGTCGTAATAGAGGTTGGCGGCGTAGATCGGTTGCGTCGAGTCGCCGACGATGATGGCGCCGGGCAGCGTGTCGCGGATCGCCTCCACGGCGCGCACCTGCGCGACATAGGCCGGGCTCAGCTCGGCGAGCGCAGCCGCTCGCGTTGCTGCCGCGCGGGTCTCGCCGTCTTTCGCAGCGACATAAGCGGAGCCGAGTTCAGCCAGCAGGGCACCAAGCGCCTCGGCGCAATCGGCCTGGATGCCGACCGTCACCGGACGCCGCGCGAGTTGGTCGGCGCCGATGTCGATGCGGATCAGGTTGGGCGGCAGCACGAAGCCGCCGTCGCCATAGCCGTCATAGTCGGTCGGGCCGAATTCGGTGCCGGCGGCGATGACCAGATCGGCGTCCGCCATCAATGCCCGCACCGCCTTCAGGCTGGGGCTTGCCGGCACGCAGAGCGGATGGCCATGCAGCAGGCCGCGCGCATTGGCGGTCTCGATGACCGGCGCACCCAGCATTTCGGCGAAGCGCCTGAGCGCCGCATCGGCCTGTTTGGCGCCACCACCGGCGAGAATGAGCGGACGACGGGACGCTTTGATCAACCTCGCCGCTTCGGCGACCGCCGAAGCTGCGGGAGCGGGCGGCGCGGCATTGCTGAGGACGGCCGCAATATCGTCAGCGGGCTTCACCATGACGTCGGTCGGGATCTCGATATGGACCGGGCCCGGACGCGCGGACGAAAACCGCGCGAAGGCGCGGGCGAGCGCGCCTGGCAGTTGTCCGGCCTCGGTGATGCGCTCGGAGAACAGCGCCACCTTCTCCATCATGCCGCGCTGGTCCGGCAATTCGTGCAGGAAGCCGAGGCCCTTGCCCAACGTGTCGGTAGCGTTGACGCCGGAGATCACCAGCATCGGCACGGAATCGGCGCGCGCCTGGCCCATGGCGGTGATGGTGTTGGTGAGCCCCGGCCCGGTGATGACGAAGGCTACGCCCGGCCGTCCGCTGGCGCGCGCATAGCCGTCGGCCATGAAGCCGGCGCCCTGCTCGTGGCGCGGCGTGACGTGGCGGATGTTCGAGCGCGCCAGGCCGCGATAGAGCTCGACCGTATGCACACCCGGAATGCCGAAGACGGTGTCGACGCCATGCGCCTCGAGCAAGGTGATGAGCGCTTCGCCGACCGTGGTCCCGAAGGTCGTCGCAGGGGTTGTCCCAAGCGCGGTCATTGGCGCAGCACCGGGCGCGTCAGGCAGGTCGGGCCGCCCTCGCAGGCGATGCAGAGCGCGTCCGCCGCGAAGGTCGAGACCGTGCAGCCGGCGGCCTCCATGGCGGCGGCCGTCTTCGGGAAGCCGGCGACGGCGATCACCTGATGCGGCGCGGTCGGCAGCACGTTGAGGCTGAGGCCATTGGAGGCGAAGAACTCGTCGGCGTCGCCCTCGACCAGCCTGATGCCGCGTGCCCGCAGCATCTGGTAGAAGGGCGCCGGCAGAAGCGGCGCGTAGACCAGCGCTAAATCATCGGCCAGCGGGCTGATCACCGACATCAGATGCAGGCAGGCCTCCTCGCCATGCCAGAGCGGCAGGTCGAAGCCGTAGACCTGGATGCCTTTCGGCGTCAGCAGATTGGCGAGCTGCTGGATGCCGTCCTGGTTGGTGCGCACGCCGCGGCCGACGGCAAGCGTCGTCTTGTCCACCCACACACAGTCGCCGCCCTCGACCTGGCCCGGATGCTGGATGCGGCCGAGGACCGGCACGCCCATGCGCTCATAGGCCTTCTCGTGCAAAGCCGGCTCCGAGTGGCGCAGCGCCTTGCCCATGGCAAGAATGATCGCGCCATGGTCGGTCATCAGCGAAGGATCGTGGGTGAAGACGGAATCGGCCAGCCCGTCATCGGCATCGGTCAGCCATTCGATCTCGGCGCCCGAGGCGGCGACCAGTCGCGTCAGCGCATCGTGCTGGGCGGCCGCCTTGTCCGGGTCGAAGCCAGCACCGTAATGCCATTCCTGCGGTTTGGCGTGACGCATGGCGCTTTCGGCCGAACGCATCAGCACGCGCTTCAGCCGCCCGGCCATCGACTGCGATCCGAATGCTTTGTCCACCAAATTCTCCAGAGTTCTCCCGTCGCCAGCCAATAGCCAGTCAGGCAGCCGTGATCAATGGTCCAAAAACCGTGGTTGACGGAGGCAAGCGGAACGGTCCATCTTGCGAACGGGAACTTATGTTTCGTGACGGGTAATGGGTAAAAAATTCCAGCAGCGACGAGTCCTCCGCGGAGCAGGGCGCGCATAATGGCGCAGGCTACAGCTCTCGCTGAGAAGCACAAGGCGCCGGACGGCGCCGCCGAAGCCATCCATGTCGAGAACCTGCACAAGAAGTTCGGCCAGCTGCACGTGCTGAAGGGTGTTTCGCTGTCGGCGCGCGACGGCGAGGTGATCGCCATCATCGGCGGCTCGGGCTCCGGCAAGTCGACGCTGCTGCGCTGCATCAACTGCCTGGAGAACCCGACCAGCGGCATCATCCGCGTCAATGGCGAGGAGATCAAGCTGAAGGCCGACAGCCACGGCCACACGGTTCCCGCCGACCGCAAGCAGATCGAGCGCATCCGCTCCAAGCTCGGCATGGTGTTCCAGAACTTCAACCTGTGGAGCCACATGACGCTGATCGAGAACGTCATCGAGGTTCCGGTGCATGTGCTCGGCGTCAAGCGCGACGAGGCGATCGCCCAGGCCGAGAAGCTGCTTGCCCGCGTCGGCCTCGCCGAAAAACGCGACGTCTATCCGGCATTCCTCTCGGGCGGCCAGCAGCAGCGCGCCGCGATCGCCCGGGCGCTCGCGATCAATCCGCGCGTCATGCTGTTCGACGAGCCGACTTCGGCGCTCGATCCGGAGCTGGTCGGCGAGGTGCTGAAGGTGATCGGCGACCTGGCGCGCGAGGGGCGCACCATGGTTCTGGTCACGCATGAAATGAAGTTTGCCCGCGAGGTCGCGACGCATGTCGTCTACCTCTATAACGGGCTGGTCGAGGAAGAAGGACCGCCGGAACAGCTGTTCGGCGCGCCCAAATCCGAAAGGCTCAAGCAATTCCTCCGCAACGTCGGCTAGAGCCGGCGTCAAGCGGGCGAAAAAACCGGGAACAACAACAAACTGGGAGTCCTGACATGAAGACTGTTCTCAAGACATTTGCCGCGGCGCTGCTCTTCGGCGTCGCCGCCATCGGCGTGGCCAAGGCCGATCAGGTCAAGATCGGCGTCGCCGCCGAGCCTTATCCACCCTTCACCTCGCCGGACGCCAGCGGCAAGTGGGTCGGCTGGGAGATCGACTTCATCGACGCCGTCTGCGCCGAGGAGAAGCTCGACTGCGTCATCACCCCTGTTGCCTGGGACGGCATCATTCCGGCGCTGACCACCAAGAAGATCGACCTCATCGTTTCCTCGATGTCGATCACCGACGAACGCAAGAAGACGATCGACTTCTCGGATAAGTACTATAACACGCTGCCTGCGATCATCGGCCCGAAGGACCAGAAGTTCGGCTCCTCGCCGGACGACCTCAAGGGCAAGGTCATTGGCGTCCAGGTGTCGACCACACACGCCGTCTACGCCAAGAAGCACTTCACTGGGGCGCAGGAAATCAAGGAATACCAGACACAGGACGAAGCAAACCAGGATCTGGCCGCCGGCCGGCTCGATGCGGTGCAGGCGGATTCCATCGCACTTGTTGAATACCTCAAGAGCGACCAGGGCAAGGCCTGCTGCGATCTCAAGGGGATGGTGGCGCCGGACGACGAGGTGCTGGGACCAGGCATCGGCGCCGGCGTACGCAAGGAAGACACCGCGCTGAAGGAAAAGATCAACGCCGGCATCAAGGCGATCCGCGCCAGCGGCAAGTATGACGAGATCACGAAGAAATACTTCGATTTCGACATCTACGGCGGCCCTTCGCAGTCGAACTGACGCTCCCAGGGGAATAACGAGCATGGCGCCGGTGCCATGCTCCAACCTTGCCACGCATGCCTGCCGCTGAACGCCGCGTCAGCGGTTTGCCAGCAATTCGGGGGCGAAGCTGATCAATGCCTTTCTTCCGGCCTCGGCGGCCGGCATCATCGAACTCCTGTCGCCCGTGCCGCCGGGCTGGGGTGGCACCCTGCTGGTCGGGCTGCTGCATTCGATCGAGATCGCCATCGGCGCCACCTGCCTTGGCCTGCTGATCGGCACCGGCGGCGCCTTCGGCAAGCTCTATGGCGGTCCGGTGACGCGCGACCTGCTTGCGGTCTACACGACCGTGGTCCGCGCCGTGCCGGAACTGGTGCTGATCCTGCTGCTCTATTATGCCGGCACCGACCTGATCAACCAGGTGCTGGCGGCGATGGGCTACCAGCGCGTCGACATCAGTGGGCTGGCGGCCGGCATCTTCGTTCTCGGCGTCGTCCAGGGCGCCTATTCGACCGAAGTCATCCGCGGCGCCATCCTGTCCATCCCGCAGGGTCAAATTGAAGCTGCCCGCGCCTATGGCATGTCGCCGGGCCTGATGCTGAGGCGCATAACGCTACCGGCGATGCTGCCCTTCGCCATTCCAGGTCTCGCCAATCTCTGGCTGATCGCCACCAAGGACACCGCCCTGCTTGCCGTCGTCGGATTCTTCGAGCTGACGCTTGCGACGCGGCAGGCAGCAGGCGTCACCAAGGCCTACCTGGTTTTCTTCCTCGCCGCAGGCGCGCTCTATCTCGCTTTGTCGCTGTTCTCGAACCTGATCATCGGCCGCGTCGAGGCCCGGTCCAGGCGCGGCATGCCTTCGGTCAAGGAGGCGCGCTGATGACCGGTGAGACCGCCGTGATCAACGTCGCGGCGCGCGCCTCGCTGTGGCTGCGGCCACACCGCATCGTGCTCGTCCTTATCGCGCTGGCGCTGGTCCTGTTCGCCGCCTTCTTCATGCGCTGGGATTGGCTGCCGCAATATTGGGAAATGGGCCTGCTTGGAATCTGGCGGTCGCTGTGGATCCTCGCCGTCACCTGCGCGCTGGGCTTTATGCTAGCCGTGCCGCTCGGCCTGGCGCAGGCCGGCGGGCCGTTCTGGTTCGCCGTGCCGGCCAAGGTCTTCTGCACCATCATCCGCGGGACGCCGCTGCTCCTGCAGCTCTGGCTGCTCTATTACGGCCTGGGCTCGCTCTTCCCGCAATATCCGTGGATACGCGGGTCGTGGATGTGGCCGTATCTAAGGCAAGCCTGGCCCTATGGCGTGCTGGCGCTGACCTTGTCCTTCGCCGGCTATGAGGGCGAGGTGATGCGCGGCGCCTTCGCCGGTGTCCCCAAGGGGCAGTTGGAAGCCGCCCGGGCCTTCGGCATGAGCCGCTTCAAAATCTTCCGCCGCATCTGGCTGCCGCAGGCCTTCTACCGCGCGCTGCCGACGCTGACCGGCGAAACCGTGCTGCAGCTCAAGTCGACGCCGCTGGTGGCGACGATCAGCGTCATCGACATCTTCGCCGTCTCCTCCAAGGTGCGGCAGGACACCTACCTGACCTACGAACCCTTGCTGCTCCTGGCGCTGATCTATATGTCGGTCACCGGCATTCTCGTCCTCGCCTTCAGCCGGATCGAGGCGCGGATTCCGGTCAAGATCGGGTAGAAGCGAATAGCGAACGGCTCGTTGCTTTCCCTACTCGCTACTCCCTATTCGCTATTCGCTTAGGAACCAAATCGCCATGCAACTCACTCTCGACCAGGCGACAGGGCTGTGCCGGATGGCGGCATTGGGCGCCGGCGCCAATGAGGAGGCGGCGCGGTCGCTCGCCGCCTCGATCGTCGCGGCCGAGGCCGAAGGGCTTTCCACGGTCGGGCTGTCGCATTTGATCGATTATCTCGAAGCGCTGGAAGCGGGCCGCATCGACGGCAATGCCGATCCGGTCATCACCAGGCCGGCGCTGGCCATCTATCTCTCGGACGCACGCGGCGGGCTTGCCCATACCGGCTTCGACCGCACGATCGATGATCTCGCCAAGGCGGCAAGGCTGTTCGGCGTCGCCATCTTCTCGCAGAAGAACGCCTATACCTGCGGGGCGCTCGGCTATTTCACCGGGCGGTTGGCCGGACAGGGTCTGGTCTCCTTCGCCGCCACCAACGGGCCGGCGGTGCTTGCCGGCTCCGGTTCGGTCAAGCCGGTCTACTGCACCAATCCGATGTCCTTTGCCGCGCCGGCCGCCGACGGGCCGCCGCTGGTCATCGATCAGTCGTCGAGCGCCACCGCCTTCGTCAACATCCGCAAGGCAGCGGAAGACGGCAGGAAGATCCCCGAGGGCTGGGCGCTCGACGCCAGCGGCAATCCGACCACCGACCCGGCGGCGGCGATGAAGGGCGCGATGCTCGCCTTCGGCGGCCAGCGCGGCGCCAACATCGCGCTGATGGTCGAGGTGCTGGCGGCAGGTATTTCCGGCGCCAACTGGTCGCTCGACGCGCCCTGGTTCAGCGGCGGGCCGGACAGTCCCGGAACCGGGCTCTTCGTGCTCGCCGTCGAGCCCAAGCTGCTCGACCCGGACTTCGAACGCCGCATGAAGGACCAGCTTGACCGGCTGCGGCGGCGCTACGGCGTGCATATTCCTGGCCGCGCTCGGGCCGACGCCGCCGAGAAAGCGAGCGCCCGCGGCATCGACGTGCCGAAGGCGGTCGTGCAGCGCATTTCCGAATTCGCCGAGCGCTATTCGGCCTGACCAAGACACGGCACAAGACTCGGCGTTTCTTCACGAGCCTCCTGAACCTTTTCCCATTCTGCACCGACCCATCACCGGCACCCCACATCGCAAGCCGCAAAGGGTGGCTTGGGTCGCGGCTTGCGGTTGGCGGCGCCGCGCCGGGCATCCAGGGCCGGGGCGGGCGTGCTTGCTTCACGCCGCCTTGATGCCGTCTCAGGTCAGGCCGCCTCGTTGACCCTGTTTCGGCGCGAGCACTGCCCGGAGAACCCCGCTTCGGCGGGGTTTTCTGTTCGCTGCGGCAATCGCGCTTTTGGTCACGGTATGGCGGCAACCGGCATTCGGTCGACGCACGTGTCGGCAAGGCCTTCCAAGCGGAGCAAAAACCAGGCGGCGGCGACCTCCGGTCGCTCTTTGCCTTTGACGCGAAACGGATTAAGAAGCGGCTCTAGCCAAGCTTTTGCGCGCGGAGCCAACCATGACCGAAATCCTGCAGACCCCCAAGCTTGTCGTCGTCTTCGGCGGCTCGGGATTCGTCGGCCGTCATGTCGTTCGCGCGCTCGCCAAGCGCGGCTACCGTATCCGGGTCGCCTGCCGGCGGCCCGACCTTGCCGGCCATGTGCAGCCGCTCGGCAATGTCGGTCAGATCCAGCCAGTGCAGGCCAATGTGCGCGTGCGCTGGTCGGTCGACCGCGCCGTGCAGGGCGCCGACCATGTCGTCAACCTCGTCGCCATCCTGCACCAGACCGGCCGGCAGAAATTCGGCTCCGTACACGAGTTCGGCGCGCGCGCCGTCGCGGAAGCCGCGCGCTCGGTCGGCGCCGGCCTCACCCATATCTCGGCGCTCGGCGCCGATTTGAACTCGCCGTCGGACTACGCACGCACCAAGGCGCTCGGCGAGAAGGCGGTGTTCGAGACGATTCCCGACGCCGTGATCTTCCGGCCGTCGATCAATTTCGGACCCGAGGACAGCTTCTTCAACCGCTTCGCCAACATGGCGCGCTACTCGCCTGTCCTGCCGCTGATCGGCGGCGGGCAGACAAAATTCCAGCCGGTCTATGTCGGCGACGTCGCCGAGGCCGTGGCGCGCTCGGTCGACGGCAAGGTCGAGGGCGGCCAGATCTATGAACTCGGCGGCCCGCAGGTTCTGACCTTCAAGGAATGCATGGAGGAGCTGCTTGCCGTGGTCGACCGCAAGCGGATGCTGTTGCCCGTTCCGTGGTGGGTGGCGAACCTGCAGGCCTCGATCCTTCAGCTGCTGCCCAATCCGATGCTGACCAAGGACCAGGTGCTGCAGCTGCGCGAGCACAATGTCGTCTCCGAAGAAGCCGCTAACGCTGCCAGGACGCTCGCCGGCCTCGGCATCCAGCCGCAGGCGATCGCCACGATCCTGCCGAGCTATCTCTGGCGCTTCCGCGCCGCCGGCCAGTTCCAGCAGCGCCGCCCGATAGCCGACCGATAATCAAACGCGCGCTAGTATTTGTTTTACGCAATTCCGGACGGAAGGCTACGGCGAAGTCGCCGAGCCTACCGTTACACACTTTTCCTGGAATTGCTCTGGCCGCGGCGTGAAACCTGCATCGGCAGGCCGCCCTGCGGCTGCGTGGTCAGCTTCTGCACCGGCCATGGCCGGGTTTCGGCCGTCACGTCGAAGCGGAAGCGCGACAACAGGATGGCTAAAGCGATGATCGCCTCCTGCATGGCGAAGCTGGCGCCGATGCAGACGCGCGGCCCGGCGCCGAAGGGCAGGTACTGGAAGCGGTCGATCCTGTCGCGGTTTTCCGGATGGAAGCGCTCCGGCATGAAGGCGTCCGGCCTGTCCCACAGCTTGCGGTGGCGATGCACGACCCAGGGCATCACCAGCACGGCGGCGTGTTTCGGGATGTAGAGGCCGTTCCACGTCTCCGGCTCGATCGGCTCGCGGTTGATCGAGGGCGCCGGCGGATAGAGCCGGAGCGCTTCCTCGAAGGCGGCGCGGGTGAGCGGCATGGCGTCCAGCCATTTCGTCGGATCGGGCTCCCTCGCCAGCACCGCATCGATCTCCTGCTCGATCCTGTCGCGCTCCCAGGCCGCCTCGGCGAGGCAGTAGATCGTCCAGCCCAGCGCCCGCGCCGTGGTCTCGTGACCGGCGCCGATGAAGGTGATGATGTTGTCCTCGACTTCCGCGCGGGTCAGCCCGTCCGGCCCTTCGGCCTTCAGCAGAAGCGTCAGGAAATCCTGCGGCACGCCGTCGGGATCGCGCTTCAGCCGCTCCTCGCGCATCCTCACCGTGCCGGCGACGATGTTGCGGAAATAGGCCATGGTCTTGCGGCCGCGGATGCGGGTGAGGCGCGGCAGCCATTCCGGCGCGCGCAACAGGTCGAGCGGGTCGACACGACCCATGGTTTCGAACAGGTGGTCGATCTCCTTGGCGAAGCTGCCCGGCTCGTCGGCGATCTCGCCGGAAAACAGCGTCTCGGCGAGGATGTCGTAGGTCAGCAGCGTCATGTCATGGGCGATGTCGGACGTGCCGCCGGCCTCGTAGCGGGTGACGAATTCCAGCGTGCGCCTCAGCATCGGCTCGGCGAAGCCGAAGATGTGGCGCGGCGTGAACACCGGCGCCATCGCCTTGCGCGAGCGCTTCCACACTTCGCCCTCTGCGGTGAGCAAGCCGTCGCGCAAGATCGGGCGCAGGATCAGCTGGCGCACCGTCGCCATCTTGTAGTTCCTGGCGTTGTCGACCAGCACATGGCGGATCAGGCCGGGATCGTTGGCGACGACCAGCGGCCCGCCGATGCCGGTCACCGATATCCAGGGCTCGTTGTAGGTATGCTCGCCCCACAATTCGAGCGGATTGCGGTAAACGATGCGCATCATTTCCAGCGTCGAGGGCGGCGTGGTGCGCGGCTTCGGCGCCGGCGGCACGAAGGGGGCGGGCTTGGTGTCCATTGGCATGCTCCGCTGGCAGCCAAATGTAATGCGCGGCGAAGCGGGCGTCCATGTGACGAACGGCAAGGCCTTTGCGCCGGCTTTTGCAAGTGTCGGCGCGTTCTTTACGGCTTGCGCGTCGCTCGCCGGCCAAAGACCACGAAAGCAATCTCGATCCCGGTTGCCGCCAGCCGGCAAAATGCCCGCAAAACCTTGGAAAAACGGCCATTTGCGCCTATATCTAGGACATCAAAACGGCGCGATTCGGCGCCATTTTTCCGCGCCGGATCAGCGACATCAATCAGACAGGTATTTATGAGCGACCAGACCGAGAGCGCCATTGGCGCGGAAGCCGAGTACGGTGCCGATTCCATCAAGGTTTTGAAGGGGTTGGACGCCGTCCGCAAGCGGCCGGGCATGTATATCGGCGACACCGATGACGGCTCGGGCCTGCACCATATGGTCTACGAGGTGGTGGACAACGCCATCGACGAGGCCTTGGCCGGCCACGCCGACCTCGTCTCGGTGACGCTCAACCCCGACGGCTCGGTGACCGTGATCGACAATGGCCGCGGGATTCCGACCGATATCCACTCCAGCGAGGGTGTTTCGGCGGCCGAGGTCATCATGACGCAGCTGCATGCCGGCGGCAAATTCGACCAGAATTCCTACAAGGTCTCAGGCGGCCTGCACGGCGTCGGCGTGTCGGTGGTCAACGCGCTGTCGGCCTGGCTGAAGCTCAAGATCCGCCGCAACGGCGAGATCTTCGAGATGGGCTTCACCCACGGCAATGCCGACGCGCCACTCAAGGTGACCGGCACCTATGAGCAGCACAAGCGCCCTGGCACCTATGAGGGCCGCAGCGGCACGGAGATCACCTTCTTTCCGTCGGCCGAGACTTTCACCATGGTCGAGTTCGACTATGGCACGCTGGAGCACCGGCTGCGCGAGCTCGCCTTCCTCAATTCCGGCGTGCGCATCGTGCTGACTGACGCGCGCCATGCCGACCTCGTGCGCCACGAGCTGCATTATGACGGCGGCCTCGAGGAATTCGTCAAATATCTCGACCGGGTCAAGAAGCCGCTGATCGAGAAGCCGATCGCCATCCGCGCCGAGCGCGACGGCATCACCGTCGAGGTGGCGATGTGGTGGAACGACAGCTACCACGAGAATGTGCTGGCTTTCACCAACAACATCCCGCAGCGCGACGGCGGCACGCATCTGGCCGGCTTCCGCGGGGCGCTGACCAGGCAGATCACCGGTTATGGCGAGTCCTCCGGCCAGACCAAGAAGGAGAAGGTTTCTCTCACCGGCGACGATTGCCGCGAAGGCCTGACCGCGGTGCTCTCGGTCAAGGTTCCGGATCCGAAATTCTCCTCGCAGACCAAGGACAAGCTGGTCTCATCGGAAGTCCGGCCGGTGGTGGAAAGCCTAGTCAGCGAGGCGCTCGGCACCTGGCTGGAAGAGCACCCGGCCGAAGGCAAGGTGGTGGTCGAGAAGGTGATTCAGGCGGCCGCCGCGCGCGAGGCGGCGCGCAAGGCACGCGACATCACCCGCAAGAGCTCGCTCGGCGTCACCTCGCTGCCCGGCAAGCTCGCCGACTGCCAGGAGCGCGATCCGGCGAAGTCCGAGATCTTCATCGTCGAGGGCGACTCCGCAGGCGGCTCGGCCAAGGGCGGCCGCTCGCGCCAGAACCAGGCGATCCTGCCGCTGCGCGGCAAGATCCTGAACGTCGAGCGGGCGCGCTTCGATCGCATGCTCAGTTCCGACATGATCGGGACGCTGATCACCGCGCTCGGCACCTCGATCGGCAAGGACGAGTTCAACGCCGACAAGCTGCGCTACCACAAGATCATCCTGATGACGGACGCCGACGTCGACGGCGCCCATATCCGCACGCTGCTGCTCACCTTCTTCTTCCGGCAGATGCCGGAGCTGATCGAGCGCGGCCATCTCTACATCGCCCAGCCGCCGCTCTACAAAGTGACCCGGGGCAAGAGCTCGCAATACCTCAAGGACGAGAGCGCCTATGAGGAATATCTGATCAACTCCGGATTGGAGGAGGCCTCGCTGACGCTCGGCTCCGGCGAAGTGCGGACCGGACAGGATCTGCGCAGCGCCATCGACGACGCGCTGGCGGTGCGCCACCTGATCAACGGGCTGCACACGCGCTACAACCGCAGCGTCGTCGAGCAGGCCGCGGTCGCCGGCGCGCTCAACTCCGACGTGCTCGCCGATCTCGGCAGCGCCAACGCCATGGCCGAGCGCGTCGCCAGGCGGCTCGACCTGATCGCCGAGGAGACCGAACGGGGCTGGACCGGGCACCTGTCGACCTCCAATGACGGCTCGGGCGGCTATGTCTTCGAACGCACGGTGCGCAGCGTCAAGGACTCAGTCCAACTCGATGCCGGGCTGATCAATTCTGCCGACGCCCGCCAGCTCGACCGCTACGCGCCGCGTCTCGCCGAAGTCTACGCGGAGCCTCCGGTGCTGCGCCGCAAGGAGGTTTCAGAAGTCGTTTCGGGACCGCTGGCGCTGCTCAACGCAGTGTTCGCCACCGGCCGCAAGGGCCTGACCATGCAGCGCTACAAGGGCCTCGGCGAGATGAATGCCGAGCAGCTCTGGGAAACCACGCTCGACCCGAACGTGCGCTCGCTGCTGCAGGTCAAGGTGAACGACGCGACCGACGCCGACTCGCTGTTCTCGCGGCTGATGGGCGACGAGGTGGAGCCGCGGCGCGAGTTCATCCAGGACAACGCGCTGTCGGTCGCCAATCTGGACATCTGAAATGGATCCGGCCGACAGCCTTGTGCAACAAAAAAGCCCGGCGGACTGCCGGGCTTTTTTGTTGCAGAAGCTGTGGCTGATCAATGATCAAAAGCCTTGACGATTTCCTCGGTCATCTTCTTGGCGTCACCGAGCAGCATCATGGTGCCGTCCTTGTAGAACAGCGTGTTGTCGATGCCGGCATAGCCGGAGCCGAGCGAGCGCTTGACGAACAGGCAGGTGCGGGCCTTGTCGACGTCGAGGATCGGCATGCCGTAGATGGGCGAGGCCTTGTCGTCGCGCGCGGACGGGTTGGTGACGTCGTTGGCGCCGATGACATAGGCGACGTCGGCCTGCGCGAATTCGGAGTTGATGTCCTCCAGTTCGAACACCTCGTCATAGGGCACGTTGGCCTCGGCCAAGAGCACGTTCATGTGGCCGGGCATGCGGCCGGCGACCGGATGAATGGCGTATTTGACCTCGACGCCGTTCGCCTTGAGCTTGTCGGCCATCTCGCGCAGCGCATGCTGCGCCTGGGCGACCGCCATGCCGTAGCCGGGCACGATGATGACCTTCTGCGCGTTCATCATCAGGTAGGCCGCGTCGTCGGCCGAGCCCTGCTTGACGGTGCGCTCGATGCCGTCGTTGACCACGGCCGCCGTCTCGCCGCCGAAGCCGCCGAGAATGACCGAAATGAAACTCCGGTTCATTCCCTTGCACATGATGTAGGACAGGATCGCACCGGACGAGCCGACCAGCGCGCCGGTGATGATCAGCGCCAGGTTGCCGAGTGTGAAGCCAAGCGCTGCCGCCGCCCAGCCGGAATAGGAGTTCAGCATCGACACCACGACCGGCATGTCGGCGCCGCCGATCGGGATGATCAAAAGCACGCCCAGCACCAGCGAGGCGATGACGATCAGCCAGAAGACGAGCTTGGATTCGGTGGCGACGAGCAGCACGATCAGCACCACCAGGGCGACGCCGAGCGCGATGTTGATCAGGTGGCGGCCGCCGATCATGATCGGCTTGCCGGACATGCGGCCGTCGAGCTTCAGGAAGGCGATGACCGAGCCGGTGAAGGTGATGGCGCCGATGGCGACGCCCAGGCTCATCTCGACAAGCGCCTGGGCATGGATGTCGCCCGCCGTGCCGATGCCGAAGCTTTCGGGCGCATAGATGGCCGCGGCCGCAACCATGACGGCGGCGAAGCCGACGAGGCTGTGGAAGGCGGCGACCAGTTGCGGCATCGAGGTCATGGCGATGCGGCGGGCGACATAGGCGCCGACACCGCCGCCGATGGCGAGGCCGAGCACGATCAGGCTGAAGCGGCCGGCCGAGGGCAGCGCCAGCGCCAGCGTGGTGCAAAGAGCGATGCCCATGCCGATCATGCCGTAGAGATTGCCCTGGCGGCTGGTTGTCGGATGCGAAAGCCCGCGCAGCGCCAGGATGAATAGGATGCCGGAAACCAGGTACAGGAAGGAAGCGAGATCGACGGTCACGTCACTTTTCCTTCTTCTTGTACATGGCGAGCATGCGCTGGGTAACGAGGAAGCCGCCGAAGATGTTGACCGAGACCAGCACCAGGGCGACGAAGCCGAAGCCCGAGGCAAGGCCGGAGGCCGCGATGCCGACGGCGAGCAGCGCGCCGACGACGATGACCGAGGAGATGGCGTTGGTGACGGCCATCAGCGGCGTGTGCAGCGCCGGCGTCACCGACCAGACCACATAATAGCCGACGAAGATCGCCAGCACGAAGATGGCGAAGCGGAAGACGAAGGGATCGATGGCGCCGCCCGAGAGCGCATGCGCGGCGTTGCCGGCAGCCTCGGCGCCGGCGGGCGCATTGGCCAGATCCTGCACCGCGAGGCGAACGGCGGCGGCCGCCTGATCGAGCTGGTCGAGGGCTTTCTGCAGCTGTTCCATCACACGGTCCCCTTCGGCTTGGCAGCGGACTTCTTCTTCGGCGTCGGTTTCTTGTCAGCGGCATCCGCGACTAGGAACGTGGCCGGGATCGCAGCCGGTTCCGTGCGCGGCGCCTCGGCGGCGTTGGCGAAATTGGGGTGCACGACCTTTCCGCCATCGGTCAGCATCGTCGCCTTGACCAGCTCGTCGTCGCGCTTGATGGCAAGCTCTTTCGCCGCCTTGTCGACCATCGTCTCGAGGAAGGCGTAGAGATTCTTGGCGTAGAGCAGCGAGGCCGACGCCGCGACGCGGCCCGGCACATTGAGATGGCCAACGATCTTGACGCCGTTTTCGGTCGTCACGACCTTGCCGGGCACGGCGCCCTCGACATTGCCGCCGCGCTCGACCGCGAGGTCGACGATCACCGAGCCCGGCCGCATCGAAGCGACCATGGCGGCCGAGACCAGCTTCGGCGCCGGACGTCCAGGGATCAGCGCCGTGGTGATGACGATGTCCTGCTTGGCGATATGCTCGGCGGTGAGGGCCGCCTGCGTGGCCTGATATTCCTTCGACATTTCCTTGGCGTAGCCGCCAGCGGTCTCGGCCGCCTTGAACTCCTCGTCCTCAACGGCCAGGAATTTTGCGCCGAGCGACTGCACCTGCTCCTTCACCGCCGGGCGCACATCGGTGGCGGTGACGACGGCGCCAAGACGGCGCGCGGTGGCGATCGCCTGCAGGCCGGCGACGCCGACGCCCATGATGAAGGCCCTGGCCGCCGGCACGGTACCGGCCGCCGTCATCATCATCGGCAGCGCGCGGTCATATTCGGCTGCCGCGTCGATCACCGCCTGGTAGCCGGCAAGGTTGGCCTGCGAGGAAAGCACGTCCATCGACTGCGCACGCGTGATGCGCGGCATGAACTCCATCGAAAAGGCGGTGACGCCGGCCTTGGCCATGGCGGCCACCGCCGCGTCGTTGCCGTATGGGTCCATGATGGCGATGACGGCCGCACCCGACTTGTAGCCCTTCAGCTCGGCATCGGTCGGCCGGCGCACTTTCAGCACCACATCGGCCTTCCTGGCGTCGGCCGCCGCTCCGATCGCGCCGCCGGCGCTGGCGAAATCCAGGTCGGGGATGCGGGAGCCGAGACCGGCACCCTTTTCGACGATCACCTCGAAGCCCAGGCCCACCAGCCGTTTCACCGTCTCAGGCGAGGCTGCGACACGCGGCTCGTTCGCGTCAAGCTCACGAGGGATGAATACCGTCTGCCCCACCGCATGATCCTTTCGGCTGGAACCTTGCTGCGCAAGGCGTCGGCCGGGACCTCCGGCGGAACGTCGAACGCAATGGTTTTGGAGAGTCTACCGCAGAATGAAATAGCCGAGGGCCATGATCAGGATGAACAGGATGGTCCCCGAAAAGAACCCACCGACGAAGAAACCGAAAGCCATTGCCAGGAGGAGGGCGGCGCAGGTGAGCGAACCGTATTTGGCAAGCGCGAGGAAGCCCCTGTAGGTGCGGTCATGCTCGGCATAGTCCATCTGCGCGCCTAGCTCGACAGGACCGGTCGGCGTGTGATCAGCCATAGGAATACCCCTTCGAAAATGCCTTCGAGGCACATAGCGAAAAGCCGGACCAAGAGCAATGGCGCGATTGCCGCACGGCCGGCGACAACAGCCTCAAATGAAAGTTGAAATTGGGACGGAACGCCGGCGGGGCGATTCCTGGGCCTCAGCCGGCGAGCTGCGGAAACAGCCCGAGCAGGCCGACGACGATCAGGTAGAGCGCGACGATGTAGTTGAGCAGGCGCGGCATCACCAGGATCAATATGCCGGCGATCAGCGAGATCAGCGGCGCGAGCGCAAGCGAGTGGATGGTCATGACCGTATTCCTTCCCATGAACAACCCGATATGAGCCGGCGAAACGCCTGCTGGGCAAGAATGCGGCGTCGCCCGATCGCGACGCCGCTACTCGTAACGCGGGAATCGCAGGAAAGGTCCATGATGCGCGCAAGGACGCCCGTTCAGGCGGCGTCGCGGTAGTATTTCGCCGTCGGCACGATGGACAGGGGGGTCAGCCGGTTGATGGCCGGATTGGCGAACATCATCCGCTGCTCCACCGGCGTCGACTTGAAGAACGGGAACCGTTCAAGCGTCTGGCGCAAGTTTTCGCCGCAGGGGATCTCGAACAGAGCGATCGGCGCAAGAACGCCCGGAAACACCTTGCCCTCGGTCCGCTGCACGGCATGGAAGATGCGGGTATAGTAAGCGGAATGCTCAACCTTGACCGGCGTGAGAACCGCGGTCTGGCCAAAGTAGCTGGACGCCACCATGCCGAGCCTGAGTGTCAGGAAAGGCAGGACCCCCGGCGCAGGCGCGCTGTCTGAATCGGTTGCAAAGCGGGTTCCGTCGATGAAAGTCTCTCCGCGGGCAAGCCGCTCGGCCAGTATTTCCGGATAAGCGTCGACGGAGGGCGAATAGGGGTGCTCGCTGGAAATGTAGTGGAGCCGCAGCGTGCTGACCAAGTGGCCGTCGAAATAGACGCCGAACCGGTAGGAATTCGGCAGGTTGTCCCAGCGATCCTCGAACATCCCGCTGGCGATCGGACCGCACATGCCTGAGCGCAGGTAGGATTGATAGCGAAGGCGGTAGATCGCCTCCAAATCCTCGCCCCCTGTGATGAGACGATAATCGACATGCTCCAGCAATTGCATGATCGAACGATTCAGCGCCGATCCAGCATTTGCGCCGGCGCCAGCCTGCGCATCGTTTCCCGCAGCATCCATTACCAAGTCCTCGTATCCGCCTGTGAATAGGCTATTCGAGTCGAAATGAGACACAAGCCGAAAATTCAACCCTGCTGATTTACCTTTCGTTAACCTTAACAACCGGCGGAACTCCCTTCCGACAAAGTTGCGCGCCGATCGGGCGCCCAGAACTAAACTCACGCTTGATGTGGAGGAGGTCACGAATTCGGCAGCGGGAAGCACCGATCCGGTTCAGAATCCGATAGAATCGTCGATCTACTAAAGATAGCTGACCTTATGCAGTTTTCGATAGAAACCTTCCGCGCTTCGACGACGATTATTTGGAAGCTAACCACCAAGATCGGGCTTTAAAGCTTCTGCTTTTGTGCAAACCGCCGTGCGGTCAAAGCAACGCGCATTATCAGTCCTGGTCGGCGAAATTTACGAAATACGCTACCTGGCTGTCCGCTTGGCGGCGAGACGCAGGTCCGCGGCGAATGGCCATGTGACGTTCGACATCGTCTCGATGCCGGACGCGCTGAGCGCGGCACCGAAGAGGAACCCTTGCACGAGGTCCGGTTTGACCGAATGCACCAATATCTTCAGCTGCTCGAAGGTCTCGACCCCTTCGATGGTGACGGTAAGGCCCAGCGTCCGGGTCAAGCCGACGATACCCTTCAGAAGGTCGAGCGACTTGGGACTCTGGGTCACGTCGATCAGAAAGGAGCGGTCGATCTTGATCTTGTCGAGCGGCAGCTTGTGCAGGTAGCTGAGGCTGGAGTAGCCGGTGCCGAAGTCGTCGAGCGCGATGCGGACACCCAGGGTCTTCAGCTCCTCGATCAACTCGCGGGTCAGCGATTTGTCGTCGAGCAAGGCAGTCTCCGTGACCTCGATCTCGAGCCGGTGCGGCGCAAGGCCAGCGGCCGCCAGGGCATCGCGCACCTTCTGCACGACCTCGCGGTTGCGGAAATCCTTGGCCGAGAGGTTGATCGAGACGCTGGTCTGGGCCGGCCATTTGGCGCATTCGGCGCAGGCCGCCTGCAGCACGAAGCTGCTGATCTCGGAGATGATGCCCATCTCCTCGGCCAGCGGAATGAAGATGCTCGGCGAAACCGGGCCGAGATCGGGATGATCCCAGCGGCAGAGCGCCTCGCAACTGGCGATGCGCATGGTGCTCATGGACACGATCGGCTGGTAGACGACACGCAACTCCTTGGCTTGCACGGCGCTGCGCAGGTCGGCCTTCATAAGCTGGCGGTTGCGGAAGGCGGCATCCATCGATGCCTCGAACAGCCGCCAGCTGTTCTTGCCGAGCTCCTTGGCCTTGTAGAGCGCAAGGTCCGCCTTGACGATCATGGCATCGACGTCGGTGTCCTTGACAATCGACAACACCGCGCCGCCGCTGGTCTGGATGCGTAGACCGTGGCCGGCAACGTCGACCTCGCCCTGCAAGTCCGCGAAGATATCGTCGAGCAGGCTGCTGAGATGGCTCTCATCCTCGATGCGGTCGAAATAGATCATGAACTCGTCGCCGCCGAAGCGGCTGACGTTGATGCCAGGCCCGGCGACCGCCGCCAGCCGCTCGGCCACGGCGTAGATCAACCCGTCGCCGACCGGGTGGCCGAGCGTGTCGTTGACGCTCTTGAAATCATCGAGGTCGAGCACCGCCAGGCCGCAGAGCCGGTCGCGGTCGCCGGACGCCATGGCCTCGCCGGCCAGCTCGTGGAAGTAGGCGCGGTTCGGTAGACCGGTGAGGTTGTCGTAGCGCGCCATGAAACGAATCTTTTCCTCCGCCTCGACGCGGGCCGTAACGTCCTCGAAGGTGATGACGCCGAGTTCCTGGCTGCCTTCGCGCGCGGAGAATTCGTAGTGCTGGCCGTTGGCGAGCGAAACCAGCACCTTGCGGTCCCGGCCTTCGCGCAGAGCGCGCGTCAGCTGCGCCTCGATGTAGCGGCAGTCCTTCGGCGCCAGCATGCCGCCGGCGACGCCGCGCATCAGAAGGCCGTGGATCGAGCGCCCGAGAAGCGCGTCGGCCGATTTCAGCGACATCAGGTGGGCGGCCTCGGCATTGGCGACCGCGACGCGCCCGTCCGGGCCGAGCATGACCAGGCCGTGAGACATGGTATTGAGCGCGCGGTCGAACCTGCGCGTCAGGTTCCTCGCCTGCTTGTGGCCGATGACCGCCGAGAACAGCACGTTGCGGACATGGTCGGCGCCTGTGATGGTGATGAACGTCATCGGGATAATCATCAGGCCGAGGACGACGGAGGGCGCGTCCATGCGCAGCAGGAGCGCGAGAGCGGCCGGACCGATGAAGGTGACGGAAAAAATCCGCACCATGCGCGGAGACCCGTAGTTGCGGGCGACAACCGTGACCAGGGTCGCCAGGGTCAGCGACATCGCAGCCAGCTCGGCAAAAGGATCGGGATATACATAGATCGACACGAAGCACAGCGAGCCCAACCCGAGGCCCTGCAAGCAGCCCTTGAGGATGTAACTGCGCTCCAATCGCTGCGCGTGCTCGACATCGGCAATCACGCCGCCTGTCTTCAGGAAGCCGCGAATGCCGAAGTAACGGATAAGGCTGACGGAGAGCAGAGCAAAAGAAAACGCCAGGAACAGGGGGTTGCGCGTGCGCAGATAGATCATGACCCCGAGGATCGAGTAGCACGCGCCGCCGATCAACAACATGTGCGCGTTGTCGAACAACGACCGCACAAATTGGATATAAACATCCGCGGGGATGCTTTCGGTCTTTGTTCTGCCCATATGGTCGGCCCAACGCTAAGCCTTGTCATGACACAACCGCCTTAAGAAAGGCTTAGAACAGCGGCTTCGGCAGCCCGCCAAGGCGCGGGAACAATGGGACAGGCTGGTAAATCAGGCTTCGGACAGACAGTCGGCGCAATCACTCCGCCGCGCGGAGAACCGGCTCCGGCGCGGCCTTTCGCAGGCGTTCGAGCAGCCTGGAGCGCTCGCCGGCGGCCTTCTCGGCGCTGGCCTGCCGGACATGGCCATAGCCGCGGACGAGCGCCGGCACGGAGGCGAGAGCGGCGGCGGCCTCGATCCTGCCCGGCGCAAGTACTGCGGCGATCAGCTCGAGATCGCCCTCGTATTGCGCAAGCAGCTGCCGCTCGGCGCGCCGTTCGGCGGTATGGCCGAACAGGTCGAACGCCGTGCCGCGAAGGCCTTTCATACCGGACAGCAGCCGAAATGCCTTCATCATCCAGGGGCCGAAGCTCGATTTCCTCGGCTTGCCGTCATTGCCGCGCCGTCCGAGGATCGGCGGCGCGAGGTGGAATTCCAGCCTCTCGTAGCTCTGGAACTGCCTTGCGAGATCGGCGGCGAAGGCGCCGTCGGTGTAAAGCCGCGCCACCTCATATTCGTCCTTGATCGCCATCAGCTTGAACAGGTTTTTCGCGGCGGCCTCGGTCACGGACGTCGAGCCGGGAACCGCTCTCGCCTCGGCGGCACGCAACGCGGCGACCCTGTCGGCGTAGCGCTTGCCATAGGCCGCATTCTGGTAGGCGGTGAGGAAAGCCACGCGCCGGGCGATGATGTCGTCGAGCGTTTCGGCGGCCGCGGACGCCGGCTTGCCGGTCTTGCTGACTAAGTTGCGCACGAACTCCGGCTGGTGCGCGGCGCGACGGCCCCAGCGGAAGGCGGCGACGTTCATCTGCACGGCTTCGCCGTTCAATTCTATGGCCTTTTCAACGGCTTCGGCCGACAGCGGCAGCCCGCCATGCTGGAAGGCGAAGCCGAGCATGAACATGTTGGCGCCAAGCGAATTGCCGAACAGCGCGGTCGCCGTGCGGGTGGCATCGAAGAAGTGGGCCCTGTCGTCGCCGGCGGCAGCGCGGATCGCCTTCTTCAGCCGCTCGATCGGCAGGGAGAAGTCGGCGGAACGGGTGAATTCGCCGGGCATGATTTCGGCGGTGTTGGCGAGGAACACGGTATTGCCCTCGCGCACCGCGGCGAGCACTTTCTTGGCGCCGGAGACGACGAGATCGCAGCCGAGCACGAGATCGGCCTTGCCGGCAGAAACGCGGATGGCGTGGATGTCCTCGGGCGTCGGGGCAATGCGGACATGAGTGAAGACCGAGCCGCCCTTCTGGGCAAGGCCCGCCATGTCGATCATGCCGCAGCCCTTGCCTTCGAGATGGGCGGCCATGCCGAGCACCGCGCCGATGGTGACGACACCGGTGCCGCCGACGCCGTCGATGATCGCCGCCCAGCCCTGGTCACCGAGCGGGAATTCGGCGGGCGCGGGCACGCCGTCGAGCGGATCGGCCTTGCCGGCAATGCCTTCGGCCTTCCTGATCTTGGCACCGTGCACCGTCACGAAGGACGGGCAGAAGCCGTTGAGGCAGGAGAAATCCTTGTTGCAGCTCGACTGGTCGATCCGGCGCTTGCGGCCGAATTCGGTCTCGACCGGCTGGATCGAGACGCAGTTCGACTGAACGCCGCAATCGCCGCAACCCTCGCAGACCAGCTCGTTGATGAAGACGCGCTTGTCGGGGTCTGGGAAGGTGCCGCGCTTGCGACGGCGGCGTTTCTCGGCGGCGCAGGTCTGGTCGTAGAGGAGCACCGACACGCCTTTCACGCTGCGCAATTGGCGCTGGACGAGGTCGAGATCGTCGCGGTGATGGATGGTGGCGCCGGCCGGGAAATCGGCCTTGCCGGCATATTTGTCCGGCTCGTCGGTGACGACGGCGATGCGCTCGACGCCCTCGGCGCGCACCTGCCTGGCGATCATATCCACCGTCAGACCGCCTTCATGCGGCTGGCCGCCGGTCATGGCGACCGCGTCGTTGTAGAGGATCTTGTAGGTGATGTTGGCGCCGCTCGACAGCGCGAAGCGGATCGCCAGCGCGCCCGAATGGTTATAGGTGCCGTCGCCGAGATTCTGGAAGATATGGTCGCGCTTGGAGAACGGCGCCTGGCCGACCCATTGCGCGCCCTCGCCGCCCATGGCGGTGAAGCCGACGGTGTTCCTGTCCATCCACAGCGCCATGAAGTGGCAGCCGATGCCGGCGGCGGCGAGCGAGCCCTCTGGCACCTTGGTCGAGGAATTGTGCGGGCAGCCCGAGCAGAAGAAGGGCGTGCGCGAAGCGATGTCGACGGTGTCGGCGAGCATCGCCTGGAACTGGCGCAGCTTCGCCACTCGCGCGGCTATCTCCTCCGAGGGGCCAATGGTGCGCAGGATCCGCTCGCCGAGCGCGATCGCGATCTCGTTCGGGTCGAGCGCGCCCTTGGCCGGAAACAGCCAGTCGCCGCGCTCGTCCTTCTTGCCGACGATGGCCGGCTGGATGGCGGAGCCGTAGAGGTTCTCGCGCAGTTGCACCTCGATCAGCGAGCGCTTCTCCTCGACGACGACGATGGTGTCGAGGCCGCGGGCGAAGTCGGCGATATGCTGATAATCGAGCGGCCAGGGGCAGCCGACCTTGAACAGGCGGATGCCGATGCGGTTGGCAGCCGCTTCGTCGACGCCGATGTCCTCGAGCGCCTGGCGGACGTCGAGATAGCTCTTGCCGATGGTGATGACGCCGAGCTTCGGGTTGCGGCCGCCCGAATAGACGATCCGGTTCAGTCCGTTGGCCTGGATGAAGGCGGAAGCGGCGGCGCGCTTATACTCATGCAGCCGCTCCTCCTGGCCGAGCATGTCGATCTCGTGGCGGATGTTGAGGCCGCCGGGCGGCATGTCGAAGTCCGGAATGACGATGTTCAGCCGCTCGATCGAGGCGTCGACCGAGGCCGTCGATTCGATGTTGTCCTTGACGCATTTGATCGCCGCCCAGGTGCCGGCGAAGCGCGACATGGCAAAGCCGTAGAGGCCGTAGTCGATGATCTCCTGGACGCCGGCCGGATTGAGGATCGGCGCCATGGTGTCGACGAACAGGAATTCGGTGGCATGCGCGTTGGTCGAGGACTCGGCCATGTGGTCGTCGCCCATCAGGGCGAGAACGCCGCCATTTCTCGACGAGCCGGCGAGGTTGGCGTGGCGGAAAACATCGCCGGAGCGGTCGACGCCCGGTCCCTTGCCGTACCAGACGGCAAAGACGCCGTCATGCGTGCCTTCGCCGAGCAGCTCGGTCTGCTGCGACCCCCAGCAGGCAGTGGCGGCGAGCTCTTCGTTGAGGCCCGGCTGAAAGACGATGTCGGCCTGCGCAAGCTGCCTCTTCGCTCGCCAAAGCTGCATGTCGAGGCCGCCGAGCGGCGAGCCGCGGTAGCCGGAAACGAAGCCTGCGGTGTTGAGGCCCGCGCGGCGATCGCGCTCACGCTGCATCAAAAGCATGCGCACGACGGCCTGCGCGCCAGACAGGAAGACGCGCTCCTTGCCGAGGTCGAACTTGTCGTCGAGCGCGACGTCATGCAGCGTCATCAGGCATTTCCTCTGCGGAGGCGCCTCAGATCAGGCGGCCAACGTCGGAGTGGGACGTCGCAGTCTTTCTTCCCTTGCGGGAGAGGTCAAACAAAATCGCAGAGGCCAGACGGGACGCAACAAATGGTCCGGGTGAAACCGCGCGGCGCATTTAAGTTGAAGCTAAACGCTTCATGAAGCACGAAAATTTCGGTGGCCGGCGCCTTGTGTTTGAGCACGATCTTTTCCGAACCGGAGGTTCGGGATCGTGCTCCAGGGTGTGTTGAGATTCAGGTCAGGCCGAGCCGAGAATGGTGGCTTCCGAGAACCGGAGCGGAGCGTACTTCCAGTACGTGAGCACCGGAAGCGCAGGAAACCACCGTTCGCAGGCCGGCATCACCTGAATATCAACACAGCCTAGACCGCCTTCGAGCAATCCGGCTTCGGCGCATCGGGCAGCTTGCCGTCGGGATGGCCGGCGAGGTCCGGGTTGAGCTCGTATTTCGGCCCGATCACCAGCGGCCGGTCCGGCAGCATGGTCTGGTCCTCCGACGAGGTCATCGTCGTGTCGAGGCTCTGGAGCAGCGTGCCGCTGGAATCCTCGATGCGGATCGAGACGGAATAGGGCTTGTCCTTGACGACGCAGGTGAGCGGAGGGCTGGTGAGGGTGATGTGGGGAAGCTTCGGCCAGATCTTCTGGTTGACCACGAGCGGGTCGCCGCCGGCCGGATTCTGGAAATTCACCACGGCGACCTGTCCCTCGCCCATCGGCCGCAGCGGCCTTAGCGTGATGACGTAGGTGGCGATGCCAAGCCGGTAGTTGAACTCGAACAGCTTGCCGGAAATGGCGAAGAGCTGCTCCTTGCCGGTATCGCGGCAGGCGCCGAGCGCGGTCGCGGCGATCAGGGCCGCGCCGAGGGCGATCGAACGGAATTTTCTAGGCATTGGTGATCTCCCTGGCCGCCGTGCGGCGGCGATAATAGCGGTTCGCTTTCTGGCGGTTGCCGCAGACGGCCATGTCGCACCAGAGGCGGCTGGAGTTACGGCTGCGGTCGATGAAGAGCCAGCTGCAGTTCGGACAGATCCTGAGCCTCGCAACGGTGTCGTCCCGCAGCAGCGAAAGCGCCGAGACGGCCAAAGCCGCCTCGAAGGCGATCGGCGTCGCCGGATCGCCAAAGGGCCGGCCCGGCGCGCCGATTTCGGTGCTACTGCCGGAGAGGCCGCCGGCGCAGGCCATCAGGAAATCCGGCAAATGGCCGGCGGCGATCGCGCCTTTCGCTATGGCATGGCGGAACAGGCGGTCGGTCGCCTCGCGGATCGACAGCACGACCGGGGCGATGGTGCGCGGTTCGGGCGCCTCCAGCCGCCGGCCGCCGAGCTCGGCGGCGCGAAAGCCGCTCGCCGCCTCGGCGAAGCGGGCGATCTCGGCCGGATCATCGAAACGGTCGAAGGTCTTTTCCGGGTCGTTGCGCAGCACGACCGTGTTCGCCGTGTCGAGCGCGAGGATGCCGCCGGTGAAGCGGTGCGGGGTCCAGGATACCGTCATGCCAGAAACCTAACCGATAAAACACATTTGACAAGTTAGATTCCGGGTGCAACGTTCCCAACGGGCCAGGTCGCACAGCCCTAGGAATGCTTCATGCTCTATTTCTACCAGCAGGTGCTCAACGGGCTGCATTCCGGCGCGCTCTATGCGCTGCTGGCCTTCGGCTATGTGCTGACCAACGGCATCCTGCACCGCACGAACCTTGCCTATGGCGCGCTGTTTGCCTTTTGCGGCCACACCATGATCCTGACCGCTGCCTTCGGCTACCAGGCGCTTTGGCTGACGCTGTTCGCCTCGGTCGCGCTCGGCATCGTTGCCGCCCTGCTCTATGCGGTGCTGATCAGCCAAGTGCTGTCGCGCAGCGTGTTCGAAAGGCTCGCCGACCGGTCGCCCAACGCCATCGTGGTGACGACGCTCGGCATCTTGCTGTTCCTGTCGGAAGCGAGCCGCATCGCCGCCGACACCCACGATCTCTGGCTGCCGCCGATGCTCGCCCAACCGGTCATCTTCGCCCAGGACAGCCGCTTCAAAGTCACGCTCACGGTCATCCAGCTTTTGGACTGCGCAGCGGTGATAGCGGTGGTGGCGCTGGCCGCCTGGCTGTTTTCGCATTCGCGCTTCGGACGCGCCTGGCGGGCCGTTTCGGACGATCCGAAGGCGGCCGCGATGTGCGGCGTCGACGTGCGCGCGGTGTTCCGCCGCGCGGTGCTTTATAGCGGCTTCTGCGCCGCTTTTGCCGGCCTGCTCGCCGGCTTTTATTACGGCAATATCAGCTTCGGCACCGGCCTCGTCTATGGCCTCAAGATCCTGTTCGTGACGGCCGTCGGCGGCTACATGTCGCCGCTCAAGGCAGCTCTCGGCGCCGCAGCCTTCGGCATGGCCGAATCGCTGTGGGCCGGCTACTTCCCAATCGAATGGCGCGATGGCTGGATATACCTGTTCCTCGTCGCCATGCTGGTGCTGATCGGCGCCGGCCGCGATCAGGCCAAGGTCGCCTGAAACCCATCAGACTTTGGTTGCATGACGTCCCGTGAGGGTGACCGGTTTTTGCCGTTGCTCACTGCTTGGGCCGTCGGCGCGTCCTTTGCCATGTTGACCAGCCGGACCACGCACTGCATACCGTTAGGCCAAGCGGCGCGACACCGGTTGGGGGAATCGGGCGCGCAGCCTGATCAGGGAGGAAATGCATGGCAGGGCTCATCGCTCTATCCAGGACGATCGACCGCATCAATGAGTTCATCGGCCGCTGGATATCCTGGCTGATCCTGCTTGCGATCCTGGTGAGCGCCGGCAATGCCGTCATCCGCAAGGTGCTCGACATCTCATCCAACGCCTGGCTGGAGCTGCAATGGTACCTTTTCGGCGCCGCCTTCATGCTGGCGGCCGCCTACACGCTGAAGCAGAACGACCACATCCGCATCGACATCGTCTACGGCATGTTCTCGCGCCGCGTGCAGCACTGGATCGACCTTCTCGGCCATCTCCTCTTCCTGATGCCGTTCGTGACGCTGATGGTGATCTATTTCGTCCCCTATGTGTCGCTGTCGTACCGCAGCGGAGAAATGTCAAACAATTCCGGCGGGCTGATCATCTGGCCGGCAAAGGCCATCCTGCTGGTCGGTTTCTTCCTGCTGGCGTTGCAGGGCATCTCTGAGATCATCAAGAAGATCGCCATCATGCGCGGTCACCTGGAGGATCCCAATCCCTTCATATCGGCACATGAGCAGGCAGAGCTCGAGGCGAAAGCGCTCGCCGAAGAGGCGAAGGCGCTGGCCGGCGAGGTGCGCCCGTGATCGAGTTCATCGCGCAGAACATGGCGCCGATCATGTTCGCCTCGCTGATCATCTTCCTGCTGATCGGCTACCCCGTCGCCTTCTCGCTCGCCGCCAACGGCCTCATGTTCTTCTTCATCGGCGTCGTGCTGTCGCCCTATTCGGGCGGATCGATCAACCTCGCCTGGCCGCTGCTGCATGCGCTGCCCGACAATTTCTACGGCAGCCGGGTGATGTCGAACGACACGCTGCTGGCCATCCCGTTCTTCACCTTCATGGGCATCGTGCTCGAACGGTCCGGTATGGCCGAGGATTTGCTCGACACGATCGGCCAGCTGTTCGGACCGGTCCGCGGCGGCCTCGCCTATGCCGTGATCTTCGTCGGCGCGCTGCTCGCCGCCACGACCGGTGTGGTGGCGGCGTCCGTCATCGCCATGGGGCTGATCTCGCTGCCGATCATGCTGCGCTACGGATACAACCGGCGCCTGGCATCCGGCGTCATCGCCGCCTCCGGAACGCTCGCCCAGATCATCCCGCCCTCGCTGGTGCTGATCGTGCTGGCCGACCAACTCGGCCGCTCGGTCGGCGACATGTACGCCGGCGCGCTGATCCCCGGCCTGGTTCTGACCGGCATCTACATGGCCTACATCCTGATCATGTCGATCATCCGGCCGAAATCGATGCCGGCCTTGCCGCTGGAGGCTCGCACGCTCGGCCATGGCGTGCTGTCGCTGTTGGCGGCGCTGCTGGTGGCGGTAGCGGCTTCCTATGCGGCCTATCTCTATCTGGCGCCAACGCATGGCGACAATGCCGACATTCTCGGCGCCTGCGTCGGCGTGATCCTGATCTATGTCGTGGCGATTGCCGACAAGGGCCTGAACGTCAACATGATGTCCAGGCTGACGCAGCAGGTGATCATCGTGCTGATCCCGCCACTGGCGCTGATCTTCCTGGTGCTGGGCACCATCTTCCTCGGTATCGCCACGCCGACCGAGGGCGGCGCCATGGGCTCCGTCGGTGCATTGATCATGGCGGCGGCAAAGGGGCGACTGTCGCTTGATGTGGTCAAGCAGGCGCTGGCCTCGACGACCAGGCTGTCGTCCTTCGTGCTGTTCATCCTGATCGGCGCGCGCGTCTTCTCGCTCACCTTCTACGGCGTCAACGGCCATATCTGGGTCGAGCATCTCTTGACGTCGCTGCCGGGCGGCGAGGTCGGCTTCCTGATCGGCGTCAACATCCTGGTGTTCGTGCTCGCCTTCTTCCTCGATTTCTTCGAACTCGCCTTCATCATCGTGCCGCTCTTGGCGCCGGCCGCCGACAAGCTCGGCATCGACCTGATCTGGTTCGGCGTCCTGCTCGGCGTCAACATGCAGACCAGCTTCATGCATCCGCCCTTCGGCTTCGCGCTGTTCTACCTGCGCTCGGTCGCCGCCCGCGTGCCCTATCTCGACCGTCTCACCGGCAAGAAGATCCAGCCGATCACCACAGGCCAGATCTATTGGGGCGCGGTGCCCTTCGTCTGCATCCAGGTGCTGATGATCGGACTGACCATCGCTTTCCCGCAAATGGTCATGCACTACAAAGGCACGGTGGCCGAACCGAGCACGATAGATATCAAGCTGCCGGACATGCCGGGACTTTCGCCGCTCGGCACGCCGCCGGCGGACAATGGCGCGGCCCCCGCAAATGGCGGCAAGCCGCCGGCCGCGCCGGGAACGTCCGATCTGTCGCAGCCGCCGAATTTCGGCGACACCGCCCCCGCCAAGCCAGCGGCGCCGACGCCGGACCTTTCGAAGCCGCCAAGTTTCAACTGAGGTGACGACGTCATGAGAGCCTTACGGCTGGAAGCAATCGGCAGCATCGCGCTTCGCGACGTCGACAAGCCTTGCCCGGGGCCGGAGGATGTCCTGGTGCGGATCGAAGCCTGCGGCGTCTGCGGCACCGATAGGCATCTTCTCCACGGCGAGTTTCCGTCAAGGCCACCCGTGACGCTCGGCCACGAGTTCTGCGGCATCGTCGAGGCTGTCGGAGAGGCCGTCGCCGATGTCGCCGTCGGCGACCGCGTCACCGGCGATCCCAATATTTCCTGCGGGCGCTGCAGCCAGTGCCGCGCCGGCCGCGTCAATTTGTGCAGCAATCTCAGGGCCATCGGCATCCACCGGGACGGCGGCTTCGCCGACTATGTCGTGATGCCGCAAAGCCAGGCCTTCCTCCTGCCCGCCGATCTCAAGCCGACGCATGGCGCCTTCTGCGAGCCGCTGGCGTGCTGCCTGCATGGCGTCGATCTCGCCGCCATCAGACCCGGCGCCTCGGTGGTGGTGCTCGGCGGTGGCGTCATCGGCCTGCTTACTGTGCAACTGGTGAAGCTGGCGGGTGCCGCGACCATCGTCCTGTCGACCAGACAGGCCTCGCGCCGGGCGCTAGCCGAGGAACTCGGCGCGACGGCAACGATCGATCCCAGCGCCGTCGATCCTGTCGAGGCGATCGCCGGACCGGCCGGCCTGGTGCCGGGCGGCGTCGACGTGGTGCTCGAATGCGCGGGCGTCCCGGACACCATCGAGCAGTCGATGCGGCTGGCCAAGTCCGGCGGCACGGTGGTGATCGTCGGCGTGATGCCGCAAGGCGAGAAGGTAGCCTTCGAGCCCTTTGACATCCTGTTCCGCGAGCTGAAGGTTCTCGGTTCCTTCATCAACCCCTTCACGCACCGCCGCGCCGCGGACCTTGTCGCGTCGGGCGCGATCGAGATCGACAAGCTGATTTCCAGGCAGGTTTCCCTCGAGGAGGCTGCGCAGGTGATTTCGAATCCCGCGGCCCCCGGCGAGGTCAAGGTGCTGGTCGTGCCGAACGGCTGATGTGGCCTGCCGCGCCGGCTTTGCCCGCGTAAACGAAAAGACCCCAGACAAAGCCGGGGTCTTCGAGATCAAAAATCGCCTAGATGCCTACAGCTTGCCGTTGCGCTGCTGGACCATCATGAAGGTGTCGTAGTTGTATTCGGCGACCTGAGCCCAGAGATAGTGCTCCTTACGGAAGGCCTTGATCGAGTCCCAGATCTTCTTGAACGGCGCGTTCGAGGCTTCCATCTCGGAATAGACCTCATTGGCCTTCTCGAAGCAGGCGGCCATGATCTCCTGGCTGAACGGCTGCAGCTTGGCGCCGCCGGCGACCAACCGCTTGACCGCCGCCGGATTGAGATAGTCGTATTTCTGCAGCATGTTGGCATCGGCCGCCTGGGCGGCCGTGTGCACCAGCGACTTGTAGGCCGGCGACAGCTCCTCGTACTTGGCCTTGTTGAACATCAGGTGCACGGTCGGGCCGCCTTCCCACCAGCCGGGATAGTAGTAGTAGGGCGCGACCTTATAGAAGCCGAGCTTCTCGTCGTCATAGGGGCCGACCCATTCGGCGGCGTCGATGGTGCCCTTTTCCAGCGCCGGATAGATGTCGCCGCCGGCGATCTGCTGCGGCACCACACCGAGCCTCTGCACAACCTTGCCGGCAAAGCCGCCGATGCGCATCTTGAGGCCCGAAAGATCGGCGACCGTGTTGATCTGCTTGCGGAACCAGCCGCCCATCTGAACGCCGGTGTTGCCGCCAGGCAGGCCGAACAGGCCTTGCGTGGCGAGGAACTCATTGAACAGGTCGATGCCGCCGCCATGGTAGTGCCAGGCATTTATGCCGCGCGCGTTGAGCGAGAACGGCACCGCCGCGCCCAGTGCCCAGGTCGGGTCCTTGCCCCAGTAATAGTATGCCACCGTGTGGCAGGCCTCGACGGTGCCGGCGGTGGTGGCGTCGGCCGCCTGCAGGCCGGGCACCAGTTCGCCCGAGGCGAAGACCTGGACCTGGAAATTGCCGTCGGTCGCTTCCGACAGCATCTTGGAGAAGACTTCGGCACCGCCATAGATCGTATCGAGCGACTTCGGGAAGGACGATGCCAGCCGCCACGTCACTTTCGGATTGGACTGGGCTATCGCCGGTGCGGCAAGCGCTGCGGCTGCTGCCGCGGCGCCGACACCGGACGCACCGGCCTTGCGGATGAATGAACGACGATCCATGCAGTTTCCTCCCATTTTGGATCAACAGACCGACGTTAGGACATCCTCGCTGCCCGGATCGGTTGGAGAAGAAACATACACAGGCGACAGGTCGTGTCCAGCATCGCAGCCGAGGTTCCGGCCATTCGCGGGCCTGCCTGCAACTATAGTTTAACGCAGATGAACCTGGCCCTTGCAAGGCGGCGAAACTTGCCATGGCAAAGTGCCTTCAGATCGCCTATTTAGTAGGCAGAATAGTTCGTTAGCCTCGATGGAACCCATATCCAAAATGCAGCAGCCGCTCGTTGCCGTGTCGTCCGATGTCCGCCAGTTCGACAACTACACCTGGCATGCCGCCCCGCAGCAATATCTCGAGGCGGCGCTTGCCGGCGCCGGGGTGTTCCCGCTGCTGGTGCCGTCCTTCGGCGACCGGCTCGATTTCGACGAGCTGCTGTCCTCGGTCGACGGCGTCATGGTGACGGGCTCGAAGTCCAATGTGCATCCCTCGCTCTACGGCGGCGATCCCAGCGAGGCCAACGGCCCCTACGACCCGGCGCGCGATTCCACCACGCTGCCGCTGATCCGCAAGGCCATCGAGCGCGGCGTGCCGCTGCTCGCCATCTGCCGCGGCATCCAGGAGCTCAACGTGGCGCTGGGCGGGACACTGGGCACCGAGATCCAGGAGCGCGAAGGCTCGCTCGACCACCGCGCGCCGGTGAGCGACAATCAGGATGAGCGCTTCAGCATCCACCAGACGATTTCGATCAAGCCCGCAAGCTGCCTCGCCGGCGTGTTCGGCGCCGGCGAGATCAAGGTCAATTCATTGCATCGCCAGGCGATCGACCGGCTCGGATCGAAACTGCAGGTCGAAGCTTTAGCCGCCGACGGCACGATCGAGGCGGTGTCGGTCAAGGACGCCCGCGCCTTCGCCGTCGGCGTTCAGTGGCACCCCGAATATTGGGTGAAGTCGGACAGCAACTCGGCAAAGATCTTTCGCGCCTTCGGCGACGCCGTGCGGCTGCATGCGGCGGCGAAGGCGGGAGCACGCGCGGCGGCGGAGTAGGCCCGCAGCCCGGATCTCAATCGTTGTTCAGCGCCAAAAGCGGCAGGGCCGGCGCGTAGGATTCGTAGCCGTCGCCGTCGGCGACGCTGAAAGTGACGACCGGATCGATGCCGTTCTCGCTGAAGGCGACCGTGCCGTCGGCCTGCTCGCGCCAGAATTTTGCGTGCTCGATACCGGGTAGCAGCTTGCGGCAGTTTGGGGCAATTGTCAGCAATGAGAGGCCGTCCGAGACCTCGGCGCCGCGCTTGACCGCGCAGGCCGCTTCGTCGCCATTGGCGGTCAGCCGATAGCTGTTGGATGGGGCGGCTTCTTCGGCCGCGCTTTGGCCGTTGCCGCCATGCAGGAACTGCACGCCCCCGTATAAAGCGACTGACGCAACCAACCCGGCCAACAGCTTCACTTTGCCTCTCCGCACCAAAAGCGCGTCGCGCTTTTTGCCTCTGGTCCCTGCATCTCGTCGTCCGCAAAACCGCTGCGCACTTTCAGGCGACATGCATAACGAAGTATGCAGAATGATTCCAAAGGGTTAAGCAGGCGTTAATAAACGTGGCGAGCCTGCCGGGTCAGGCGCGCGGCTTGACGTCGATCGTCTCCGGCACCGGGGTCAGCGGCCGGCGCTCGCCGAACCAGGAGATGAGATTGTCGACGCACAGATCCGCCATGGCCCGGCGGGTATGGTCCGACGCCGAGCCGACATGCGGCAGAAGCGAGGTGTTGGGCGCATCGAGCAGCGCCTTGGGCACGTTCGGTTCGTCGGCAAAGACATCGAGCCCGGCAGCGGCGATGGCGCCACTTTTGAGCGCGGCGGCAAGGGCTGCCTCGTCCACCGTGCTGCCACGGCCGATGTTGACGAAGACGCCGTTGGGGCCCAGCGCCGACAGGATCTCGGCGTTGATGGCTTTCTCCGTCGCGGCGCCGCCCGGCGCCACGCAGATCAGCGTGTCGACCGCTTCGGCGAGACCTTTCAGCGTGGCATGGTATTCGTAAGATAGGCCCTCGACCTTGCGGCGGTTGTGATAGGCGATCGACAGACCGAAGGCCTCGAGGCGATGCGCGACGGCAAGACCGATGCGGCCCATGCCGAAGATACCAACACTGCGGCCACGCAAAGTAAGCCGGCTCAGGCAATAATTGCCTTTTTTCACCCAGTCGCCGTCGCGCAGCCATTTCTCGGCGGCATACATTTCGCGCACGGTGTTGATCAACAGGCCGATCGTGGTGTCCGCGACCTCTTCGGTGAGCACGTCGGGCGTGTTGGTGACCATCACGCCGCGCTTGGCCGCGTGATAGGCGTCGACCGAATCGTAGCCGACGCCGAAATTGGCGATGATTTCGAGACTGGGCAGCGCGTCGATCATGGCCGCGTCGATGCCGCCGAAGGAGGCGATGCCGCGCACGGATTTGCGCATCTCGGCCGTCACCAGCGCCGGATCGGCGCGCTCGATCCGCACGCGCTGGAACGCCTTGTCGATCCGGCCGATGGCATGGTCGTTGAAATGGCCCGGCACCAGGATGGCGACCGGGAGCGTTCCTTCAGTTTTGGTCATTGCCGCTCCACCGGCTTGCCGGTCGACTGACGCACATGCAGCTCCGGCTTGATCAGTTCCTGCGATGGCCGCACGGCTTGCCCGTTCAGCTTGTCGAGCAGCGCGCTGGCGGCGCGGCGGCCGACCTCGCGCTGGCCGTTCCAGACAGTTGTCAGCGCCGGTGTCGCTATCGCAGCCTCCTCCAGGTCGTCGTAACCGGTGACGGAGATATCGACGCCCGGCACCAGGCCGGCGCGCGCGATGCCGTTCATCAGCCCGATCGCAACCAGATCATTCCAGCAGCAGGCGGCGGTTGGCTTGTCTTTCAGCGCCAAAAACTGTCCTGCGGCCTCGAAACCGGCCTGCTTGGTGCGCGGTCCAGGAATGCGCCAGGATGGCTTCACCTCCAGCCCGGCCGCCTCCATGGCGTTGACATAGCCTTGGTAGCGGTCGCGGCCGGTGGACGTCTGGTCGGTGCCGCCGATCATGGCGATGCGCTTGTGGCCGAGCGAGATCAGATGATTGGTGGCAAGCGCGGTGCCGTAGGCATCGTCACCGCGGAAGACCGGCACGTCGGCTCCGGCGACGGTGCGTGCGATCAGGACCGCCGGCAGGCCGTTTTCCTCGGCCATGATGATGTCCTGGGCCGGCGTGCCTATTGCCGGCGACATGATGACGCCGTCGGCGCCGAGCTGCAGCAGCGTGTCGATGAAGGTGCGCTGCTTTTCCAGCTGGTCGTAATGGTTGGACAAGATGAAGGTCTGGCGGCTGCGGTCGAGCTCGCTTTCGATCGAGCGCAGGATCTCGGCGAAGAACGGATTCATGATGTCGTGCACGACGACGCCGACGATGCCGGAGCGCGAGGTGCGCAGTGAAGCGGCGCGACGGTTGTAAATATAGCCGATGGCGCGCGCATGCTCCTTGATACGCTCGCGCGTGGTGCCGGCCACCAGCGGGCTGTCGCGCAGCGCCAGCGATACCGTTGCCGTGGACACGCCGAGCGCATCCGCGATCGTCGAAAGCTTGATCTTCTGTGCCAGCCTTTTCGCTCCCCCCGACCGGGCTTAAACTGTTTAAATGCGGCCTTATGCCATCGATCTGGAGCAATTCAAAGTTTTTTTGCCAGCGTCCCGGCTTCGGTATCCAGCGAGGCGGAATTGCGCAGACGCAGCCTGTGCTCGCGATGGATGATGTAGAGGCCGCTGGCGACGATGATGGCCGCCCCAAGCAGCGTCCAGCGGTCGGGGAACTGGTGGAAGATCAGCCAGCCGGAGATGATCATCCACACCATCTGCGAATAGGGATAGGGCGCCAGCGCCGTCGTGGTCGCGAGACGATAGGCCTGCACCAGCAGCCAATGGCCACCGGCGCCGAACACGCCCAGCATCAAGAGGATGAACCAGTGCCAGCCGTCCTGCGGCAAGGACGGCGCAAAGGGCAGCATGGGCAGGAGCAGCACAGCCGGCGCCAGCGCCGAGAACAGGATCAGGCTCTCGGATGTCTCCGTCGAAGACATGCGGCGCGTCATGATGACGTAAAAACTGTTCGACAGCATCGATCCCAGCGCGAAGAGGTGGCCGACGCCGAACGCGCCGACGCCGGGCCGGGTGATGATGAGCACACCGATGAAGCCGGCGAGGATCGCCAGCCAGCGCCGCCAGCCCGCCCATTCGCCAAGCAGCGGGCCGGCAAGCGCGGTGATCACCATTGGACCGAAGAAATAGATCGAGGTGGTTTCGGCGAGCTGAAGTGTCCGCAGCGCCTGGATGTTGAACATGGTAGAGCCGAACAAAAGCATTCCGCGCAGGATGTGCGCCGGCAGGTTGTTGGCGCGGAAGCGTGACGGCTCGCGCCAGCCGCGCAGAAAGACGCCGACAAGCATGACATGGACGGTGAAGCGGGCCCAGGCGACGATCAGCGCCGAAACGCCGGCAAGCACCAGATATTTGCTTGAGGTGTCGAGAAAGGTGAAGCAGACATAGACGCAAAGCATCAACAGCATCGCCGCCGGCGGCGTTGCGCTTTCGTCTTGGGTTTTGGGAGTGTTCAAGTTCAGGCCGGAGGAAAGGTAGACCCCACCCTTTTGCGGCAATCGCCACCGGCCAGCAAGCCAAAAGCGACTGGCCCAACAAGCGCCTGGTATAGGCTTAGAGCGCACTGCTGTTGGCCGATTAGCCTGGAGCGCTCCTCGCAGTCGTTATTCTATGGCGGAGCAAGGAGCGAAGCGACGCGGCGCAGACCCTAGGATCCAGTGACGTTAAGGCGTCGCAAGGTCCAAAATTCTGCTCCGTTGCATTCCTCGGCTAAGGTCACGGCATGGATCCTTGGGTCTTCGCTCCGCTTCGCGTCGCTATGCCCAAGGATGACGACGTTGGGGAGGCTTCTGCTAATCTCGAGGTTGCGATAGCCCGCTCAATCGAACCATGTGCATCCTGGCGGCCAGCAGCCTGCGACCGGTCAAAAATCACTCGTGCCGACAAACTAAGCATGCATGCGGGCGCCCTTGGTGATCTTGTCGACGAGCTTCTTTTCGGCGCGCAGCGCGATGCCGACGATCTTGGCGTCGTCGGGCGTGAATTCGGCGAAGACGGCGCGGTTGGCCACGTCATGGCCGGTCGCGAACATCTCCTCGACATAGGCGGATGCCGTTACGCCGCGCTCCAGCGCCCTGCGATGGATCGCTGCGAGCGTCGTGCCGTCCGCCGACAACACGATGACAGGCTGGATCGAGAGCGGATTGAAGAGATTGCCGGCGCGGTCGCGATAGGGCTCGCCGATGATCTCAGGGAACTGCGCGACGATGCCGCTGGTCAGGAAAGCGGTGACGTTGAGCTTCTGCCAGACCGCGAGGTCTTCTCTCAGCACGATTGCAAATTTCGTGTCGATCACCAAATTCATTCTCCGAGTGGTCCAGGAAGGGCATGTGATGGCGCACGGTCTAGGCGGTGAGGCGGTGGAAGGTCTTGAACGTTCGTGCGTACAGGACGACCGGATCGTTGCGGCGCCCGGCGCTGCCGGCCTCGAGCGCATTGAGGCGCGCTTCCACGGCAATGCCTTCGATCTGCACCGGCACGACACCTATGCGATCGGCGTGACGCTCGACGGCGTGCAGCGCTTCCATTATCGGGGTGCCGTCCAGCACAGCCTGCCCGGCCAGGTGATCGTGCTGCACCCCGACGAACTGCATGACGGCGGCGCCGGCACCGAGGACGGCTTACGCTACCGGATCCTCTATCTGGAGCCGTCGCTGCTGCTCGACTGCCTCCACGGTTCACTGCTGCCTTTCGTGCGGGACGCCGTGGTGAGCGACCCGGCCTTGCGCGGCACGCTGCTGTCGGCGCTAACGCCGCTGGACGAACAAATCGACGATTTGTTCGTCGCCGATTTCATCGCGCAGCTGGCGCAGCATCTGAAACACCATGCCGGACAGCCGGCAAAGCCGACAGGAAGGACCGCGTGGCGGGCTGCAGCGCTGGCCCGAGACTATCTTGAAGAAAATGCTGAACGGCCGGTGCGCTCCGACGAGTTGGAGGCGATCACCGGTCTCGACCGCTATGCGCTGTCGCGCCATTTCCGCGCGACCTATTCGACCAGCCCGCACCGCTTCCTGTTGATGCGCCGGCTGCAGCGGGCGCGGCGCATGATCGAGGCGGGAGAGCCGCTCGCCGAAATCGCCGCCGCCGCCGGCTTCAGCGACCAGAGCCATTTCAACCGGCATTTCAAGAAGGCGTTCGGGCTGACGCCGGGACGCTGGGCGGCGCTGGTGCGCGGCACGGCGGCGGCCGCTTAGGATTTTCGGACGACGCTGACACATCACGCTTTGGCGGGACTAACGTGTTGCCTTACGCGACGACGCTGATGCGTCGCGCTTTAACGGGGCGACGCTGCGCATCGAAGCGAGACGACGCTTACGCGTCGCTCGTTAATCATCCAGCTCGGAGTCGTCGTCCATGAGGACCAGCTCTTCGTTCGACAGATTGGCCTCGATGCGTGCCAGCAGCTTGAACAGCGCCTTCTGGTCCTTCTTGTCGAGGCCTTTCAGCGCCTGCTTTTCGGTCTTCTTGACCGACTTCTCGATGGCGCGGATGGTCTCGCGGCCGGAATCGGTGAGGAAGATATGGGCCTGGCGCGCGTCGGCATTGGAGGCGCGCTTTTCGAGGAAACCCTGCGCCTGCAGCCTGTTGATGGTCTTGGTGATGGTCGGCGGACGCACGCCGAGCTTGCCGGCAAGATTGCCCGGCGTCTGGCCGTCCTCGCGGTCGAGCGCCAGCATGATCTGGTCCTGGCCGGCATAGAAGCCGTGCGCCAGAAGCCGCGCCGCAAGCGCCGTCCGCGCCAGCCGCGCCGCCGAATGCAGCCGGCTCATTGTCGCTGTCTTGTCCGCCTTGGCCATGGTCGTTCCCTCTTCGGCCGAACCGGCGCGGGCAGCATAGAGGCTGTCCGACGGCTGGCAAATGACGATTTAAAGAGTCCGGCTTGCAGAACGCTTTGCCGGCAAGCATTGCGGTGCCCGCGCAGGTGATGCCAGATGTTTATTTCAGTTAGATGACAAACGACTTTTGAGCCGGTGGGATTCAGGAGCAGAGTGCGCGCAGGAGTGAGGTGACGTTCGTGCGGCTGCCGTCTTTGGCCACGTTGATCGCCGCTATTTCGCCCTACGCGCCTGTTCCGATCGGGACCCCGCTGGTCCATCGGTTTGCCGCGTGCAAAAGCCTGGCTCCCATCCTATATGAGGCCCGATAAATCCTTTAGGGCACAGATTTTCGAGGCAAGCCATGAGCGATGCACAGACGCAAATACCCGTAACCGTCCTTACCGGCTATCTCGGCGCGGGCAAGACGACGCTGCTCAACCGCATCCTGTCGGAGAACCACGGCAAGCGTTACGCCGTCATCGTCAACGAGTTCGGCGAGATCGGCATCGACAACGACCTGATCGTGGAATCCGACGAGGAAATCTACGAGATGAACAACGGGTGCGTGTGCTGCACGGTGCGCGGCGACCTGATCCGCGTCGTCGAAGGCCTGATGCGCCGGCCCGGCCGCTTCGACGCCATCGTGGTCGAGACCACGGGCCTGGCGGATCCAGTGCCGGTGGCGCAGACCTTCTTCATGGACGACGACGTGCGCTCCAAGACCAAGCTCGACGCAGTGGTGGCGCTGGTCGACGCCAAGCACCTGCCGCTCCGTCTGAAGGACTCCAAGGAGGCTGAGGACCAGATTGCCTTCGCCGATGTCGTGGTGCTGAACAAGACCGATCTCGTCACTGCCGAAGAACTCGAAAAGGTCGAGGCGACGATCCGCGCCATCAACCCGGCGGCCAGGATCCATCGCACCCAGCGCGCCGGCGTGTCGCTGGGCGAGGTGCTCGACCGCGGCGCCTTCGACCTGTCCCGCGCGCTGGAGAACGATCCGCATTTCCTCGATGCGCACGACCATGATGATGATCACCACGATCATGATCACGACCACCATCACCACCACGATCATGACGGGCACGATCATCACCATCACGACCATCCTTCCGACATCCACGACGTGACGGTGAAGTCGGTGTCGCTGCGTGGCGGCGAGATGGACCCGAAGAAGTTCTTCCCCTGGATCGAGAAGGTGACCCAGATGGAAGGGCCGAACATCCTGCGGCTGAAAGGCATCATCGCGCTCAAGGGCGACGATGACCGCTATGTCCTGCAGGGCGTGCACATGATCCTCGAAGGCGACCACCAGCGCGCCTGGAAGGACGGCGAAAAGCACGAGAGCCGGCTGGTCTTCATCGGCCGCGAGCTTGACGAAGAGCGGCTCAGGAAGAGTTTTGAGGCCTGCCAGGCGGCTTGATTTCCTGACCTCCACCTTCTCCCATTATGGGAGAAGGTGGATCGGCGCGCAGCGCCGAGACGGTCGAGGGGTGTTGGACGGATCGCCGCCTTTGCCAAGCTGGAACACCCCTCATTCGACCGAGCTTCGCTCGGCCACCTTCTCCTACAAGGGGAGAAGGAGAGCCCAACGCTGGCACCCATCACCACAAGGTGAAGGGCAGAAATCTCGAATGGACAAACTACATGCCCACAGTCGCCCCGCTTGATCTCGAAGGCCATTGCGTCGCCGCCGTTTTCCTCGGCGACGTGCCGCATTTCGCGCTCGCCGACGGCGCGATCCACCGGCTCGACAATGGGCACAAGACCGTGCAGGCCAATGACGGGCTGCTCTGCGCCTTCCATGACGCGGCGAACGACCGGCTGATCACCGGCGGCGAGGACGGCAAGGTATTTGCCGTCAAGACCGGCGGTGAAGTGGTGGAACTGGCCAGCGCCGGCAGGAAGTGGATCACCAGCGTTACCGCCGGCCCTCAGGGCGTGGTCGCCTATGCCTCGGGCAAGACGGCTTTCGTCCGTTTCGCCGACGGCAAGACCAAGGAATTCTCGCATCCGCGCTCGGTCGAAGGGCTGGCCTTCTCGCCCAAGGGCATGCGCTTCGGCGTCGCCCGCTACAATGGCGCGACGCTGCATTTCCCGGCCGCCGAGGGCAAGCCGGTGGAGCTCGAATGGGCCGGCGCCCATACCGGCATAATTTTCTCGCCGGACGGCGCCTTCCTCATCACCACCATGCAGGAGAACGCGCTGCATGGCTGGAAGCTCGCCGACGGCAAGCACATGCGCATGAGCGGCTATCCCGGCAAGGTCAAAAGCCTGTCGTGGGCGCCCAAGGGCAAATGGCTTGCGAGTTCCGGCGCGCCGGCGGCGATCGTCTGGCCGTTCGCCAGCAAGGACGGCCCGATGGGCAAGGCGCCGCTGGAACTCGGCACGCGCGGCAACACAATGGTGACCTGCGTTGCCTGCCATCCAAGCCAGGAGGTCGTCGCGATCGGCTATGAAGACGGCATGGTGATCGCGGCGCGCTTCGCCGACGCCAAGGAGGTGCTGCTGCGCCGCCCCGGCAAGGGCGCCGTCACCTCGATGATGTGGGACAAGGAAGAACGCCGCATCGTGTTCGGAAGTGCTGCCGGCGACTGCGGCGTCATCGATATCACGGCTTAGTCTCTCATGTTCCCTGTCAAGGTTGAAGGCAAGAAGGCTCGCCTGCTTGGCACGTTTGCGAAGCAGTCGGATCGGTTGAAGCTGCACAGGGCTGGGGGTGGAACTCAGAGACGACGGTTGATCAGACTCTCATCCGCGGGTTGGGTACCGGCCTTCCGTGTCTTCGTCTCGGGGCTGTCCTCGGTCTAGAGGGCGGGCGTCGGGCGCATCGGCTCGGCCACATAACTCTTATGACCGTGGTCAAGAATGATGGATGACCTTTTTCGCCCTATGCCTTTTGCCACAGGTTTTGTTTGCCATTGATGAGGGCAGCACGGAGACGGGATGGGCCTTGAGACGACGGTTGATCCAGCTCTTATCCGCGGGTTGGTTAGCGCACTTCCGTAATCCGTCCTGGGCCATCCCTGTCTAGG
>NZ_RQXT01000168.1 GCF_003863365.1 Mesorhizobium tamadayense | reverse complement strand
ACGCACATGGCGGCGCCGAGAAAGACGACGACGACGAGCGCGTTGATGGCGATCTCCTCGGTCCAGGCGAGGCTGTTGTTCAGCGCATAGCGCGTGAAGAACTGCAGGAAGACGCAGGCGACCATTCCCCAGAATACGGCCAGCGTGATCCAGTCCTCGATGCCGTGGTGCGACAGGTCGACGTGTGCCGGCACCTCCTCGAAGGCGTGAGCGATCTCTTCGACTGAAATCTCGGTATGGTGTTCCTCGGCCATCGGCGCGGGCTCCCGAAGCTGGTGGGTAGTCAGGGATTGGAAAGGCCGTCCGGCGCAACGTGGGGCCGCACGGATGGGCAGGTTAAAGCGGCGAATCCGATTGCCGCTCTATCCCTTTGTTTGAGCATCTGATTTTCCTGATGCCTTACTTGATCGCGCGGATCGCTTCCCAATCGGCCTTGTTGTAGCCGAACTCCTCGAACGTGACCTTCTCCAGCACATTCTTCTCGAAATCGGCGCGATCGACATCGGTCACGGTGATGCCGCGGTCCTTGAATACCTGCACCAGTTCCTTTTCGCGGGCGACGATCTTTGCCGTGGCGCGGGCGGCGGCCTCCTGCATCACTTCCGTGAAGATCTTCTTGTCCTCGTCGGAAAGCGACGCCCAGCGCGACGCCGATATGATGGTGTTGAGATGATCGACGATGTGGCCGGTGAGCACGATGTGCTTCTGCACCTCGTAGAATTTCTTCGCTTCGATGGTGGTCAGCGGATTCTCCTGCGCCTCGACAGTGCCGTTCTGCAGCGCCAGGTACACTTCGGCGAAGGCGATTGGCGCGGTGTTGGCGCCGCAGGCGCGCGGCATGGCGAGATAGGCCGGCACGTCGGGAACGCGCATCTTCAGGCCTTGCATGTCGGAGCATTTGGCGATCGGCCGGTTCGAGGTGGTCTGCCGCGTTCCATAGTAGGTGGTGGCGGTGATGTGATTGCCGGTCTTGTCCTCGTAGCCCTTGGTCAGGGCCTTATAGACGTCGCTTTTGGTGTATTTCAGCAGATGGTCGGCGTCGCGGAAGGTGTAGGGGAAATAGGTGACGCCGATCGGCGGATATTCGCGCGCTGCGAAGCTCGACCCGGAAATGATGATGTCGACGGTGCCGAGCATCAGGCCCTGGTTGATGTCGGCTTCCTTGCCGAGCTGCGAGGCCGGATAGACGTCGA
>NZ_RQXT01000167.1 GCF_003863365.1 Mesorhizobium tamadayense | reverse complement strand
CATAGGCGCTAAGATAGGTGTTGCAGTGGGGAATCGGCTGTGATTCTACACTGCGATGACTGACGAATCGCTTGTTGATGACGGTTGGGCCGAGACGATTGAGCTTCTCGGCGGCGAAGAGTTGATCGCGGGGAGTGCTCGCGAGACGAAGGCGTTCCTGCGACCGCGGGGCATCAGGTCGGCGTGCGATCTGTTGCGCCTGACGCTGGCTTACAGCCTCGGCAAGGTGGGCTTGCGGGGCGTCGTGGCTTGGGCGGCGGCGAGCGGGATCGCCGACATCTCGGACGTGGCGTTGCTCGGCCGGCTGCGCAATGCAGGGCCGTGGCTGCAGCAGTTGATTGGGCACCTTTTGAAGCGCGAGGAGGCAGGCTTGGCCAAAGGCCGGCTGATCCGCATCCTCGATGCGACGGCGGTTGCCAAGGCCGGTGTGCATGAGAAGAAGAACAATGGCCTTTGGCGTATGCACTGCGCCTTCGAGCTTGAGCGCGAGCAGTTCGACTTCATCGAGATCACCGACCAGGGCGAGGCCGAGCTGATCGACCGCGTGCCGGTGATACCGGGCGAGATCCGCATCGGCGACCGCGCCTATCTGCAGGCCGACCGGATCGCAAAGGTCATGGCGCAAGGCGGCGACGTTGTCGTGCGCGCGCCGTGGAAGAATGTGCGATGGCTCGACGCCAGCGGCGAGGCATTCGATCTCATCGGCCATCTGAAGAGCTGCCGGGAGGAGGTCATCGAAACGCCTGTCCGGCTGGGCCTCAAGGAGGGCGAGCCTGTGAAGATGCGCCTGATCGCCTTGCGCAAATCCGAAGCTGCGGCACAGGAAGCGCGACGCAAGATCAACAAGGAAGCCAAGGCCAAGGGCAAGCAGGTTCGACAGGAGACGCTGATTGCTGCCGGCTTCGTGATCCTTGTGACCTCGCTCGACCAGGATGAGTTTGACGCCGACACAGTTCTCAAGCTCTATCGCATGCGCTGGCGCATCGAGCTCGCCTTCAAACGTCTGAAGAGCCTGATCGGGCTGCGCGCTCCCCCCGCCAAAGACCCAAGGATCGCAAAGCCTTGGATTCTTGCCCACTTCCTCATCGCGCTTGTGACCGAACCCCTCTCGCAGGAGTTGGGTGTCTCTCCCCCTTGAGCGACGGGCGCCCGCTACTGTGGCGCGCTAGCCGCCAGATCGTCGCCTCTCTGATCGCGGCGATCTTCACTCAACCTCCCTTGGCAACCTTGCGCCAAAATCTCCGTGCCTTGCGACATCGTTGGCGTGAGCCACCACGAAA
>NZ_RQXT01000166.1 GCF_003863365.1 Mesorhizobium tamadayense | reverse complement strand
GGGCAGGGCTGTCCGGGGAAAGTATCTAGTGAATCGAAATGCCGCAGGTGCATGCCCCGTAAGACGGGGTTTTTCCGTCTAATTTCTGGTTTGCGAGACTCAGAAAAGGAACGGGGCATGCGCTTTACGCCTAGCATTTTCGGACAGCTGCTTGAAAGCATCAACCGGCGTCGGTTCCAGGAGATCGTCGATCGTCACGACGGTGATGCCTACGACAAATCGTTCAGGAGCTGGGACCATCTTGTAGCGCTGATCTTTGCCCAATTCTGTGCCAGCACCAGCTTGCGTGGACTGGAAGCCAACTGGAACGCCAACAGCCAGCATCATTACCATTTGGCCAGCGGTCCGCTGATGCGGTCGACCTTGTCGGATGCCAACAGGCGGCGTCCCGTCGCGGTCTTTTCCGAGACGTTCAGCTTGGTAGCGGGCCAACTCGACCGGCAGACGCGCCGCGAGGGCGCGGCAATGCTGCGGCTGATCGATTCGACCCCGGTCCCGCTCGGCAAACTGTGCGATTGGGCCAAGTCGAACGGTCGCATCCGCGGCATGAAGATGCACGTCGTCTACGATCCCAATGCCGATCATCCGCGCATCCTCGACATCACCGACGCCAATATCAATGATGCCCAGATCGGCCGCACGATCGTGATCGAGAAGGGTGCGACCTACGTGTTCGACAAGGGCTATTGCCATTACGGCTGGTGGGCGGCGATTGCGGCCGCCGGAGCGATCTTCGTGACACGGCCCAAATCCAACATGGGGCTCAAGCTGGCCTGTGGTCGCCCCGTCGAGGTCGCCCAGGGTGATGGCTTCACCATTGTCGATGATGCCGAAGTGAGCCTCGCCAGCAAGGGCGATTCCAAGCTGCCGATCCGATCGCCGTCTCACCGTCAAGCGTCAGGAGGGCGACACCATCACGCTGCTGACCAATGATCTTGATCGCTCCGCCGTCGAGGTCGCACAGCTCTACAAAGGCCGCTGGCAAATCGAGCTTCTGTTCCGATGGATCAAGCAGCACCTCAAGATCCGCAAGTTCCTCGGCAACAACGACAATGCAATCCGCCTGCAGCTCTTCGCCGCGATGCTCGCCTACGCGCTGCTGCGCATTGTCATCCGCGCCTATCGCATCACCATTCCCGTCCTGAGGTTCACCGATCTGGTAGCTCAATACTTGCTCCAGCGACGAAGGATCGAGGCCATCGATAAGCCTCCACCCATCAATCCAAGCCACCGAAAACACCGCACCTCGCCCAATCAGATCGCCTTCACCTATGAATAATTTTCCCCGGACAGCCCTGC
>NZ_RQXT01000165.1 GCF_003863365.1 Mesorhizobium tamadayense | reverse complement strand
GTCGAGGCCGAGAAGCCCGGCCTCGTCATCCTCGGCAAGCAGGCGATCGATGACGATAGCAATCAGACCGGCCAGATGCTGGCAGCGCTGCTTGGCTGGGCTCAAGGGACATTCGCCTCGAAGGTGGAGCTCGCCGGCGATCATGCCAAGGTGACGCGCGAGGTCGACGGCGGCCTGCAGACGGTGGAATTGAAGATGCCGGCGATCGTGACCGCCGACCTTCGCCTCAACCAGCCGCGCTACGCCTCGCTGCCCAACATCATGAAAGCCAAGAAGAAGCCGCTCGACGAGAAGAGCCCGGCCGACTACGGCGCCGACGTCAAGCCGCGCCTCAAGGTCATCAAGACCGAGGAGCCCGGCGGCCGCAAGGCTGGCGTCAAGGTCAAGAGCGTCGCCGAGCTGGTCGACAAGCTGAAGAACGAAGCCGGCGTGCTCTGAGCGGTCAGGAAAGGAACAGGAAAATGGCAATTCTCCTCATCGCCGAACACGACAATGCGACCCTTTCCGACCAGACCGCCAAGGCGCTGTCGGCCGCCCTTCAGATCGGCTCGGACGTCGATGTGCTGGTCGCCGGCAAGGGCGCCAAGGCCGCGGCTGACGCCGCCGCCAAGCTGAAAGGCGTTCGCAAGGTGCTTTTGGCCGAAGCCGACGAGCTTGCCGAGCGCCTGGCCGAGCCGCTGGCCGCTCTGATCGTTTCGCTCGCCGGCTCCTATGACACGATCGTCGCCCCGGCCACCTCGGTGGGCAAGAATGTCGCGCCGCGTGTAGCGGCGCTGCTCGACGTCGCGCAGGTGTCCGAAATCATCGAGGTGATCTCGCCCGATACCTTCAAGCGGCCGATCTATGCCGGCAACGCCATCCAGACCGTGCAGTCGACCGATGCCAAGAAGGTGATCACCGTGCGCACTGCCTCCTTCCAGGCCGCGCCCGAGGGTGGCTCGGCTGCGGTCGAGACGATTCAGGCGGCGGCCAATCCCGGCCTCTCCTCTTTCGTCGAGAACAAGCTCTCCGAGACCGACCGTCCCGAGCTGACCTCGGCCAAGATCATCATCTCGGGCGGCCGCGCGCTCGGCTCGTCGGAGAAGTTCCAGGAAGTGATCCTGCCCGTCGCCGACAAGCTCGGCGCCGCCGTCGGCGCGTCCCGCGCGGCGGTCGATGCGGGTTACGCCCCGAACGACTGGCAGGTCGGCCAGACCGGCAAGGTGGTCGCGCCAGACCTCTACATCGCCGTCGGCATCTCCGGCGCCATCCAGCACCTTGCCGGCATGAAGGACTCCAAGGTCATCGTCGCCATCAACAAGGACGAGGAGGC
>NZ_RQXT01000164.1 GCF_003863365.1 Mesorhizobium tamadayense | reverse complement strand
CCAGGACGGCGTGGTCGTCGCCGAACATGCCCGCTCCTTCGGGCGCAACGAAACGGTCTACGATCCCTGGCATTACGTCCCTGTACTTGCCCGCAAGCCCGGTGCGCTGCGCAATGGCGCGCCATTCCGGGACTGGGCTCTGCCACCAGCGATGGAGCGTATCCGACGCCGATTAAAAGCGGCGCATGACGGCGATCGGCAGATGGTGTCGATCCTGGCCACGGTGTTGACCGACGGCATCGATGCCGTCGAGGCCGCCTGCCAGGAAGCGCTCGACCAGAATGTCTGCTCCGCCGCCGTCATCATCAACATCCTGGCGCGGCGGCGCGATCCGCCGCCGGCCGTCACCATTCTCACCCCGGACGCTCTTCGCCTGCAGCACGAGCCGCAGGCCGACTGCGCCCGCTACGACAGCCTCAGGAGGGCAAGCTGATGGAACGCACCCAGGTTCTGGATCTGATGGGCACGCTGAAGCTCTACGGGATGCGTGGCGCCTATGACGAGGTCATGGCGACAGGCATCAAGCGCCAGCACGAGCCGCCGAGGATCGTCGGCGATCTGTTGTCGGCCGAGATCGCCGAGAAGCAGGCCCGCTCCATCAAATACCAGCTCACCGTCGCCAAGTTGCCGATCGCCAAGGACATCGAGGAGTTCGACTTCGACGGCACGCCGGTCAACGAGGTGCTGGTCCGGGACCTCGCCAACGGCACTTTCGTCGCCGACCAGCGCAACGCCGTGCTTATCGGCGGCACCGGAACCGGCAAGTCGCATCTGGCAATCGCCATTGCCCGCGCCCTGATCCGCAACGGCTCACGTGGCCGCTTCTTCAACGTCGTCGATCTCGTGAACCGGCTTGAGACTGAGCATCGCAGCGGCAAGCAGGGCCGGATCGCCGATTACCTCACCCGGCTCGACTTCGTCGTGCTCGATGAACTCGGCTATCTCCCGTTCGCGCAGGCCGGCGGGCAATTGCTCTTCCACCTGATCAGCAGGCTCTATGAACGGACCTCGATCATCGTCACCACAAACCTGGCGTTCGGAGAATGGCCCGCCGTCTTCGGCGACCCCAAGATGACCACCGCACTGCTCGACCGTCTCACCCATCACTGCGAGATCATCGAGACCGGAAACGAGTCCTGGCGCTTCAAGAACCGCGCCTGATCACCCCATCAAGCTGCCAAGCGCCATCCGCGCTCGCCCGGGCTGCGCAACCCTGACCAGCTCCGCCCGGGCGAACGCTGACCGCCGCGCATTACAGGGGGTCAAAATTGGACGCCGATCGGGGGTCAGTTTTGGAAGCCGTTTGACAGCG
>NZ_RQXT01000163.1 GCF_003863365.1 Mesorhizobium tamadayense | reverse complement strand
AGGATACCGCGCACAATAACTGCTACGAGGTTCGCGGCTTGATTGTGTAGTTCCATTCAGGATGGAACGTGTCGCCGGTGATGTCGAGGGCTGCCATCTCGGCGTCGCTGACCTTGATGCCCTTCGGGTAGGTGCGTGTATCGAGTGCGCAGTCGACCTTGAGGCCGGATTTGGTCGTCGTCGCGCCGATCAGCTGGACTACCGCGACACGATCCGTCAGCGGCCGACCGCGCCAGTTCTGGGTGATGTGGCAGAACAGGCGATGCTCTATCCTGTTCCACTTGGAGGTGCCCGGCGGATAGTGGTGAACGTGGAGGGTGAGGCCGGTCTCGTCAGCGAGCCTCTGCAGTTCGATCTTCCACAACCGCACGCGTGCACCGTTCGAGCCGCCGCAGTCTGCGGTGATCGTCAGCTCGCTTGCTTTTGGATAGCGCTCGCGTCCCATGCGCTCGCGCCAGCAGCGGATTGCCTGCACCGCGAATGCGGCCGTGTCGCTGGTGATGCCGACGCTGACGAAGCCGGCGTTGGCCGTCACGTCGTAGACGCCATATGGCACGACCTTGCCAAGCGCCTTGTCCTCGAAGTCGTGCACGTTCACACGGCAAGGATTGCCCTTGGGGCGATAGTCGGAGCCAGCGTTCCTGAAGTTGCCGACCAACTCCTTCTTCTTGGTGTCAACGGAGATGACCGGCTGTCCCGCAGCCTGCGCGGCGATCACCTTGGCGTTGATGTGCTCGAACTGCGCGTTGCGGTCCGGATGCCGCGAGCCTTCGTCGGCCTTGCGATTGCGCTGACGCGAAAACCCGAGCTTCACCAGCTCCTTGGCGACCGTGTCGGCGCTGATCGGATGGCCCGTCGCCGTCAGCGCGGCGGCGAGTTTGTCCATGCTCTTCGACACCCACAGCAGCGGTCGCTCCGGATCGCCTAGCGTGACCGGCTCGACCAGGCGTTTCAGCTCGTCAACCAGCCCAGGGTCGCTCTCGCTCACCGCCCTGCGTCCGCCGCCGGCACGGCGAACCTGCCCCCGAGGTAGCGGCTCGGCGTCCAGATCGTCCTCGCCGCGGTTGATCGTCGAGCGGGCCAGCCCGGTGATCCTGGAGACGACCGCTAGCCCACCCCAGCCGGCAGTACGCACCTCGGCCGCTGCGAACATGCGACGGCCGCGCTCATCGAGCTTGCACCCGACCGTCTCCCAGCGATACCTGATAGCGTCCGCGTCGATCATCCGACCGACCTACGCCTGTTCGTCGCCTTCAGGAATCCCTTCGACCTGAGTCACACCGACGCACAGCGCGATTCAGTTAATGTTCGGACCGTCCT
>NZ_RQXT01000162.1 GCF_003863365.1 Mesorhizobium tamadayense | reverse complement strand
GGGACTGTCAGGAATTCCGTGTGCGGGCGGGCGGTTGAACATTATGCCGCCATGGCCTTGATGAAGCGCTCGCCGAAGATGACGGCAAACTGGGCCTTGGCCATGGACCACTCACGTGGCGGCATTTTCCACTCTTTTTCGGACCGGTTCAAGATCAGATAGAGCAGCTTGGTGGCCGCGTCATCGCTGGGGAAGTGGCCCCTGGCCCTGACAGCCCGCCTGAGCTTCGAGTTCAGCGCCTCGATCGCGTTTGTGGTGTAGACGATCCGGCGGACTTCGTCAGGGAACGCAAAGAATGGGATGACCTCGCCCCAGGCACGCCGCCAGCTCTGGCCGATGGCGGGATAGCGCCGGCCCCAGGGGCCGGCCTCGAACGCCGTCAGCGCCTTTTCGGCAGCATCGGCATCGACGGCGCGGTAGATGTCCTTGAGCGCTGTCGCTAGCCCTTTGCGGTCTTTCCAGGAAACGAAGTCCATGGAGTTGCGCAGCAGGTGGACGATGCAGGTCTGAACGATCGCCTCCGGGAACACGGCGGTGATCGCGTCGGGGAAGCCTTTCAGGCCATCGACGACGGCCAGCAGGATATCATCGACGCCGCGGTTCTTGAGCTCGTTCATCACCCGCAGCCAGAACTTGGCGCCTTCATTCTGCTCGAGCCACAGGCCGAGCACCTCCTTGGCGCCATCGGCGCGGACGCCCAGCGCGATATGGATGGCTTTGTTGCGAACCATCCCTTCGTCCCGGATCTTGACCCGGATCGCGTCGAAGAAAATGAGCGGATAAACCGGATCGAGCGGGCGCTGCTGCCAAGTGGCGACTTCATCGAGCACGGCGTCCGTCACCGTGCTGATCAGATCCGGCGACACGTCGATGCCATACAGATCATGCAGGTGCCCGGTGATCTCCCGGGTGCTCATGCCGCGCGCATACATTGACACGATCTTTTCGTCGAAGCCGGGGAAGCGACGCTGATACTTGGCGATCAGTTGCGGATCGAAACTGGCCTGGCGATCACGCGGTATGTCGATCTCCAGCTTGCCGGTCTCCGTCGTCACGGTCTTGCGGCCGTAGCCGTTACGCGTATTGCCAGCGTCTTCGCCGCTCGCCAGATGATGGTCCATCTCCGCGTTCAAGGCGCGCTCGGTCAGAGCCTTCTTGAGCGAATCCAGCAAGCCGCCCTGTTCGAAGGCTGCACTGGCTGCGCCTCCCGCCAGAAGCTGGTCGAGAAGATCATTTGGTATCGCAGGGGCTTTGCGTCGGGTCATAGTGGGAATCCTTTTTACCCATTATGCCCGCCCGCACACGGAATTCCTGACAGTCCC
>NZ_RQXT01000161.1 GCF_003863365.1 Mesorhizobium tamadayense | reverse complement strand
CCCTCTCTATCGGGAAATGACACAATGTCCCATCGTGAACGCTGGATGGCCTGGATTTTCGTAGCTCCGGCGCTGCTGCTGGTCGGCGCACTTATGTATTACCCGATGATCGGCACCATAATTGAAAGCCTTTATTCGACCTCGTTCATCAACCCGGCGCCGAAGTTCCAGGGACTTGCAGCGTATTACAAGATCTTGGCCGATCCGATCTTCGGCCAAGTAGTGTGGAACTCCCTCATTTGGACTGTCTTCGTGGTAGCACTGCAGAATGTGTTCGGCTTCCTGGTCGCACTGCTGCTCAATCAGCACATGCCTGGCCAGGGACTTATGCGGTCGCTGGTGCTTTTGCCTTGGGTCCTCCCCGGCGTAGTGGCCGCCATCCTTTGGCGATTCATGTATGACCCGCAACTCGGTTTGGTGAACTCGTTACTTATTAGCCTGGGACTGATCGACCACGGTACCGCTTGGCTGGCGGAAACGTCGACAGCCATGGGCTCGATCATCATGGCGGCCGTCTGGAAAGGGTTCCCCTTCTCGGCGATCGTCTACTTAGCGGCCCTGCAGACGGTCGACCAAGAGCAGGTCGAGGCCGCCAAGATAGACGGAGCGGGAGCGACTAGGCGCCTGTTTGACGTTGTGCTCCCCGGAATCAAAGACGTGATCGCCATCAATCTCCTCCTTACCACTATCCTCACTTTCAATTACTTCGACATAATCTGGGTGATGACAAACGGTGGCCCACAGAATGCCACAGCCATCTTCCCAACCCAGATCTACGAACTCGGTTTCGGCCAATTCCGCTTTGGCGAAGCCGCTGTATACGGCGTTTTTTCAATCTTGGTCCTGGCGCTGCTGATAACGGTCTATTTCGGCGTTTTGTCGCGGGGCCGGCATAGGGGGAAGGCATCATGAACACCCGTTCCCACAGGAGCCGCCAAGCCGCACTGCTGGCCCTCAACGTCGTATTGGCGCTGATAATCCTGGTGCCCTTCTTTTGGATGGTTTCCGTGTCATTGAAGCCGGCGGCCGAGCCTTTTTCCATTCCCGCCAGGTTGTGGCCGGAGAACCCGACCTTCGACAACTACGTCACTGCATTCCGGCCGGAGTTCCGAACCTATTTTATGAATTCGGTCATCGTTTCACTGTCCACCGTCATCATCACCGTTTCGTTAGGGCTGCTGGCCGCCTATGCATTTACGCGCACCCACGTCCGCCTACTTATCATCGCCATGACGCTGGTGATCGTCACGCAGATGTTCCCGGCCAGCGCCATCATCATCCCGATCTACAAGATGATGAAGGGGGCCAACCTACTCAACACATATACGTCGTTGATCCTCGCCTACGTCACCGTAACCTTGCCGGTGGCGATCTGGATG
>NZ_RQXT01000160.1 GCF_003863365.1 Mesorhizobium tamadayense | reverse complement strand
TCAATATCAAGCAAATCCCAGGCTTGCTAAAATTCCTCCCGCGCGCGACGCTCGGCGCTGCGTATTCGATGGTTGACAACATGCTTTAGGATCGCCCGCGGCGGAATGAGCGCCGCCCTGGGCGCCGTCTCGGCGAGATCGAGCAGCTTGCTGCGTACACCACATATTTTCTCGGCCAAAAGCTTGCCTGTGGCAGTTCCTCTGGCGACAGGAGCAGCATCGGACGACACATTTACATACACATTTGGGGCGACCTGCCCGAACTCGATCGCATCATTTCGAGTGAAACCGAGAAGCCCGGACCAAGTGTCTGTAAATTCGAGCGAGGCAAACTGGGGCCAGCGCGCGATCATCGCCTTGCGAAGGCGCTGTTCTACCGAGGCCAGAAAATCCTGCGAGAAGCCGGACTTCCTCGGGAACGAAATGCAGTTTCGCATCAGCAAACGATTGCCCTTGATCAGGCGGATCGTGCTGCCATTTTCAGTAGCAGGAAGGAGAGCGAACTCCGTATCGCCGAAGGCTGACATCAACCGATCGGGAATTGGTGATGTCATGCTGGCAAACAGTGCGACTGGCGCAATGCGGTTGCGCGCAATGCCAAATTCGCCCGAGAATACACTGGTGCAGAAGATGATGTTTTTGCTGCGCACTTCACCGTGATCAGTCAATACTTCAATAGTTGGTCCGCCTCGCCAGGAGCGTACACAAGTGCCCTCAAAGACTTCTACGTTTGGCGGCAAAGTCGCGGCAAGGCCCCTCATCAGCGCGGCGGGATTCACCAAGCCGTTACCGCCAACTTTCAAGCCAGCTCGATAGAATTTAGTCCCGACGAGTTGTGCCATCTCATCGCTTTCAAGCCGGGCGTAGGAAATGTTGTCCCGCTCATAGGCAGCTTGCAGATCGCGCAAGTGGCGATCACCGGAGACGCCCGCCGAGACATAGATGCGGCCCCAGTCGCTCCAGTCACATTCTATGCCATGCGTCTGAACTAGCTCACGCAACAGCTTAGTTCCAGCAGAGCAGATGGCATTATTGCGGCGGGTGACTGCTTGGGATTTGGTATGGCCATGAGTGTTGTGGTCCAGCATGAAGCCCGAATTGCGCCCGGAGGCACCGAAGCCGATCCGGGAAGCTTCAATCAGCGCAATTCTATCATCCGGCTTCAGCAAGGCGAGATATCGCGCCGTCGCCAGGCCGCAGGCGCCGCCGCCAACAATAACCCAGTCGGAGCGCAGAGATCCCTTTAGGGGACGCGCAGGAGGCACAACGCCCAGTGACCTGAACCAACCATTCGACTCGTCGTAGATCGGCGCCTTTATCTCACGTCGCCAAAGCCCATTCATGCAAAGCATCCGTCGTAATTTCAGTATACATTAGCGGTCGGGC
>NZ_RQXT01000159.1 GCF_003863365.1 Mesorhizobium tamadayense | reverse complement strand
GTCTAGGTTCGGGCGTTGGGCTGATGCCCAGCCACATAGTTAGGACGGGAGTTCCCCACCGTGGCCACATCCCGTCGCCGTGCTGCCCGGTTTTTCCGCCGAGAGATCCGGCGCGGGCAGAGCCTTCAATCCGGCGGCGCCCGCGCCGGGGGCGCTCTTGTCGGGATCCTGATCTTCGATGAAGAAGCGCACTGCATCTCAACGCACCGGTTCGACCTGGTGGCCGATGGCCCACAGGAACGCCGCCATCTCGCGCGCGATCGCCGCAACGACGATGGGTTTGTTCTTGCCCGCAGCCATCATGCGCCGGTAGCGGGCGCAAAGCCGCGTCTGCGCCCTCCAGGCGATCTCGCGCACCGCCTTCGGCAGACCCTCGAGCCTGACGCGAATGGGCTCCGTCACCCTGGCGGGATAGCGGTAGGCCCAGGCGCCTTCGATCAGGACGCGGCGGGCGCGGCGATTGCCGGCCAACGTCAGGCCGCCGCGCTTTACCGTGTCGCCGGTCGAGCGCTCCGAGGGCACCAGGCCCAGAAAGGCCATCAGCTGCCGCGGAGTGTCGAAGCGGCGGACATCGCCGACTTCGCTGACGAAAGTGACGGCGACGATGAAGGACACACCACGCAGCGCCTGATAGGCCGCCACCACCGGCGCCATCGACCAGCTCGGCACCAGCTCGGCCAGTTGCGCGTCCAGCCGCTCCAGCCGGTCCTGCGCATCGGTGATCACGTCGACCTGGTCCTGGAACACGATCTGCTGGGCCGGATGGTCGAACTTTTGCGCCGCCAGCCAGCGGGCATGGGTCCGGGTCCAGTTCTTGCGTCCGGTAAAGACCCGGCCATGGCGCAGCAGGAACGACAGAAGCTGCTGGCGCTTCTTGCGCAGATCCTCGCTCGCCGCGGAGCGCACCCGCACTAGATCGCGCACCGCTTCATGCACCGCGTCTGGAACCCAGATCCCCTTCAATTCTCCGGCCCGCAGCAGCCGCGCCAGACTGACCGCATCGCGCCGGTTCGTCTTGACGCGCTCGCCCGGGCGCTTGGGGATCAGCGAGGGCGCAACGACATCGCAGCGCTGACCGAGCTCGACGATCTGCCGGTAGAGCCCGTAGCCGGTCGGGCCGGCTTCGTAACAGAAATGCAGGCGAGGATGCTTTTTCTCCAGCTTGCGCACGAAGCGCTCGACCGCCGCCGGCCTCGCTTCGATCTCGCCGAAATACCGGACCTCCCCATTGCGGCCACCCTCGGCAACCGCAATGGCGTGCTTCGCCTTCGACACGTCGACACCGACGTAAAAAACGCTATCTTGCTTCATGGCCCGTCCTTTCTTCGCTTGGGGCTCGGCTCGGGCACTCCCCGAGCAACCCCCGTTTGCTTAACAGCTGCAAAGACTAAGGGCGGGCCGCCGCTCAGACCACGGTCATAACGTCTAGC
>NZ_RQXT01000016.1 GCF_003863365.1 Mesorhizobium tamadayense | reverse complement strand
GTGTCGCCTTCGGCGCGTCGGATGACGACGCGGTCGTGGAGTGGCCGGAATTTCATGGGAGCTTCTTTCTGGGGCCGGCATAGGCGGCCGCTGCCCCTGTATAGGCGCGTTGGCACTCGATAGATAGGAGTGCCAGAATTATTTCTCGCCAATGCCAAGAATTCGAATGAAATAATTCGAGCCGCGCAGAAATTAATTCGCATTGGAGGAAAATTTTCTGGTGGCTTGAATTTCGGAGACGCGGATTTGTTATTTCAAAGGTAAAATAAAAGGCCGTCGCGACCTTGTTTGGAACTCAATTGAGGCGCATATGTAAAACTCGTTGATTTGGTCGAGTTGGCTTTGTGTCAGAGCCCCGCCATTCACCACCGAATTCTCGAAAACGAGTGCATGCGCCGGTCCGGCGCACATTTCGTTCCGTTCGAACCCTCGAATGAAACCGACGCTGACCACGGATGTACTGGCAGCGTCGGGCATCGTTCGGGCGGTTCGAGTGGGGATGATACGGAAAGGTGCATGCGCGCGTTTCCGAGGAAAGCCGCAATTCATGACCAGCCGCACCACACCAACAGTCGTTCGCTTCAAGTCGGCGTTTTCGCTGCCCGGCTTTGACGCACCGCAACCACCCGGAGAATATCGCGTCGATCATGACGAGGAGTCCCTCGAAGGGGCTTCCCTGATCGCGTGGCGCCGCGTCACCACCTTCATTCACCTGCCGGCGATTTCTGCAAGCGGCGCTACGCATCAGATGGTGCCGATCGAACCGGCATCGCTCGAAGCCGCCCTGGAGCAGGACCAGAGACAATGATGAGAACCACAACCCTGATGCAACGCAACGCACGCCCAATCCGCCGCGAAGCCGCAGCGCATCTCTTCGCTGTCGGACAGACGGTCCGGCTGAAGGGCGGCTTTGGTACGTTTCTGAAGACCGCAGAAATCTACCGCATCACAGCCACGCTGCCGCCGAGAGGAGATTCGCCGCAATACCGCATCCGCAGCGACGGCGAACTTCATGAACGGGTGGCGACGCAGGACAGTCTCGAACCGGTCGACGCTCCGCCCGGTGACACCATAACGCTCATCGAAAGGACGTTCGAACATGTCAAAGGGACAGAAACGCTCGAGCCGGGAGATCAGGAAGCCAAAGCAGGAAAAGGCCCTGCCCAAGCCTGAAAGCGTATTCGGCGCCCAGACCAGACTTGCGGCCAACATCAGCGCCCCGCGCGGCAAGGGCAAGAACTAACGCTGCGAGACAGGCGCGGATGACGATGAAGATCCTGATCGAATTCTATCGCACCCGCGCCGCGGACGATGCGCATGCCGTCCTCGGCCGCGAGACTGCGGAAGCGGCCGACCTCGACGATGCGATCGAAATCGCCAGGCTTTTGGCCCAAACCCTGAACATGCCGCAGCGGCCGGACGCCATGACGATCGCCGATGCGAATGGCGCAACGCTCCATTCCAGCATTCTCGCTACGGAAGCGATCAATGAGGAAAGGCCAGCATCATGAATGCCCATAGCGATACCGATCGGCAGCGCGATGCCCCGGATCGTCAATATGGCCGCCGCGTCGAAGCGGATCGTTCCTGGAACGTCTATCACGTCTTCTCCGGAATTCCGGCACATGAGGACGGAGCTGTCATGACCGGCCTTAGCCGGTCGGATGCGACGCGCAGCATGTTGTCCCTCAACCTGCGCAATGCTGAGCGTCGCAAGGCAGGGGCCGCGCCGCCAATTGTCCTGCACAAGAGAGCGGCGGGCCAATCATGACACTGTCCTTTCCCAACCCCAGCCGCAGCTTCGATGAAGCGCGCAATGCCGTCCGCTTTACCGGCCATGACGGCATGTTCGAGGTGCGCTTCTTCGTCGAGATCGCGGCGCTGGCAAAATCGGACATCGCTTGGCCGGGACAGCGGCGTCGGAAACAAAATGCCTGTCAGCATTCGACACCTTGCGATCATCTATCCACAAGGTTGCCAGCAAAGCCTATTCCCGCGACCGCCGCAGCTCCTACACTTTGACGGCTGCCGATTTCCGGCAGGTATGGGAAGCAAGACCGGAATGTCGCCTCCTGGCGCAAGGCGGCCGTTGACGAACAGCCTGCCCGCCATCCCCTTGCCATCTCCATATCCTTCACCTAATCTCCCTCTGAGAAAACCTTTTCCCAAATCGCCCCACGCTTGCTGACCCACCCGTCATCACTGCGCAGGGCGGTAAGAGAAAACCTTTTCCCAACTCAGGGAATTAGCCTCGACCAATGCCCTCCGACGCCGAGCCAGCGCCAGTCTCCGCCAAGACGCCGGTCACCCTGCGTGAGGTCGCCGCGGCCGCCGGCGTCAGCGTGGCGACGGCTTCGAAGGCGTTGAACGGGCAGGGGCGCATGACTGCCGAGACACGCGAGCGCATCCGCGAGACGGCGCGGCAACTTGGCTTCCGGCCGAACCACCTGGCGCAGAGCCTGTTGCGGAAGCGCAGTTTTACCGTCGGGCTGCTCACCAACGATACCTACGGCCGCTTCTCGCTGCCGCTGATGGCGGGCGTCTCGGATGCGCTGGTCGACAATGGCGTCTCGGTGTTCCTGTGCAATGTCGAGGACGATCCGCGGCTCGGCCAGATGCATGTCGAGGCGATGCTCGACAAGCGCGTCGACGGCATCATCGCCACGGGAAAACGCATCGACCGCCACCTGCCGGTCGACCTCTCCAACCTGCGCGTTCCGGTGGTCTATGCCTTCACCCAGCCCGATCCCGGCGCGGTCGGCCTCGTCTCCGACGATGCCGGCGGCGCGCGGCTGGCGGTCGAGCACTTTTTGCGGCTCGGGCGCCGCCGCATCGCCCATGTCAGCGGGCCGGCGAGCTTCGCGGTGGTGCACACGCGGGCGCAGGCTTACCGGGACGTGCTCGAGGAGCACAGCTTGCCCGTCAGCGAGCCGCTTCTTGGGCAGTGGTCTGAAGGCTGGGGCCGCGACGCAGTCGCAAAACTGTTCAGCAACGGCCGGGGCAGGGAAGGCTGGCCGGACGCCGTCTTCTGCGGCAACGACCAGATCGCGCGCGGCGTCATCGACGCGCTGCGCGAGCGCGGGATTGGCGTGCCCGAGGATGTCGGCGTCATCGGCTTCGACAATTGGGAGATCGTGGCCGAGGCGACGCGCCCGCCGCTCACCTCGGTAGACATGAACCTGGCAGCGCTGGGCCGCGAGGCCGGGCTTGCCCTGCTTTCGCTCGTGGGCGGCCAGCCGGCCGCGCCGGGCATCCGGAAACTGCCGTGCCGGCTGGTGGTGCGTCAGTCATGCGGCCGTCCGCCGGGCGGCTGAGGCATCAAACGAAACGGCCGTCGCGCAACGGCCAAACTGGGAGGAGAACCATGAGGAGGAATACCGTGAAGACCATGATTGCGAAACTGGCTCTAGCCGCCGCCGTGATCGGCGCCGGCCTGCAGGCCGCGTCCGCCGAGACCGCCAACATCTGGGTTCGCGCCGACGGCTCGAACTTCATGCCGCGCATCGTCGACGCCTTCAACAAGGCGCATAAGGACCAGATCAAGCTCGACATCATCCCCAATGCCGAGATCATCCCGAAATATGGCGCCGCCGCCGCCGGCGGCACCGCGCCCGACGCGCTCTCGCTCGACCTGATCTACACGCCGTCCTTCGCCGCCGCCGGCCAGCTCGAGGACATCACCGACTGGGCGAAATCCTTGCCCTATTTCGCCAGCCTGTCGCCGGCGCATGTGAAGACCGGCACCTATAAGGGCCGCATCTACGGCCTGCCGTTCTCGGCCGACTCTTCGGTGCTGATCTGGAACAAGAAGCTGTTCAAGCAGGCCGGTCTCGACCCCGAGAAGGGGCCGACCAACTGGGCCGAGATCGAGGCCGACGCCGAAAAGGTCAATGCGCTCGGCGGCGACATCAAGGGCTTCTACTTCTCCGGCAATTGCGGCGGCTGCAACATCTTCACCTTCACGCCGCTGATCTGGGCTTCGGGCGGCGACATCCTCTCCGAGGACGGCTCTAAGGCGACGCTGGACAGCCCGCAGCTGCGCGGCGCCGTCGACCTCTACCGCTCGATGGTCAAGAAGGGCCTGGTGCCCGAGGGCGCGCAGACCGACACCGGCTCCAACTTCTTCGCCGCGTTTGCCGGCGGCAAGATCGGCATCTCGCCGTCCGGCGCCTTCGCCATCGGCGCGCTCAACACGCAGTATCCTGACATCGACTACGGCATCACCTTCCTGCCGGGCAAGGACGGCGGCTGGTCGTCCTTTGCCGGCGGCGACAATTTTGTCGTCACCAAGGGCACCAAGAAGATCGAGGTGGTGAAGGAGTTCTTGGACTTCGCCTACTCGCTGGAGGGCCAGACCATCCTCGCCAAATATGGCAGCCTGCCGGTCCGCGGCGATATCGCCAAGGAAGCGCTGAAGGATCTCGATCCGCGCTACCAGGTGGCGGCCGAGGCGATGGCCAAGGGCCGCACGCCTTACACGGTGGTGTTCAACGACCTGATCAACTCCGCCAACGGCCCGTGGACGCAGATGGTCAACGAGGTCTTCTTCGGCGACGATGTCGACGGCGCAATTTCGAACGCACAAGAGACCATGCAGTCGATCATCGACCAGGCGCCGCAGAAGTAGACTGGCGCCGCCCTTAACCTCCCCCTTGAGGGGAGGTCGGACCGCAGGTCCGGGTGGGGTCGCCGCGGCAGTGCTCGACGTTCTTTTATGTCGGCGCGCGTCGCGGAGGACCCCACCCCCGGCCTTCGGCCGGACCCTCCCCTCAAGGGCCTCAAGGGGGAGGGGGACGTCGCGCTAATGGAAGAGCACGCATGACCTCAGTCGCAGTAGCAACCTCCGCGCCCGCCCGCGCCCGAAAGCTGGTCGGCGCCGGGCGTCGGCAATGGGTGGGCCTCATCTATGTCGCGCCGGCCGTTGCGCTGGTCACGGTCTTCTTCGTCATCCCGCTCGGCATGACCGCGTGGATGTCGCTGCACAACTGGCCGCTGATGGGCGAGCATGCCTTCATCGGCCTCGACAACTATTTTGCGATCCTGCGCGACACCCGCTTCTGGAACGCGCTCAAATTCACGGCCTATTACACGGTGATCGTCACCATCGCGATCTTCGCCGTCGCCTTTCCGCTGGCGATCTTCATCGAGCGGCCGCGCCCGCTCACCAATCTCTACCGCACCGCCTTCTTCATGCCGGCGGTGGTGGGCTTTGCCTCGGCGAGCCTGCTCTGGTCATGGCTCTTGAATGTCGATTCCGGCCTGTTCAGCCCGGCCGCCTTCGACCTCGGCCTGACCGGGAAGAAGGTCAACCTTCTGGCCACCTTCCAGCCGGCCTTCTGGTCGATCATCGCCATGGTTGTCTGGAAGGTCGCCGGCTTCACCATGATCATCCTGATGACCGGGCTGCAATCGATCCCGCAGGACCTGCAGGAGGCCGCCGTCATCGATGGGGCAGGGCCTTTCGCCCGGTTCCGGGCGATCACCCTGCCGCTGATGCGCCGCACGCTGGCGCTGGCGCTGATCCTGTCGGTCGCGGGATCGATCCTCGCCTTCGACCAGTTCTACATCATCCTGCGCGGCGGCCCGCGCAACCAGACGTTGACGGCCGTCTACTGGATCTTCAACCAGTCCTTCGTGTCGTTCAAGCTGGGCTACGGCGCGGCCCTTTCCATGGTGCTCCTGGTCATACTGGTGGCGCTCAGCCTCATCCAGCTCTGGCTGCTGCGCAAGCCCGAGGGGCTCGACTGATGGCCGGGGCGATGTCGCAAAACCGCAAGGCGGTCTTCAGCTTCGGCAGGCATTCCATCGGCATGATCGCCTCGGTGCTGTTTTTGGCGCCGATCGTGTGGACCGTGCTGTCGACCTTCAAGCCGGCGCAGGAGGCGCGGCAGCCGCCGTTGCCGCCCTGGCCGACATCGGGCTTCTCGATCGAGAACTACGAAACGCTGAACACTTTCGGCGACGGGCTCTGGGCCTCGGCACAGAACAGCATCTACGTCTCGGTGATGACGGTGCTGTTGTCGGTGCTGGTCAGCGTGCTCGCCGGCTACGGCTTCTCGCGCTTTCGCTTCCCGTTCAAGGATTTCTTCTTCCTCCTCATCCTGTCGACGATCATGATCCCGTTCCAGTCGATCCTGACGCCGATCTTCCTGGTGCTGACGAGGCTCGGCCTCCACAACACGCTGACCGGCCTGGTCTGCGTCTACGTCACGCTGCAGCTTCCGTTCTCGATCTTCATGATGCGCAACGCCTTCGACGCCGTGCCGCGCGAGATCGAGGAGGCGGCGCGCATGGACGGCGCCAACAACGTCACCATGCTGGTGAGAGTGATGCTGCCGCTGGTCTGGCCGGGCGTCGTCACCATCGCACTGTTCGCCTTCCTCGGCGCCTGGAACGAGTTCCTGGCCGCGCTCGTGCTGATGACCGATCAGTCCAAATTCACCCTGCCGGTGATGATGACCGCGCTTCAGTCCGGCCGCTTCGGCGCCATCGACTGGGGCGCGGTACAGGCGGGCGTCACGGTGATGATGGTGCCCTGCCTGATCCTGTTCCTGGCGCTGCAGCGCTTCTACATCCGCGGCCTCATGGCCGGGGCCGTCAAGTAATTTGCCGCATTCGAATGGAGTGACTTCATGACCGCATCGCAGCCCGCCACGCAGACAAGCACTCCCGGCAAGCCGAAGCTCGCCTTCCGGCCGCTGCCCGTGCCGCAGGTCGATGTCCGCGGCTTCTGGGGCGACCGTGTCGACGCGGTCGCAGCCAAGACCGCCGGCATCCTCTACGACCGCTGCGTCGAGGCGCGCATGCTGGAGCAGATCGATCCGGACCGGCCGTCGACGGGCGTCGTCATTCCCTTCCATGTCAGCGACGGCTTCACCGCCAGCACCGTGACCACCCAGATGTTCTGGGATTCCGACTGGGGCAAGACCATCGAGACCGCGGCCTATTCGCTCTACCGCCGCCGCAATCCTGATCTGGAAAAGAAGATCGACGCCGTCATCGACATGTACGGCAAGCTGCAGCAGGAGGACGGCTATCTGTCGAGCTGGTACCAGCGCATCCAGCCCGGCCTGCGCTGGACCAACCTGCGCGATTGCCACGAGCTTTACTGCGCCGGCCATCTGATCGAGGGCGCAGTCGCCTACTTTCAGGCGACGGGAAAACGCAAGCTCCTCGATATCATGAGCCGCTACGCCGACCACATCGCCGACACATTCGGTCCCGAGCCCGGCAAGCGGAAGGGCTATTGCGGTCATGAGGAGATCGAGCTGGCCCTGGTCAAGCTCGCGCGCGTGACCGGCAACCAGGAATACATGGAGCTGGCAAAGTACTTCATCGACCAGCGCGGCCAGCAGCCGCATTATTTCGACGAGGAGGCCAGGGCACGCGGCGCCGACCCCAAGGATTTCCACTTCAAGACCTACGAATACAACCAGTCGCACAAGCCGGTGCGCGAGCAGGACAAGGTCGTCGGCCATGCGGTGCGGGCGATGTATCTCTATTCCGGCATGGCCGACATCGCGACCGAATATGGCGACGACACGCTGAAGGTCGCGCTCGAGCGGCTGTGGGACGATCTCACGACGAAGAGCCTCTATGTCACCGGCGGCCTCGGCCCGTCGGCCGACAACGAGGGCTTCACCAACGACTACGACCTGCCCAACGAGACTGCCTACGCCGAGACCTGCGCCTCGGTCGGCCTGGTGTTCTGGGCAAGCCGCATGCTCGGCATGGGGCCGAACGCCCGCTACGCCGACATGATGGAACGCGCCCTCTATAACGGCTCGATCTCGGGCCTGTCGCTCGACGGCTCGCTGTTCTTCTATGAGAATCCGCTGGAGAGCAGGGGCGGCCACCACCGCTGGAAATGGCATCGCTGCCCGTGCTGCCCACCCAATATCGGCCGCATGGTGGCGTCTATCGGCAGCTATTTCTACGGCCTCGCCGACGATGCGCTGGCGGTGCATCTCTACGGCGACTCGACGGCCCGCTTCGAGATCGCCGGCCGGCCGGTCAGCCTCGTCCAGACCAGCAGCTATCCCTGGGACGGCGCCGTCGCGATCGAAGTCGAGACCGAGGCGCCGATTGCGTTCACGCTTTACCTGCGCATACCCGCATGGTGCCGCAACGCAGCGCTCACGGTGAACGGCAAGATGGTCGATCTCGATGCGGCGACCAGCGACGGCTACGCTGCGATCCGGCGCGAATGGCGCCGGGGCGATCGCGTCGAGCTCGACCTCGAAATGTCGATGGCCCGCCTCTTCGCCAATCCGGAAGTGCGGCAGGACATCGGCCGCGTCGCGCTTGCGCGCGGCCCGCTGATCTACTGTGTGGAGGAAACCGACAATGGCGGTGGACTGCATCGAATCGCACTGCCGCGGACGGCCAGGCTGGAGGCGCGCAAAGAGCCGAACCTGCTTGGCGGCATCGTCACGCTCTCGGCCATCGGCAGCAGGGCGGAGGCGAAGAACTGGGGCGGCGATCTCTATCGCCCCGAACCGCCGGCCGCCGAAGAGACGAAGCTCAAGGCTGTGCCGTATTTCGCCTGGGACAATCGCGATCCCGGCGAGATGCTGGTCTGGCTGCGGGAGGGGTAGGGCGGCGGCGCTGCATCCGCATCGGGCGCGGTGCAGCGCGCCAGCACAAATACGGCAGTGCAGGCCTATTGAGGCCCTGTCGCCGGAATGTGTCGGTCGACGTTCATGCTGACTTCCGTCACCAGCTTGCGGCGAAGGGCAGTGATGTAATCGTGCTGCCCCTTCGGCGACAGGACGAAGGCCTGGGAGCCGCCAATGACGGACCGGGCAAAATAGGATGCCAGCGATTGCTCGGGATTCTCGTCCGCTGCCGGAATGGCGATCGCATTTATCGTGTATCCCTTGGCGATGGCATTCATCCTGCTGGGCTGAACGGGAAGCCCGTCGTTGTTCTCGCCATTGGAAGAGATGTCGATCACTTTCTTCATCGCGTTTCCTGGAAACCGGTCGAGCATGAGGCTTCCGACATCGATGGCCGCCGACACCGATGTTCCGCCCCGGCCGCCGCGACCATAGCCGGTATCGCCTGTGTTGCTGATCACTGACGCAGCTGCCTTGGCATCTTCCAGCCCGCAGATTCGTGTCCACGGCAGCACGGTGCGTGTGTGACCTGGACTTGACCATTCGAAATAGGCCACGCCGATGCAACCGATATAGTTCTGGGTGATGGCGCTGATGATCTCGGGCGAGGTGAGTGCTGCGGCATGCCCCTCGCGTTGCAGGTCGGCGATCTTGGGGTTGATCGACGACGAGAAATCCACGGCGAATACGACCGCGACGTCTACATTCAGCATCGCTCCATCGACGTTGGCACTGTGTGCCGTCGGACACCAAAACGCCGCGGCTGCGAGCGTTGCCAACCTCAGCAATGAATTGGCCCGCTGTCCCGGCCCAGAGTGAAACCTGGACCTCGAATCCTGATGATGGCGCCCGACCATGTTACCCTCCATCTCAAAGACAGATCGTTTTCGAAGCGATCGACCGCGGCTGGCAGGACGAGTGAGGGCGTTACCGGGAAGGGTCATGGAATGCCTCCTCGTGACCTGGATTGGCGGTGGCAGGAATGCCCCAACCCGCCGGGGCGGCTCCAAAGGCACGGACCGGCGCGTCGGGAGCGCTGGGGTCGGTTCGCAAGGGCAGGCGTGCCGCCGGCATGCGGTTCGACATTGCGACCGAGAGGATCGAGCCGAGAATGATCGCCGCACCCAACGCGCCTACGGCAGAAGACCGCTCGCCAAGGAAGACCGCCGCGCCCATGGCGCCGAAGACGCTTTCGGCGCTGACGATCACGGCAGCATGGCTGGCGGAGGTGAAGCGCAGGGTGGCAATCAGTATGCCGAAGGCGACCGCGGTGGAGAAAACCCCGAGCACCAAGAGTTCAGGGGTAGCTTCGGAAGCCGCTGTGAATGAGAGGTTGCCATGCACCGCCCCGAGCGGAAGGGCGAAGGCTGCTGTGCCGAGGAACTGTGCGGCTGCGGCCGTGAGCGGACGCGCATGAGCCTGCATGTGCCGGCCAAGCTCGACCGTCCAGAGTGCATAGCAGCCGGCCGACAGGACAGCGGTAATATCCCCGCCGCTGAGACCGGCGATCCCGCCTGACAGAAGCAGGCAGCCAATCACCGTCGATCCGGCGGCGAGTATCAGACCCGCCGTTGGACGTTCGCCGATGAGAAGCCAGGCGGCCAGCGGCGTTATCACCGTTGCCGTGCTTATCAGGAAGCTTGCATTCGTGACCGTGGCGCCGAGATAGCAGACCTGCTGCAGCATGATGGAGACGGCAAACAGCACGACCACCCGGATCAGGCTGGAAAAATGGGCGGCGTCGACAGGCAGTCGCCGCTCGGTCAAGACAAAAGGCAAGACAAGTAGCCCGCCGATCAGGCAGCGCAGGCCAACCGCGCTCAGCGCGTCGAGGTGACCGAGCACCGTCTTTTGCGCCACGTTCCCGAAGCCCCATAGCGCGGCGGCAAACAGGAGCAGCAGATTGGCTGTGAGCTTAGACATTCCCCGCACCCCCCGGCCGGAAACCATGGTAGGTTCAGCCGCCGCTAATTCAGGCAAGTCTAATTCAGCTATCGTCAGGGCAGCGCTTGGGGGCGGGGCTGCGGAGTTTCCGCTGCGTTAGTTTTGAGTTACAATGTCGTCATTCTGAAAGCTGTTAAGCAATGCAAAGCGGGGAAAGCGTCGCTACCGGCAGAATCTCACTCTTCGGCGGTTTCCATATTGAAATGGAAGCCGGCGGTCCGGTCTGGCTGACCGGAAGGCGAGGTCCCGCGATCCTCGCCTATCTGACCCGCTGTCCCGGTCTGGTGGCGCCAAGGGAGCGGCTGGCTGACCTCCTGTGGAGCGACAGCGACGGCGAGCACTCGCGCAACAGTCTGCGGCAGACCCTAAGCGTCCTGCGCCGGGATTTGTCGCGGGCGGGGATGGATATCATTCATTCCCGCAGGGACCTGATCGGCCTCAGGCCGGATGCCGTTCGCGTGGATGTGGAGGATTTTGAAACGGGTCTCCTGGGCCGTTCCGCGCAGGAACTCGAAACGGCTCTGGCACTTTACACCGGACCGTTTCTCGATGGCCTCTATCTGGGCAGCAATGCTTTCGATGATTGGGCCGCCTCGGAGCGCGAAAAGCTGCTCAGCCGCGCGCTTGAGTCCTTCGAAAAGCTCGCCCGTCTCGTAGACGCTGAAAGTGGGCTGGTCGTGGCTGATCGAATTCTGGCCATGGAACCGACGCGAGAGGAATCCTATCGGCTGAAAATGGAACTGCTCGTTGCGTGCGGCCAACGCGACAGGGCGTTGCGGACATTCGAGACTTGCAGAAGCGTATTGAAGAAGGAGTTTGGCGTCGATGTCGGCCAAGAGACAAGAGCGCTTTGGCGATCCATTTCTGTTGCCGATATTTCATCAAATCTGCAGTCGGCAAATAGTGTGCCGGCCGGGCAGCGCCTCGGGCATCCATCCATCAGTGTTGCCGACTTCGTCAACCTGACAGGAAAGCGAGGCGACGACTTTTTCGCCAGGGGCCTTGTCCATGACATCACCACGGCGCTCTCTGAAGTTGCCGACTATGTCGTGCTGTCAGGGCTCCCGCCCGTCGAGAAGAGCGGCGATGAATCCAAAGCCCCGGGAAGCTTGCGCGCTCGCTATACGCTCAACGGCAGCATCCAGAGATCCGGCGACGAACTGAGAGTGAACGTTCAACTCGTCGATGCTGCCGATGGTCACAATGTCTGGGCCCAGAAATTCGACGGCCATTCAGAAAACGCACTCGAATTCCAGGACAGGATCGCGCGGTCGGTTGTGCTGGCGGTGAGCCTCGAGCTTCAGCTGACCAACTGGAAAGTTCGTGACAAGAGCCCGCCGGGCATCTCCGAAGTGCGCAGGTTGGTGAACGAAGCTCTGATGAAGTACTTCGAGATGACCCGGGACTCGCTGCTGATCTCGAAGGAACTCGCCGAGAATGCCCTTTTGATCGCTCCCGAAAACGCTCGCGCAAAGCGGACGCTCTCCATCGCGACGTCCATGGGCCTTGCATTCGGTGCGCTACCTGGCAAGCAGGAGCATGTCGATGACGCGCTGCGGCTTGCCGAAGACTCGGTAAGGGCAGTGCCGGATGATGAAATTGCCCGTTGCATCCTGTCGTTCGCCTACGAATGCGATGGCCGGATCGACGAAGCTATTGTGCAATGCCGTCACGCAGTCAGCCTCAACCCGAGCTATCCGAGTGGCCACGGTGATCTCGGCGAGCTCTACGGCCTGCGCGGCCAAGTGAGCGAGGCGCTGCACGAGGCCAATGAAGCCATCCGGCTCGGCGCGCACGACGTCATCGACTTCTGGCGTCACCATGGCTTGGTTGTTGCATTCTTCGCCGGCGGCGACGACCGCCGGGCGCTCGAAGTCGCCCGCAGAGTGGTGAGGACAAAGCCGGGTTTCGTCCGCGGCGCCCTTTATTGGGCGGCCGCCGCTTCGGCGACAGGGAACAAGGAAGAAGCCTCACGCGCCATCCATCATTGCCTGTCGCAACTTCCACATCTCAACCTGAAAAATGTCTGTCCAGGCTTTCTGCCGCGCTATGTGCGGGATGATCATCACGCCCGGTTCCTCGAAATGCTGGCGAGGGCCGGCCTTCCGAATTCCTAATGAACGTGGCGGCACGAAATTTGCGACGCCGGCGGAACAGCGCCACCCGGTCCTGCCTGCATAAAAAGGTACCCATCATTCTGTCTGGCGATAGCGATCGCCGTCCGGTTTCAAATGTAGCCAGGTTTTCCGGCTCTGAAATCCCATTGTAACCGGCCTCCTTCACTGTGCCGTCGAAAGCATGGAAAGGAGGTTGCCATGTATGTGAAAACTCAAGCAAAGTCCGGCGCCTTGCGGCGCGCAGTCGTGACCGCGATCAGCGGATCCTGGGTCGCTTCAACTGCTGTGGCAGCTTTTGTCGCCGGCGGGACGCTGGCGGGCGGCAGCCAGGCCGCATATGCCGCGACGGCGCCGGCCTGCATCATCCGCAAAGTCCATCCCAACAACGAGAATGCCAGCATTTTCAATTATTGCGGGAGGACCATGCGGGTCCAGGTCAGAGTCCGCTGGAATTTCGACTCGCCTTGCTACACCCTCGCCGATGGGCAGTCTGTCAATTTCGCCTGGGGGGCGGGAGACTACAGGAAGGTTTCCGTTTGCTGAGGGCTGAAGCACGGCCGCGGGCCGAGCGCACCTTGCCGCGATGTTAGGCCGCCTCGACCCCCGCCGCGAACACATAGCCGGCGCCGCGTTCGGTGACGATGAGCTTCGGCTCGCTGGGATTTGCCTCGAGCTTGCGGCGCAGCCGCAGGATCTGCACGTCGATGCTGCGATCGAACACCTCCTCGTCGTGCATCCTGCTGGCGGCAAGAAGCTGCTCGCGGCTGAGGATCTGCTGCGGCGATCTGAGGAATGCCGCCAGGAGGTTGAATTCGCCAGCGGTCAGCGGCGTCGCTTCGCCCGCTGGCGACTTGAGGCGCCTGGTGCGCATGTCGAGTTCCCAGCCGGCAAAGCGGTAGCGCGGATGCTTCCTGCCCTGCGGGCGCCGTTGCGCCGAGCCCGATCGCCTGAGCACGGCGCGCACGCGCGCGAGCAGCTCCCTGAGGCTGAAGGGCTTGGTTATATAGTCGTCGGCTCCGAGCTCCAGGCCGACGATACGGTCCGTCTCGTCGCGCCTGTGGCCGGTGATGATGATGATCGGCGCCTCCGGCGGGCAGCCCAACTGCCGCATGATGTCGAACCCATCTTCGTCGGCAAGCTTCATGTCGAGGATCATCAGGTCCACCGCCCGTGCATTGAAAACGCGCGACATCGCCCGGCTGTCGGCGACGGCGCTGACCCTGAAGTTCTCGCCCTCCAGGTAGTTAGCAAGCATGGCGCGCATGTCGGGGTCGTCGTCGACGACAAGGATATGCTTTCCCGCCGTTAACGATTCTATCCCGTCTTGTGCCTGTTCTTCGTGGCGCGCGTTTTGTTCGGTAGACATCTCGCTCCGTCCGCAAGCATGGAACCCATGGCCTCGCCGTTGCTTTATTAAACGTCGATTTTCGGCGATCTGTTGGTAAGCGCCGGTGATCTTCCTGATTGGATATACCGAAGGCTCGCTCGATGGCGCATGAGCAGACTGGTAAGTTCCGGGCAGGGCTTTTTGTTCCGCTTTGCCTGGCAGCGGCGGCACCTTTTGCCTTGATCGAGGCCGGTCGGCCAGCTCCCGAAATGGGCGAGCCGATCGCGCCGGTAACGGATGCCGGACCCGCCGACCAGGCCAGGATCGCGCTCGGCGAGCTTCTCTTCAACGATCCGCGGCTGTCGCATGGCGATGCGCTCGCCTGCAGCTCCTGCCACAGGCTCGATCTCAGCGGCGACGACGGCCAGGCGCGTTCGGTGGCGGCGAGTGGCGAGCGTCTCGACTTCAACGCGCCGACCGTCTTCAATGCGGCGCTCGATTTCCGCCTCAACTGGCGCGGCAATTTCCGCAGCTTCGAAGAGCAGAACGAGGCGGCCCTGCTCGACCAAAGGCTGATGAATACGAGCTGGGACGAATTGCTCGCCAAGCTGCGCGCGGACCCGGACTATTCGCAAAGGTTCGCCGGCGCCTACAGCGCCGCGCCAGGCCGCACGGACGTGCTCGACGCGCTCGCCGCCTTTCAACGCTCGCTCATCACGCCCGATGCCCCGTTCGACCGCTACCTCAAGGGCGAGCGCGACGCCATCACCCGCGACGAGGAGCATGGCTATCGGCTGTTCAAGGCCTATGGTTGCATCGCCTGTCACCAGGGCGTCAATGTCGGCGGCAACCTGTTCCAGAAGTTCGGCATCTTCCAGGATCCGTTTGCCGGGCAGAAGACCGTCACCACGGCCGACCTCGGCCGCTTCGCCATCACCGGTGTCGAGGCCGACCGCCATGTGTTCCGCGTTCCGAGCCTGCGCAATGTCGCCGTGACGGCGCCGTATTTCCACGACGGCCGCACCGCCTCGCTTGCCGATGCGGTGCGGATCATGGCGCGCAACCAGCTCGGCCGGGAACTCGACTGGCGCGATGTCAACCTGATCGTCCAATTCCTCGGCACGCTGACGGGCCGCTACCGCGGCAAGCCGTTGACCAGCGCAGCCGATCATCCGCAGCAATGAAGTCGCTTCCCATCCTGGCGCCGGTCATCGCCTGCCTGCTCATCGTGCTCACCTACCTTCTGGTGCAGGGCGCGGCTCCGGACGCCGCGCGCCACGAACGCGCGCTTGACGCGCTGAGGACCGTCATCCTCTACAACGCGGCCCTCCAGCGCGACGTGCTCAGGGCGCGCACGGGGCTGCTGCGCGACTATGACCCGCTTGTCCGTTCGGTCGGGAGACTGGACGAGGCGACACGCAGCCTGCCCATCGCCCGCGACGTCGCGGGCGGCGAGGCCCAGGCCGACATCGACCGGCGTGTCGCCGGGGTCACGGCTGCGGTGCGCGACGAGGAAGCGCTTGTCGAGGCGTTCAAGTCGGACAATGCGCTGCTGCAGAATTCCCTGAACTATTTCAACTATATGAGCAGCCGGCTTGCGACCGAGGGCGGCGGTCTGCGGGCGGTCGAGATCGGAGTTCTCACGACCGCGATGTCGCGCTTCATCGGCGATCCCCAGCCGGAGGCGGCGAAGGCGGTGACCGCCGCGCTCGACCGGCTGGAAAGACCCTCCGTCGACACGCCATCGGCAAGCGATATCGGGTCGCTTTTGTCGCACGCCCGGCTCATCGTCGCGCGGCTGCCGGCGGTCGACGATCTCGTCGCACGTCTGCAGGCCGCGCCGACCAGCGAGCGGGCCCGCGCGCTGCAGGACGTCTATCTCCAGGCGCACGGACGAGTGGCCGCCAGAGCCTCGCTGTTCCAGGCGCTGCTTTACGCCGCAGCGCTGATCCTTGTGGGCTACGTGGCCTATCTGCTCGCGCGCCTCCGCCGCAACGCGCAGATCCTGCGCGAGCGGTTGGAATTCGAGCGCCTGATCGCCTCGATCTCGTCCCAGTTCATCAACCTGCCGCGCGACCGCATCCGCGCCGAAATCAGCGAGGGCCTCTCGCGCCTCGTGGCCCAGGCCGGGCTCGACGGCGCGCAGATCGTCGTCAGCCGTGCGGGCGACACCGGACCGTCCGGCGGCTACGCCTATCGCCGCCCGGGCATAGATATGCCGGCGCGTTCGGCCAAGGACATGATCGAGCTCGCTTCGCGCTGGACGCTCAAGGACCACGAGCGCCAGGGCTGCATCTCGGTCCCCCGTGTCGGCGAGCTTCCGGATGGCTCGGAGAAGGCGCGGCTCGGGGCCGATCGGCTGCGCTCCTGGCTGTGCATTCCGCTCTGGCACACCGGGGAGCGTCTGGGCTTCCTGGCTCTCGACGCCGTCACGCATGAAAGGCATTGGGCCGACGACGACATCGCCCTCCTGCGCACCGCCGCCGAGATCTTCGCCAACGCCATCGCCCGCGAGCGGAGCGAGCGCGAGCGCGAGGCCCTGCAGGCCCGGCTCAACCAGTCGCAGCGGCTGGAGGCGATCGGAACGCTTGCCGGCGGCATAGCGCACGAGTTCAACAACATCCTTGGCGCCATTCTCGGTTACAGCGAGATGGCGCTGGCGGTGCTGCTCAAGGATTCGCGCGCGCGGCGCTATGTCCAGCAGATCATGAAGGCCGGCGGCCGGGCGCAGGATGTCACCGAGCAGATCCTTGCCTTCGGCCGCCGCCGCGAGCGGCAGCACCGCGCGCTGCGGGTGGAACCCGTGGTGGCGGAGGCGGTCGACCTGCTGCGCGCCTCGTTCCCCGCCACGCTTTCGGTAAAGACGCATCTTTCCGCCGGCGACGCAGCGATGATGGGCGATCCGACCGAGCTTCAGCAGGTGGTCATGAATCTCGGCACGAACGCGGCGCAGGCGATGAACAATCGCGGCGTGTTGCGGATCGGTCTCGGCACGACGGACCTTGCGGAGGCCAGGATGCTGTCGCATGCCAGCCTGGCCCCCGCCCGCTATATCCGGCTTTGCGTCAGCGACGATGGCAGCGGGATGGATCAGCCGACCCTGGAGCGCATCTTCGAGCCGTTCTTCACGACCAAGCCGGCGGGGCAGGGCACCGGGCTCGGCCTGTCGACGGCGCACGGCATCATCGCGGTGCACGGGGGCGCGGTGGATGTGAGGAGCAGGGTCGGCGAAGGCACGACGTTCGAAATCTACTTTCCGCGGATCGATCGCGCGGCTGCCGATGTGCCTGATAGCGAGGCGGAGCCCGCCGAGACACCGGTCGAGTATGGCAATGGCGAGACGATCCTTGTCGTCGACGATGACAGGCCGCTCATGCAGCTTGCCGAGGAGATGCTGGCCGCGCTCGGTTACGAGCCGGTCGGCTTCGACCGCACGCCTGCCGCGCTCAAGGCGTTCCGCGCCGAGCCGGAGCGCTTCGATCTGGTGTTGACCGACGAGGTCATGCCGGAGATGACGGGCATCGAGCTTTCCGGCCAGCTGCATCGCATCCGGCCGGACCTGCCGATCGTGCTGATGACCGGCTACGGCCGTCCGCTGAGGTCCCGTCAACTGACGGCCGCCGGCATAAGCGAAGTCATCAAGAAGCCGCTGCTGTCGGCGGCTGTCGCGCAATGCCTCGCCCGCCAACTGCACTGACGTCGACGGTCCAATCAACTGCCGTCTCCGTTACGATTGTAACCGAATTCTCGCCCGCTGAAATCAACCGGTAGCCGGCTTCCCCGACATTCTCGCCGTGACCTGGGCCGCGATCCGGAACCTTTCGATCCGGCAAGATCGTGGCCGATCAACCGGATGGAGCCTCATCCCGTTTCAATGGATCAGGCTCCGGAGCCAGGAGGACAGTCATGGACACACGCATCACCGAGGCGACGAAAGCGACGGCAGGAGAAAGGGACGTCACGGAACTCTCGCCTGAAGGCATCATGCAGCTGGGTCTGGGCTTCTGGGCGTCGAAGACGTTGCTGAGCGCCGTCGAGCTCGGCCTTTTCACCGAGCTGGCCGCCGGACCCCTCGATTGCGAGACGTTGCGCAGCCGGCTCGGATTGCATCAGCGTGGAGCGCGCGACTTCTTCGACGCGCTAGTGGCGCTCGGCATGCTGGAGCGCGAGGCGGGCGTCTACCGCAACACGCCGGTGACCGGCCGCTATCTCGACAGCAACAAGGCGACCTATGTCGGCGGCATGCTCGCCGGGGCGGGACAGCGGCTCTACGCGAACTGGGGTTCGCTCACCGAGGCGCTCAGGACCGGCAAGCCGCAAAACGGCACCGAGGACGGCGAGGACCTCTTCGAGATGCTGTTTTCGGACCCGGAGAAGGTAGAGATGTTCGCCAAGGCGATGAGCGGCGGCAGCCTGCAGGCGGCGGAAGCGCTCGCCCGTCGCTTTCCCTGGGCGAACTACGACACTTTCATCGACATCGGCACGGCCGAAGGCATGCTTCCGGTCGAGGTCGGACGCCTCCATTCCCATCTCGCCGGCGGCGGCTTCGACCTGCCGCCGATGCGGCCGGTGTTTGAGGCCTATGTCGAGCGGCATGCGCTGGCGGACAGGCTGAGCTTTTATTCGGGCGATTTCCTCGCCGGGCCGCTGCCTTCGGCCGAAGTGCTGGTGATGGGTCACATCCTTCACGACTGGAACCTGTGAAGCGCGCGCTGCTCGCCAAGGCCTGGTCGGCGTTGCCGAAGGGCGGCGCGCTCATCGTCTACGACCAGATCATCGATGACGAGCGGCGGGAGAATGCCGCGGGGCTGCTGATGAGTCTCAACATGCTGGTCAATACCAATGGGGGCTTCGACTACACCCGCGCCGAGGGCATCGGCTGGGTCAAGGAGGCCGGCTTTGCGGACGTCCGCTGCGAGCATCTCGCCGGCCCCGCGTCGATCATCGTGGGGATCAAATGACCGGCGTCCGCCAATCGACGAAAGACCCAATCGGCGAAAGACAACGAACAGCCTTCTCAGCGAAAGAGGAGAGATTCATGGACAAGAGGCTTGCCAGTTTCGGCATGGGCGCCGATGCGCCTACAACCGATCCGCGCCCTTACGCGCTGGGTTATTCCACGCGCGAGCTGCAGCGGCTGGCGCTGCAGGGCGCGCTGATCCGCGACTTCACGGAAGACATGCTGCGCCGTGCGGGAATTCAGCCGGGCATGCGCGTGCTCGACATCGGCTGCGGCGTGGGCGACGTGTCGCTGCTGGCCGGCAAGATGGTCGGTCCCCGGGGCATGGTGCTTGGCGTGGACCGTTCTGCGGAGGCAATAGACCTAGCGGAGCGCCGCGCCACCGAGGCCGGGCAATGCCACTGGACCAGGTTTGCCGCCGAAGATCTCGACACCTTCGCGCCAGACGAAACTTTCGATGCCGTGATCGGCCGGCTGGTGCTGATGTACCTGCCAGATCCGTCCGCGACGCTCAGGCGGCTTGCCGGCCATGTCAGGCCAGGCGGCATCGTCGCCTTCCAGGAGATGGCGATGCCGCTCGCGCGCAGCGTTCCCGACGGGCCGCTGTTCAGCCGCTGCGTCGGCTGGATCACCGATACGATCGAGCGCGCTGGCTTCGAGATCGACATGGGCGGCAGGCTGCCGGTGACTTTCGCTGCCGCGGGGCTCCCGGCGCCTCAGATGATTTCCGCCGGCCTCGCCGGCAGCGGACCGGCCTCGCCGCTCTACAACTATATCGCGGAGACCCTGCGCAGCCTGCTGCCGATGGCCGAGCGCCTGGGCATAGCGACCGCCGACGAGATCGAGGTCGACACGCTGGCCGAAAGGCTGTGCCGCGAAGCGGTCGAGCAACGGTCCTGCGTGATGACGCCGCCCTTTGTCGGCGCATGGGCAAACGTGCCGGCATGGTAGGAGGCGAAGAAGCGCCGAAGCGGCCGATGGCGCCGGCCTGTCAGCGATCCGCGGGCCGGCGGATGGACTGGATCCATCGCCATGTCCGCGAGATGGCGGTCTGGCCGCGCCACGCGCTAGAGATGCACGTAAGCCGTGAGCGGCAAATGATCGGAGGCGACCCGCGACAGCGGCGTGTCATGCGCTTCCACGGCCGTGACCATGCCTTGCCGGTTGCCCATGATGCGGTCGAGCGCCAGCACCGGCAGGCCCGATGGGAAGGTGGGCACCGCCGGCGGCGGGCCGAAGGTCGTGTGCAGCGTGTTGAGCGCCGAGCGGTTGCCCAGGCGCCATTCGTTGAGGTCGCCGAGCAATAGCGTCGGCCTTTCATCCGCGCTGCTCATGATATCGAGCACGACGCGTGCCTGTTCCGAGCGCGAGCGCCGCAGCAGGCCGAGATGGGCCGCGATCACACGCAGCGTCCGGTTCTCGTCGAGATCGATCTCGGCGACCAGCGCTCCGCGCGGCTCCAGGCCCGGCAGCTTGATCTGGTGAACGTCGCGCACGGTGCCGCGCTTGAACAGAAGCACGTTGCCGCGCCAGCCATGCGCCTTGCCGTTTCCGCTGACCGGTACCGGCACCAGCCCCGTTTCGATTTCGAGACGGTTGAGGTCGAGCAGGCCGGCGCGGTCGCCGAAGCGGTTGTCCGCCTCCTGCAGCGCGATCACGTCGGGACTGATTTCGCGGATGACGCGCGCGGTCCGCTCGGGGTCGAATTTGCGGTCGGTGCCGATGCATTTGTGGACGTTGTAGGAGGCAACCACCATCTCGGCGTCGCCGATCCGTTTGGGCGGCGTCGTTTTCGCCTTGCGCATCTTTCTGCCGCGGATCGACAGGAGCACGGTTTCCGGGAGGCTGCGTCCGTTTCTCTCCATGGTTCCTGCTGCTCGTCTTCCTTGCCTATAGATAGGGCGATCCCAGCCACAGCAATCGGTCGAAGACACGAACGACGAACGGCCGGGCCTTCAGCGTTTGCAGTGTCACCTCCTGCGCGGACCCGATCGCCGCTTCAATGCGAGCCTCGATCTCTCCGGCGAAATTGGCGTCCAGGATCTCCATGTCGATCTCGAAATTCAGTCGGAGCGACCGGGCGTCGAGATTGGACGAGCCGACATAGGCCCACACGCCGTCGATTGCCATCAGTTTCGAATGATCGAACGGGCCTTCATGGCGCCAGACGCGGCAATAGTGCTTCAGCACCTGGTCGAACTGTGCCGTCATCGCATGGTCGACAAGGAAAAGGTTGTTCACCGCCGGCACGACGATGTCGATTTCGACGCCGCGCCGGCCGGCGGTGGTCAGCGCGCTGATCAGCTCGCGGTCCGGCAGGAAATAGGGCGACATGATGCGGATCGATTTGCGGGCGACCGAAAACGCCCCCATCAGCAGCTTGTGGTTGGTTTCGTTCGAGGCATCCGGACCCGTCGCCACGGCTCTGACCAGCATCGGCTGGCCGGGCGGAGGCGCGGTTCGCTCGACCTGCCAGATGTCTCCCTTCAGCGCCTCGTTGCCGGCGAAGCGCCAGTCCTCGGCGGCGACCGAGAGCAGGTCCGCCACCACCGGCCCGGTGACCTCGAAATGCGTGTCCCTGGAACTGTCGGAGCCGGCGAATTCGGCCGAAAATCCCTTGCGGATGTTCATGCCTCCCGTGAACGCCACCGTGCCGTCGACAACCAGTATCTTCCTGTGGGTCCGCAGGTTGGCATAGGGAAGTCTCAAGCCGATGACGATCTTGCCGTTGAAGAGATCGACGGCGACGTTGGCTTCCCTGAGCTGCTTGAGGATGCTCGGCACGGAATAACGCACGCCGACGGCGTCGATCAGCACGCGCACCGCAACACCGCGTTTGGCCGCGGCGGCAAGCGACTGGACAAACAGCTGCCCGACCGCGTCGTTGTCGAAAATATAGGTTTCGAGAAGCACGCTTTTTTGCGCGCCGTCAATCGCCCGGCACATCGCCGCATAGGCCTCGTCGCCGGTCGTGAGCACGGCGATCGTGTTTCCCGAGGTCAGCGGTCGCCGCGCCACCCTGTCGCCGAGCGTCTTCAACCCGATGAAGCGCTCGCCATATTGGGCGCTGATCAACGCCTCCATGGCGACATCGCGGTCATGCCTTGCCTCGGCGGCCTCGCCGGTGACGGGCCGCATGGCGCTGATCGTGGCGCGGCGGATGCGGTTGATGCCGGCGATGGCGTAGATGATCGCGCCGAGGAAGGGCGACAGCAGCATCACGCCGACCCAGCCGGTGGCGGCGCGCACGTCCTCCTTCGTCATGATGGCGTGGACGATACCGACGGCCGCCATCGCCAACGACAGGAGGAGGATAAGCTCGGACCAGTGACTCGCTATCGCCTGCAACATCGGCCCGACTATTGAGCGATGATGAGCGGAAGGCAATGCGCCAGGTCAAAGCGATCCGAGCCTGGGCGCGAAGTCGTTTTCCACTCCAATCCTTCGAAAGCAAAGGCTTGAAGCGTCATGATTGTTCGGACGCTTACCGGCTTTTGACCCAAAGCGGGACCTGCCGCAGCCGACGTCCGGCCGCATCGAGCCTTTCAGATGGCCAGCAGGCGCGCCAATGATGCCGCGGCTTCGGTACCAGCCAGGCCCAGGTCGCGGACGCTGCTCATGTGATTGGCCGCCGCGAGGCTCGTGCGCGAGACGGTCAACCCCCGTTTTCCAAGATTTTCTGCGAAAGTCTCGGCCTGGATGTGGAAGGGCGGCGTTTCATCGGCCCCGACGGAGACCTCGACGCTCACCGAAGGATCGAAGCTATGATTGATCGGGGAGAACCGCTCAACCTCTGCGTCGGTGATCGCGATCTCGGCCGCGAGAAACGACGCCTGTAACGGCTTCAAATCGTAAATGCCGCCCAGCAGGAGCGCGCCTTTGATACCCGACGGGCGGCTGTCGTCGTCAAAAAGCATCGTTGCGAGATGCGCGCCGGCAGAATGGCCGCTGACGGTCAACATGCCGGGATTGCCGCCCTGGCTTGCGATATGCTCATCAACCCACCGCCTGGCGCGGCGTATCTGGTCGACGATCGTGCCCATCCTCACTGCCGGCATCAGCGCGTAATCTACGATAACCGCGATCGCTCCTGCATTCGTGACAGTGTCCGCGACATAGGAATAGTCGCGCTTGGAAAACATGCGCCAGTAGCCGCCGTGAATGAACATGTGCACCGGCAGCCGATCGCGTTTGCCTTTCGGGAAAAACAGGTCGACGGCTTCCGTGCGGTCGGGTCCGTAGGGGACATCGGAAACCATTGGAACTTTCGCCCGGGTCTGCGCGCTGCGGCGGACGATCTCGGCGACGATGTCGTCGAACTCGGGAACGTGATCGCGGATTCGGAACGGATCTTTCGGCATCTGTCTGCTCAGATCGTCACGGCGATGTACTTCGCCTCCATGAACTCGGCTATGCCGTGCTTCTGCCCGCCTTCGCGTCCAAGCCCGCTCTGCTTGACGCCGCCGAAGGGCGCCGCCGGGTCCGACACCAGGCCGCGATTGAGCGCGATCATGCCGGACTCGATCTTCGATGCCACGCGCATGCCCTTTGCCAGGTCGCGCGTGTAGATGTAGGCGGCCAGGCCGTATTCGGAATCGTTCGCCTTTGCAATCACGTCCGCCTCTTCTTCGAAGCGGCTGATGGGAGCAACAGGACCGAATATCTCCTCATGCGCCATTGCCGCGTCAGCCGGCACGTCGCGAAGCACAGTCGGCGGATAGAAGTAGCCTCTGCCTTCGGAGATCGCGCCGCCGCAGAGTACTTTCGCGCCGCGGGCAACTGCGTCCTGGACGAGCCGGTCGATCTTGTCCACGGCCTTCCTGGTGATCATCGGGCCGCATTCGGTTTCCGGGTCCGTGCCCGAACCCATATTGAGCGCTGCCATGCGTTTGCGGAGCCCCTCCGCGAAAGCGTCATGGATGCCGGCCTGCACGTAGAGCCGATTGGCAGCCGTGCAGGCTCCGCCGGCATTGCGCATCTTGGCGATCATGGCGCCGTCGAGGGCCGCTGCAAGGTCGGCATCATCGAATACGATGAATGGCGCGTTGCCGCCAAGTTCCATCGAACAGGAGACGACGTGTTTTGCCGCTTCGGCGAGAAGCACGCGGCCGACGCCGGTCGAGCCGGTGAACGACAGCTTTCGCACCCGTGCATCCGCGAGCATGGCCGCCGTCACCGGGCCCGGCTTCGAGGTGGTGATGACGTTGACGACGCCGGGCGGCACGCCGGCTTCTTCGTAGAGGGCTGCAAGCGCATAGGCCGTCAGCGGCGTCTCGCCGGCGGGCTTCAGGATCACGGTGCAGCCGGCAGCAAGCGCCGGCGCGATTTTCCGTGTCGCCATCGCAGCCGGGAAATTCCAGGGTGTTATCAGAACGCAAATGCCGATGGGCTGGTAGTCGACGACGATCCGGTTTGCGCCCGACGGTGCCAGGCCGAACTCGCCGCTGATGCGGACCGCTTCCTCGGCGTTCCAGCGGAAGAACTCGGCCGCATAGGCGACTTCGCCGCGCGCGTCGCGTAGGGCCTTGCCGTTCTCCAGGGAGATCAGCGCGGCCAAGGTCTCCGCCCGTTCGCTTATAAGCTCGAAGCAGCGCCTCAGGATCTCGGATCGCCGGCGCGGCGGGGTTTCGCGCCAGCTTGCCGCTGCCTCTGCGGCCGCATCGACGGCGGCAGCGGCGTCGGCCAGCGTGGCATCGGGAACCGCCGCGATCACCGCTTCGACCACCTCGATGACGCGGCCGTCGGACGAGGGTCGCCATGTCCCGCCGATGTAGAGGCCGTGCGAAAACGTAGCGTAGTCGGACGTGTCAGAATCCTGGTTGAATAGCTCTGGGGAAATGTTCATTGGAAACCGCTCCATCCCTCACATCGCGGCGGCGGCCATGTCGCCGTCATAAGCAGCCCTGACCAGGCGCCGCATCGCGGCGATGTCGAATGGGCGGGGACTGTTCTTGATCAGCCGGTCGATGCCGAGCGCCTGCTCGGCCGTCCAGTCGATCTTGTCCTCGGCAAGCCCCAGGTCGGCCAGCGTCCGTGTGATGCCGATGGCGTCGAACAGTCGCGCAACTTCCTTGATCGTGGCGTCCGCCAGCCTTTCGGCATCGTCGTCTTGGCGAGGCAGGCCAAGAGCGGTGCCGAGTTCGGCAATCTCTGCCGCAACCGCGGGAAGGTTGTACTGCATCACATAAGGAAGCATCGTCGCGACGCCCAGCCCGTGCGGCGTGTGGGTGAGCGCGCCGACCGGATATTGCACGGCATGGGCGGCGGCGGTTCCCGCCGTGCCGAAGGCGCAGCCGGCGGCGAGCCCCCCCATCATGACATCGGCGCGCGCGTTCTCGTTCGATCCGTCACGCCAGGCCGCTTCGAGGCTGCGGCCCAAAAGCCTGATCGCCAGCAGGGCGAAATGATCGGTCAAGGCGCTCTTGCCAATGAAGACGTGCCGCTGCGGCAGATGGGCATCGGCGCCACGCCTGGCGGCGGTGAAGGCTTCTATCGCGTGCGTCAGCGCGTCGGCGCCCGCGACAGCGGTCAGCGACGGCGGGCAGGTCGCCGTCAGGTCCGGGTCGCATAGCGCCACAGCGGCGATTAGGTGGGGGCTGGAGATGCCGACTTTGAGCGTCCGCTCCGGATCCGAGATCACGGCGACCGGGGTAACTTCAGAGCCGGTGCCGGCCGTTGTCGGCACCGCGATCACGGGGAGGGTGGGGCCCGGCACCTTGAACTCACCATAATAGTCCTGGAGCTTGCCGCCGTGGCTGAGCAGAAGCGCTGCGCATTTGGCCATGTCGAGGCAACTGCCGCCGCCGATGCCGATCACCATGTCCGGCTTGAAGCTTTTGGCCTGCGCAATACAGGCGGCGACGCTGTCGCGAGGCACGTCTGGCAAGGTTTGGTCGTAGACGCACATGTCGACCTGGGCCGCTTCCAGGCCGGCGAGGATTTCAGCGAGCTCGGACGTCTTCGCGAGGCGTTCGTCGGTGCAGACGAACGCGCGTTTGCCATATCGTGCGGCAATGGCAGGCAGCGCGTGGCGCTGGCCTTTGCCGAACAGGATTTCGCGCGGCAGGCGCGCGGCTGCAAACAAGGTCATCGACTTGTGTCCTTGGAAGTGGATGGATGCAAGGTGTCGAGTTCGTTGCAGTCCTCGTTTGGTGGCAAGGCGGCTCGCTCTTTAGCGTCAGGTTTCGTGCCATGCGAGCCTCACACGCGCAACCGGCATCCACACGGGTTCTAGCCCATTCGTTCATATCCTCTATAAAATCGTATATGATATAGTATTGAATTAGCCGGAGCATCGTGTTAGTGCTTGCTCCTGTCAAGAGGCAATGCGATGCAAAACCCGGACCTGACGGTTGACAACGAAGCCCGCTCGAGCGGCCGCATCCAGCGCGCAAACAGTCTGGCCGGCGATGTCTATGAAGCAATCTTCGCCCAGCTGATGTCGCTGAGGATTCCCCCGGGATCGCGGATCACGGTCGACAATCTGGTCAAGGAATTCAACGTCTCTCACACGCCTATCCGCGAAGCCCTCGGGCGGCTGGAAGGCGAGGGGCTGGTGGTGAAGACCCACCTGATCGGCTATCGCGCCGCCGCGCAAATCACACGGCGCCGGTTCGACGAGCTTTACGAGTTGCGCCTTCTGTTGGAACCCGCCGCTGCGGCCAAGGCCACGGCAGCGCTGGATGAGGAGCGCCTTGCAACCTTAAGGGAAGCGGCCGGCGTCATGGCCCGGCGGGTGGGGAAGGACGAGCGCCTGCGCTACGCCAACTTCGCGCGACAGGACGCGATCTTTCACGACAAGATCATGGAGTTCGCGCAGAACGAGCTCATCCGCGAGACGCTGAGCCATCAGCATACCCACTTCCATATCTTCCGCCTGATGTACCACTCGCGCGTTACCGAAGAAGCGCTGGATGAGCACGAGGCAATTCTCGCTGCCTTCGCCGCGGGCGACGCAGGCGCCGCCGAGAGGGCGATGCGCGTGCACATCGAGAATTCGCGGGACCGGCTCCTGCCCGCCTTCGAGTAATCGCTCCAATTCAAACTGCGACGGCCGAGGCGCGTTGGCGCGGCCCTGTGATCTCCAAAATCGAAAGGACAAGTCATGCCAGCCAAGAAGATTCTGATGCTGACCGGTGAGTTCACCGAGGAATACGAAATCTATGTCTATCAACAGGCGATGGAGGCCGTCGGCCACACCGTCCACGTCGTGTGTCCCGACAAGAATGCGGGCGACCTGATCAAGACCTCATTGCACGACTTCGAGGGTGACCAGACCTACACAGAGAAGCTCGGTCACTACGCGTTGATCAACAAGACGTTCTCCGACGCGGAGAAGCAGCTCGACCAGTACGACGCCGTCTATTGCGCCGGCGGCCGCGGACCGGAGTACATCCGCACCGACAAGCGCGTTCAGGCCATGGTGCGCCATTTCCACGAGGCCAGGAAGCCGATCTTCACCATCTGCCACGGCGTGCAGATCCTGATCGCGGTCGACGGCGTCGTGCGCGGCAAGAAGGTTGGCGCGCTCGCGGCCTGCGAGCCGGAAGTGACGCTCGCCGGCGGCACATACATCGACCTGTCCCCGACAGAGGCTTATGTCGACGGCACAATGGTTTCGGCCAAAGGCTGGACCGCTCTTGCAGCCTTCATCCGGGAATGCCTGAAGGTGCTCGGCACGGAAATCCGGCACGCCTAGTCTGAAGCAACCTGGTCGATGTGGTGAATGCCGTTCGACCAGGTTGCCTCCTTGATCGTTCTGTCTTCAGCTCCGCCCCACCCTGAGCGTGACGTCTGCTTCTAGAGGGAAGGTCCGCAACTTGCGCTCAACGGGGCATTTGGGCTCCATACGGCGCTTAATGGGCCGCAATATCAAACTCACGCCCGCCTCGTCGCCAGCCGCTGCCACGGCGCCAGATGGAACGCGGCCATCAGCAGATACATCGACACCATGCCGGTGAGCATCGAGGGGCCGGACATGCACATCATGTCCCACGCCGGAACCGTGCTAGGATGGCCGCCGCGGCGCGACTTGTCGAACTCCAAAGCGCTCAGGAACGATTGTCATGCTCAATCCAATCTCCATCATGGCCAACCGGCTCGGCGACTATCTGTCAGATCTCTATCTCCAGTATTTCTCGCATCGCAATCCGGAATATGCGAGCTACATAGGCGGGGCGGCCCGCCTTGTCCTGGAGCGCATCGGCAATTCGAATGCCCTCTATCACAACATCGAGCACACGCTGATGGTTACGCTCGCTGGCCAGCAGATCATCCGCGGCCGGCTGCTTTCGGAATCCCTGACCCCCGATGACTGGCTGCATTATACCTGCGCGCTGCTTGTCCACGACATTGGCATGGTGCACGGCGTGTGCCAGGGCGACACCGAGGATAGCTTCGTCATTAACGAGGCCGGCGACCGCTATACGCCACCGCGCGGCGCCTCCGATGCGGTGCTTGCGCCCTATCATATCGAGCGCGCCAAGATCTATGCGTGCCAACGTTTTGCTACCTCGAAGTTCGTCAACGAGGAGCGCATCGTCGAGGCGATCGAGATGACGCGCTTTCCGGTACCGAATGATCCGGCCTACCAGGTCACCAACACCGAGCCGGCGCTGGTCAGGGCCGCGGACCTGATCGGCCAGCTCGCTGATCCCTTCTACCACCGCAAGCTGCCGGCGCTGTTTGCCGAGTTCTCTGAGATCGGGATGGTAGAAAAGCTCGGCTGCAAGACCGCCGCCGATCTCGGCGCCATCTTCACCGATTTCTTCACGCTGCAGGTCGAGCCCTACATCGGCGACGCGATCCGCTATCTGGAGCTGACGACCGAAGGCAAGCAGTGGATAGCCAACCTCCACAGCAACCTCTTCCAGTCCGGGCATCGCCCAGCCAGGATCGGGCCGTTCCCCGGCGTGTTGCAGTCGACCTCGGCGAGCCTTTTGGTGGGTACTTAAGAACCCGGGATTGTTTCCTTTTTTCCGCCGGTGCCAAGCCGGCAGAGGTTGCATGCGGCGGCTGTCGACGAAGATGAACGCAGGGGTCGAGGTCATCTGAGTTCACCGTTGGTGATGCACATCGCAGCGACAGTAAGCACTTTGCGCTTGCCTTGAAGGCATCCTATTCTGGAGGGTAGTAGCCGCTCGTGGGCATAGAATGTCGGTACTGCCTTTCTTAAGAATTTGCGCGCCGCTCAATGCGCTGCTGGCTGCGACTGGGCTTGTGGCGGTGGCTACGCTCACGACACCGGACATGTCCGGACGAAGCAGACTGGCTCTGGCTGCCGTGCTCACGGTCATTTGGGGCGCCTATCTCCTGCAACTGGCCGAGACGCTGCTCAAGCGCCGGGCGGGAGACGTTCGTGACAGGACGCCGGCAATCGCCATCGATGTGCTCGCGGTTTTGGTTCCACTCGCCGCATTTCTGCTCGTCGGCACGCCCGACAGGAGCCTCTACTGTGCTGTCTGGCTGCTGAAACCGCTGCGCGACTCGACTTTCTTCCCGCTGCTGGGCAGGGTCCTGACCAACGAAGCGCGCAACCTGATCGGCGTCACCACGGTCTTCGGCATCGTTCTGTTCGGTGTCGCGCTCGCGGCCTATGTCATCGAGCGCGACGTCCAACCGGAAAAGTTCGGCAGCATCCCCCAGGCAATGTGGTGGGCGGTGGTCACGCTGTCCACCACCGGCTATGGCGACGCTATTCCGGAAAGCTTCGCCGGCCGCGTCCTCGCCGGGGTGGTCATGATGAGTGGCATTGGCATCTTCGCGCTCTGGGCTGGCATTCTTGCCACCGGCTTCTATCAAGAAGTCCGTCGCGAGGATTTCGTCCGTAATTGGCAACTGGTCGCCGCCGTGCCGTTGTTTCAGAAGCTCGGCCCGGCCGCGGTAGTCGAGATCGTGCGCGCGTTAAGACCTCGCATCGTGCCGGCGGGCGCCGTGATCTGCCGCAATGGCGAGACTGGTGATCAGATGTTCTTCGTCGTGGAGGGGCGCGTCAAAGTCGCGATGCCGAACCCGGTGGAGCTTGGCCCTGGCACCTTCTTCGGCGAGATGGCACTGATCAGCGGCGAACCGCGTTCGGCGACCGTCAGCGCCGCAACGGTGGTCTCGCTCCTGTCGCTGCACTCGGCGGATTTCCAGATGCTGTGCAGCAGCAGCCCGGAGATCGCGGAAATCATTCGCAAAACCGCGCTCGAGCGGCGCGCCGCGGCGCCGATGGCTTGACCGCACTAGGTGTGCAGTCCCGGACTGTAATGGTGTATCATCGACCCAGAGTCGTCAGGAGGAGGATGCGATTGCAAGGTGGCCAATTGCCTGCCGATGTGGCCGGCTGGAACTACATGGTGCGGCTCTATCGGCACGCGCGGAGCTTCTGGACGGCACATGGAAGGCAACTAAGCGTCATTGCTAAAGGTCCGCTTGGGGGTCACGGGCGTCGTTCAGACGACGGCGAGCGAAAAGCCGCTTGGGGTCAGGTCGCGTCATGAGCCAGCCGCCGGAACGGGCAACTTAGCGCCGCATCTCGGCCGTAGAGATCGGCTTCGCAGCCTCCTGAATGCAGAGCTTGCCGGCGATCACGCTGGAGGTCGTAGTTGCGCCACTTGCCGACCTCAGCACCTCTAAGCGCGAACATCTGGTGTGATGCGCCGATGCGCGCGTTCGTGCTGTTACATCGCGGTGACAAACGCACCGCCACGGTGGCGTCAACCGGTTACACAGGGCAGGAAATATCTCCGGCCTTCTGGGAGTGGCGTGTCAGCGTCCCCAGAGGCTGCGTGGGCGTGTCGTCGGTTGGCTGTTAGCGCGGCGACTGGAACGCTCCACGCCTCGCAAGCGGGATAGCGAAATCTCGTGAAGGCAAGGTCAAGTTGCGTTCTCCGTTCTGTATCGGCGACGGGCGGCGACTGGGAGAGATGGATACCATGCACGTGGGGCGTCTGGAAGTTGGCAGGACATGGACGCGGGGCGGCCCGCGTGCAGGCGCTTGGCTGAGCGGTGCAATGACCACGCAGCGCCACCTCGCAGCGATCCTGGCTTGCGACGTGGTCGGCTATTCGCGCCTGACGGAGCGCGACGAGCGCGGCACGCTCGAGCGGCTGAAGATCTACCGCAAGGACCTCCTCGAACCGCTGGTCTCCGAGCACCAGGGTCGGATCGTCAAGCTCACCGGCGACGGCATGCTGTGCGAATTCGCGAGCGTCGTTAACGCGGTGACCTCGGCGATGGCGATCCAGCAGGCCTTGGCAGAACACGAGGCGGAGACGCCCGAGGAAGAGCGGATACGCTTCCGCATCGGCATCAATCTCGGCGACGTGGTCTGCGAGGAGGACGGCGACCTCTACGGCGACGGGGTCAACATCGCCGCCCGCCTCGAAAGCATCGCCGATCCCGGCACCGTGCTCGTCTCCGGCACCGCCTACGACCACCTTCAGGGCAAGCTCGACTGCGGCTTCACGCCGCTCGGCGACCTGCGCCTCAAGAACATCGAGCGGCCTGTGCGCGCCTACCGCGTCGAGACCGACGCCAGCGCCTCGGTGGCTGCACCGCCTCCTCTGCCCGAGAAACCCTCGATCGCGGTTCTGCCTTTCACCAACATGAGCGGCGACCCCGACCAGGAATACTTCGCCGACGGGCTGGTGGAGGACATCATCACGGGATTGAGCCGGGTGAACTCCTTCTTCGTGATCGCCCGCAACTCGTCCTTCACCTACAAGGGCCGGGCGGTGGACCTGCGCCAGGTCGGGCGCGAGCTGGGCGTCCGCTACGTGCTAGAAGGCAGCATCCGCAGAGCAGGATCGCGGGTGCGCATCAGTGGGCAGTTGGTGGACGCGATCAGCGGACACCATGTCTGGGCCAACCGCTTCGAGGGCGACGTGAGCGACATCTTCGACCTGCAGGACAAGGTGACCGAGAGCGTCGTCGGCGCTGTCGAACCGAGCATCCGGCTGGAGGAGATCAAGCAGGCGCGCATGAAGCCGACCGAGTACATGAGCGCCTACGACCTGTACCTTCGCGCGCTGCCGCGCTTCTACAGCATGACGCGCGAAGGCTTTGCCGACGTGCGCCGGCTCACCAACGAGGCGCTCAGCATCGACCCTGGCTTCAACTTGGCGAAGGCACTCGGCGCCTATATCCGCAGCCTATCCGTGAGCCAGTGCTGGCACGAGCCCGACGATATCCGAGTCGCCGCGCGCATGGCGCAAGAGGTGCTGGCGGAAGCGCGCGACGACCCCACGAGCCTACGCTTCGCCGCGCAGGTGATCGCCTACAGCGCGAAGGACTACGAGATGGCGCTGGGCACGATCGAACGATCCCTGCTACTCAACCCCAATTCGGCGCAGGGCCATACGGGCAGCGGCTGGGTGAACGCACATTCCAGCCGCCCGCTCGTCGCGATCGAGCACTTTCACAGGGCACTGCGGCTGAGCCCGGTCGACCCCGAGAAGGGCATCGCGCTCTCCGGCATCGGGATGAGCTACCTGATGCTCGAGCGCTACGAGGAAGCGCTGGCATGGGGAGAACGCGCGCTGCACGAGATGCCGAACTACGGCTCCTCGCACCGGGTGGTGATCATGGCGCTGGTCGAACTCAACCGGCTGGACGAGGCGCAGGCGGCAGCGCGGCGGCTGATGGAGGCGTTCCCGACCTACACGCTCACCCTGCAGAGACAGATCAACCCGTGGCTGGACAAGGTGTTCGCCGAGCGTTACGTCGAGGCGCTGGGCATGTCCGGCGTGCCGGCGTGATCGTCGCGGTTGCAAAGATGCCCTGTCCTGCGCGTCACGTCCGGCCAGGGCGATGCCCTCGATCCCGCGTCGCTTCTGGAAGGATAGTTCTCTGGCCGGCACGTCCGAGGACTGAGCGCGTAGAGCAGCCGTGAACAGCCCGCGAGGTCTCTGTTGGGTTCGCGTCGAATTTCCGGTTTCCACCTGACGAGACCTACCGACGGTCCAGACAAATGTCGCCGTTGGGTCAGGTCACGACAATGGGTGTGCGGAAATGAATGTCTGCTCTGCTAGATCGGGAGATCAGAACCCGCCAGTCCGCTGTCGGCCCCAAACCGGCCGCCCATAGTCTCGCGCTGAACGTCGGCAGTTGGCGTTCAGCGGGCATTTCGGCTTTGGCGCTCAGCCAAACCTCACGCCTGCTGCGCCGCCAGCCGCAGCCACGGCGCCAGATGGAACGCGGCCATCAGGAGATACATCGGCACCATGCCGATGAGCATCGAGGCTCCAAGTCCGGACATGCACATCATGTCCTGACCGCCATAGGCGGCGGTGAGCAGCGCCATGGCCGCGAAGGTCGGCGCTGCGGCGAGGCAGAGCCAGTCGGCGAGGCCGAAGCCGCTCGAGCCGGCCGGGCGAGGGGCGCTCGCCGTTTCGATGGCGACGTCTGGGTTTTCGATGCTCATCTTATCCACCATCCAAATGGCCGTGCTTCAAGGCGTGTGTGGAAGGAATCGGCTCTGGCGGCGCGGCAGGCGCCGCCAGAGTCGCTTCGCGCTCAGGCGTTCTTGTTGCGGAACGCCGCTTCGCCGGCGTCCGACACCTCGACCCATCTCTGGTCGGGAGCGGCGCCTTCCTCATAGCTGTCGTGCCAGTTCCACCACTTGTAGGTCTGGGTCTGCGGATAGCCCTCTGGCGAATCCTCCCACACCTCCTGGCGGCCGAGCGGGGTGATGTCGAGATAGCTCCACACGGTGCCAAACGCCTCGTCGCCGCGGTTGTTGACGAAATAGGTGCGGAAGATGCGGTTGCCGTCGTGGATGAAGACGTTGTGGCCGTGCCATTCGTCGACGCCGAAATCCTTATCCCAGCTGTCGGTGATGGTGTACCAGGGCATCTTCCAGTCCATTCGCTGCTTCAGCCGCTGGATGTCGGCCTGCGGCGCGCGCGATGCATAGGCAAGCGTGGTGTCGCGGGCGTTGAGATGGGCGAGGTTGCCGACCTGGTCTGCGCCGAGCGAGCAGCCGCGGCAGGCATGCTCCGGCCAGCCATAGACGCCCGGCTCGAAGAAAGCGCGGTAGATGATCAGCTGCCGGCGGCCCTCGAACAGGTCGAGCAGGCTCGCCTTGCCGTTCGGACCTTCGAACACATAGTCCTTCTCGACAAGCATCCACGGCATGCGCCTGCGTTCCGCGGCGAGCGCGTCGCGGGCCCGGGTCAGGGCCTTTTCTTTCACGAGCATCTCCTCGTAGGCGCCTTCCCAGGCTTCTTGCGAAACGACCGGTGGTGTCTTCATGTGCTGGGTCATTGCTCTTGTCCCGTTCTTTCGGTTTGGTTGGGGGTGACGGGGACAGACATAGGGCCGGACAGCGCAATGGTGAGAGTTACAAGTGTGACGCGATTTGATCCGGCGGACCCCGAAGCAGGCATGGCATGGACTCGCTGATCAATGCCGCCGGCCGTGCGTTGGCGTCGGGAGACCCGCTCGGCGCCCTCAAACGCGTCGCGCTGCGCGATGACGCGCCGGCGCTGGCGCTGCGCGGCATCGCCATGGCTCAACTCGGCGACTTCGCCAAGGCCAAGGCGCTGCTGAAGAGCGCCGCCCGCGCCTTCAGCCCGAAGGAAGCGGTAGCGCGCGCGCGCTGCGTCGTCGCCGAGGCCGAGATCGCGCTGGTCTCACGCGATCTCGGCTGGCCGGAGAAGGCATTGCGAGCCGCAAGAACGACGCTTCAAGCGCATGGCGATCGGGTCAATGCCGCCTACGCGGGAAGCCTCGAGGCCCGCCGGTTGATCCTGATCGGCCGCCTCGACGAAGCCGAGCGCCTGCTTGCCGGCTTCGATCCGGCACCGCTGCCGCCGGTCGCGCGCGTCGCGCATGAGCTCGCGGCCGCGGGCATCGCGGTCAGGCGTTTGCGAACGAAGGTGGCACGCTCGGCGCTCGGCCGGGCGGCGCTCGCGGCCTACCAAGCCAACATTCCGGCGCTGAAGGCGGAGGTCGAAGGCGCGTCGCTGGTGCTGAACGTGCCGGTGGCGCGGCTCGTATCGAAGGGTTTGGAGAAGCCGCTGCAGCTCGATGAGGTCGAGGCGCTGCTCGCATCCGGCGCGCTCGTCATCGATGCCTGCCGCAATGTCGTGCGCGAGGCCGACACAGTCGTTTCGCTGGCGACGCGGCCGGTGCTGTTCACGCTGGCGCGCACGCTGGCCGAGGCCTGGCCGGCTGATGCTTCGCGGGAGGTGCTGCTGAGGCGCGCCTTCAGGGCCAGGCACGCCGATGAATCGCATCGCGCGCGGCTCAGGGTCGAGATGGGCCGGCTGCGCGCCGAGCTCGGCGCGCTCGCTGAGGTCAACGCCACGGCGGCAGGCTTTGCGCTTTCGCCGCTGAACGCCGCCGAGGTCGTCGTGCTCGCGCCGCCTGTCGAGGAGGAGCATGGCGCGGTGCTCGCCTTCCTGGCCGACGGCGAGTCCTGGTCGAGCTCGGCGCTGGCGATCGCGCTCGGCGCCAGCGCGCGCACCGTGCAGCGGGCGCTGGAAGCGCTCTCGGCCGACAATAAGGTGCAAGCGGTCGGCCGCGGCAGGGCGCGCCGTTGGATGACGCCGCCGATGACTGGATTCCCGACTGTCTTGTTACTCCCGGGTCCGCTGCCGAGCGACTAAGGCTCCGGGCGAAGATTGGAGGGAAAGATCATGAGACTGGTCAGATTGGAAGCGCCTGGAGGTTTGAGAAAGTTAAAGCTGGTGGAGGAGGATCGCCCCGAGCCGGCGGCGGGCGAACTGTTGGTCGGGATTCGCGCCTGTTCGCTGAACTTCCACGACGGCATGGTGGCGGCGGGCAAGAAACCGTGCGCTGACGGACGTATCCCCTTGTCCGATGGCGCCGGCGAGGTGATCGCGGTCGGCGAGGGCGTCGACGCATTCAAGCCCGGCGATGCCGTCGTCAGCACCTATTGGCCGAACTGGCTGGCAGGCGAGGCGACGCCCGCCACCAAAACCGGCGAACTGGGCGACGACCTCGACGGCTATGCCCGGGAATATGTCTGCATGCCCTGGCATGCCTTCACCAAGGCTCCCGCGGGTTACTCACATGTCGAGGCGGCGACGCTCGCCTGCGCAGGCGTTACCGCCTGGAAAAGCCTCGTCGTGTGCGGCCGGGTGAAGCCAGGGGACACGGTGCTGGTCCTCGGTACGGGCAGCGTGTCGCTGTTCGCGCTGCAATTCGCGAAGGCTGCGGGCGCCCGGGTCATCGCGACGTCTTCCTCCGAGGAGAAGCAGGAGAGACTAGGGCTTCTCGGCGCAGATGACGTCATCAACTACCGGTCCGTGGCCGACTGGGGCCTCAAGGCGAGGGACTTGACCGACGGTCGCGGTGTCGATCACGTCATCGAGGTCGGCGGTCCCGCCACGCTGGCGCAGTCCATCGCGGCCTGCAGGATGGGCGGCCATATTGCCCTTGTCGGAGTCCTGACTGGGTTCGCCGGCGAGGTGTCGATCCCAGCGCTGTTCTCCAACCAGATACGCATCAGCGGCATCTCGGTCGGCAGCAGGACGGATCAGGAGGAGATGATCAGGGCGATAAATGCCAATCGGCTGAGGCCGGTCGTCGACCGCGCGTTTCCATTGCAAGAGATCGCCGGCGCCTTCAGCTTCTATGAATCGCAAAAGCATTTCGGCAAGATTTGCCTCGAGCTGTGAAGGTCCGCAATTCGCGACGCTCTTGTTACTCCCGCAGTATTTGCCGAACGACTAGTGTCGAAACAAGCAAAATGAGATTAGAAATCGAGGATGATGAGATGAAACGAGCCGCTGCCGAGATCCTGCGGGAATATGGACCCTTCCCGGACGCCGAGCGCGTCAATGGCGTGACCTATGACGGCAAGAATGTCTGGTTCGCCACCGGCGACAGACTGAAGGCGCTCGACCCGGAGAGCGGCGCGATCGTGCGATCGATCGACGTCGCCTCGCATGCCGGGACCGCCTTCGACGGCGAGCACCTCTACCAGATCGCCGAGGACCGCATCCACAAGGTCGACCCGAAGACCGGCAAGGTCGTCGCCACCATTCCCGCCCCCGGCAATGGCGGTGACTCTGGGCTTGCCTGGGCCGAAGGTTCGCTCTGGGTCGGCGAATACAGGGCGCACAAGATCCATCAGATCGATCCTGAAACGGGCAAGGTGATCCGCACCATCGAGTCGAAGCGCGTCGTCACCGGCGTCACCTGGGTCGATGGCGAGCTCTGGCATGCCACTTGGGAAGGTGAGGAGGGTGATCTGCTGCGCATCGATCCTGAGACGGGCGACGTGCTGCAGGAGGTGGCAATGCCCTCCGGCGTGTCGGGGCTGGAATCCGATGGCGGCGGCTGCTTCTTCTGCGGAGGCGGCAGCAGCGGCAAGATCAAGGCCGTGCGCCGGCCGGGATATGACGCTGACAAGTAACGGATAGCCTGGAACGGGCGGCCTCAGCCCGCCTCGCGCGCCGGCCGGGCAACGCCCTTGTTTGAGATCTGGCCGGCATTCGGCCTGTCGATATGCGCCCAGGCCGGCCGCTCGAACAGGAAGTTGCCGAAGCCGGTGCGCTTGACGATGAAATAGAGAATAACCGGGCTGATGACCGAAACGAGCAGCACCGCGAGGCTCAGCATGCCGGTGTCGGTCAGAAGGCCGCTTGCCAGCATGACGCCGCGGAAGATCGACATCGGGATGGTGAAGGCGACATAGACGACCAGCGAATGTTCGCCGAGCCAGCGCAGCCATTCCATCGAGGCGAACGTCGACAGGAAGCCGCCGGCGACGCAGAGCGCGACCGCGCCGGCGACGGCCAGCGTAAGATGCAGCGGCGGCCATGCGGCCAGGCCCATCTGCATGCCGACCGGCTCAACGGCGTAACCCGGCGAATAGACGAGCAGGCCGTTGACGACCGCCCACGCGATCAAGCCCGTAACGGCGATCGCCGGACGGTCTTGCGTCCACGCGACCAGCCGGAACACCAGCGCCGCCAGGACGAAACCGAGATAGAAGAACACGAAATAGGCGGCGAATTGCGTGAGGGCATAGCTCTCCGAGTACGGCGCCCACATCTGCAGCATGGCGGCAGCCAAGATGACGATCCGGTGCGGCACGCCAAGCTCGCGCAAAATGCGCGCGGCGAGGCCGAACACCGCCAGCATGTAGATGAACCACAGCACGCCATAGGGCTGGACGACAGCCATTGCGAGGTCATGCAGCATACCAGCGGGATCGCGGCTGAAGATGCCGATCTTCAGCCCGATCGAGATGATCGCCCACAGTACGTAGAAATAGAGATAGTGGACGACGCGCCGGTCGATATAACGCCGCCACGGCCGATCGATCACCTGCGACAGGAACAGGCCGGAAATGAGAAAGAATTCCGGCATGCGGAACGGCGTCGCGAAGCCGATGACGTAGTGGAGAAAGCCGACGCCGCCGGTATATTCGCCGGTGTTGTAGGCGGAATACATCATCACCACCAGGATGATGGAAAGGCCTTTTGCCGTGTCCACCCACGACATGCGTGCCGAGCTGCTCATGAACGATCCAAGGAAATTCACCCGCCCAATAGTACCGGACAGGCTCATCTCTAGCAGCATGAAGCTTCGGATATCGTAAACGTGACGCTGCCGTCCGTTGCTTAGTGTCGGGTCAGCGACCTGTCTCCCGCATCGTCACCGCCACGATCGCGCCCGACAGGAAGGTCAGCGCCGCGATTGCCGCGATCGCCGCGACGAAGCCGAAGAAGTCGGCGATCAGCCCTGCCGACAGCGCCCCGAGCGCGTAGCCGAGGTCGCGCCAGAAACGGTACACGCTGAGCGAGCGCGCCCGCCACGAGGGATGCGATGCGTCCGACACCGCCGCGATCAGGCTCGGATAGACCATCGCCGTGCCGAGGCCGAGCAGCAGGCTTGCCAGCAGCCACCAGCCGAAATCGCGCGTCATCGCGGTAGTGAGAAGCCCTGCCGCCTGCACCCACATGCCGGCGACGATCAGGCCCTTGCGGCCCCACCGGTCGCTGAGCGGACCGGTCGCGACCTGGAAGACGCCCCAGACCGCGGGATAGACCGCCTTGAGGATGCCGATACGCTCGACGCCGAGCCCGTTGGCGAGGAAGAAGAGCGGGAAGAGCCCCCAGCTCATGCCGTCGTTCAGATTGTTCACAAGGCCGGCCTGCGAGGCCGCGAACAGGTTGCGGTCACGGAGCGAAGTCAGCATGAAGATCTCGCGGAAGCTGAGCGGCGAAGCCTGCTTGGCGTGGTTCGAAAGCTCCAGTCGCACATGCTCGCGCGTGTCGCGCACGAGCAGGATCGACAGCGCGGCACCGAGGATCGCGTAGCCGACGCCGAGATAGATCGGCACCGGGCGCAGCCCGTAGCGGCTTGCCAGATAGCCGGTGAGGAAGGCGGTGACGCCGACGGCGAGGTAGCCGGCGAACTCGTTGAGGCCGACCGCAAGCCCGCGCGATTTCGGCCCGACCAGATCGACCTTCATGATCACCGTCATCGACCAGGCAAGGCCCTGGTTGATGCCGAGCAGCGCATTGGCGGCGACGATCCAGCCCCAGCTCGGTGCCCAGATGATGATGAAGGGCACCGGCAGGCCGAACAGCCAGCCGAGGATCAGCACGCGCTTGCGGCCCCACCTGTCGGCAAGCTGGCCGGACACGAGATTGGCGCAGGCCTTGACCACGCCGAAGCTGACGATGAAGGAGACGACCAATGTCGTGGAAGCGACGCCGAATTCCTCCGCGCCGATCAGCGGCACCACCGTCCGCTCGATGCCGACCATTCCGCCGACGAAGGCGTTGATCAGCACCAGCAGCGCGAACTGCTTCCAGTTGGCCCTGAGGCCGAGCGCGACGCCGGGCGCCGCTGCGCTCAAGATCGAGCCCCGGCGTTTGCGGCCCGGGTGCGGGCGGCGTCCGGCGGCGGGGGAGGGATGTCGGCGGTCATGGCGGCTACGAACTGGTCCTCGTCCTCGATGCGGAAGGCCTTGTTGAAGCGCCGCTCGAAGCCGATCGTCGATGTCGGCTTGCCGCTCAGCGAGCGGCCGCAGACCGAGCCGGAATAGGCGCCCGGCAGCACCTCGATATGATCGGGCAATTCTTTCAGGCGGCGTACGCTGGCATAGAGCGCGCGGGCGCCGTCCTCGGCGTTTGAAGCAAGCTCGGTACGGCCGAGATCGCCGACCATCAGCGTATGTCCGGTGAGCACGAACCAGGGTTCGGCCGACCGTGTCCGGTCGGTGACGAGCAGGCTCAGATGCTCCGGCGTGTGGCCCGGCGTATGCATCACGGTCGCCGTGACATTGCCGAGTTCCAGCACCTCGCCGTCCTTCACGCGCCGGAACGGGAAGCCGGCCGCGGCGCCTTCGAACAGCACGTATTCGGCGCCGGTCGCCTCGGCGAGCGCTCGCCCGGCCGAGATATGGTCGGCATGGATATGCGTGTCGACGACATAGAGGATGCGCATGCCCGTGGCATCCGCCGCTTTGACATAGGGCGCGATGTCGCCGACCGGGTCGACCACGGCCGCGCAAGCCTTGCCGCCGCAGCCGAACAGATAGGAAGCCGCAACCGGGTCGGTGTGCAGGAACTGCCTGAGAATCATCGCTTTTCCTCTGTGGCGGCACCGCGTCGGGCGGGCGCCCAACTTGACACCAGATGCCGAAACTGTCATTCAATCATTCTATTGAATGACGATGCGTCGCTGAAAGGCCAATGTCAATCCGCAATCCGAAGCAGGCGCTTTACGAGCAGTTCGCGATCGTCGCCAAGGCGCTCGGCCATCCGCTGCGCCTGGAAATGATCGAGCATCTCGCGCAAGGCGCGCGCAGCGTCGAAGCGCTGGCCGCGAAGCTCGGCCAGCCTGTCGCCAACATCTCCCAGCATCTTCAGGCGCTTCGCCGCGCCGGCATCGTCTCGGCCGAACGCGACGGCAAGTTCGTCCGCTATGCACTTACGGATGAGAGCGTGCTCGATGCCTTCGCTTCGGTGCGCGGCGTTGCCGAGCGGCGCCTTGCCGAGGTCGACCGCATCGTGCGCGGCTATTTCGACGCGCGGGACGATATGCGGGCCGTCAGCCGGGACGAGCTTCAGGCGCTGATGCGCGACGGGTTGGTGACCTTGATCGACGTCCGTCCGCCGGACGAGTTCGCGCTCGGCCATGTGCCCGGCGCGATCAATGTCCCGCTCAGCCAAATCAGGACCTGGTCTGCGGGGACCGCTGCCGACCGCGAGATCGTCGCTTACTGCCGCGGTCCGTGGTGCGTGATGTCCTTCGAGGCGGTCGCAGCACTACGCTCTCTCGGGCATTCCGCGCGCCGCCTTGAGGACGGCATGCCGGAATGGAAGGCCGCCGGCCTGCCGGTGGAGATGGCCGCCTGATATTGTGGCTAATTGGGCGGGCGGAATGCTCGCGAGCCGAAAGGCCACCGAGCGCCAGTTGCGGACGCTTGATTACAACATGACGAATGCCTTGAGTGGGCCGAAAGCAGTCGGTCTATTGCCGGTATGCCGGAGCCGGAAAGCCTACAGTCGCCTTTGCCAATTCAGTGGAATATCCAGTCAGATGATCGGGCGTATTGGGATGGAGTGCGTGTCTGCCGAGACCCTTATCCGTGGATCAATCGAAACGTACCGCGACCTGAGCCATGCCTTCTCCGATATGCCAGATCGAGCCGGGAATTATTGAAAAGAACGCGTGGAACGTTGCCGCAGTTTTCAGACCAGCACCTGAGCGCGTAGGACTTACGTCATCTTCACCTGGGAATGCTTCGGCGGCGCTCTCGCATTGCCGTTTCGCACCACTCGGATTATCCCATCCAATGCGTACATCGCCCCACTCTAGCCTACCTTGCGGTGTCGAAACATTTTCTCGGTCGGACCGCTTATGAGTTCGCGTTCGCTTGGATCGCCGAGGCGCAGCGGCCGTTGGTCCCAACGCTGGAAGCCGCACTTGATGAGCGAGATAGTGCAGGAGAGCCCGCTACACACAAGGCACGACTGGGCGCCTTCTCGACTTGAAGAGCTAGGCATCGAATGAGCACTGCACGAGCGCGCACCAAATCGCTGATTTTGGCATGGTTCGATAAGCGCAAGCCCACGGCATTACAGCGAAGGCGGTTTGCCGCCGATATCGATCGCTTTTTTGATGTGCTCGCGACACGGGCAAGCTGGTGCGAATGCCTCGACCCTCCTGGATGATAAGGGTACGGCAGATTTCTCGATGAGTGGACACGACTGGCGCGCCCGGCCCAGTGCCAAAGGCCTCGTCGTCAGCTCGATCGTGCCTGGCTGGAGTTTTGGCTGGCGCGGAATCCTCAAAGACGACATCGCCGATGACATCCTCGTATGGCTTGGTCACTACGCCCGGCAATATATTTATCGGTCCAACATCGCGAAGGTGCTTATGGCTGTTTGGGAGCGGAACGGTCTCGTCCTGCACCCCTTCGGCACAGGCCTGATAATTGAACGATACAGCAATTTCCGGCCGAAGCCGTCTACCCGTGAGATCTTCGCGAAGGCCGAACGCAGCTATACTGACCAATGGGGCACGTTCAGCGGGGATCATCGAGCATATCGTTCTAAGTGGGAATCGCGAAACACCCTCGACCCCGCGATCCATCAAGGCGTTTTCCATTTTCTCCGGGCCAAGAGCCCAGCGTCTGCTGAATTTGAACTGGAGGCGCTGGCTGCCTACGACTGCGTGCTGCACTCGCTTCAGGATTTCGACTGGAGATGGGCGCCGGGAAATCCGAAGCGCGATCGGCGGGACCTCGTTCGGGCGCTTCGCCTGGGTGAACGCGCCGAAAACCTCGCCGAACACGTCTATTTTCTACGCAACCAGTTTATTGCCCATGCCGGCGGCTGGAGATGGTGGGATGCAGGCGAGTATCTCGAAGTCGATTTAAGTGCGAATGCCGGCCGGTTGGCATCAAGGGCATTGCGCAAGGCAGCCGACATCGAGCCACTGTATCGCCGCCTCGATCCGGCCCCGCCGGACTGGGCACTCTGGTTAGAAGAGAATTTTCCGCGAATTTGGTCGGCGATATGGTTCCGCGATCCTTAGAACGAATGACAGGGTTCGGCCGATCCGCAACGGATCCGGATGTCGTAAATGGGGCGCAAAGCTGCCGTTCCGTTCGCGCGCGAAACTGACGGACCGGGTCAAAAGGCGACCTTAGCTGGCGGAGTATTTATGCTGATGGCAGGCCCGCCTGATCACAGGCGAGCCGGGTAACTGGGCTGCAGTGAAACTCCGGATCCTCAGTCCTTGGCGCGCTCGACGTAGGAGCCGTCGGCGGTCATCACCACCACGCGCGTGCCGGCGGAGATATGCGGCGGCACCGCCGTGCGCACGCCGTTGGAAAGCATTGCCGGCTTGTAGGATGACGACGCCGTCTGGCCCTTGGTGACCGGCTCGGTCTCGACCACCTCGAAGACGGCGCGCTGCGGCAGTACCAGCGAGATCGGCACGTCGTTGAACTGCGCCAGCTGCACCGCCATGCCTTCCTGGAGGTAGGGAGCCATGTCGCCGACCACGCTTTCGGGAGCCACGACCTGGTCGTAGCTTTCCGGGTTCATGAAATGGAAGCCTTCGCCGTCGGAATAGAGGAAGGTGTGCTCGCGCTCCTCGACATAGGCGCGCTCGACCATCTCGGTCGTGCGGTAGCGCTCCGAAACCTTCACCCCGTCGCCGATGCGGCGCATGTCGAGCTGCGTCACCGGCGTGCCCTTGCCAGGGTGGATGTTTTCGGCAAAGAGGATGACATAGAGCTTGCCGTCCTTATCGACGACGTTGCCTTTGCGTAAGGAACTGGCGATGACCTTGACCACGGTATTCAATCCTAATCGAGTTTTTCGGCCCGCAAGCGTCGATTGCCACGAAGCGGCGACGGCGGCCATCGCGTGCGCCCTAGCGCATCTTACGCTGAACCGCCAGCCTTCCCGGCGATTTTCCTGCCCATGACCGACGCTTCGCCCTGGTGGACGCCGCATATTCATGCCGATCGCCGGCCACGGCTGATGGCGCGCAACGCCATCGCCGCCGCCTTGCGCGGCTGGTTCGCCGAGCGCGATTTCGTCGAGGTGACGACGGCCGCGCTGCAGGTTTCGCCCGGCAACGAGGCGCATCTTTCAGCCTTCGCCACCGAGGCGATCGGGCGCGACGCATCGCGCCAGCCGCTCTATCTTCACACCTCGCCGGAATTCGCCTGCAAGAAGCTGCTTGCAGCCGGCGAGAAACGTATTTTTAACCTCGGCGCGGTGTGGCGCAACCGCGAGCGCGGGCCGCTGCACCATCCCGAATTCACCATGCTCGAATGGTACCGTGTCGGCGAGGCCTATGAGCGCCTGATGGCCGACTGCGCCGAATTCCTGGCGCTTGCCGCCGACAAGGCCGGCGCCAAAAGCTTCCAGTTTCGCGGCCGCGAGGCCGATCCTTTCGCCGAACCGGAGCGGCTGAGCGTGGCCGAAGCCTTCTTGGCGCATGCCGGCATCGATCTGCTGGCGACCGTCGCGTCCGACGGCAGCACGGATCGCGGCGCGCTCCACGCGGCCCTTAGCCGTGCCGGCCTGCGCACCGCGCCCGACGACAACTGGGCCGACCTGTTCAGCCGGGTGATGGTGGAAAAGATCGAGCCGGCGCTGGGGCAGGGGCGGGCGACCATCCTCTACGGCTATCCGGTCTCGGAGGCCGCCTTGGCGCGACCGAGCGCGGAGGATCCGCGCGTCGCCGAACGCTTCGAGCTCTATTGCTGCGGCGTCGAGCTCGCCAATGCCTTCGGCGAACTGACCGACCCGGCCGAGCAGCGCCGCCGCTTCGTCGCCGAGATGGACGAGAAGGAGCGCATCTACGGCGAGCGCTACCCGCTGGACGAGGATTTCCTCTCGGCACTGGCCATCATGCCGCAGGCCAGCGGCGCGGCGCTCGGCTTTGACCGGCTGGTGATGCTGGCGACGGGCGCGACGAAGATCGAGGACGTGATCTGGGCGCCGGTGGCCGGCGCATGATGGAGCCCGCCGGCCGGCGCCTCTTAAGATCTACTATGCAGCGCCCGGCTGCTTCAGGCCGCGACGCGCGAGCAGGTTGGCGACGACCAGGAGCACGATCGACAGCGCCATCATCAACGTCGCCGCGGCGGTGATTGCGGGGCTGAGCTTCTCGCGAAGGCCGATGAACATTTCGAGCGGCATGGTGCGTTGACTGGCGCTGGCCAGGAACTGCACGACCACCACCTCGTCAAAAGAAGTGACGAAGGCGAAGGCCGCTCCGGACAGCACGCCCGGCAGGATCAGCGGCAGCATGACCCGGAAGAAAGCTGTCACAGGCTTCGCCCCTGAGATCGCAGCGGCGCGCATCAGGTTGCGGTCGAAGCCGGTCAGGCTCGCGCCCACCGTCACCACGACGAACGGGCTTGCGAGCGCTGTATGCGCGAGGATGATACCGGCATAGGAGCTGGCCAGCCCGACGCGCGCGTAGAACAAATACGACCCGACGGCGGTGATCACCACCGGCACGATCAACGGCGAGAGCAACAGCGGCATGACGATGCGGCGGCCGGGAAATTTCTCGTCGGAAAGCGCGATCGCCGTCAGTGTGCCGAGCGTCGTTGCGATCAGCGTCGTGCCGAAGGCGACGATCAGGCTATTGCCGATTGCCGATTGCCAGCGCTGCGTGCCGAGCACCACCTCGTACCAACGCGTCGAGAGGCCTTCGAGCGGGAAAATGAAGAAGGCGCCGCTGTTGAAGGAGAGCGGCACGGGGATGAGGATCGGGACCAAGAGGAACAGGATCACCAGGCCGCACCATATCCAGAGCAGGGTGACGCGGATGCGGTCGCCGGTGGTGGGATAGGGGGACAAGAGCATGGCTACACCAGCTTCAGACGATCGAGGCCGAGGATGCGAGCAAAGATGCCGAACAGCGCCAGCGTGAAGACCAGCAATATGAAGCTTAGCGCCGCTGCCATCTCCCAGTTCAGTTCGACGTTGACGTAATTGGCGATGAAATTGCTGATCAGCTGGTCGCTGGCGCCGCCGATCAGCGCTGGCGTGATGTAGTAGCCGAGGCATAGGATGAAGGTGAGAAGGCATCCCGCCATGACGCCGGGAAATACCTGCGGAAGATAGATACGCCGGAAGGCAGTGAAGGGCCTTGCACCCAGCGAATAGGCCGCCTTCATCTGCGACGGCTGGATGGTGCGCATGACGCTGTAGATCGGCAGCAGCGTGAACGGCAGCTGGATATGGGTCATGGCGATGATCAAGCCCATGCGGCTGTACATCAGGTCGAGCCGGTCGCTCGCGACGCCAACCCAAAGCAAGAGGTCGTTGACCAGGCCGAATTTCTGCAACAGCACCGTCCAGGCGGCCGTGCGCACGAGGATGGATGTCCAGAACGGCAGGAGCACTGCGACGATAAGGACGGCCGCCGGCCCCTTCGGTAGGTTGGCGATGAGATAGGCGAGCGGAAAGCCAAGGATCAGCGTGGCAAGCGTTACCGCCGCAGCGACCAAGAAGGTGCGCAGGAAGACCTGCACGAAGATCGCCTGTTCCGGCGGCACCCGCTCGATGCCGCCATCGGTGTTCCAGCGCAGGTCGAGGGCGCTCAGCAGGTAGAATGAGGTGAAGCTGCGGGTGCCGTTCTGGATCGCCGGCCATGTCGATGGCGCAGACCAGAATGGAACCGATTTCATGATTTCGAGCGGCGGCTGGCCGCTATCGTCACCCAGCTTGCGCACCGTCTTGAGCACCTGGCTGCGCGCGCCGGGCAGGCGGGCATTCAGGCTCTTGGCCAACTCATAGGCCGTGCCCTTGACCTGGTCGTCCTTGAGGTCCGAGGCCAAGGCGGTGAAGGCGTCGTCTGCGGGCAGGCCCTGGCCGTTCCAGCCGCTGAGCGCCGCGGCTGTCCTAGGCAAGGCGTCGGCAATGGTCGGATCGTAAACAGCGCGCGAGAGCAGCAGCACGATCGGGATGCCGAAGCTCAGCGCCAAGAGGACGAGCAAGGGTGCCGCCAGCAGCAGCGAGCGCAGCCGGTCGCCGAATTCGGCGCGGCGGAGCGCCGCCGACACGGACTTCCGGTCCGCGTCGGCGGCTGCTGACCGGCCGCGGGCCAGCGCCGGCCGGTCGACTTCGCTAGGCTGGAGTGCCGACATCGCTGCCTACTGAGCGAGCCAGGCGTTGAAGCGCTTGACGAGGTCCTCGCCATAGTCGCCCCAGAATTCGGTATCGGCGACTAGGTAGCCGCCGCTCAGATGGTCCGGAGCGTTGGGCAGCTTCGGCAGCGCGTCGGCCGCGACGAAGGACGCCGCGTCGGTACGCACCGGCCCGTAGGTGATGTAGCTGGCGAGCTTGGCGTTGTTTTTCGGGTCACTGATAAAGGCGAGATATTTGTAGGCGAGGTCCGGGCTCTTGGCGCCCTTCGGAATGGCGATCATATCGTATTCCAGGATCTGGTTGTTCCAGACGATCTTGAATGGCTTGCCGTCGGTATCGATTGCATTCTGGATGCGCCCGTTCCAGGCGGTGGTCATCACCACTTCCTTGGAAGCGAGAAGCTGCGCCGGTTGGGCGCCTGCATCCCACCAGACGATGTCCTTCTTGATCGTGTCGAGCTTCTTGAAAGCGCGCTCGACTCCTTCCGGCGTGGCGAGCACCTTGTAGATGTCAGCCGGCGCCACACCGTCGGCCATCAGCGCCCATTCGAGGTTTTGCGCCGGGAACTTGCGCATGGCGCGCTTGCCCGGGAATTTCGTCGTGTCGAAGAGATCGAGAACCGAGGTCGGCGCCTCTTTCAACACGGTCGGGTCGTAGGCGAGGATGTCGCCGTAAGCGTCCAGTCCGACACCGCAATCGAGCGCCGAGCCCTCGATAAATTTGTCGCGGGGCGCGATCTTCGAATAGTCGAGGCGTTCGAGGATGCCGGCATCGCAACCCTGCAGTACGGTCGCGGTCTCGACCGTCACCAGGTCGATCGGCACGTTGCCGGTCTCGACCATGGCTTTGACCTTGCCGAGATCGCCGAGATATTCCTGTTCCAGGATCTTGGCGCCGGTTTCCTTGCCGAATGGCTCGAACCAGGCCTTGCGCTGCGCGTCCTGCCAGGCGCCGCCGCTCGCCATGATGGAGAGCTCGTCGGCTATGGCCGAGTGGCCGATCGTCATGACCGCTGTGGCGGCCGCGAGTGCGAAAAGATGTGTCCTCACATATTTCATGCTGCTTTCCCCTGTTTTGGAATGGCGCCGCCCGTTTCGGCATCCGCCGGAAAGGCGCGGCAATCGTTGGGCGCGCAGGAAACCGTCACGGTCTCCTCGTTTGCCATGGTCGCTTCGGGGCCGACCTTGACGGTCAGCACCTGGTCGTTGGCGAGTCTGGCCAGAAGGCGCAGGTGATCGCCGAGATAGATGCGCCCGTCGACAGTCGCCGAGAGCGCGTTGTCGCCGGCGGATGCTGGCGTCAGGTTCAGCCGCTCGGGCCGGATAGCGACGTGACAGGCAGCGCCTTGCGTGACGCCGATTGCCAAAGCGATCAGTTCGCCGCCACCGTTCAGTCGGACGCGGCACTGGTCGCCCGAGACGCGGTCGACCACGCCGTCAAGGGTGTTGTTCTCGCCGATGAAGCTCGCCACGAACGAGCTTTGCGGCGCCTTGTAGAGATCGTCCGGCGAGCCGAGTTGGGCGATCGCGCCGTGGTTGAAGACCGCGACGCGGTCGGACATCGTCAGCGCCTCGCTCTGGTCGTGCGTGACATAGACGATCGTTACGCCGAGCATCATGTGGAGCTGCTTGATTTCCAGCTGCATATGCTCGCGCAATTTCTTGTCGAGAGCGCCGAGCGGCTCGTCCATCAGTACCAGGCTCGGCTGGAACACTAGCGCGCGAGCAAGCGCGACGCGCTGCTGCTGGCCGCCGGAAAGCTGCGTCGGCCGACGGTCGCCGAATTGCCGGAGCCGCACCATATCGAGAGCGCGCGCCACCCGGCTCGCGATGTCGGCCTTGCTCACTTGACGGACGGAGAGCGGGAAGCCGACGTTCTCTTCGACCGTCATGTGCGGAAACAGGGCGTAGTTCTGGAACACCATGCCGATGTTGCGCTGGTAAGGAGGCAAGCGGTCGACCGGTTGCCCTTCGAGCGTGATCGTGCCGTGCGTTGGCCGCTCGAAGCCGGCGAGCATGTTGAGCGTCGTTGTCTTTCCGGAGCCGGAGGGACCGAGCAGCGTCAGGAACTCGCCGCGCGCTACGACGAGGTTCATCCGCGTCACTGCGAAGGTGCGCCCGTCATAGGATTTCTCGACATCGGCGAACTCGACGAATCCCCGGCCGGCTGCACTGGCCAGCGCGGAAAGCGCCTTCATGGTCTGGGTGGCCGGCATGCCGGCCTGGCTGGCGCTCATTGTCCGTGATCCTGGACGCGGCTGATCGATTCGAAATCGGGTTTGCGATCCATGCCTCGTCTCCCGGGAGCCAGCCTGTCGCCAGACTTGTATGATCACACAATTAACCTGAAATCGACCATAGATGTGGACAACTTTGTCCGTCAAGATGGTTTTTTCGAAGTTGTGTGATTATTTTGGGTCGGCTAGCTGCAGCCATATGCCAGACAAGTTCTATTGTACGGGGCAATGTCTTATGCTAGATGCCTCACAAGTGAGACATCAGCCTTAGTTCGAATCTCGAATGCTCCAAGATCTTCGCCTCCCGCAGGATGAAAGTCCGGTCTACCGACGTCTTGCCGACGCGATCGCGGAACGCATCGCCGCCGGCGTGCTCGCGGTGGGCGACCGCCTGCCGCCGCAACGCGAGATCGCGCGGGCGCTGGGCATCAATGTCACGACAGTGACGCGTGCCCTGTCCACCTTGCAGCAGCAGGGCTTGCTCGAGGCGAGGCCCGGGCGCGGCACGACGGTCGCCGCCCGCGATGCCACCGAGAGGCCGGCCTTCGTGTCGGCGCCGAGCGATCAGAGCGGCATCATCGATCTTTCCGTCAACCGACCGGCGACCGACGCCTATCTGGACGCAGTCGCTGCGCTGCTGCCGCGCCTGTCGAAGGACAGGCATTATGCCGCGCTGCAGGACTACCATCCGCCGGAGGGACCGCTCTGGGGACGCGCGGCGATCGCCGATTGGCTGAAGTCCGTCGCCGGCGATGGCGATCCGGGTCGGGTCGTATTGGCCGCTGGCGCCCAGCATGGCCTGGATTGTCTCCTCGGCGCGGTCACCAGGCATGGCGAGGTCGTGCTTGCCGACGAGGTGACCTATCAGGGCATCAACGCGCTCTGCCGCGTGCACGGGCTAGATCTGCGAGGCGTCGCCATGGATCGCGGCGGCATGCGTCCCGACGCCTTCGAGGCTGCCTGCGCGCAACTGCGACCGCGCGTGGTTTTCCTGGTGCCGACGCTGCACAATCCGACGACGATCACGCTGAGCGCGGAACGTCGGCAAGAGCTCGCCGCGGTTGCCCGGCGGCACAATGTGCTGATCATCGAGGATGACGTCTATCGCCCGCTGGCCGACGATCCGCCGCCGTCTTTCGCCAGTCTGGAGCCTGAGCTGACAGTATATATCGGTGCCTTGTCGAAATGCCTGGCGCCGGGCCTTCGCCTCGGTTTCGTTATTGCGCCGCGGGTGATCGCCGGCCAGATCGCGGCGGCGCTACGCATCAATTGCTGGAGCATCAGCCCACTGACGGCGCTGATTGGCGCTAGGCTGATCGAGGAAGGCGCGGCGGCTCGCATCATCGAGGTCCAGAAGCAGGAGCTGCGCCAGCGTCAGGGCATCCTGAGCGAAATCCTCGGCCGCTTCGACATACAGAGCTATCCAACCTCGACCCATGCCTGGTTGCGCCTGCCCGAACCCTGGCGCGGCGCCGGCTTCGCCCGCACCTGCCTCGAACGCGGCGTGGCCGTGTTGCCGGGCGATGCCTTTGCCGTCGGCCGCGAACCGGTGCAGCACGGCGTTCGCATCAATGTCGGCGCGGCGCGTTCACTGGACGATCTGCGCACCGCGCTTACTACGATGGCTGAGCTGCTTGCCGCCGGCCATCTGCAACTGCCTGGCTTCGTCTGATCATGGCTTCCGCGCCCGCGCCGAAATCGGTCGAAATCGCCATTGTCGGCGCCGGCATCGTCGGCCTGGCAACGGCGTTTCGGCTTGCCGGCGAGGGCCATGAGGTGCTGCTCATCGATCCCAACGAGCCCGGCTCGGGCGCCTCGTTCGGCAATGCCGGAACGATTGCCGAATATGCCTGCATGCCTGTAGGGAACCCGGGCGTGCTGCGCGCGCTGCCGAAGCTGTTGCTCGATCCCGACAGCCCTTTTGCATTGCGCTGGACCGCACTTGTCCAGCTCGCGCCGTGGCTGATCCGCTTTGTCCGGCAGTCTCTTCCGGCGGCCACCCGCGCCAACGCGCTGGCGCTCGCGGGTCTGCTTGGCGAGGCTTTGTCGGCCTGGGAGGAGATGGCTGCCGAGGCCGGCGTCGCCGACCTGCTGCGACGCAACGGCTGCATTTATATCTACCGGCGTGAAGGCGATTTCGCCGCCGCGGCTGGTGGGCGGGCCATGCGCGCCAAGTTTGGCGTCCACCAGGAAGTCCTGACCGCCGAGCAGGTGGCTGCGCTGGAGCCGTCGCTAGCCAATGCTTCGATCCAGGGCCTCTTTTTTCCGGATTCGATCAATGTCAGCGACCCCAAGGCGGTGATGCAGCGGTTGGCGGCGGCTGCTGCGGATCGTGGCGTCCACCTGCTGCGAGCGAAGGTCACCGGACTGACGGCGCATGCCGGCGGCGTTCGGCTGAGCGGGCGGGATCTCGACATCACCACACGAAAGGTGGTGATTGCGGCGGGCGCGCGATCAAGGGTGCTTGCCGCGCAGGCCGGCGACAGGATTCCGCTGGATACCGAGCGCGGCTATCACCTGGAATTCCCGACCGCCGCGCCATTGCTCAACCGGCCGGTCTGCCCTGTCGATCTCGGCTTCTACATGACGCCGATGGAGGGCAGGCTGCGAGTTGCCGGCACCGTCGAGCTCGGCTTGCTTACAGCGCCGCCCAATCCGCGTCGGCTCGCGCTGCTCGATCGCGGCGTCAGGCAGTTCTTTCCCGATCTTGGCCGACCGTCATCCGAGTGGCTGGGCTTCAGGCCATCGCTGCCCGATTCGCGACCGGTCATCGGTCCGTCCCGCCGTACCCCCGGCGTCATCCACGCCTTCGGTCATGGCCATCTCGGGCTGACGCTGGCGCCGATCACTGCGCGCCTGGTCGCCGATGTGATCGCCGGACGCGACAATCCGGCGTGCGCGGCGCCGTTTGCCGCCGACCGCTTCTGATCGCCGTTGCACTCAATGCGCGAAGACCTGCTCCAGCGCGCGGAAGCCCTTGAACTCGAGCGCATTGCCCGAAGGGTCGCGGATGAAGAGCGTTGCCTGTTCGCCGGGCTCACCCTTGAAGCGCACCATCGGGCGCTCCAGCCAGTCTATGTCGGAGCGGGCCTCCAGCCGCGCGGCGAGCCGCTCCCATTCGTCCATCAAGAGCACCGCGCCGAAATGCGGGATCGGCACCGCGACGCCGTCGACCTCGCCGTCGCGTGCCGCCCCCGTCGCCTGCGGCCGCAAATGCGCCGACATCTGGTGGCCATAGAGGTCGAAATCGACCCAGGTGGCGGATGAGCGGCCGATCGCGCAGCCCAGCACCTCGCCATAGAAAGCGCGGGTTTCGTCGAGATCACGGACCGGGAAGGCGAGATGGAAAGGCGTCATGCGAGAACTCCGGATAGGCAAAGGTGCTGCGGCAGCCGTTTGGGCCGCCTTTGGGCGATTTGGCCGCGGCATCCTGATTGGCCTTCGCCCATTGCACAAGCGCCCATTGCACAAGCGGCGGTGGAGCAATAGATGGTGCGATAGCATCCATAAATGGTGCGGCAGCATCCAGTGCGGCAGCATCTGCCCTTCCGGACAGCTTGAACAAACAGGACCAAGTGCATGACCGATACGCTCGACGCAGCGAAACTGACCGACCGCGTCGCAGCGCTCGTCGAGGCGGCGAAGCGCGCCGGCGCTGACGCGGCCGACGCGGTCGCGGTGCGCGGCCGCTCAGCCGGCGTGTCGGTGAGGCTGGGCAAGGTCGAGGGCACCGAATCGTCGGAGAGTGAAGATGTGGCGCTGCGCGTCTTCGTCGGCCAGCGCGTGGCGAGCGTTTCGGCCACCGCCGCCTCCGATCCAAAGGCGCTTGCCGAGCGTGCCGTCGCCATGGCGAAAGTCTCACCTGAGGATCCTTATCAAGGTCTCGCCGACCCGGCCCTGCTTGCCCGCAATCCGCGCGATCTCGACCTCTTCGACCCGACCGAGGTTTCGGCCGATCAGCTGAAGGAGGCAGCGCTTGAGGCGGAAGCGGCGGCTCTTGCGGTGAAAGGCGTCACCAATTCGGCCGGCAGCAACGCCAGCGCCGGGCTGGGCGGCCTGGTGCTTGCTACTTCGCATGGCTTCCTTGGCCAATATGTCGCCTCGCGCTTTTCGCGCTCGACCAGCGTCATTGCCGGCGAGGGCACGGCGATGGAGCGCGACTATGAATTCTCCTCGCGCCAGCATTTCGCCGACCTCGACGCGCCGGAGGACATCGGCCGCAAGGCCGGCGAGCGCGCCGTGCGCCGCCTCGGCGCCCGCAAGGCGGCGACCGGCCCGGTCGACGTCGTGCTCGACCCGCGCGTGGGGCGCGGCATTGCCGGCCATCTCGCCGGCGCCATCAACGGCGCCGCCGTGGCCCGCAAGACAAGCTTCCTGCGCGACATGATGGGTAAGCGAGTGGCTTCCGCCGCGATCACCGTCACCGACGAGCCGTTGCGGCGTCGCGGCCAGGCCTCGCGTCCCTTCGACGGCGAGGGCGTCGAGGGCGAGAAGCTTTTGATGGTCGACAAGGGCGTGCTCAACCACTGGTTCCTGTCGACCTCTGCGGCGCGCGAGCTTGGTCTCGTCACCAACGGCCGCGGCTCGCGCAGCGGCTCCTCGGTTTCGCCATCATCGACCAACCTCGCCATCGAGCCCGGAGAGCGCACCCCGGAGGAATTGATCGGGTCCCTGAAGCGTGGCTTCTACGTCACCGAAGTGTTCGGCCAGGGCGTCGACATGGTCACCGGCGAATACAGCCGCGGCGCTTCCGGCTTCTGGATCGAGAATGGCGCGCTCGCCTATCCGGTGGCCGAGGTGACGATCGCGTCGAACTTGAAGACCATGTTCCTCAACATGGTGCCGGCAAGCGACCTCGACCGCAATTTCGGCACCGCCGCGCCCACGCTGCTGATCGAGGGGATGACCCTTGCCGGTGCCTGACGCGGTCATTTCAACCGCGGCCCGCGAGGATCTCGCCTTGCTGCGTGACGCCGCCCGCGAGGCCGGCGCTATCGCCATGCACTATTTCGGCAACAACCCGCAGGTGTGGATGAAAGGCGGCACCTCGCCGGTCAGCGAGGCCGACCATGCCGCGGACGCCTATCTGCGCGAGACCTTGCTCAAGGCGCGGCCGGATTACGGCTGGCTGTCGGAGGAAACCGCCGACGATCATGCCAGGCTTTCGGCCCGCCGCACCTTCGTCGTCGATCCGATCGACGGAACGCGGGGCTTTCTCGACGGGCTGCATTCCTGGTGCGTCAGCGTCGCCGTGGTCGAGGACGGCCGCTCGCTGGCCGGCGTGCTTGAATGCCCGGCAAAGCAGGAGACCTACTGGGCGCTGCCGGGCGAGGGCGCCTTTCTCAACGCCAAGCGCATCCATGTGCGCCCACTCGGCGACACTGTCGAGATCGGCGGGCCGAAGCCGCTGGTCGACCGCATGCCGCAAGCCTGGCAGGGGAGGCTGCGGCGCATGCCCTACATCCCCTCGCTCGCCTACCGGTTGGCGATGATCGCCAATGGCAAACTCGACGCGACCTTCGTCAAGCCGAGCGCGCATGACTGGGACATCGCGGCCGCCGATCTTATCCTGCGCGAAGCCGGCGGCGCCTTGCTCGACCGCGGCGGCGAGCGGCCGCGCTATGCCGGCGAGGTGATCAACCATGGCGCTCTCGCCGCCGGCAGCGGCGAGCTACTGGACGTTCTTGCCGGCATCATCGCCACAGCTGACGAGGGGTGAGGCCGTCCGTAGTTCCAAAAACGGCTGCTTTGGTCTAGACCTGTCACAAACCTCATGAATCTGCGAAGGATCGGCATGGCCGTGGAAGACGGAAAGAAACAGCTTTTGCACCTGGTGTTCGGCGGCGAGCTGAAAAAGCTGGGTGGAACCGAGTTCCGTGACCTGGACGCGCTCGACATCGTCGGCATCTACCCCGACTATCAATCGGCGCACGCCGCCTGGAAGGCGAAGGCGCAGGCCAGCGTCGATAATGCCCATATGCGTTATTTCGTCGTTCACCTGCACCGGTTGCTCGACCCGGAAACAAAGGCAGCCGGTTGATATCGATGGAGCATGAAGCGGTGAAAGGGGCGACGGGGCGCTCCGCCGGGCGGGGCGGGACGCGCACGCTGTGGCGCCGCATCCGCGAGCCGCTCGCCCAGTCGCGATTCGTCAAGAATTTCATCGCCGGCCTGTTCGCCTGGTTCGTGCGTCTGATTCGACTCACCAGCCCGCTGGTTAAAGGCTCGACCCAGGTCGCGGGCGGCGCCTATGCCCATCTCGAGCCCGGCATCATCGCGCTCTGGCACGGCCAGCACCTCTTGACGCCTGCCTACTATCCCAAGGGCCGGCCGCTGGTCGCCATGGTCTCGCGCAGCGCCGATGCCGAGCTCAACGCGCTGATGATCGAGAAATTCGGCATCGAGGCGGTGCGCGGCTCGGGTGGCCGCGAAAGTTCGAGGCATCTCGACAAAGGCGGCGCCAAAGCCTTGATCTCGCTCAAGAAAGCGCTGGTCGCCGGCAAGAATGTCGCCATGATCGCTGACATTCCGCATGGCACGCCGCGCGACGCCGGCATGGGCATCGTGCTGTTGGCCAGGCTGTCCGGCCGGCCGATCCTCCCCTCCGCGATCGCCACCAGCCGCCGCAAGGTGCTGGAAAAGAGCTGGGACAAGACCACCATAAATCTGCCCTTCGGCCGCTCCGCGGTCATCGTCGGCACACCCGTCTTCGTGCCCGCCGATGCCGACGAGGCCGAGATGGAGCGCAAGCGCCAGGAGGTCACCGCCTCGCTCAACGCCGCTACAGCCGAGGCCTATCGCCTCGTGGACGGCGCCAAATGAGCGAGCGCTGGGCGCGCGCGGCCCTGACGGCCTACCGTTATGCGGGGGCCGTCGCCTATCCGCTGGTCGGCCCCTATGTCGCCTGGCGCGCCTCGCGCGGCAAGGAAGACCGCGTTCGCCGCCGCGAGCGCTACGGCGTCGCCGGGCGTGCGCGCCCGGAAGGCCCGGTGATCTGGATCCACGCCGCGAGCGTCGGCGAGACGATCGCCGTCGTGCCGCTGGTCGAAAGCATCCTCGACTACGGCGTCAACATCGTGCTGACGACCGGCACGGTGACCTCGGCGCATGTTGCCGACGAGCGGCTCGGCAGCCGCATCATCCACCAATATGTGCCGCTCGACCTCAAGCCCGCGGTCAGCCGCTTCCTCGATCACTGGCGGCCGGAGCTGGCCATCATTGCCGAATCGGAGATCTGGCCGATGACCATTTTGGAGCTTGGCGCGCGCAACGTGCCGCAGGTCCTGGTCAACGGGCGGCTGTCGGACCGTTCCTTCCGCTCATGGAAGAAGCGCGCCAGCGTCGCCGAGGCGCTGTTCGAGAACCTGGCGCACGTCGTTGCCCAGTCGGATGTCGACGGCGAGCGTTTCCGCGTGCTCGGCGCCAGGCCGGTCACCATCTCCGGCAACCTCAAGGTCGACACCAACCCGCCTCCGGTCGACGAGCGGGCGCTGGCGACGCTGCAGCGCCAAATCGGCGGGCGCCCGACCTGGGCGGCGATCTCGACCCATGACGGCGAGGAGGTCGTCGCGGCGGAAGTCCACGCTACCCTGCACCGGCGGCATCCCGGCCTGTTGACCATCGTCGTGCCGCGCCATCCCGACCGCGCCGATGCGCTTGCCGCGCAGATCTCCGGCATGGGCCTCAAGATCGCGCGGCGCAGCAAGGGCGACCGCATCACGCCCGACACCGATATCCTGCTCGGCGACACGATCGGCGAGATGGGGCTCTATCTCCGGCTGACCGAGATCGCCTTCGTCGGCCGCTCGCTGACTTCCGAGGGCGGGCAAAATCCTCTGGAGCCGGCGATGCTCGATACGGCGGTGCTTGCCGGACGCAACGTGCAGAATTTCCGCGAGGCCTATCAGCGGCTGCTTGACCGCGGCGGCGCCAAGCTGGTGCGCGACCGCGATATGCTCGCCGGCGCGGTCAATTTCCTTTTGACCAACGAGGTCGCGCGGCACGAGATGATGGCGGCGGGTGCTGCGACCGTCGACGAGATGCGCGGCGCGCTCGCCCGCACGCTGAAGTCGCTGGAGCCCTATATCCAGCCGCTGGTCGTCAAGGCGCGCCTGAAAGGCGCCAACGGGCGCTAGCGCATGACCCGAAAAATCGGAATCGATTTTTGGAAAGGATCATGCGCTAGCGCAAATTGCGCGGAACCGGCGTCATGACCAGCGAAGCGCCGCCCTTCTGGTGGGAAAAGCCGGACTGGCGTGTGCTGGCGCTGTCGCCGGTGTCGGCGATCTATGGAATGGTGGCTGGGCGCCGCATGCGCCACGCGCCGCGCGACAAGATCGCCGCACCAGTGCTTTGCGTCGGCAATTTCACCGTCGGCGGCAGCGGCAAGACGCCGGTCGCCATCGCGCTGGCGAAACAGGCAAGGCGCATGCAGCTCACGCCCGGCTTCCTGTCGCGCGGCCATGGCGGCACCTTCGCCAAGCCGCATGTCGTCGATGTGCATCACGACGCAGCCAAGCATGTCGGCGACGAGCCGCTGCTGCTCGCCGAGCACGCGCCGGTGGCGGTGACGGCCAACCGCGCCGCCGGCGCCAGGTTGCTGATGGAAGAGCACGGCTGCGATTTCCTCATCATGGACGACGGCTTCCAGTCGGCGCGCATCCATATCGACTATGCGCTGGTCGTGGTCGACGCGCGCTTCGGCATCGGCAATGGCCGCGTCATTCCCGGCGGGCCGCTCAGGGCCAAGGTCGTCGACCAGTTGGTCTTCACCAGCGGGCTATTGAAGATGGGCGAGGGGAGCGCGGCCGATACGGTGGTCCGCCAGGCGGCGCGCGCCGGCCGGCCGATCTTTTTGGCGCATGTCGAGCCGGCGAGCCCGGCGCGCTTTATCGGCGGCCGCTTCCTCGCCTTTGCCGGCATCGGCCATCCCGAGAAATTCTTCGACACGGTGCGCGGTGTCGGCGGCGAGGTCGCGCTGTCGCGCGCCTTCCCGGATCATCATTTCTACGCCGCGGACGAGCTCGCCGATCTGGCCGTGCTTGCTGAGCGCGAGGGGCTGCGCCTCGTCACCACGGCCAAGGACGCCGTGCGACTCCGCCACGGTCCAGCGCCCGCCGGCTTCCTCGACCAACTCGACGTGCTGGATATCGATGCCGTGTTCGAGCTCGACCACGTGCCGGAGCGCATCATCGGCGAGACGCTGGATGCTTGGCGGCTGCGGAAGTTGAGGATGTCGTCATCCTAGGGCGGAGCTACGCGAAGCGGAGCGCAGACCCTAGGATGCCGTGACATTGGCTAAAAAACGCGGCGGATCAAGAGTTTATACCGGTTGGCACCAAGCTATTCTCGGCCGTCGGAGCACTGCTGCGAGGTCACGGCATGGGTCTCCGCGACGTCGCTTCGCTCCTGCTTCGCCCTAGGATGACGAAGTTGAGGCGTCTATCCGCGCTTGCGCATCTCCGGATGCATCTCGATCTCGCGGCGCAGGGATGCTGTCGCGTTCACATAAGGCTCCTGCCGGGCGACGCTCCAGTATTTAAGCTCGTCCAGCGGAATGCTCTCGCCGGTTACCGCGCAGCGCACGAACGCGCCGGGGCTCGTCACCTGGAAGTCGCCGTCGAGATAGCGGATGCGCGCTTCCTTGCCGCCGGGGCCTTCAAAACGGTTCATCATGAAATGGCGCTTGAGTTCATCGGGGTTCAATCGCCACAAATCGTGGGCAAGGTCAAGCTTGGCGCAATGCTGATGTAATAGTGCGGTACGGCACAATGGTTGTCGGGAAGCGCCATGGACATCACCAATGCCAGCATGACGTCGCTGCTGAAAGAGGCGCTTACGCCGCAGTCGATGCCGTCGGCCCGACCTGACCCGGCGACCGCGGCGCTGGTCAGGGCGCTCGTCCAGCCGCCGGCGCCCGCGACGGTGGCGTCTGCGCAGTTCGCCGCGCAGGCGCTGAGCAGCTCCCTGGCCAAGCCGCCCGCTCAATCGTCGCAGCGCCTGTCGTCCGCGGAGATCGAGAACGCCTACAGGGCCGTCATGGAGCCGGATGCCGGCGCGGATTCCGCGGCGCCGAGGACCCCGGCACGCAGGCCGGCGGCCGATGCCGATCAGCCTTTGCGAGCGGTGCCCCAGGGGCAACCGCCGGCCACCGACGGCACGGCGAAGGTCGTGGCGGCCCCGCCGCCCTCTTCGTTCGCGCCGGCCCTTGCTTCCGGAGTGCTGGTTGCAGCCAACGCCAACGCGCCGCAACCGAGGGGCGCGGCGGCCCGCCCGGCGGGCCATGCGCCGCGATCCGAACCCAGCCAGACGCCGCTGTGGATGATATCGGTCGTGACGGCCGTCGTCTCGGCAGCGACGACCACGATCATGCTGATGCTGCTTCGCTGAGCCGCTTCAATTGTCGTCCTGGAGAAACGCGTCGAGCTTCTCCGGCGCCAGGCCGGCTTGTTCGGCGATGCGTCGGGCGAGATCGGCGGCGGCCGCGCGCGGCCGTCCGACTGGACGGTCGAGCCAGTAGGACACCGGATTGAGCGCGACGCGGTCGTCGACGGCGACGATTCGCCCGGACTTCAACTGATCCTGCGTCAGCGGCGGCCGCGCCAGAGCGACACCCAGACCGTGCGCCGCCGCGTCGAGCACCAGATTATAGTCCTCAAAGCGCCGGTCCTGCGGGCGAGGGCGGTAGTCCACCTCCTGCGCCGCGAACCAGGCGCGCCAGCCCGATGCGTCGGAATCGTTGATCAGGGGGAATTTCAGCAGCCGTGCCGGGTCGCCTTGGCCGATCTCGTTTGCCAGTCCCGGCGAGGCGATCGGGAAGATGTGCTCTTCGAAAAGCTGCACCGAGATGCGTCCCGGGATGCGGCCGCGCCCGCAGCGCACCGAGAGGTCGATGCCTTCGTCGGCGAGGTCGGCCTGGCGGTTGTCGACGTCGAGCACGATGCGCAGCCGGGTCGGGTTGTTCTCCAGCGCCGCCATGCGCGGCATCAGCCAGAGGCCGCTGACCGAGGGGATCGAGGCAAGCCGCACCACGGCGGTGCCGCGCGGCTCGACCCAGTGGTCGGAATTGACCGAGATCAGCGCAAAGGCCTCGGTGGTGCGAAGATGCAGCCGGTTGCCCTCATTGGTCAGCGTCACGCCGCGCGCGTTGCGCTCGAACACTTTGAGCCCCAGCCAGCCCTCCAGCTTGGCGATCTGGCGGCTCACCGCGCCATGCGTGAGGTTGAGCTTGTCGGCCGCGGCGGAAAAGCTCCCGGTGCGCGCCGCCGCGTCGAAAGCGCGCAAAGTCTCGAGCGGTAATATCTGGTTCGAGCTGTGATCCATACTCACAGCTGATCCTCGAATTGCTCGTTTGTCAATCGCCCGGCGATAGCGTTTTCTGCGCTCATGACACTGAAAGACGAGGATTCGGCAATGAGCGCTTACACCGGCGCGTTGAATGAGACACAGCGCATAGATAGCGCAGCGGCGGTCGCGGTGGCGCTGACGGTGCTCGGCTGGGCCTCGGCCTTCCCGGCGATCCGCGCCAGCCTCGCCGCCTTCCAGCCGCTGGAGTTAGGGGCGCTGCGCTTTGCCATCGCGGCCGTGCCGGCGGCGATCTTCCTTGCGGTCAAGCGCCCGGCGCTGCCCAGGGTCGACGAGCTGTGGCGCTTTGGCTTCGGCGGCGCGATCTTCGTCGCGCTCTACACCGCCATGCTCAATTTCGGCGAGTTGACCGTCTCGGCGGGTGCGGCCGGCTTCATCATCAATGTCAGCCCGATCTTCACGGCAATCATGGCTATGGCGCTGCTCGGCGAACGCTTTTCCGGCATGGCCTGGCTCGGCACGGTGATCTCCTTCGCCGGCATCGGTATCATCGCGGTCGCCGACGGACACGGCTTGCATTTCAACGCCGGCGCGATGCTGGTGCTGGGTTCAGCACTTTGTTCGGCCGTCAACACCATCGTCCAGAAGCCGCTCTTTGCCCGTCATCATCCGCTGACGATCTCCGCTTCCAACATGGTGCTCGGCGCGCTCTGCCTGTCGCCCTTCCTGCCGGAGGCGTTCGCGCAGGCGGCGGTCGCCGACACGGCCGGCCTCGGCGCCGTCATCTATCTTGGCATCGTGCCCAGCCTGATCGCTTATGCCGCTTGGGCGACGGCGCTGTCACGGCTGCCTGCCGCACGCGCTTCGAACTTCCTCTATCTGGTCTCGCCGACCTCCGCGCTGATCGGCTTCTTCTGGCTGGGCGAAGTGCCGACGCTGCTCGGCATCCTCGGCGGCGCGCTGGCGCTGGGCGGCGTAATCGTGGTCAATTTGAAGAGATAGATCAGTGGGTTAAATCTGTTTCCTGACTCAAGAAAAGACCCGCTTCGAGCGGCTCTTTTCTTGCCCCCTCATCCGGCCGCTACGCGGCCACCTTCTCCCCGGCGGGGAGAAGAGGCTGGCGCCGGCGAGGAAAGTCTCCTCTGCCCACCGGGGAGAGGTCAGCCGAGCGAAGCGGAGGTTGGGTGAAGGGCCTTTGGCTTACCTTCGCCCAAACAACCTTTCGATGTCAGCCAGTTTCAGCTCGATATAGGTCGGGCGGCCGTGGTTGCAGGTGCCGGATCCCGGCGTCACCTCCATCTGGCGCAGCAGCGCGTTCATCTCCTCGGCCTTGAGCAGGCGGCCCGAGCGCACCGAGCCGTGGCAGGCCATGGTCGCGGCAATTTTGTCCAGCCGTCCTTTGAGCGTCTCAACGGTGTCGTTGTCGGCGATCTCGTCGGCAAGGTCGCGCACCAGTTGCTGCACATTGGTCTCGCCGAGCATCGACGGCGTCTCGCGCACCGCCACCGCGCCCGGCCCGAAGCGCTCCAGGGCGAGGCCGAATCTGGCCAGCGTCTCGGAATGCATGGCGAGCCGCTCGGCGTCCTCCTCTGGCAGGTCGACGATCTCCGGCAGGAGCAGCATCTGCGAGGGCACGGCGCGGGAATGCAGCGCGTTCTTCAACGCCTCGTAGACCAGCCGCTCATGGGCGGCATGCTGGTCGACAATGACGAGCGAATCCCTGGTCTGGGCCACGATGTAGTTCTCATGCACCTGCGCGCGCGCCGCGCCCAGCGCCATGCCCAGCAGCGCCTCCGCCGGCTCGGCCGTGCCCGCTCGCGCATCGGCGCTGGCGAGCGGCGCGGTTTCGAAGGCAGCCTGTTCGTTTTCCGCGAAGCCATTCCTTGGCGGCCGCTCTTCACCGTAGCCCATATCCAGCGGCCGCTGCGGCGAGCGTGCCAAATTCGAACCATGGTCGAAGCCACTAAAGCCGGAGGCGCGAAAGGCTGCCTCGTAGCTGCGATGGACGTTGGTCGGACCGGGATGCGCGAAGGGCGCCGCGCCCGGGCGGAACGCCGCCATCATGCCGGCCGCCCCGGTGGTCGCCGCGCGGATGCCGGCGCCGGCCAGCGCCTCGCGGACGGCGCCGACGATCAGTCCGCGCACCAGCCCCGGATCGCGGAAGCGAACGTCGGCCTTGGCCGGATGGACGTTGACGTCGACGGTCGCCGGATCGAGCGAAAGGAAAAGCACACTGACCGCATGCCGGTCGCGCGGCAGCACGTCGGCGAAGGCGCCGCGGATCGCGCCGGCGATCAGCTTGTCGCGCACCGGCCTGCCGTTGACATAGGCATATTGCTGCAGCGCATTGGCGCGCGTGTAGGACGGGATCGAGACGTGGCCGGAAAGATGCACGCCGTCCCTGCTGGCGTCGATGGCAATGGCATTGTCGGGAAAGTCGGCGCCCATCACCTGCGCGACGCGCGCGAGCCGGCCTTCCGGCGTGTCGCCGGTCGCCGGCAGTTCGAGAGTCGAGCGGTCGGAGCCGGCAAGCGTGAAGCGCACGGATGGGAAGGCGATGGCGATGCGCTTAACCACATCGCCGGTCGCCGAGCTTTCGGCCCGCTCGCCCTTCATGAATTTGAGCCTTGCCGGCGTGGCGAAGAAGAGGTCGCGCACCTCGACCGTCGTGCCGCGATTGGCCGCAGCCGGCTTGACGGGCAAGACGCGGCCGCCCTCGATGCCGATCTCGGCCGCGCTGTCGCCGGCGGCCGTGCGCGAACGGATCGTAAGCCTGGCCACCGAGCCGATCGAAGGCAGCGCCTCGCCGCGGAAGCCCAGCGAGCGGATGTCGTGGATGTCGTCGGAGAGCTTCGAGGTGCAGTGGCGGGCGACAGCCAGCGCCAGTTCCCGCTCGGGAATGCCGGAACCGTCGTCGGTGACGCGGATAAGCGAAAGCCCGCCGCCCGCGGTGACGATCTCCACTCTGCTTGCGCCGGCGTCGAGCGCGTTCTCGACCAGTTCCTTCACCACGCTCGCCGGACGCTCGATCACCTCGCCGGCGGCGATCTGGTTGATCATCGTTTCTGAAAGCTGGCGAATGGGCATGCGGCGATTATAGGCGGATTCGAGTGCCGCGGGGGAGAGGCTACTTCACGCCTGCGCCACCAGCCAGTCCCTGACCTTGCGCGCGTTGTCGCTGAGATCGCGGTTCTTCGGCCAAATCACATAGAACACAATGCCGGTTCTCATCACATGGTCGGTCACCGGCACCAGCAGGCCCGATGCCACGAGCCGCTCGACCAGATGGCGCCAGCCGAGCGCGATGCCTTGGCCCTCCATCACCGCCTGGATGACCAGGGCATAATCGTTGATGCGCAGCCCGCGCTCGGCGTTGCGCAGACTGGTTCCGGCGGACGCGAACCACTCGTCCCAGTTGGCGGCCTCGCGATAGGGCTCCTCGAGATGGATGAGCCGGTGCGTGGCCAGTTCCGCGACGGTTTGCGGCCGGCCGAATTTGGCGAGATAGCTGGGACCCGCGACCGGAAAGATCTCCTCGTCGGAGAGCGGCAGCGAATGATAGTCCGGCCATTGTCCGGGAACGCCGCCGCGCACGCCGAGCGGGATGCCTTCGGCGATGATGTCGAGGTCGCGGTCGGCGGTCTGGATGCGCAGGTCGATGCCCGGCAGCGCGTCGCGGAACTGCTGCAGGCGCGGCATCATCCAGAAAGAGCCGAAGGCGGTCGAGGCGGCAAGCGTCACATGGCCGCCTGTCGCCTGCAGGCGAAGGTCCTCGGCCGACTTGCGGATATGCGACAAGCCCAGCGAGACATCGGCATGAAAGCGCTCGCCGGCCTCCGTCAGGAGCACCTGGCGGTGGCGGCGCTGGAAGAGCTTGGCGCCCAGCTGTTCCTCCAGCCCGCGCACGGCGTAGGAGACGGCCGCCTGCGTCATGCCGAGCTCGCGCCCGGCGGCGGTGAAGCTCGACAGCCGGCCTGCCGCCTCGAAGACGATCAGGCTGCCGGCCGAGGGCAGGAGGTGGCGCAGGCTTCGCATAAGGACAACTTATACAAGAGATCAGGATTTTCCAGCGTCACAGTCATATTTTGTCTCGCTAACTTGCCCTGGCGGGAAGAAGGAGGCTCCATGAACGCAACGGCCGCTGAATTGACTGAACCGACCCACCGTCGCGGCGGCGGCCGCCTTGGGCGCAAGGCGCTGAGAAGCGCGCCGGTTGCGTCGTTTCCGACGCTCGTTCGCCAGATTCCGGTCTACGAGATCGTTCCCGACGAGGCGGTGGAACTGATCCACCAGGAGTCGCTCAAGATCCTGGAGGAGGTGGGCTGCGAATTCCGCGACGACGAGGCGATCGAGCTCTGGAAGGCGGCCGGCGCCGATGTGACCGAGACGCGCGTCCGTATCGACCGCGCATTGCTGATGGAGCTCGTCTCGAAGGTCCCGCCGGAATTTACCCTCAACGCGCGCAATCCCGAGCGCACCGTCCGCGTCGGCGGCAAGAACTCGATCTTCGTGCCGATGTATGGCGCCCCCTATGTGCGCGACCTCGACAACAAGCGGCGCTACGGCTCGCTGGCCGACCTCAACAATTTCCATAAGCTCGCCTATATGGCGCCGGCGCTGCACTCCTCGAGTTCGATCATCTGCGAGCCGATGGAAATCCCGGTACCGAAGCGGCACCTCCACATCATCCATTCGGCGCTCAAGCACTCCGACAAACCGTTCATGGGCATCGTGACGTCGAAGGAACGCGCCGAGGACACGATGGCGATGGCGGGCATCGTCTTCGGCGAGGAGTTCGTGCGCGACAATCCGGTGCTGGTGGCGATCACCAATTGCAATTCGCCGCTGGTGTGGGACGCCACCATGCTCGACGCGATGAGGGTCTATGCGCGCCACAACCAGCCGCTGATCCTGGCGCCCTTCGCGCTGTGCGGCGCTTCGACCTCGGCGTCGGCCGTCGGCGCGGTCGCGCAGGTCAATGCCGAGGCGCTCGCGGGCGTCGCCTTCACCCAGCTCATCCGTCCCGGCTCGCCGCAGATCTACGGCCAGTTCATGGTCACGGTCGACATGAAGACCGGTGCCCCGATGGGTGGCACGCCGGAGGCCGCGCAGATGATGTATCTGATGGGCGCGCTGGCCAGGAAGTACAAGCTGCCGTGGCGCACCTCCGGCTTCCATGTCGGCTCCAAGCTCAACGACGCCCAGGCCGGCTACGAGGCGAACATGCTGATGCATGCCGCGATCCTCGCCGGCGCCAACTACATCTGGCACTCCGCCGGCTGGCTCGAGGCCGGGCTTACCTGCGGCTACTCGAAATTCGCCACCGACTGCGAGCAACTCGTCGGCTGGTACAAATATGCCGGCGGCGTTTCCTTCCACGATTTCAAGGAGGCGATGGCGGCGATCCGCGAGGTTGGGCCGCAGGGCCATTTCCTCGGCACCCAGCACACACTCGAACATTTCGAGCGCGCTTTCTTCATGCCCAGCATCATGGACTTCAATTCATATGAGCAGTGGAATGCCGAAGGCGCGAAAGACCACGACACGCGCGGCCGCGAGAAGGCGCGCAACATGCTGGCCGACTATGAGGAGCCGAAGCTCGACGAGGGCGTCGCCGAAGGTCTCAAGGATTTGATCGCGCGGCGTGAGGAAAAACTGCCGGACAGCGTTAGTTGATGGAACAGGCAAAGACCTGACAAGGCCAATGGGAGAAGAAAAATGACAATCTTCAAAAGCAACGGTGATCGAGTTCCCACCGCCATCGAGGCGATGGCGGAAGAAGCGCGCGCGGGCCGCATGGACCGGCGCGAATTCCTGGCGCTGGCAAGCGCTTTCGGCGCATCGACGGCTTTCGCCTATGGCATGATCGGCCTCGCCGCGCCGACCAAAGCCCTGGCCGACGAGCCGAAGAAGGGCGGAACGCTGCATGTCTCGATGTCGGTGAAGGCGCAGAAGGACCCGCGCACCTATGACTGGGTGGAGATGGCAAACATCACCCGCACCTGGCTGGAGCCGCTTGTCCGCTACACCAAGCAGTTCACCTTCGAGCCGGTGCTGCTCGAAAGCTGGGATGTCAACGACGACGCCACCGAATACACGCTGCATCTGCGCAAGGGCGTGACCTGGAACAATGGCGATGCCTTCAACGCCGACGACGTCGTCTTCAATCTGACGCGCTGGTGCGAGAAGGGCGCCTCGGGCAATTCGATGGCCGCGCGCGTCGGCGCGCTGATCGACGCCAAGACAGGCAAGGCCAGGGACGGCGCCATCACCAAGGTCGACGACAACACCGTCAAGCTGAAGCTCAACGAACCCGACATCTCGCTCATCCCGAACTTCACCGACTATCCGGCGCTCGTCGTCCACCGCAATTTCGACGCCGATGGCGCCGATCCCATCAAGAAGCCGATCGGGACCGGACCGTTCGAGCTGGTGTCTTATGCAGTCGGCCAGAAAGCGGTGGTCAAGCGCCGCGAGAACGGCAAGTGGTGGGGCGGCGAAGCGCCGCTCGACGGCGTCGAATTCATCGACTACGGCACCGATTTCAACGCCACGGTGAACGCCTTCGATTCCGGCGAGATCGACATCAATTTCGAGACGCCGTCCGACTTCATCGACATCCTCGACAAGATGGACCTGGTGAAATCGGAGGTCGCGACCGCCACCACGCTTGTTGCCCGCACCAACATCACCCACAAGCCCTATGACGACCAGCGCGTGCGCAACGCGCTGCAGATGGCGGTCGACAACAACCAGGTGCTGCAGCTCGGCTATAGCGGCCTCGGCACGGTTGGCGAGAACCACCATGTCAGCCCGATCCATCCCGAATATTATCCGCTGCCCAAGAAGACGCGGGACGCGGCCGGCGCCAAGAAACTGATGGCCGATGCCGGACAGGCCGACTTCGAGCACGAGCTGATCACCGTCGAGGACGAATGGCAGAAGAACACCGGCGACGCGATCGCCGGCCAGTTGCGCGACGCCGGCATCAAGGTGAAGCGCACAGTGCTGCCCGGCTCTACCTTCTGGAACGACTGGACGAAATATCCCTATTCCATGACCATCTGGTACATGCGCCCGCTCGGCGTGCAGGTGCTGGCGCTGGGCTATCGCACCGGCGAGGCCTGGAATGAGACGGCCTACTCCAACCCGGATTTCGACGCCAAGCTCAAGCAGGCGCTGTCGCTGGTCGACGTCGACAAGCGCAAGCAGGTGATGAAGGACGTCGAGCAGATCCTGCAGGACTCCGGCGTCATCATCCAGCCGTTCTGGCAGAAGCTCTACAGCCACACCAGCAAGAAGGTGAAGAACTACGGCGTTCACCAGACCTTCGAGATGGACCTCTACAACGTCTGGCTGGAAACTTAAGACGCGCAGCGCCAGGACTTCATGCGCCTCGAAAAAGCCGATATGCATGCAGGACGCGTGGTGGTGATCCGCCACCACGCCGCCGAACATCCGGAGATCCTGCATGACACCGACAGAGCATTTTGCAGCTAAGTGGGAAGCCAAGTGGGATCAGTTGGCGTCGCAGAAATGCGATCAAAACAATGAACCAGAGCGGGATGCCCGCTTAACCAAACTGCATCCCGCTCTGGTGCTGGCCGCTGCCATGTCGATTGCCTTGCCCGCCGCGGCACTTGCCGGGCCGGCTTCCAACGCCGTGAAGTTCTTCTATGTCCCTGAAGTGAAGTTCGAGGCGGACGCGAAATACCGCGACCGCTTCACCGAGCCGGTCACCAAGCTCTTCGAGGCCAACGACAAGGCGCGGAAGGAAAAGCCCGACGAGGTATCCTGCATCGACTTCGACCCTGGCCTCGACGCCCAGGATTTCGACCAGAAGACCGTGTCCAAGACGCTGAAGCTCACTGAGGCCGTCAACGGCGACACCGCCGAGGTGACGGCGAGCTTCAATCTTTTCCCGGAAGGCGATGATTCCAAGCGCGAAATGGTGTGGTCGCTGAAGAAATTGGACGGCAAGTGGAAGATCGCGGATATCACCTCCAAGACTAGCGACTGGACGCTGAGCTCGCTGGAATGCGGCTCCTCGGCGGAGTGATCTCGTGCATCGCCGTCTCGTCGTTGCGCTGTCGATACTGTCGATGCTAGCCGCGGGGCTGAACGACGGCGCCTCGGCGCAAGGCCTGTTCGGCTCGCCGCCAAAAGCCTCTTCCGGCGACAACGCGCCGGCGGACGACAAGTCGCCGCCTGCGGTCGACACCTCGCCGCCAGCCACAATGCCGGCGCCGGAAAGCAAGCCGGCCGAACCGGCGCCTGCCGCACCCGTCCTGCCTGGTTCGCCGACGGCGGTGGTGAAGCCCTTCTACGAGCATCTCGGGCTGGAATTGGACCCGGCCCAGCGCAAGAATTTCATCGACCCGGCGAAGAGCGTGCTCGACAAGAGCGACGCGCTGAGGGCCTCGGGGCAGGGCGAATGCCTCGACCCCAACATGGCGCTCGACAATGCCGACTACGACAAGCTCGCCATCGACAAGAGCCTGCGCATCATCGAGGCGGTCCATGGCGACGAGGCCAAGGTAGTCGTTGCCTTTGTCGTCGAAGGCCACCAGCACCGGCTCGAATGGAAGCTGAAGAAGGTCGGCGGCGACTGGAAGGTCTCCGACCTTCTGTCGGTGACCGGCGAATGGGCGCTCAGCCAATACCAGTGCGAATGATGCTGGTCCGCTCAGCCTCTTCCGCGATAGGGCGCTACGCCGGTGTCGGGCAGCCAGGCGTCCTTCGGCGGCGCGCCGGTCTGCCAAAAGACGTCGATCGGGATGCCGCCGCGCGGGAACCAGTAGCCGCCGACGCGCAGCCAGAGCGGCTTGGTCGCCTCCACGATGCGGCGGCCGATCATGACCGTGCATTCTTCATGGAAGGCGCCGTGATTGCGGAACGAGGTCATGAACAGCTTCAGCGACTTCGATTCCACCAGCCTCTTGTCGGGCGCGTAGTCGATGACGATGTGGGCGAAGTCGGGCTGGCCGGTGACCGGGCAGAGCGAGGTGAATTCCGGGCAGGTGAAGCGCACGATCGCCGGCGGGCCGTCGCCGCGCTGGAAAGGTACGGTCTCCAGGACTGCCTGTTCGGGGCTCTGTGGCGTCTCGACGTGCTTGCCGAGCTGGGTGAGGTTCTTTGCATCAGTCATGGCAGGCTCCTTGCTCCCAGCCGCTGCAAGTGCAAGTTCCATGGCGGCGGGCGCGAAACGAAGGTTGAAAGAAGTGCGTTGCATTCCTTCAGGTGCAGCGTGTTTGGCCGCTCATTAGCATTGGACGAGAGAGTCCGCAGCGGTTTTTGGGTGTATCCGATGCGTGAAATGGAAGCGGGAGCAGCTCCCGCACAATTTGAAATGGCAGGAAGACGACCGGCAACGAGCCGCTTCTCCAACCCTACCAGCTCAAGCACCTGACGCTGAAGAACCGGGTGATGTCGACCAGCCATGAGCCGGGCCTATTCGGAGGACGGCATGCCGAAGAAGCGCTACCGGCTCTACCATGCCGAGGAGGCCAAGGGGTGGCGCGCAACCGGCCTCCGCAAGGAGAGCCACCTGCCGCTTCGGTCGGTTGCGCGCCGCGCATGGCGCCGGTCTGGTGCCGGCGCCGTGCGATATCTCAAAACATCCTGGCGGTGGCCATGCAGAGCACGGTGATGACCAGCAGCCCGCCGGCGATGCGTTCGCCTCTGGTCATTTTCGCGCGCAATACGGTTTGCGTCGCCGCGTCGGCGCCGGCCAGTTGCCTGCTGGAAGAGGCCACAAGGGCGCCCTGCACGCCGGCAGCGATCAATGCCGTCGCAATGCCCAGCGCGAGCACCATCTCCATCGAGCCGAAAGCACCCTCATGGAAGAAATACCAGAGCAGTAGACCGGTCAGAAACACCACGCCGGAGGCGCCGAGTTGCGGCCGGATGAAGCGCTCCGCCTTGATTTCCGGATCGCGGGCAACCGCGATGGTCGTGCCGGCCCAGAAGACGCCGGCCATGACGTGCAGGCCGATCACGACGATGTAGACATACTGCATGACCACACTCCTCTCTGCTCGCCCGCCGCGCCGCGCGTCGCAACCATAACGCGACGCCATCAATAAGACAAAGTTAGATATCTAACGGTTAGATGTCAATGCATGAAGCCGAGTTTCACCATCGCATTGCTTGTTCTACTGTCGACCCATGACACCGTTTGACCGCCCGCCCATCGGCATGAATCTCGCCCGCACCGCCAAGGTGGTGGCGCAAGCCTTCGACGCTGCCCTGGTGGAGGCCGGTGGCACGCTGCCTGTCTGGGTGACCTTGCTGTCCGTTAAGTCGAAGGAGCTGGCCAACCAGCGCGAGCTTGCCGGCATGATCGGCATTCAGGGCGCGACGCTGACGCATCACCTCAACGCCATGGAGAGGCAAGGGTTGCTGACGCGCCGCCGCGATCCGGAAAACCGCAGGGTCCATCAGGTGGCGCTGACGGAGGCCGGCGAAGCGCTGTTCGAAAGGTTGCGCAAGGCCGCGATCGCCTTCGACAAGCGGCTTCGGACCGGAATTACCGACGAGAGGCTGGCGGAATTCGCGCAGATGCTAGCCGCGCTGCGAGCGAATGTGGGTAGCATCTAACTGGTCGTATTGTTCCCGCAGCGTTGCAATGCTATATATGACCATAATGGTCATATTCGGAGGTCGGTTATGCGAGAGATTCAGTTGAAGGATGCCAAGGCAACGCTCTCGGCAGTGGTCGATCAGGCTGTTGCGGGAGAACCTGCTGTCATCACACGGCACGGTCGCAAGCAAGCTGTTATCCTGTCTTTCAAGGACTATGAGCGGCTGTCGCGGGTGCCTAGTTTCGGGCGATTGCTGGCAGCGTTTCCCGGCACCAAATCTGACATTCTGCCTCGTTCCCGCAAGCCCGCCCGCGAGGTTGATCTATAACGCAGGCGTCTGATGTTCCTGCTGGACACCAACATCATTTCGGCGATGGCACCCTCCAAAACGGTTGGGCGGGCAGCGTTGGCGGATTGGCTCGATCAAGCCAGCGACCATTTGTTCCTCTCCGTGATTACGGCGTCCGAAATCACCTCGGGAATAGCGAAGGCCGAGCGCGAAGGGGCTACGAAAAAAACGGCTCTACTTCGCGAATGGTGGCAGGCAGTCGAATATCTTTATAACGAAAGGATACTTCCTTTCGATCTGCGCACGGCGCATGCAGCCGGAACTATCTTGGATCGGGCCAGGGCGCACCAGCCAGGGTTCGAAGACATAGCGATCGCCGCGATGGCGGAAGTTCATGGTTTAACGATATTGACGGATAACGAGCGTCATTTCGCCCCTCTCGGGGTGCCAATGCTCAATCCTCTAAAGACCTTGCCATCTTTGCCGGCAGTGGAAGGAGCGCCTCACCTGGCATAACCCGGGATCGCGCCAAAAGCGTAGAGACCCAGGCCGTGTCGAGTACGGGGCGCACTAAAAGTATACGAGCATCGGAAGCGCAGGCCGGCATCACCTGAATATCAATGCGCCCTACGCCAGGCTGCCCTGCAGCACCTTCAGCTTCGCCTTTTTCGGGCTGCGCGCGATCAGCCATTCCCGCGCCTTGTCCTGCGGCATCGGGAAGGCGATCGAATAGCCCTGCACCTGGTCGCAGCCGATCGCCATCAGCGAGTCGAGCTCGGCCTCGGTCTCCGCGCCCTCGGCGACGATCGAGATGCCGAGACCGCGGGCAAGCTCGGTGATGGCGCGCACGATCTTGGAGTTGTCGCCGTTCTCGTTGATGTTCTGGACGAAGCGGCGGTCGATCTTCAGCCGGTCGATCTCGTTCGGGTTGACGTGGCGCAGCGAAGCATAGCCGGTGCCGAAATCGTCAAGCTCGAGATGCACGCCCGCGGCGCGGATGTGCCTGAGCTTGGCGGCGATGCCGGTCTTCTCGTCGTCGAGGATGACGGATTCGACGATTTCCAGCGACAGCTTCTGCGGCGCGAGCCCGGCCCGCTCCAGTGCTCCGAACAGGAACTTGTCGAAATCCGGCTCGCGCAGCTCGGTGCCCGAGACATTGACGGCGAGGCGCCCAAAATCGATGCCGGCGCGGTCCCATTCGGCGGCTTCGTTGATAGCCTTGGTGATGACGATGCGGCCGATCTCCGGCATGAAGCCGCATTTCTCCGCCACTGGGATGAACTCGCCGGGCGAGATCATGCCGCGGGCGGCATGCTTCCAGCGCACCAGCGCCTCGATGCCGCTGATCTTGCCGCTGGTGAGCGACACCTGCGGCTGGAAATAGACGTCGAAGGTCTTTTCGGCGATCGCGGTGCGGATGTCCTGCTCGAGCTGCTTGCGGTAGTCGAGCTCGCGCCGAAGCTCCTCGGAGAAGAAGGAGAAGCTGCCGCCGCCGAGCTTCTTGGCCGAATAGAGCGCGAGATCGGCATGGACGAGCAGGTCCTGCGCACTGTCGGCGTCGACCGGATAGACGGCGATGCCGGCGCTGGCGCCAGGCATGATGGTCGCGCCCTGGAAGGTGATAGGCTCGTTGATCTCGTCCAGGATGCGCTTGGCCAGCGCATGGATGTCCTCGGTGGTGCCTGCGCCGTTGAGGATCATGACGAACTCGTCGCCGCCGAGCCGGGCGCAAAGATCCGATGCGCGGCAGGAATCGCGCATGCGCTGTGCAGTGACGACAAGCACATAGTCGCCCGCGGCGTGGCCCAGCGTGTCGTTGATCTGCTTGAAGCGGTCGAGGTCGAGCTGGATCGCCGCCAGCCGCTCGCGGCGGCGATGCGCCGCCTTGATCAGCGTCTCGAAATGATCGGTGAGGAAGGTGCGGTTGTGCAGGCCGGTCAAGCCGTCATGCACGGCGATGAAGGCCATCGAGTTGCGTGCGTCGACCAGCTCATGCGTCTTGCGCAGGATGGCGTTGGACATCGGCCGGAAGATGAACAGCGCCACCAGCACGATGATGCCGATGGTGGCGAAGAACAGCGTGCGGTGCATATCGAGCAACTCGCCCGACCGTTCATCGGCGAAGGCGCTGATGCGCTGGCCGAGCGCGGCATAGCCGGACAAAGTCGCATTGGCGACGGAGGCGTCGAGACCGGCGCGCTCGGTGCCACCCTTGTAGCCGTCGCTTTGCATGCCGAGCTGGGATCCGAAGGAGGAGGCCAGCCGCTCGCCGTTGGCCACAAGGCCGACCGAGAAATAGTCGAGATGGAACGGCTTGCTGAACAGCACGTATTCGATCGACTTCGGATCGTTGCGCGCCGGCGACAACGGGTCTGCGCCCGTCTGCTTGAGCAGCCGGTCGTAGTTGGTCTCGAACTCGGCCGTCGCCTGCTTGAGCGCCGTGACCAGCGCGGGCTGCTTGTCGCGCGAGGCCGCACCGGTGGCGCCCGCCAGGAAGACGATGCGCTGCGACAGCGCCTTCTGCATGGAGACGATGTCGAGCAGCGCATCATTGTGCTGCTGCTGCGCCATCAACTGCTGCAGCAGGATGAAGGATGCCATCACCATGGCGGCGATGATCAGCAAGGCCAGCCAGTAGCCACTCTTGATCAGCAGGATCAGCTTGCGCGAAACGCTATGCACTGGCTGCTGCGACATAACTGGGTGACCCCTCCGGTCGACGGATTCCTGCCGTGGATTCGGCGAGAAAACCCTTGGCGTGAAAGGGTTAACAGGTCGGCAAGCAGGCCTGGCGCTCATCCCGGCGGCGTGACAAAGCTGACAAGATGGTTATCGCGTCCTTTCAGGCGTTGTCGGCATTTGAGCTCATCGTCGTCCCGCTGTGGCCGGAAAGCTTTCACAGCGCCACCGAAGCGGTCGTTTTTGCGATGGATTTTTCGCATCAGCGGCGCGACAGTCCGCCTTGAACCGAACAGGGCCAGACCATGATCGCAGCGTTTCTCTCGCACATCGACAACGAGCTTCAGGGGCTGAAATCGGCCGGGCTCTACAAGTCCGAGCGGGTGATTACCTCGATGCAGTCTGCCGAGATCGAGGTGGGCGGCGACAAGGTGCTGAATTTCTGCGCCAACAACTATCTCGGCCTCGCCGACAGCCCCGAGTTGTGTGAGGCCGCCAAGCAGGCGCTCGACCGCTACGGCTACGGCATGGCGTCCGTGCGCTTCATCTGCGGCACGCAGGAGGAGCACAAGGCGCTGGAAGCCACCATCTCGTCCTTCCTGGGCATGGACGACACCATCCTCTACGGCTCCTGCTTCGACGCCAATGGCGGCCTGTTCGAGACGCTGCTCGGCGAGGAGGACGCGGTCATCTCGGACGCGCTGAACCACGCCTCGATCATCGACGGGGTCAGGCTCTCCAAGGCAAAGCGCTTCCGCTACGCCAACAACGACATGGCCGATCTGGAAGCCCGGCTGAAGGAAGCGAAGGACTGTCGCTTCCGGCTGATCGCCACCGATGGCGTGTTCTCGATGGACGGCATCATCGCCAACCTGCGAGGGGTGTGCGATCTCGCCGAGAAATACGACGCGATGGTGATGGTCGACGACAGCCATGCGGTCGGCATCGTAGGTGCGAACGGCCGTGGTTCGGCCGAGCATTGTGGCGTCGAGGGCAGGGTGGACATCATCACCGGCACGCTCGGCAAGGCGCTGGGCGGCGCGTCCGGCGGCTACACCTCGGGCAAGAAACAAGTGGTCGACTGGCTGCGCCAGCGCTCGCGCCCCTATCTCTTCTCCAACACGTTGATGCCGGCGATCGCCGGCGCCTCGCTGAAAGTGTTCGAGCTGATCTGCAATGGTGGCGCCTTGCGCGAGCGCCTGTATGCCAATGCGGAACGCTTCCGGTCTCAAATGGGCAAGCTCGGCTTCACGCTTGCCGGTGCCGACCACCCGATCATCCCGGTGATGCTGGGCGACGCCACCCTTGCGCAGGAAATGGCACGGCGCATGCTGAAGCGCGGCATCTATGTCATCGGCTTTTCCTTCCCGGTGGTGCCGAAGGGCCAGGCGCGCATCCGCACGCAGATGTCGGCCGCGCACTCCAGCGCCGACATCGACCGCGCGGTGGAGGCGTTTGGCGAAGTTGGGCGCGAACTCGGCGTTATTCGATAATTGCAGATGCCTCTACTCTACAAGAACGCAAGCCTCCACAGCGCTAGGAGATCCTGATGTCCAACATGATGAAGGCGCTGGTTAAGGCCAAGGCCGAGCCGGGCATCTGGATGGAGGAGGTGCCGGTGCCGGAGATCGGCCCCAACGACGTGTTGATCAAGGTCAGGAAGACCGCCATCTGCGGCACGGACGTCCACATCTACAATTGGGACCAGTGGGCGCAGAAGACGGTGCCGGTGCCGATGGTGACGGGCCACGAATTCGTCGGCACCGTCGCCGATTTCGGCGCCGCGGTCACCGAATACAAAGTCGGCCAGCGGGTCTCCGGCGAGGGCCACATCGTCTGCGGACACTGCCGCAACTGCCGCGCCGGGCGAGGCCATCTTTGCCGCAACACGCTCGGCGTCGGCGTCAACCGTCCAGGCGCCTTCGGCGAATACCTGGCGATCCCGCAGCATAATGTCGTGCCGATCCCCGACGACGTGCCGGACGAGATCGCCGCCATTTTCGATCCATTAGGCAATGCCGTTCACACCGCCTTGTCCTTCGATCTCGTCGGCGAGGACGTGCTGGTCACCGGCGCCGGGCCGATCGGCATCATGGGCGCGCTGGTGGCGCAATGCGTCGGCGCGCGGAAAGTCGTCATCACCGATATCAATCCAGTCCGGCTGGAGCTGGCGCGCAAGCTCGGCGTCCAGCATGTCGTCGACGCCTCGAAGGAGAAGCTGTGCGACGTGATGCCTTCGATCGGCATGACCGAGGGTTTTGACGTCGGGCTAGAGATGTCGGGCGCAGCACCCGCCTTCCGCGACATGATCGACACCATGAACAATGGCGGCAAGATCGCCATTCTGGGCATCGCGCCGACCGGCTTCGAGATCGACTGGAACAAGGTCATCTTCAAGATGCTGCACCTGAAGGGCATCTACGGCCGCGAGATGTTCGAGACCTGGTACAAGATGATCGCGCTCGTGCAGGGCCCGCTCGATGTTTCGGGCCTGATCACCCACCGCATCGGCATCGACGATTTCCAGATTGGTTTCGATGCGATGCGGAGCGGCAGTTCCGGCAAGGTGATGATGGATTGGTAGTCAGCGCAGAATTCTGTTTGTCATCAGCCATTTCGCCGAGCGGGGCCAAGCGTAGTTCGCACCCATGCGAAGATCGGAAAAGCCTTGCGAAACAGGTTTTCCGGTCTCGGCGTCGAGGATGCGAATGAACATGGTATGCTCTGTTCGGTTGACGCGCGTTACGACGCCAAGCAGGGCAAGAGACGCGCCGTGTTGCCTCGCAATCTTACCTTCGCAGCCCCCGCAGTTGCGCAGTCCATGCGGCGCAGCCGACTGCACATTCCCGGCTGGCTCATCAATTACCGCAAAACGACCGGATTGGGAGAGCATGTCCTTCGCGACTTGTGCCGACTCGGACAGATAGCGCCTGTCGTGCTCATCCGGAGGAATTATCCCCGCCCCGGCGCTCTTGTCTTCCAATTCGAAAGGGAACACCTCGATTGACGTCGGCTTTACCTGCTGGGCGTTTGCGGACACGCAGGTGACTGCAAGCAGCGTCGTCAGGAGAGTCAATGTGCGAATGCGCATGATAGTCCTCCCGTCGATGTAGTCCTCCCGCCGACGCGGCAATAACTATAGACCGGTCGACCACCAAAATCACGACCGAGGAAATTCCGAGCTTAGACTGGGCACGGAGCCATCACACAACCCCAATCGTTCGGAGCGACTGGCCTTGACCCTTGCTTGAAGCCAGACTGGCCTCGAGTGCGGCCAATACTTCCGCGATCGCCGCCCGCTCCGCCGCGCCAAGCTTCGCCAGCAACCCGCTCTCGAAAGCCTTCGCCAACGGCACCATCTCGCGATAGGCGGCTAGCCCTGCCTTGGTCAGCGTCAGATGCTCGACCCGGCGGTCGTTTTCGTCGGGCGTGCGAGTCAGCCAGCGCCGGCGCTCCAGCTCGGCCACAGCGCGCGACACCTTGGTCTTGTGCATGGCCGACTGCTCGCCGAGCTCGGTGGCGGTCATCGTGCCGCGCTGGCCCAATCCGGAAAGCGTGCGCCATTCCGGTCGCGTCAGGCCGTGACGCTCCTTGTAGATTTTCGAGAACTCGCGGCTGACGGCATCGGCGAGACGGTAGAGCCGGTACGGCAAGAAGTTTTCGAGCTCCAGGACTTCCGGTTCCATGGTTTTCGCCCCGGCCATCAGCGGTTGATAGTTACATTTTCAATGGTTACAAATGAAACCAGTTTGGTCAATTCCCAAAGCGCCGCGTGTTCTCGTGGGCGCGCAGTGGACGCTTCGGGACGAAAAGAGCGCCGCTCGTCTTGGCGCCAGGAGGAAACGATGGCCTTTTCCTACATGCCGGGTTTCGGCAACGACTTCGAGACCGAGACGCTGCCCGGCTCGCTGCCGCAGGGGCGCAACTCGCCGCAGCGGCCGGCCTACGGCCTCTATGCCGAGCAGCTTTCGGGCTCGCCCTTCACCGCGCCGCGCGGCACCAATGAGCGCTCCTGGCTCTACCGCATCCGCCCGAGCGTCAGGCATACCGGGCGCTTCAAGGCGGTGAGCTATCCCACGTGGAAGACGGCGCCGAACCTCGGCGACCATGAGCTGGCGCTCGGTCAGTATCGCTGGAGCCCGGTGCCGATGCCCAGCGAGCCGACCGATTTCATCTCCGGCATGCGCACCATGACCACGGCCGGCGACGCGCTCGGCCAGTCCGGCATGGCGGCGCATGTCTATGTCGCCAACCGCTCGATGGTGGACGACCACTTCTTCAATGCCGACGGCGAGCTGATGATCGTGCCGCAGGTCGGCGCGTTGCGCTTCGTCACCGAGATGGGCGTGATCGAGCTGAGGCCCGGCGAGATCGCCGTGCTGCCGCGCGGCCTTGTGTTCAAGGTCGAGCTCGCCGACAAGGAAGCGCGCGGCTATGTCTGCGAGAACTATGGCGCCAAGTTCACCATGCCGGATCGCGGCCCGATCGGCGCCAACTGCCTGGCCAACCCGCGCGACTTCAAGACGCCCTGTGCCTGGTTCGAGGACAAGGAAACGCCGTGCCGGCTGATCGTCAAATGGTGCGGCACTTTCCATGCCACCGAACTCGGCCATTCGCCGCTCGACGTGGTCGCCTGGCACGGCAATTACGCGCCCTACAAGTATGATCTGGCTACGTTTTCGCCGGTCGGCGCAATCCTGTTCGACCATCCCGATCCGTCGATCTTCACGGTGCTGACGGCGCCGAGCGGCGAGGAGGGCACGGCCAATGTCGACTTCGTCATCTTCCCGCCGCGCTGGCTGGTGGCGGAGAACACGTTCCGTCCGCCCTGGTACCACCGCAACATCATGAGTGAGTTCATGGGCCTGATCCACGGCCAGTACGACGCCAAGGAGGAAGGCTTTGTTCCGGGCGGCATCAGCCTGCACAACCAGATGCTGGCGCATGGACCGGACGCTTCCGGCTTCGAGAAGGCGACGCGCGCCGATCTGAAGCCGGTCAAGCTCGACAACACCATGGCCTTCATGTTCGAGACGCGCTTTCCGCAGATGCTGACGCGCTACGCCGCCGAACTCGACACTTTGCAGGAGAACTACATCGACTGCTGGGCCGACCTGAAGAAGCGTTTTAACGGCACGCCGGAAGGCGACTGGTCCTGATTGCCCGTTTACGGTCAGGAAAACCGAGCGGGTGACTTGACGTTCGCCTGCCGGGGCCTTGTTGTGGACCAGCGGCACAAGACCGCGTGAGGAGAGGAAACCGCATGAAGCTTGCCACATTGAAGAACGGGACGCGCGACGGAAAGCTGGTCGTGGTTTCGCGCGATCTGACGCGGTTCACCGACGCCTCCTTCCTGGTGCCGACGCTGCAGGCGGCGCTCGACGACTGGCGGCGGATCGCGCCGCATCTCGCAACAATAGCGGAATCGCTGGAGACCAACGCCGTGCCTTCGGCGCGCTTTCATGAACACGACGCCCATTCGCCTTTGCCGCGCGCCTATCAATGGGCGGACGGCTCGGCCTATGTGAACCATGTCGAGCTGGTGCGGAAGGCGCGCGGCGCCGAGATGCCGGCAAGCTTCTGGACCGATCCGCTGATCTACCAGGGCGGCTCGGATTCCTTCATTCCGCCGCGCGAACCGATCCGTATGGCGGACGAAGCCTTCGGCATCGACATGGAGGCCGAGGTTGCCGTCATCGTCGACGACGTGCCGATGGGCGCCGGGCTGGACAAGGCGAGAGAGGCGATCCGCCTCGTCATGCTAGTCAACGACGTGACGTTGCGCGCCATCACCGGGCCGGAACTAGCGAAAGGCTTCGGCTTCTTCCAGTCGAAGCCGTCTTCCGCCTTCTCGCCGGTCGCGGTGACGCCCGACGAGTTGGGTGAGGCCTGGGACGGCGGCAAGGTCAACCTCGCGCTGCTGGTCGACCTCAACGGCAAGCCGTTCGGCCGCGCCGATGCCGGCATCGACATGACCTTCGATTTCCCGGCGTTGATCGTGCATGCCGCCAAGACCAGGCCGCTTGCAGCCGGCACCATCATCGGCTCGGGCACCGTCTCCAACAAGCTGGGCGGCGGACCAGGCAAGCCGGTGGCGGCCGGCGGCGCCGGCTATTCCTGCATCGCCGAGCTGCGCATGATCGAGACCATCGAGGCCGGCGAGCCGAAGACGCCCTTCCTGCATTTCGGCGATACGGTGCGCATTGAGATGAAGGACAAGACCGGCCATTCGATCTTCGGCGCCATCGAGCAGAAGGTCGAGAAATACGAGGGGTGAGGGAAGAGCCCGAACGGTGACCCTGCTCGAGCATCTGCGCCGCATGGCGCGCAACAGTCTTTGGTCGAACGATCGGCTCTATCGTGCTGTGCTGGCACTTCAGCCCGGCGAGTTCGAGGCCGAGCGAACCAGCTTCTTTCCCTCGATCAGGGAAACGCTCAACCACATTCTCGCGGTCGACCATCTCTATCTCGATTTCCTGACGGAGGGGGGCGTCGGCGCCGCCGCCTACGACGACTTCGTGCCGTTCGACGATGCGGCAAGCCTGGCAGCGGCGCAGGCCGACTTTGACCGCAAGCTGATCGCCTTCTGCGATAGCCTGACAGACGCCGATCTCAACCGCCGCGTCATCACCGACCGGCGCGGGGACGGCCTAATCCCGGAAAGGATCGGCGATCTCCTCGCCCACGTCTTCCTGCACGACATCCATCACCGAGGCCAGGTGCACGCGATGCTCTCCGGCACTTCCGCTCCGCCGCCGCAGTTGGATGAGTTTTTGCTCGACTACGACAGCAAGCTGAGGAAGGACGAGGTCGAGCGGCTGGGGCTGTGAATGAGCGAGAATGCCTCAGGAATTATCGTAGTTACGAAAATTATTGACTTAATTATTGTAGGTACATAAATTCCGATGAAGATCGTTTGGGAAGAGATCAAGCGGCAGGCGAACGTCTCGAAACACGGAACGGACTTTGTAGATCTCGAAATGGATTTCTTCTATGTCGCCACCATCTTGCCGGCGCGTGGCAAGCGCTTCATGGCGATCGGCAACATTGGCGGCGTTGCGGTTAGGGTGGTCTTCTCCCGCCTCGGAAACGAGGCCATTTCCATTATTTCCATGCGGCGTGCTAGCGGGAAAGAAAGGAATATCCGATGACAGCGAAGAAACTCAACATCACCAAGCCCGATAAGGAGTTCACGCCAGGCAAGGGCTTCACCAGAGCGGACTGGGATGCTGTCGACAGCCCGGAGGCCACCGATGAGCAGATTGCCCAAGCCCGACCCTTCACCGAGGTCTTCCCTGACCTTGCCGAGAGCATCCGCCGCTCGCGCGGCCGCCCGGCGCTCGAAAATCCGAAGCAGCAGGTGACGCTGCGTCTCGATAGTGACGTGATCGCTCGCTTCCGCGCCGGCGGACCCGGCTGGCAGAGCCGCATCAACGACGTTCTGCGCAAGGCCGCCGGCCTCCAAAAATAGCTCGATCGCATGGCTGTCAGGCCAACGCGACCTCGTATCGGGCAAAATGCGGATCTGATGTCAGGATAGTCAGGCCGACCGTCATTTCACGTACTCGTCCCATTCAGGGCCGAGTTCATCAAAGTCGTCCGCAATCCACTTGCCCTTGGCGCTACGCCGCCTTGCCGCCAACCTTCAGCACGCCGCGCTTGATCTGGTCCTGCTCGATCGACTCGAACAGGGCGCGGAAATTGCCCTCGCCAAAGCCTTCGTCGCCCTTCCTCTGGATGAACTCGAAGAAGATCGGCCCGATCACGGTTTTGGAGAAGATCTGCAGCAGGATCTTGGTCGTTCCGCCGTCGACGACGCCTTCGCCGTCGATCAGGATGCCGTGCTTCTTCATCCGCTCGATCGGCTCGTCATGGCCGTGTACGCGCTCGCGCGACATCTCGTAGTAGGTGTCGGGCGGGCCGGGCATGAATTTCAGCCCGTTGGCTGCGAGCTTGTCGGTGGCGTCGTAGATCGCGTCGGTGCCGACTGCGATGTGCTGGATGCCTTCGCCATTGTATTTCTTCAGATACTCGGCGATCTGGCTGGTCTCGTCCTTGGACTCGTTGAGCGGAATGCGGATCTTGCCGCAGGGCGAGGTAATCGCCCGGCTGACCAGCCCGGTGATCCTGCCGTCGATGTCGAAGAAATGGATCTGCTTGAAGCCGAACAGGTCGCGATAGAAATCCCACCATTTGTCCATATTGCCGCGATAGACATTGTGCGTGAGGTGGTCGAGGTAATAGAAGCCGACGCCTTCAGGCTTGGGATCGCGCTCGCCCAGCCATTCGAACTCGGCGTCATAGGCCGAGCCGTTCTCGCCATAGGCCTCGATGAAATAGAGCAGCGAGCCGCCGATGCCGACGATGGCCGACACGTCGAGCGCCTTGTCCTTGCCTTCATAAGGCGTGGCGCCTTTCGACACGGCATGGTCGAAAGCGTGCTTGGCATCGACCACGCGCCAGGCCATTGAGGCGGCGCAAGGGCCGTGCTTTTCGACGAACTTCATCGCATGCGAACCGGGCTCGGCATTGACGACATAGTTGATATCGCCTTGGCGCCAGACGGTGATGTCCTTTGTGCGGTGCTTGGCCACCGCCACATAGCCCATGCGGGTGAAGAGCTCGGCGAGCTTTGCCGGCTCCGAATGCGCGAACTCGACGAACTCGAAACCATCGGTGCCGGCGGGGTTCGCCTTGCTGATCTTGGCGGGCGGGGCGTCGTGCGGGAAGGGGCCCATGGCAATCCTCCGAAAGCTGTTGCGGCCGGACTTGGCCAACTTCACAGATGATAGCGCGAAGCGGCCGCACGGTGCTTGCATTTAAACGCTTGAAATGCTCTTCATATGCGTGGATTGTGCATGATTGGAGGAAAATCCATGGATGATGCGCGCCTCGATCAATTTGACCGCAAGATACTGGCTCTGTTGCAGGGCGATGCGCGGCTCACCAACAACGATCTTTCGGAGCGGGTGAACCTGTCGGGCTCGCAATGCTCGCGCCGCCGCCAGCGGCTGGAGGAAGACGGCTACATCAAGGGCTATCGCGCTGTGCTCGACCGCGATCGGCTGGGCTTCTCGCTGGTCAACGTCATCTCGGTGACTTTAGCCACGCATAACCGCGACAACGCCCGCCGCTTCGGCGAGCTGGTGGCCCGCCTGCCCGAGGTGCAGGAGGCGCATGCGCTGACCGGCGAGATGGATTACATCCTGAAGGTGGTGACGCCCGATCTCAAATCATTGTCGGAATTCGTCAACGGCGTGCTCCTGCCGCATGAATCCGTGCAGCATGTGAAGACCGCGATTGTGCTGGAGACGCTGAAGGAAACCGGGGCGCTGCCGATTTAGCTCATTCAACTGAGTGGATTTTACTGGATATGTCGGAGGGACAGCACCCCCTCTGGCCTACCGGCCATCTCCCCCGCAAGGGGGAGATTTGCAGCTTCACCGACGGCGGCGAAAGCGGCCGCGACATCCGATCTCCCCCCTTGCGGGGGAGATGGCCGGTAGGCCAGAGGGGGTGTGAAGGATCGCCAGCATTCGCGATTGACGGCCTTCAACCCAAAAAACTGTTAGCCCCTCTGCTGCTGGATCAACCCATAAAGATTGGTGCAGCGCGCGCCGGAGCGGCAATAGGCGAAAACCGGCCCCTGGAGCTCGTCCAGCGCCTCGGCCTGATCCTCGACATTGTCCATGGTGATCTGGCCACTGATCACCGGGATGTAGCGGAACGCGAGCCCAGCGGCTTCGGCCGCCGCCTTGACGCTGTCGGCCGAGGGCTGGCCCGGCTGCTCGTTGTCCGGCCTGTTGCAGATCACGCTTGTGAAGCCGGCGTCCCTGATGGCGGCGATGTCCTCGGGCTGGATCTGGCCGGAGACCGAATAGTCCTCGCTGATCTGGCGGTATTCCATGGCGGTGTCCTCGCAATCTGGTTTGGCGGCAGTCTTGCCACTCCAAGGCAGGGGCGGCAATGCGTGCTGGAAGATTTCTCTGCCAAATAGCGATGCCCGACCGGAAAATCCAACCGGGCCGAATTGACCCGGTTGGGGAGGACCCTGCTCAACTGCCGAGGATCGCGCCTTTGATCTGCGTGATGTTGTTGTGCATCATGTCGATATAGGTCGCGGCCGGGCCGTCGGGCTGCGACAGCGCATCCGAATAGAGCGTGCCGCCGACCTTGATGCCGGTCTCACCGGCGATCTGCTCGATCAGCCGCGGATTGGTGATGTTCTCGACGAAGATCGCCGCCGCCTTGTCCTGCTTGACCTGCTCGACCAGCTTGGCGACGTCGGCGGCCGAAGGCTCGGATTCCGTCGAGATGCCCTGCGGCGCCAGGAAGGTGAGGCCGTATGCGTGCTCGAAATAGCCGAAGGCGTCATGCGAGGTGATGACGACGCGCTTCTCCGGAGGAATCGACTCGATCGCCGCCTTCACTTCGCCTTCCAGCGCATCGAGCTTCGTGGTGTAGGCGGCGGCGTTGGCCTTGTAGCTGTCGCAGCCCTCGCTGTCCGCCGTGCAGAAGGCATCGGCAATGTTCTTCACATAGATCTTGGCATTGGCGATCGATTGGAAGGCGTGCGGATCGGTGACGGTCTTGCCGCCGGTGTCGGCGCCTTCGGCCGCATCGGCATCGGCGAATTCCGGCTTGAAGTCGATCGGGGTGACGCCCTTGGTCAGCGTGACGATCGAGGCCTTGGTGGCGCTGGCGTCGACCAGGCGCTGGAGAAAACCTTCGAAATGCAGGCCGTTGACCAGCACCACGTCGGCGCCCGCCATCGCCACCGCGTCTGCCGGACTCGGCTCATAGACATGCGCGTCGCCGTCCGGGCCGACGATGGTGGTGATGTCGACGCGGTCGCCGCCGACATTTTTTGCGAAATCGGCAACGATCGTGAAGCTCGCCACCACCTTGATCGGCGCAGCAAAGGCCGACGAGGTCGCAAAAGCGCTTAATGTTATAACGCTCATCGCGAGGGCGGCACGGAAGGATTTCAGCATTGGGGAGGTCTCCTTGCTTGGGGATTGAGGTCAGGCGGTCCGGTGGCGGTGATGCACGATGCGGGCGCGCAACGCGCCGCGCGAGCCGAACAGGATCGAGCAGAAATAGACGACGCCGGCCGACAGGATGATTGCCGGGCCGGATGGCAGCGAGGCGTGATAGGACAGAAGCAGCCCGGCGATGCAGGAGGCAAAGCCGATCAGCACCGCCAGCACGCACATCGGCTCGACGCGCACCGTCCAGAAGCGGGCGGCGGCCGCCGGCAGCATCATCAGTCCGACCGACAGCAAGGTGCCCAGCGCCTGGAAGCCGCCGACTAGGTTGAGCACGACGAGGCCGAGGAAGATGAAATGCACCGGGCTGCCCATGCAGCTCACCGAGCGCAGGAACAGCGGGTCGAGGCATTCGGCGACCAGCGCGCGCCAGAAGATGGCAAGGCTTACAAGCGTGACCACCACGATGCCGCCGATCAATATCAGCGCCTCGTTGTTGAGCGCCAGCACGGTACCGAACAGAACATGCATGAGATCGACGCTGGAACCGCGGATCGACACCATCAGCACGCCGACGGCGAGCGAGATGAGATAGAAGGCCGCCATGGAGGCGTCCTCGCGCTGGATGGTGAAGCGCGAGACCGCACCGGCGCCGAGCGCGACGATGATGCCGGCGATCAGCCCGCCGACCGTCATCGGCAGGATTTCCAGGCCATAGAGCAGAAAGCCGGCGGCGGCGCCCGGCAGGATCGCATGCGCCATCGCGTCGCCCGACAGGCTCATGCGCCGCAGCATCAGGAAGACGCCGACCGGGCAGGCGCCGAGCGACAGCATCAGCGAGCCGAACAGTGCTCGCTGCATGAAGGCGAAATCGGCGAAGGGTGCGATGAACAGGCCGTAGAGGAATTCCATCACGCAACCCTCGGTCCGGAGCCGTGGTCGTGATGAAGATCATGCGTGTGCGCGTGATGGTCGTGATCATGCCCACGGTCATGGCTGTGATCGTGCTCGCTCGGCTCGCACCAGGGCGCGTTCTCTTCCCAGGCCTCGTGGAAGCGGCGCGCCTTGAGCAGGTTTTCCGGCTGCAGCGTCTCCCTCGTATCGCCCCAGGCAACTGGCTGGCGGGCGAGCAACAGCGTTTCCGGGAAATTCTGCCGCACAAGGTCGAGGTCGTGGACGACGACCATGATCGTGCGCTCCTCGCCTTGCCAGCGTTTTATGAGCTGGATGAGGTCGCCGACCGTCTTGGCGTCGACCGCGTTGAACGGCTCGTCGAGCAGGATGAGGTCGGCGTCCTGCAAAAGCACGCGGGCAAACAGCGTGCGCTGCAACTGGCCGCCGGAGAGCGTGTCGAGAGGGCGCGCTTCGAAGCCGCCGAGCCCGACCGCCATCAGTGCCTTGCTGACCGACTCGCGATCCTCCTTGGTGTAGCGGCCGAGCATGCCGCGCTTCGGCCACAGGCCGAGCGATACCAGGTCGACGACGCGCGCCGGGAAGCTGCGGTCGAGCTCCGACTGCTGCGGCAGATAGGCGGTGCGCACGCCGGGCGCGCGAACAACCGTGCCCTCCATCGGCTTCAGCACGCCGACGATGCCCTTCATCAGCGTCGACTTGCCCGAGCCGTTGGCGCCGACCACGGCGGTCAGCGAGCCCTTCCTGACGATGCCGTTGAGGTGATGGATGGCCGGATGGCTATTGTAGCCGAGAGTCAGGTCGCGGAAGGTCAGGCAGGCATTTGTCATCAGACGTTCCGGGCGGTCCGCTAGATCGAGTGCATCGTCGATATGTGATGTTATTACATTAGTCAACACGACAGACCGGCGGAATTGTGTCTCGGCCGGTCAACTCGGCGTGTATGTGACGATGCTGGGCCAGACAATTGGCTCAATTGGTTTCGCCTCCGGCGGCCTTGCCCGGGGCCGGTACGGACTCTAAAGAGGCACGACTCCCAAAACGAAGGAACCCTCGCAATGAGCATTCGTCGCATCGATGTCGGCCCGCGCATGAGCCAGATCGTCATCCACGGCAACACCGTCTATCTGGCCGGCCAAGTCGGCGAGCCGGGCGGCAACGTCGCCTCGCAGACCCGCGACATCCTCAAGACCATCGACGAATTGCTGGCCAAGGCCGGCACCGACAAGACCAAGATCGTCCAGGCGATCATCTGGTTGGCCGACATGGGCACCTTCGCCGAGATGAATTCCGAATGGGACAAGTGGGTGCCGAAAGGCCACACGCCGGCCCGCGCCACCGGCGAAGCCAAGCTCGCCGGCCCGGAATATCTGGTCGAGATCATTATCACGGCGGCGCTGTAAGCTGTCACTCTCCCCCTCATCCGGCCGCTGCGCGGCCACCTTCTCCCCGCTGGGGAGAAGAGGTTTGCGCTGGCGCTGACAGGCTCCTCTCCCCTCGGGGAGAGAAGCCGAGCGAAGCGGAGGCTGGGTGAGGGGGACTCTGTCCCGCTACCCCTGCGAGGGCGTGAACCGCGCCACCAGCGTATGGCTTTCCGCCGGATAGACGAACCGCACATGGGTGACCGGGTGCTCCGCGCTCCAGGTGCGGCGCTCGACCACCAGGCAGGGCGCGCCCGGGTCGATGTCGAGCGCGTCGGCGATGCTCTCGTCAGCCGCCACGGCACGGATACGATGCTCGGCCTCGCTCCACGGCACGCGGCCGATCAGCCAGGGGCCGGGAGCGATTTCGAAGAACTCTTCCTCGGCGGCCCCGGCCACGGCTGAAAGATTGATCAGCCGCTGCTCCAGCGCGAACGGCCGCTCACCGGCAAAATGCAGGCCCTCAAGCCAGAGCACCGGCCCTGGCGCGGGCAGTCCGAGCCGCGACCGGTCCTCGGCGCTGCTGCGCCGCTTCATGCGCTTCAGTCGCTCATAGCGATAGGGCAGGCCGAGCGCCTCGACCTCGATCCTGATGTCGTGGAGCTCCAGCACCGCCGCCTGCGACTGCGGCTGGCGCACGAAACTGCCCGAGCGGCGGCGGCGCTCGATCAGCCCCGCCTTGGCCAGCTGCGACAGCGCCTTGTTCACCGTCATGCGCGAGCATTTATATTCGGCCGTCAGCTCGTGCTCGAACGGGATGCGATGGCCGGGCGCCCAGGCGCCTGAGAGGATTTTCTCCCGAATGTCCGACAAGATGCGCTGATGCAGCGAAATGCTCTCGCCACTCTCCACGTCATCCGTTTCAACCAGGCTCATCGGGGTTTTTCCTGCTCAGCCTTGTGAAAGCGCCGTCATTACTTCGCGAAACCGCTTGGCAACCGCCTCGCGCTTGGCATGCCTGCCGCCGCTGACCTGCTTCTTGCCGTGCACCCAGACGCAGTCGACCCTGCTGCCATTGGCGAAGATCCAGGCGTCGAGGGTCGCATCGCCCGCCTTGCCGGCGAGCGAGGGATGGCCGCCGTCGAGCGAAACCAGATCAGCGCGGCTCCCGATAGCAATAGCTGATGGCCCGGCACCGAGCGCGACACTGCCGCCGTCGAGCGCGGCGTCGAACAGCGCGCGCCCGGTCGAGCCGCCGGAACGCGCCAGCACGTTGCGGGCGCGATGGGCAAGGCGCTGCGAATATTCCAGCTGCCGAAGCTCGTCCGGCAGGCCGATCAGCACATTGGAGTCGGAGCCGACGCCGAAGCGGCCGCCCTGTTCGATGAACAACGGTGCGGCAAACGTGCCGTCGCCGAGATTGGCCTCGGTGACCGGGCAGAGTCCGGCGATCGCGCCGCTCTGCGCCATGGCGATCGTCTCGGCCTCGGTCATATGCGTGGCGTGGATCAGGCACCAGCGCTTATCCACTGATGCCTGGCCAAGCAGGAACTCGACCGGCCGCGCTCCAGACCAGGCGATGCAGTCCTCCACTTCCTTCACCTGCTCGGCGACATGGATGTGGATCGGGCCGTCCGGTGCCATTGCCGCGACCGTGTTGAGCTCGTCCGGCGTCGCCGCACGCAGGCTGTGCGGCGCGACGCCGATAACCGCCTGCTCCAGCCGCGACACGCCTTCGCGGCTTTTCTCAAGCAAGCGCCCGAACCGCTCGACATCATTGATGAATCGCCGCTGGCCTTCGTTGGGCGTCGCGCCGCCGAAGGCGGAATGAGCATAAAAGACTGGCAGGAGCGTCAGCCCGATGCCGGTCTCTGACGCCGCCGCCGCGATGCGCTCCGCCATCTCGGCAATGTTGGCATAGGGGTTTCCGTCGCTGTCGTGATGCAGATAGTGGAACTCGCCGACGCGCGAGAAACCGGCCTCAAGCATCTCGACATAAAGCTGCGCCGCCACCGCCTCGACCTGGTCCGGCGTCATCGACAGCGCAAAGCGGTACATCACCTCGCGCCAGCTCCAGAAACTGTCGGCCGAGGGGCCGCGCAATTCGGCCAACCCCGCCATGCCGCGCTGGAAGGCGTGGCTGTGCAGATTGGGCATGCCGGCCAACAGAATGGCATGGCGCTCGTCACCGGCCTGCGGGGCGGCGCCGGCTTCGACCGTCGCGATGCGGCCGCCGTCGAAGGCGATCCTCACATTGCCTTGCCAGCCCTCGGGCAGCAGCGCCTGTTCCGCAAAGATCGCCGTCACGTCCAAACTCCCGAATCTGAATGCCAGAGCGACATTACCACTTGCGTCGCGTCCCGATATGTATATACATAATCGTCATCCTTTCAAATGGAAAAGATGATGGGTGGAGAGAATAGACAGGGCGGCCTTCGTCTCTGGCGCAATGCGCGTCTGGTGACCATGGTTGAGGGCGCGGCGGGGCTCGGCATCGTCGAAAAGGGCGCTGTCGCAGCGCGTGACGGGCTTATCGTCTATGCCGGCGCGGAAGCCGACATGCCGGCCCCATTCGGGCAGGGCGCCGAAACAATCGATTGCGAGGGCCGCTGGATCACGCCCGGCCTGATCGACTGCCACACGCACCTTGTCTATGCCGGCAACCGCGCCAACGAATTCGAGATGCGGCTGGCCGGCGCCACCTATGAAGAAGTGGCGCGGGCAGGGGGTGGCATCGTCTCTTCGGTCAAGTCGCTGCGCGCCGCCAGCGAGGACGAGCTCGTCGCCCAGACGCTGCCGCGCCTCGACGCGCTGATCGCCGAGGGCGTCACGACTGTCGAAGTGAAGTCCGGCTATGGTCTCGACCTCGACAATGAGAAGAAATCGCTGCGCGCCGCCCGTCGGCTTGACGGCGAACGACAGGTGATGATCCGCACGACCTGTCTCGCAGCCCACGCGCTGCCGCCGGAAGCCAAGGGCGACAAGGACGCTTTCGTCGACCTCGTCAATGAAACGATCCTGCCGGCGGTTGCCGCCGAAAAGCTCGCCGACGCCGTCGACGGTTTCTGTGAGGGCATCGCCTTCTCGCCGGAACAGGTCGCGCGCGTTTTCGACAAGGCCAAGGCGCTCGGCCTGCCGGTGAAGCTTCATGCCGACCAGCTCTCCAACCTGCATGGCGCAGCCCTTGCCGCCCGCTACGGCGCGCTGTCTGCCGACCACCTCGAATACACGGATGAGGAGGGCGCCGCGGCGATGGCCAAGGCCGGCACCGTCGCGACCATCCTGCCCGGCGCCTATTACTTCATCCGCGAGACGAAGAAGCCGCCGGTCGATCTCTTCCGCCGGCACGGCGTGAAGATGGCGGTTGCCACCGACAGCAATCCAGGCACTTCGCCGCTCACTTCGCTGCTGCTCACCATGAACATGGGCGCGACGCTCTTTGGCCTGACCGTCGACGAATGCCTTGCCGGCATCACCCGCGAGGCCGCGCGTGCGCTTGGGATGCTCGACAGAACCGGCACGCTGGAGGCCGGCAAATCGGCGGATCTTGCCATCTGGGACATCGAGCGCCCGGCCGAACTCGTCTACCGCATGGGCTTCAACCCGCTCCATGCCCGTATCTGGAGAGGACAATGACCGAACTGATCCTGAAGCCCGGCAGCGCGACGCTTGCCGACTGGCGCGCCATCTATCGCGGCGCGATGCCGAAGCTCGACGACGCCTGCCGGCCGAAGATCAAGGCCAGCGCCGAGGCGGTTGCCCGCATCGTCGCCAAGGGCGAGCCGGTCTATGGCATCAACACCGGTTTCGGCAAGCTGGCCAGCGTCCGCATCCCGGCCGACGATCTCGAAACGCTCCAGCGCAACATCGTGCTGTCGCATGCCGCCGGCGTCGGCGAGCCGATGCCGGTCGCTGTGGTTCGGCTGATGATGGCGCTGAAGCTCGCCAGCCTCGCCCAGGGCGCCTCCGGCGTGCGCGCCGAGACCATCGACCTGCTTCAGGGGATGCTCGCCAACGACGTCATTCCGGTGGTGCCGGCGCAAGGCTCGGTCGGCGCCTCGGGCGACCTCGCGCCGCTCTCGCATTTGACGGCCGTCATGATCGGCGTCGGCGAATGTTTCACACCGCACGGTCGCTTCCCGGCAAAGGTCGCCTTCGTCTCGCATGGGCTGGAGCCGGTGACGCTCGGCGCCAAGGAGGGCCTGGCGCTGCTCAACGGCACGCAGTTCTCGACGGCTTATGCGCTCGCCGGCCTGTTCGAGGCCGAGACGCTCTACCAGTCGGCGCTGGTCGCCGGAGCGCTGTCGACCGATGCCGCGCGCGGCTCCGATGCGCCCTTCGACCCGCGCATCCATCTGTTGAGAAAGCACCGCGCCCAGATCGAGACGGCGGATGCGCTGCGCAATCTGATGGCCGGCAGCGCCATCCGTGAATCGCACCGCGTCGGCGACGAGCGTGTGCAGGATCCCTACTGCCTGCGCTGCCAGCCGCAGGTTATGGGTGCGGCCCTCGACGTGCTGCGCAAGGCCGCCGACACGCTCGAGACCGAGGCCAACGGCGTCACCGACAATCCGCTGATCTTCGCCGAGGACGACACCGCGCTTTCGGGCGGCAATTTCCATGCCGAGCCGGTCGCCTTCGCCGCCGACATGATCGCGCTTGCCGTCTGCGAGATCGGCTCGCTGTCGGAGCGGCGCATCGCCATGCTGGTCGATCCGGCGCTCTCCGGCATGCCCGCTTTCCTTACGCCGAAGCCGGGGCTGAATTCCGGCTTCATGATCCCGCAGGTGACGGCTGCAGCGCTCGTTTCGGAAAACAAGCAGAAGGCCTATCCGGCGAGCGTCGATTCCATCCCGACCTCGGCCAACCAGGAAGACCATGTCTCGATGGCCGCGCATGGCGCGCGCCGGCTGCTCGGTATGATCGAGAATGCGACCGCCGTCATCGGCATCGAGCTCCTAGCCGCCGCGCAAGGCTGCGATTTCCACGCGCCGCTGGCATCGAGTGAAGCGCTGGAAGCCGTGCGCAAGCTGGTTCGCTCGGAAGTGCCGCATCTCGACAACGACCGGCATTTCCATCCCGACATGGAAAAGGCGATCGCCCTGGTGCGCAGCGGCGCCGCGGTGAAGGCGGCGAGCGCCGTGACGCTGCCGTCGATTGCTGGAGCGGCATGATGACCACGCCTCCCTGGCTCACAGTCACGCGCGGCACCGCGCCACTCCTGGTCTCCATCCCCCACACCGGCATCGATCTCGCCGGCCTCGACAGGCGGCTGGTCTCGACCTGGCTTGGCCGCCGCGACTGCGACTGGTGGATCGACAAGCTCTATGACTTCGCCGCCGATCTCGGCGCGACGGTCGTGCACACGGCGATCTCGCGCACCGTCGTCGACGTCAACCGCGATCCCTCCGGCGTCTCGCTCTATCCTGGACAGGCGACCACCGGGCTCTGCCCGACGGACACATTCGACGGCGATCCGCTCTATCGTCCGGGCGAGGAGCCGACGCCGGCGGAGATCGACGAGCGCCGCGAGACCTACTTCGTGCCATACCATGCCACCCTGCAGGCCGAGATCGACCGGCTGCGCGGCATGCACGAAAAGATCGTGCTCTATGACTGCCATTCGATCCGCTCGGTGCTGCCGCGCCTGTTCGAAGGTACGCTGCCGGTCTTCAACCTCGGCACCAATGACGGCAAGAGCACCGATCCGGCATTGCAGGCCAAGGTCGCCGACATCGTCGCCGCGACCGGTGAGACCTGGGTGGTCAACGGCCGCTTCAAGGGCGGCTGGATCACGCGCCATTTCGGCCAGCCGCAGAACGGCGTGCACGCGCTGCAGATGGAGCTCTCCAACCGCGGCTATATGCGCGAGCCTGCGGAGAAGGGCGCGCCGGACAACTGGCCGGTGCCTTATGATGCGGCTTATGCCGCGCCGATCCGCGCCACGCTGAAAACCATTCTCGAAACCGCGATCGCCTGGGCTGCGCGCTGACGCGCCCGCTGCAGCTCATCAAAAGGGAACTGACGACATGACCGATCCCCGCCACAACATCCGCGAAGTGCGCAGCCCCCGCGGCGACAAGTTGAACGCCCGCTATTGGACGACCGAGGCGCCGCTGCGCATGCTGATGAACAACCTCGACCCGGAGGTCGCCGAGAACCCGAACGAGCTGGTCGTCTATGGCGGCATCGGCCGTGCGGCGCGCACCTGGAATGATTTCGACCGCATCGTCGCTGCGTTGAAGACGCTGGGCGAGGATGAGACGTTGCTGGTGCAGTCCGGCAAGCCGGTCGGCGTCTTCCGCACGCATAAGGATGCGCCGCGCGTGCTGATCGCCAACTCCAACATCGTGCCGCATTGGGCGAACTGGGAGAAGTTCAACGAGCTCGATAGGAAAGGCCTGATGATGTACGGCCAGATGACGGCCGGCTCCTGGATCTATATCGGCACCCAAGGCATCGTTCAGGGCACCTACGAGACCTTCGTCGAGGCCGGCCGCCAGCATTATGACGGCAATCTGAAGGGCAAGTGGATCCTGACCGCCGGCCTCGGCGGCATGGGCGGGGCCCAGCCTCTGGCCGCCGTCATGGCCGGCGCCTCTTGCCTCGCCATCGAATGCAATCCGGACTCGATCGATTTCCGCCTGCGCACCCGGTACCTCGACGAGAAAGCGGAGACGCTCGACGAGGCGATGGAAATGATCTCGCGCTGGACCAAGGCCGGCGAGGCGAAATCGGTCGGCCTGCTCGGCAACGCCGCCGAGATCGTGCCGGAGATGTTCAGGCGCGGCATCCGCCCCGATATCCTCACCGACCAGACATCGGCGCACGATCCGATCAACGGCTACCTGCCCAAGGGCTGGACCATGGCCGAATGGCGCGAGAAGCGCACCTCCGATCCGAAGGCGGTGGAGAAGGCGGCCCGCGCGTCGATGCGCGAGCATGTCGAGGCGATGGTGGCGTTCTGGAATGCCGGCGTGCCGACGCTCGACTATGGCAACAACATCCGCCAGGTCGCCAAGGACGAAGGTTTCGAGAACGCCTTCGCCTTCCCGGGCTTCGTGCCGGCCTATATCCGTCCGCTGTTTTGCCGCGGCATCGGTCCGTTCCGCTGGGCGGCGCTGTCGGGCGATCCGGAGGACATCTACAGGACCGACGCCAAAGTGCGCGAGCTCACTCCCGGCAACACCCATCTGCACAACTGGCTCGACATGGCGCGCAAGCGCATCTCCTTTCAAGGGTTGCCGGCGCGCATCTGCTGGGTCGGCCTCGGCGACCGCCATCGTCTCGGCCTTGCCTTCAACGAGATGGTGGCCAGGGGCGAGCTCAAGGCGCCCGTCGTCATCGGCCGCGATCATCTCGATTCGGGCTCGGTCGCTTCGCCGAACCGCGAGACCGAAGCCATGAAGGACGGCTCCGACGCCGTCTCCGATTGGCCGCTGCTCAACGCGCTGCTCAACACCGCGTCCGGCGCCACCTGGGTGTCGCTGCACCATGGCGGCGGCGTCGGCATGGGGTTTTCGCAGCACGCCGGCATGGTCATCGTCGCCGACGGCACGCCGGATGCGGCCAAGCGGCTCGAACGGGTGTTGTGGAACGACCCGGCGACCGGCGTCATGCGCCATGCCGATGCCGGCTACGAGATCGCTATCGAATGCGCCAGGGAACACCAGCTGAACCTGCCGGGCATACTGGGCTGAAGCGATGCGCATCCTTCGGGCCGCCGGCTACCGCGTCATGCCTTGGAAGAATGGCGGCGGCACGACGACAGAGATCGCCGTTTCGCCTCACGGCGCCGGTCTCGACGATTTCGACTGGCGCATCTCGATGGCCCGCGTCGAAACGAGCGGGCCTTTCTCCGGCTTTGCCGGCATCGACCGCACGCTGTCGGTGCTGGAAGGCGAGGGCATCGTGCTCGACATCGCCGGCCGGCCTCCGACGCGGCTGACGGCGGCCTCGGCGCCGTTGTCCTTTCCGGGTGACGTGCCGACCGGCGCCACCCTGATCGGCGGCCCGATCACCGATCTCAACGTCATGACCCGCCGGGGTCGCATGACCCACACGGTCGAGCGTCTGTCGCTCTGGGGCGAAGTGCGGATTGAGCGGAGTGCCGGCACCACGCTCATTCTCCCGGTCGGTGGCGGTGTGAAAGTCTTCGCCGACAATGTCTCGCGCCTCGGCCCGTTCGACACGCTTCTGTGCGACCGGACCGGCCCGAAATTGCGACTGCAGGCTGAAGGGCAGGGGCTGCTTTTTGTGATCCGTCTGCACGCAGTCGCCGCCAACGATTAACGGCTGTTGCCAAACATGATCGCGGCGCGGGCGAAATATCGCCCGGCCCCTTGCATGTATCACGAAAAAGCCTGAATCCTTTCCCTGATCGAACCCGGGGCGGGAAGCAGGGGCGTTCGCCCTTGAGTTGTCGAAAGGGTACGCCCCTGTCATGGAGCGAATAAACTTTCGGCCAAACCCGCAATGCAACCAATTGCATTTGAACCGGTTTTAGGGCCATTGCCGTGGCGGTGACGCCGCATTGCGCCCCGCTTTACGGAATTCTCAATGAACATTCAGACGAACCTCACTAAGATCGAACAGACGAGCGCCAGCTTCCCGAATGTCACGGAAGCTCCGATACGTTCCAATTTTCTGCCCGAAGAGCGGCTGCGCACGCTGGGTGCCGCGCTTGCCGAGGGCGACGTCAGGGAACTGTTCGGCCTGGCGCCGTTCGAGTTCCAGGCCCGCATCCGCGACAGCGCCAAGAAGATTCTCGAAGTCTACCGTTCGACCAATGCCGCGCAGGCCAGGGGCGAGACGATCACGCCCGCCGCGCAATGGCTGCTCGACAACAACTATCTGGTCGAGGAGACCATCTTCCAGGTCAAGCGCGACCTGCCGCGCCGTTTCTACCGCCAGTTGCCGACGCTCAAGCTTGCAGACGGCAACGTGTTGCCGCGCGCCTTCGTCGTTGCCTGGAGCTATGTCGAGCATTCCGACAGTGCGGTCTCGGCGACCATGTTCAAGGCGATCGTCGAGGGCTTCCAGTCGGTCGAGCCGCTGAAGATCGGCGAGCTTTGGGCGCTGCCGTCGCTGCTGCGCTTTGTGCTGATCGAAAACCTTCGCCGCATCGCGGTGCGCGTCAACCGCACCAGGCAGATGCGCCAGATCGCCAACGAGGTCGCCGATCGCGTGCTCGCGACCGATGACAACGCCGATCGAACCAGGATCCTGTCGACCTACGCCGCGCATGCGCAGGACACGACTTTCGCCACCCAGCTCCTCTATCGCCTGCGCGACGGCTCGCAGAACGCAGGCCGGGCGCTGGAATGGCTGGAGGGCGAGCTCGAGAAGACCGGCTCCGACGCCGAGGAGATCATCATCTCCGAGCATCAGACGCTGTCCAGCGGCAATGTCACTACCGGCAACATCATCCGCGGCCTGCGCCTCATCAACGACGTCGACTGGACGGTCTGGTTCGAGGGCGTCAGCCGTATCGACACGCTGCTGCGCGAGAAGACCGATTTCGCCGCGCTCGATTTCTTCTCGCGCGACCAGTACCGCACCGCGATCGAGCAGCTCGCGCGCCGCTCCGAGCTTTCCGAATTCCGCGTCGCCGAAAAAGCGATCGAGCTTGCCGGCCATGTTCCGGGCGTCACCGACGCATCTGGCGTGCCGGAAACGGCCGACCCTGACGTGCATACCGATGTCGGCTTCTTCCTGGTCGGGCCACGCCGGCCGGAGCTGGAACAGGCGATCGGCTACCGGGCTCCCTTCTATGTGACATCCAAGCGCGCCTTTGCCGCTACCGGCTGGCTGGGTATCGTCGTGCCGGTCTTCCTGCTGACGGTGCTCCTGCTTGTGCTGTCCGGCAATGCGCTTGCCAATCTCGGCCTTTCGACGGAGTCGATCACGCTGATGCTGGCTCTGTTCGCGGTGCCGGCGAGCGAAGGCGCATTGGCGTTCTTCAACACCGTCATGGCGCTCTTCCTCAAGCCGACACGCCTCGTCGGCTACGACTACAAGCACGGCATCCCCGCCGAAGCGCGCACGCTGGTCGTGGTGCCCTCGCTGATCGGGTCGCGCGACGATGTCGAGGAAAATATCCGCAACATCGAGGTGCATCATCTCGCCAACACCGCAGAAGAGATCCATTTCGGGCTGCTGTCGGACTGGCCGGATTCCACGACCGAGATCGATGCTGCCGACATCGAGATCCTGCAATATGCCCGCGACGAGATCGCCAGATTGAACGTCCGCTATCCGTCAGAAGGCGCACCGCGCTTCTATCTCCTGCACCGGCGACGGCTCTACAATCAGGCGCAGGGCTGCTGGATGGGATGGGAGCGCAAGCGCGGCAAGCTGCACGAGCTCAATCTCCTGCTACGCGGCGACAGCGACACCACCTTCCTGCCGCTCGATGTGCCGCTGCCGGAAAAAGTCACCTATGTGATGACGCTCGACGCCGACACGCGCACCACGCGCGACGCCGTATCGAGCCTGGTCGGCAAGCTCGCGCATCCGCTGAACCGCCCGCATTTCGATCAGCCGAAGCGCGTCGTGACCGCCGGCTACACCATCCTGCAGCCGCGCATCACCGCATCGCTCACCAGCGGCGACGATGCCTCGTTCTTCCAGCGCGTCTTCTCGGCCAATCGCGGCCTCGACCCGTACGTCTTCGCCGTCTCCGACGTCTATCAGGATGTCTTCGGCGATGGCTCATTCACCGGCAAGGGCCTCTATCATGTCGATGCCTTCGAGGCGGCGCTGAAGAACCGCATCGAGGAAAACACCATCCTCAGCCACGATTTGCTCGAAGGCGCCTTGGCGCGCGCAGCACTTGTCACCGATGTCGAGCTGGTCGAGGACTATCCGACCCGCTACTCGGTCGATGCCTCGCGCCATCACCGCTGGGCGCGCGGCGACTGGCAATTGCTTGGCTTTATGTTCGATCCGCGCTCGGGCGTTCCGGCGTTGTCGCGCTGGAAGATGGTCGACAACCTGCGACGCTCGCTGACTCCGATCTTCTGGGTGATGGCCTGTATCGCCGGCTGGACGCTGCTGCCCTTCACGCAGGCCGCGCAGTGGCAGGCACTGTTGATCCTCAGCCTGTTCATGGCGCCGACCTTCGACATCGTCAACGGCATCCTGCCGAAGAGCGGCGACCAGACGCCGCGCGGCCATTTCTCGGCGCTTGCGCGCGACACCGTGTTTGGCACCGCGCTGGTGGCGCTGAAGGTGCTGCTGATGGCGCATCTCGCCTGGATGATGGGCGATGCCATCATCCGCACGCTTTACCGGCTTTTTGTCAGCCGCCAGAACCTTCTCGAGTGGCGCACCGCCTCGCAGGCGCACAAGAGCGGCGGCAGCGATCTCGGCGCCTATTACAGCATGATGTATGGCGCCGTGATCATCGGCGTCGTCGGCCTCGCCGTTCCGGTGCTCGCCGATTCCACCGGCGCCTTCGTCGCCTTCTTCTTCGCGATTTTCTGGATCGGCTCGCCGGCGGTCGCCTGCTGGATCAGCCGTTCGGCCGAGACCGAGGACAGGCTGCGCATCTCCGCCGCCGACATCCATGCGCTGCGTACCGTGGCGCGGCGCACCTGGCACTATTTCGAAACCTTCGTGACGGCCGAGCATCACCATCTGCCGCCCGACAATTTCCAGGAAAGCCCGGCGCCGGTGGTGGCGCCGCGCACCTCGCCGACCAACATCGGCGTCTATCTGCTCTCGGTGGTGTCGGCGCGCGACTTCGGCTGGATCAGCCTGTCGGACGCCATCACCCGCCTCGACGCCACGATGACGACCATCGAGAACATGCCGCGCGACCGCGGTCATCTCTACAACTGGTACGACACGACGACGCTGAAGCCGCTCTACCCGCTCTATATCTCGGCGGTCGACAGCGGCAATCTCGCCGGCCATCTGGTCGCGGTGGCCGCGGCCTGCTCCGAGTGGGCCGAGGCGCCTTCCGTCCACCTGCAGGGTGATTTCGAAGGCATCCTCGACACCGTCACCATCCTCGACGAGAGCCTGGAGGAACTGCCAGACGACCGCCGGCAATTGCGGCCGCTGCGCCAGCGTCTCGCCGACCGCCTTGACGGCATGCGCCGCGCGGTGATGACCATTAAGGCACAGCCCGAGATGGCCTCGATCCGTACCATCAACCTCGCGGTGCTCGCCGGTGAGATCCGCAAGCTCGCCACTGCCATTCACGTCGAGGCGGCGTCGCCGAAGAGCGACGTCATCGCCGACTGGGCGGCTAGGCTGGAGGCGACCTGCGAGGCGCATGTGCACGATTCGCACAATGACGAAAGCGCCGTCACTGCGCTCCGCACCAAGCTGCTCGCGCTGCGCGGGCGCTGCCGCCGCTATGCCTTCGAGATGGATTTCTCCTTCCTGATGCGGCAGGAGCGCAAACTTCTGTCGATCGGCTACCGTGTCGAGGAGCACCAGCTCGACGAGAGCTGCTACGACCTGCTCGCTTCCGAGGCGCGGCTGACCAGCCTGTTCGCCATCGCCAAGGGCGACCTGCCGACGGAGCACTGGTTCCGGCTTGGTCGGCCGATCGTCGAGATCGGCTTCAAGGGCTCGCTGATGTCCTGGTCGGGCTCGATGTTCGAGTACCTGATGCCGCCGCTGGTGATGAAGGAGCCGCAGGGCTCCATCCTCAACCAGACCAGCAAGCTTATCATCAAGCGCCAGATCCAGTACGCGCGCTCCAAGAACGTGCCCTGGGGCATCTCGGAAGCGGCCTATAATGCCCGCGACCGCGAGCTCACCTACCAATACACCAATTTCGGCGTGCCCGGTCTCGGCCTGAAGCGCGGCCTTGGCCAGAACACCGTGATCGCGCCTTACGCGACGATCCTTGCGGCACAGTTCAACCCGCGCGAAGCGGTGCAGAACCTGATGCGGCTGCGCTCGATCGGCGCGCTCGGCCGCCACGGCTTCTACGACGCCGTCGATTTCACGCCGCAGCGCGTGCCGGAGGGCACAGATCACGCCGTCGTCCAGAACTACATGGCGCACCATTCCGGCATGTCGATCGCCGCCGTGGCGGACGCCATCTTCGAGGGCCGGCTGCGCGAGCGCTTCCACAGCGATCCGGTGATCGAGTCGGCGGAACTCCTGCTGCAAGAGAAGGCGCCGCGCGACATTCCGACCGCTACCGTCAGGACCGAGGCCGACGAGCGCTCCAAGGACGAGACCGAGACCGAGAGCCCTGACACCCGCATCATACTCGATCCGATCAGGGGGCTGCGCGCGACCAATGTCATGTCGAATGGCCGTTACTCGGTCATGGTCACCGCTACCGGCTCCGGCTACAGCCGCTTCGGCGAGCTCGCCGTCACCCGTTGGCAGCCGGACCCGAGCGAGGACCGCCTGGGCTCCTACATCTTCCTGCGCGACACCGCGACCGGCGACTGGTGGTCGGCGACCGGCGAGCCGAAGCGGGCCGAGAACGAGCGCGTGCAGACGCTGTTTTCCGACGACAAGGCGAGCTTCACCAAGTCGGTCGGCTCGCTGCGTTCGGAAGTCGAGTGCATCGTGATTTCGGAAGGCAATGGCGAGGGCCGCCGCATCACGCTCTACAATGACGGCGCCACCGACCGGCATATCGAGGTGACCTCCTTCGCCGAGCTGGTGCTGGGCAACGAGGCCTCGGACAATGCGCACCCGGCCTTCTCGAAGATGTTCGTCGAGACCGAGATCGCTGCCAACAACGGCGCCATCTTCGCCACCAGACGCAAGCGCGACAAGAACGAGCCCGACCTCACCATGGTGCATTTCGTCACCGATCCGTCGGGTCCGTCGCGTGACGCGGAGGCCGAGACCGACCGGCGCGCCTTCATCGGTCGCGGCCGCACCATTGCGGATGCCGTAGCCTTCGATCCCGGTGTCAGGCTCGGCGGCGGCCACGGCTTCACGCTCGACCCTGTGGCGGCGCTCCGCCGCCAGGTGCGCGTGCCGGCGAACAAGAAGATCTCGCTGACCTTCTGGACCGTCGTCGGCGCCAATCGCGGCGAGCTCGACGACGCGATGGCCCGCCTCGACCATCAGGAGAGCTTCGCCCGTCAGGCGATGCTCGCCTGGACGCGCAGCCAGGTTCAGACCCGCCATCTCGGCCTCAGCCTGACCGATGCCGCCAACGTGCAGAAGCTGGCGCGCTACCTGATCTATCCCGATCCGTTCCTGCGCCTGCCGGCCGAATCAATCGCCTCCGGCCTCGGCCGCCAGTCCAGCCTGTGGCCGACCAGCATCTCCGGCGATTTCCCGATCTTCCTGGTGCGCATCGGCGACGTCGCCGACCTCGAGATAGTCGCCCAGGCGCTGCGCTTCCAGGAATACATGCGCGCCCGCGGTATGATGATCGACTTCGTCGTCGTCAACGAGCAGGCGTCCTCCTACGTGCAGGACCTGCAACGCGCGGTGGAGACGTTGTGCGAGAACAGCCGCCTGCGCGGGCGCGAGCTAGGACCCCGCCAGCACATCTTCGCCGTGCGCCGCGACCTGATGGACGAGCCGACCTACAAGACCTTGCTGTCGGTCGCGCGCGTTGCGCTCCACACCCGCAATGGCACCATCTTCGATCAGCTCGAGCGGGCCGAGACGGCGGCATTGCAGGCCCGTGACGCCTTGCAGCAGGCGGAGGGCATTCCGACCCGCCAGCCATTGCCGCCATTGCCTGAGCCGACGCCGGCAAGCCGGGGAGGAGCCGATATCGCCGCCGACGGCACCGGCCTCAACCTCTGGAACGGCTTTGGCGGCTTCGACGGCGACGGCCGCCACTATGTGACGCGGCTGACCGGGCGTCGCACGACGCCGCAGCCCTGGATCAACGTGATCTCCAACGCCTCCTTCGGCTTCCACGTCTCGTCGGAGGGCGCGGGCTTCACCTGGAGCCGCAACAGCCGCGACTACCAGTTGACGCCGTGGTCGAACGACCCGGTGTCGAACCGGCCTGGCGAGGGCTTCTATATCTACGATCAGTTGAGCGGCAAGGCGTTCTCGCCGATGGCGGCGGTGGTGCGCGACCCCTCGATGATTTACGAGACCTGGCACGGGCAGGGTTTTTCCACCTTCCGCTCGAAGCGCGGGCCGCTGTCGATGGACCTGACGCAGGTGGTCGACCCGGTGGATCCGGTCAAGATCACCCGGCTGCGCATCCAGAACACCGGCTCGGCGCCGGCGAGGCTGCGCGTCTACGCCTATGCCGAGTGGGTGCTCGGCGGCCATCGCTCGAGGACAGCGGCGACCATTGTGCCGTCTCGCGACGCAGCGACGGGCGCCATGCTGGCGCAGAACCCTTATGGGCTCGATTTCGGCGAGCGGGTGGCCTTCCTCGCCGCGACGGCGCCTGTGCATTCGGTGACCGCCGACCGCAGCGAGTTCATCGGCAGGCACGGGACCACGGAATATCCGCAGGCCGTGCTCGGCGGGGTTGGCTTGTCCGGCCGCGTCGAGGCAGGTGACGATCCGTGCACGGTGATCGCCAGCGACATCGACATCCCGGCCGGCGGCGACGTGACGCTGATCTGGCTGCTCGGCGACGCCGCCACGGCCACCGAGGCGAGCGCCCTGGTGCAAATCCATCGCGGCAAGGATTTCGACCAGCGTCTGGCCGACAACGAGCGCGTCTGGCGCGGCTTCCTCGACACCATCCAGGTCGAGACGCCGGACACGGCGCTCAACGCCATGGTCAACCACTGGCTGCCCTACCAGAGCCTCGCCTGCCGCATCCGCGCGCGCTCGGCCTTCTACCAGGCGAGCGGCGCCTTCGGCTTCCGCGATCAGTTGCAGGACACGCTGGCCCTGCTGGCGCACGATCCGAAGCTGGCGCGCGACCAGATCCTCAATGCCGCCCGCCGGCAGTTCCCAGAGGGCGACGTTCAGCACTGGTGGCTGCCGCGCACCGATGCCGGCGTGCGCACCATCATCTCGGACGACGTAGTCTGGCTGGCGCATGCGACGGCCCGCTACATCGAGGTGACGGGCGATACCGCGATCCTCAAGGAGCAGATCCCCTTCATCGACGGGCAGGAGCTCGGCGAGGGCGAGCACGACGCCTTCTTCACGCCCGAGATCACCAAGACCACCGCCTCGCTCTACGACCACTGCGCGCGGGCGCTCGATCTAGCCATCAAGCGCAGCAGCCCGGCCGGCCTGCCGCTGATCCTGGGCGGCGACTGGAACGACGGCATGAACCGTGTCGGCGAGGGCGGCAAGGGCGAGAGCGTCTGGCTGGGCTGGTTCCTGCTGAAGACGCTGGGCGACTTCGCTCCCGTCGCCAAGGGACAGGGCGACAGCAAGCGGGCGCAGGCCTGGACCAAGCACGCTGACGTGCTGAAGCGGGCGCTGGAGAGCACGGCCTGGGACGGCCAGTGGTACCGGCGCGGCAGCTTCGACGACGGCGCGCCGCTCGGCTCGAAGAGTTCCGATGAGTGCAAGATCGACTCCATCGCCCAGTCCTGGAGCGTGCTCTCGGGCGAGGGGGATCCCGCGCGCTCGACCACGGCCATGGAGCAGGCGACCAGGATGCTGGTCGACGACGAGCTCAAGATCGTCAAGCTGTTCACGCCGCCCTTCTCCCACAGCCAGAAAGATCCCGGCTACATCAAGAGCTACCCGCCGGGCGTGCGCGAGAATGGCGGCCAGTACACGCATGCCGCCACATGGTTCGTCATCGCGCTGGCAGAGATGGGACGCGTCGACGAGGCCTATCGCTGCTTCTCGATGCTGAACCCGGTCAACCACGCCTCGGACGAGAAGGCGGCCGAGCATTACCGCGTCGAGCCTTACGTGGTGGCGGCCGACATCTACGCCGGCGAAGGAAAAGGCGGCCGCGGCGGCTGGACTTGGTACACCGGTTCCGCCGGCTGGCTATATCGAGCTGCGGTCGAGGGAATTCTTGGCATCGAGCGGCGCGGCAAGCAGATCACGTTTAGGCCAAAGCTGCCCGGTCACTGGGACGGCTACGCCGCCACGCTCAAGATGTTCGACGGCGAGATCAAGGTTCGCGTCATCCGCGACAAAAAGGCCAAGTCGATCGCGCTCGAAGTCAATGGCTCGAAGACAAAATCGGGGTCTTTCGAGCCGAAGGCCGGTGAGAAAACCGAGGTCGTCGTCAAGATACCTGCGTGAAATCAAAGGCTTGGCTTACAGGCTCGCGTCCTCCGGGATGCGCGGCCAAGCTTGGCGTTTTACTTGGCAATGATGCCGGGCAACGCCTCTAAGCTCCTTTAGCTCCGACTAAGCAAGCGCCTTGTGATTAAAAATGTGGCAGCGCAAAGCAGCTGCCATTATTTTGCCGCAAGGCTGACATTTCACCTTTTATCTCAAATCGTTAGGTGATCACGTCAGATTTCGCACCGTCGTCATCTTTTGTTCGCGAAGTGGGAACGTAAGCGATAGACGGGCATTGTTTTGCGACGCGTTAACCGGTACGTGTCAAAGAATGCTGCGGTGCACAATTCCGGAATTGAGCACGAACAAGAGTTTGGCGGAGTAGCTGAAGTGTCACTTCTGCAAATCTACTGGCGAGCACTGGGTTATCTGGCGGCTGACAAGAAGCGCGTTGCGCTGATCTGCGGCGCCAACGTCGCGCTCGCCATGGTCGCAATACTCGAGCCGATCCTCTTCGGCCGGGTGATCGATGCCATCTCGAACCACGGTTCGGTTTTCGGCACGCTCGCTGTCTGGGCTGCGCTTGGCGTCTTCAACATCACCGCCTTTGTGCTGGTAGCGCGTGGCGCCGACCGCTTCGCGCATGCCCGCCGCTCGGAAGTGCTCTGCGAATCCTTCGAGCGCGTCATCACCATGCCGCTTGCCTGGCATCACCAGCGCGGCACTTCCAATTCGCTGCACACGCTGCTGCGCGCCGTCGAGACGCTGTTCAGCCTTTGGCTCGAATTCATGCGCCAGCATTTATCGACGGTCGTCGCGCTGGTGCTGCTGATCCCGACCGCGCTCTCCATGGACATCCGCATGTCGATGGTGCTGCTCGGCCTCGGCGCGCTTTATCTCGGCATCGGCCGGCTGGTCATGCGCCGCACCAAGGCGGGGCAGGCGGCTGTCGAGCGCCACTACCATACCGTGTTCGCCCATGTGACCGACTCCGTCAGCAACGTCGCCGTGCTGCAGAGCTACAACCGCATCGGCCATGAGACCGCGACGCTGAAGCGCTACGTCAAGAACCTGCTCGACGCGCAGAACCCCGTGCTCGACTGGTGGGCGCTCGCTAATGCGCTGCATCGGCTGTCCTCGACCATCTCGATGATGATCGTGCTCCTGATCGGCGCCTATCTCGTCACCAACGGCCAGCTGCGCGTCGGCGACGTGATCGCCTTCACCGGCTTCGCCACGCTGCTGATCGCCCGCCTCGACCAGATGTCGAATTTCGCCAACCAGATCTCCGAGGCGCGCGCCAAGCTTGAGGACTTCTATCGTCTTGAGGATTCGGCCGCCGATGCCGCCGAGCCCGATGGCCTGCGCGAGCTCACCAACGTCACCGGCCATGTCCGCTTCGAGAATGTCAGCTTCGAGTTCGCCAACTCCGGCCACGGCATCGACGACGTGTCGTTCGAAGTGCCGGCCGGCAAGACGGTCGCCATCGTCGGCCCGACCGGCGCCGGCAAGACGACGCTCATCAACTTGCTTCAGCGCGTCTTCACGCCGGCCAGCGGCCGTATCCTGATCGACGGCATCGACACCCGCATGGTGACCCGCAAGTCCCTGCGGCACGCGATCGCCACCGTCTTCCAGGACGCCGGCCTGCTCAACCGTTCGATCGAGGACAACATCCGTGTCGGCCGCGCCGATGCGAGCAATGACGAGATCCACGCCGCCGCCAATGCCGCCGCCGCGCAGGATTTCATCCTCGCCAAGAGCGGCGGCTACGACACCGTCGTCGGCGAGCGCGGCGGCCAGCTTTCGGGCGGCGAGCGCCAGCGCATCGCCATTGCCCGCGCCGTGCTGAAGGATGCGCCAATCCTGGTGCTCGACGAGGCGACCAGCGCGCTCGACGTCGAGACCGAGGACCGGGTCAAGGAGGCGATCGACGAGCTGCGCCGCGACCGCACCACCTTCATCATCGCCCACCGTCTCACCACCGTCCGCGACGCCGACCTGGTCGTGTTCATGGACAAGGGCAAGGTGGTCGAATTCGGCGGCTTCACCGAGCTGTCGCTGCGCAACGGCCGCTTCGCATCCCTGTTGCGCGCCGGCGGCCTGCTCAATGACGAGGAGGTTCGCCGCCTCAGCCGCACGGTGAACGAAGCGGCGTAAGCTCCTCCTCTGCCTTCTCCCCCTGTGGGAGAAGGTGGCCGCGAAGCGGCCGGATGATGGGTGTTCCAGCTTGGCAACATGTTTTAAATCGCCGCCGCCTCATTCCTTCCAACACCCCTCATCCGTCTCGGCGCTGCGCGCCGATCCACCCACCAGGGAGAAGGGAGAGGTGCGACAACCACTCGATTGCCCCCGACACATTGCCGGTCTATTTAGGTCGGCATGAGCGACACCACCTCACGCCTCGCCGGCTTGACCGATCTCGCCAATCCAACGCGCTTTGTCGGGCTGGCGGACAAGGTCATTCCATGGCTGGCGGCGATCGCGGCGACCCTGCTTGCCGCCGGCCTCTATATGAGCTTCACCGCGCCGGAGGATTTCCAGCAGGGCATCACGGTGCGCATCATGTATATCCACGTGCCTTTCGCCTGGCTCGCCATGATGTGCTACACGATCATGGCGATCGCAGCACTCGGCACGCTGGTCTGGCGCCATCCGCTGGCCGACGTGGCGCTGAAATCGGCCGCGCCGATCGGCGCCACCTTCACGGCGCTTGCGCTGATAACCGGTTCCATCTGGGGCAAGCCGATGTGGGGCACCTGGTGGGTGTGGGACGCGCGGCTGACCTCGGTCTTCGTGCTCTTCCTGATGTATCTCGGCATCATCGCGCTGACGCGCGCGCTGGATGATGCCGGCAGGGCCGCCTGGGCCGCCGCCATCATCACCCTGGTCGGCTTCATCAACATCCCGATCATCAAATTCTCGGTCGACTGGTGGAACACGTTGCACCAGCCGGCGTCGGTGTTCCGGCTCGGCGGCCCGACCATCGACCCCTCGATGCTGTGGCCGCTCGCGGTTATGGCGCTCGGCTTCACGGTGCTGTTCTTCGCGCTGCACCTGATGTCGATGCGCACGGAGATCTTCCGCCGCCGTGTGACCGCGATGCGCAGGGTTGCGGCGCGGCAGGCGGAGCGGCAGTAGGCGTCACCCCATCCGCCCGCGCGCCGCCACAGGCAGCGTTTCCAGCACATTGTCGCCGTCGATCAGATGCACCTGGTCGAACAGGTTCGTCACCACGCAGCAATGGTCGGGAACGACGCGCACGCGCTCGCCGATGCGAAGCTTGGCACCGTCTGAAAGCGTGACGTTGCCGTGCTCTTCGCTGAGGCTCGTCACCCGGGCGCCGGGCACACCCAGCAATTCGCCGAAATCGGGAAGCCCGAGCGTGTCGGAGGACAGCGCCTTGCTGCCGCTGTCGAGGATGGCGCGGGTCGGCGTCGGGTGGCTCACCACGGTGGCGAGCACGGTCAGCGCGCAATCGTCGAGCGTGCCGACGCCTTTGGCGACCTGGTAGCGGTCGAAATAGATGTAGGTGCCGGGCCGGTATTCGGTGACGACGCTGTCCTCGCCCGAACGCCACATGTCCGGCGTGCCGCCGCTGGAGATGCGCTCGCATTCAAGCCCTTCAACTGCAAGCGCGTTGCGCGCAGTCCTCAGCCATGCCTCCGCGTCGGCGGCATGCCCCGCGGCCGGATAGGTCATCAGCCCGCCGAAGTTGAGGCCCTTGGCCCGGTTGATCGCCTTCGCCAGCGCAATCGCCTCGGCCGGGCTCTGCACGCCGCAGCGGCCCATGCCAGTGTCGCATTCGACCAGCACCGGCAGCGGATGGCCGGCATCGGTGAAGGTCGCTGCAAGCCCTTGCAGCGTCTCATGGCTGTCCGCCGTCACCGAGAGCGTGACGCGCCCATGCAGCGCCTTCAGCCGCTCCAGCTTGGCGCGGCCAAGGATGTTGTAAGGGAGAAAAATGTCGGCCAGCCCGGCATCGGCCATGACCTCGGCCTCGCCGATCTTCTGGCAGGTGATGCCTACGGCGCCGGCCGCGACCTGCTTCTTCGCCCAGTAGGGCAGCTTGTGAGTCTTGATATGCGGCCTGAGCATCAGCCCATGCGCGTCGGCATGCGCCTGCGCGCGTTTGATGTTCGCTTCGGCGCGGGCCGCATCGATCAGGATCGCCGGCGTGTCGAGGTCGTCTATGCTTGGCATGAAAATCACCGTTCTAAGGCATGTCTCCCGAAAGCGGGAACCGGTTGCGGAACAAAGACATGCGTAAAATCAAAACCGGGTGGTTTATGGGCCCGATCCGGCTGGATGTCACGGGCCAGAGCCGTCAGTTTGCGTCGACAGCGGACCGGCATTGGGCTATTCGGATGGGCAGATGTCAGCAGGCAGCGGCCGGAAGGAAGAACACCCATGAAGCGCTCTAAAATCAACGAAATCATCCGCGAAGCCGACGCCTTCATCCGCTCGTTCGGCTACATCATGCCGCCCTTCGCCTACTGGTCGCCGGAAGAGATGAAGGCGCACAAGGCGGACTCGGAGGCCATTTTCACCTCGCGCCTCGGCTGGGACATCACCGACTACGGCCAGGAGAAGTTCGATGAGCTCGGCCTCTTCCTGTTCACCGTCCGCAACGGCCGCTACGAGGACATGAAGCTCGGCATGGGCATGCTCTATGCCGAGAAGATCATGATCTCGCGCAAGGACCAGCTGTCGCCGATGCACCGCCACAACATCAAAGCCGAGGACATCATCAACCGCGGCGGCGGCAAGCTGGTGCTGGAACTGTTCATGCACGATCGCGACGGCGGCATCGATGCGAAGGCCGAGGTGTCGGTGCCGGTCGACGGCACCATCCACAGATTGCCGGCCGGCGGGCTGTTGAAGCTCGATCCAGGCCAGAGCGTCACGCTGCTGCCCGGCGTCTGGCACGCCTTCTGGGCCGAGGGCAAGGACGTGCTGATCGGCGAGGTCTCGACCGTCAATGACGACCTCACCGACAACGTCTTCCGCGACCCGATCGGCCGATTCTCGAATGTCGAGGAGGATGTGGCGCCGCTGCACCTCTTGGTGTCCGATTACGAGAAGTGGGTGGGGTAGGCGAAGGGTCTTAAGAAAATCGACCCAAATCCAAGTATCGTAAGCCGGCGCTGCCCCTTGCCCTGCCGGGCATTTCTCCCCGTACAGTGACGGGGAGAAAGACGCCGTCGCACGCGATTTTGCCAACCGCCAGCGCCGCAGAACTGGCGCCGGCGCTGCGGCCAGCCCACCTTCTCCCCGTTCACGGGGAGAAGGTGCCGGCAGGCGGATGAGGGGCAGCGCTGACGTTTCCAGGAAATCGCCAGGGTCTTGGCTCAACGCGCGTATTTATCCGCTTTCCGATTCCCGAGCAGCAGCTTGCGTTCGAGATGCGCCCTGAGCTCGCCGTAATAGGCGGTAAGGAAGGCCTTTGAATCGACCGGCTCGACCTTTGCGCCGATCTTGCGGCCGATCGTTTCCGCCACCGCTTTCATCGCGAAATAGTCGTCGCGGCGCAGCACCTCCTCCAGCTTGTGCAGCTCGGCAATGCCATAGGCGTCGAGCTGCGCAGCGCTGAAGCGGGCCGCGACCCGGTCCTTGCGTAGCGAAAGGTCCTCGACCAGCGCCACTTTCGGCGCCTCGACCACCCAGGTTCCCGCAAGCAGGTCGCCGATCCGCAGCCGGTCGCGGTTGAACAGCGGAAACACCGAGAACAGCAGCGCCCATACTAGGCCGAAAATCGTCGACAGCGTGTCGGCGACGCCCGCGCCGCCGCGCGCGGCGAGGATCGACAGCGGCAGGAAGACCTCGATCTCGCGCATCAGATTGCGCGCGATGACCTGATCAAGGGTGAGCCCCGCGCCGCTGCGCGAAGCAACGAGGATGCCAACCATGCGCTTGCCGGGTGTCGCGGCCCGCCGCCCCGCCTCGAAGGCGATGAAATAGACGTTGCGCAGCAGGAAGATGAAGATGATCCAGACGATGAACAGCGGTTCCGCTTCCTGCACGCCAAGCCCGCCCAGCCCGAAGATCGCGACGAGGCTGACAACGACCGCGGCGACGATGATGATCACCACGTCGAGCAGGAAACCGGAAGCCCGCGTGCCGGCATCCGCCAGCTTCACGCGCAGGTCCACGCCCTCCGGCGTGACCAGCGGGCGTACGAGCGCGGCCGGGTTCCTAGCCGTTGCCATGCCGCACCATCCGGAACAGGTAGAAGTAACAGATCCAGAGCGTCAGCATGCCGCCGCCGATCGAATAGCGGGCGACGTCGCCGGTGATGGTCTGCCGGCCGATGCCTTCGAGCAGGCCCGCAAACAACAGCATCACCGCGACGCCGACCATGGCGGTTGCCGCCACGCGCCCGGCTTGGGCTGCCGCCGCCATGCGCGTCAGCTCGCCGGGAAAGGCGATGCTGGTGCCGATGCGCATGCCGGCAGCACCCGCGATGGCGATCGCGAACAGTTCCGTCGTGCCGTGGATCGACAGCCAGCCGCCGAGCTCGAAGCCGAGCCCCTTGGCGGCATAGATCTGGAAGATGGCGCCAAGCATGCAGCCATTCATCAGGATGATCAGCACGCTGGGCACCGCGAAGGCGAAGCCGAGCGCGAAGGCCAGGATCGAGACTTGAGTGTTGTGCGTGAAGAGATAGGCGGCGAAGCCCGAGAGAAAATGGCCGCCGCCATCGCCGTAAAGCACGCTGCGCAGCGTCTCGGCCGACGAATCCGGATTGCGCCCGCCGGCAAGGCTCGGCGCGATGATGGCGTCGTACCAGTGCTTGTCGGAGGCGACCAGCCAGTAGCCGGCAATGGCGCCGACAACCGTCAAGCCGACCGACACCCACACCTCGCGCCACAGGTCGCGGATCGCCGCCGGCCAGTCGCGCAGGAAGAAATCGCCGACGCGGGTTCTCAAGCTCCGCCGCGCACCATAGAGGTAAAAATAACCGCGCAGGCAGAGCGCTTCGAGATAGGCGATCAGCGCGCTGTCGAGCGAGGTCGCGCGCGCCACCGAAAGCGAGGACAGCGCCGAGCGGTAGAGGAGCGGCAGCGACAGCAGCTCGTCTTCCGACAGCGCGCGCGGCGCGCGTTTTTCGACGCGGGCAAGCAGCGCTTCGAACGCCTTCCAGTCGGCCTCGCGCTCCTGGCGGAAGCTTGCCAGCGACTGGCGGACGGCATCGGTGCCGGCGGGCAGCGTCATAAGAGGTTCTCCTCCTTGAGCTGGATATAGCGCTCGACCAGCGCCGGGCCGAGACGCTGGTGGTCGGCCTCGATCACATGCGCGCCGAGCAGCCTCAGCCTGCCGATCACCACTTGCCGCTGCCTGAGCAGGTCGCCGGCGGTGACGGCGCGGGCGACGTCCTCCGGCGTCGCCGGCGCCATGTCGGCCAGCGTTTCCAGCTCGACGTCCTTCATCAGCATGAACAGGACGAGATGCCGATCGGTCAGCCGGCCGACGGTCCGCAACATCAATTCGGCGCTGATCGGGTCGACGAAATCGGTGAAGACGATGACCAGCGAGCGCCGGTCGAGCTTTGCCGCCAGCGTGGTCAGCGCCAGCGTGAAATTGGTCTCCTCGGTCGAATAGTCGATCTCTGCCGCGCGCTTCTGGATCATGGTGAAGCTCGGCGAGCCGCCCACCGCGCCGCTGGAGACGCGCGGACTGGCGTCGAAGGAGAACAGGCTGACGAGGTCGCCGCCTTTCAGCGCGATGAAGGCCGAAAGAAGCGCCGCCGTCACCGCACGGTCGACCTTCGGCACGCCGTCGACCGGCTCGCACATCAGGCGGCCGCAGTCGATGGCCAGCACGATGTTGTTGTTCTCCTCGATCCGGAACTCGCGCGCCAGCAACTTGCCGTGGCGGGCGCTGCGCTTCCAGTCGATCATGCGCCGGCCCATGCCGGGCTGGTAGTCCTTCAGCGCCTCGAACTCGCGGCCTTGGCCGGCGCGCTTTTGTGCATGGCCGTCGGCAAGCGCGGAGCGCTGCAGCAGGGTGATCGCCTCGTCGCGTGCGCGGCTGACATCGGGCAGCACCGCTATCCTGCGGTCCACCGGCAGCACGGCCTGGTTCCAGACCAGCCCGAACGGTCCCTGCCAGCGCAGCCACAGCCGATCGAAGCTGGCGATGCCGCGCCTGATCGCGTCGAATTCCAAATCGAGCGTGCCGCCATTCGCGGGCAGGGCGCCGCCCGTGCCGTTGACCGGCGCCAGCCGCTGGTCGTGCCCGACGCGCGCCTGCAGCCGGCGCGGCCGTGCGCCGAGACCGGCCGCGATGTGCAATGTGAACCGCCCGCCGACGCCGACCTGCGGCGGCGCGGTCAGCGTGGCGCTGAGCGAGGCGCGCCCGCGCCCGGCCGCCGCGTCGACCGCCAGGAAGGCAAGCAGCGCGCAGATCCACAACAGCCCGAGATACCAGACATGCGGCAGCGCGAGCGCGATCAGGAAGGCGGGGATTGCCCCCGCCGCCGCTGCCCACACCGCTCGGCCGCTCGGATAGATCAACGCGGCGCTTCCGTCTGGTCGACGAGGTCGGAGACGATCTGCTCGACCAGCCGTCCGTCGATCTGCGCCGCCGGCGAGAGGATGACGCGGTGGCGCAGCGCCGGCACGGCGAGCGCCTTGACGTCGTCGGGGATAACATAGCTGCGGCCGTCGAGCGCGGCCCGCGCTCGCGCCGCTCGCGCCAGCATGGCGCCGGCGCGCGGGCTGGCGCCGACCTCCAGGTCCGGGCTTTCGCGCGTGCCGCGCACAAGTGCTGCGATATAGCCGACGACGTCGTCGACCAGGGTGACCTCGCCGACGGTGGCCAGCGCCGCTTCGAGCGTCTTGCGGTCGGTCCGCGCCTTGATGCCGTATTGCTCGATATTGTGCGAGGCCGAGCCGCCGCCATGGTGGACGATGATGGCGCGTTCCTCCTGGACGTCCGGATAGCTCACCCGGTGCTTGAACAGGAAACGGTCGAGTTGTGCCTCGGGCAGCGGGTACACACCCTGATGCTCGATCGGGTTTTGCGTCGCCACCACCATGAAGTTCTTGCCGAGCGCATGGGTGGTGCCGTCGAAGGTGACGGCGTGTTCCTGCATGGCTTCCAGAAGGGCGGCCTGCGTCTTGGGCGGCGTGCGATTGATCTCGTCGGCAAGCAGCACGTCGCAGAAGATCGGGCCGCGCGTCAGCGTGAATTGCCCGCTCTGGAAATTGTAGATATTGGAGCCGACGATATCGCCGGGCATCAGGTCGGGCGTGAACTGGATGCGCCCATAGGCGACGCCCAGCGCCTGTGCGAAGCAGCGCGCGGTCATCGTCTTGGCGGTGCCGGGCGGTCCTTCGAGCAGGATATGCCCGCCGGCGAACAGCGCCGTCAGCATCAGATCGACCGTGTCGCGCTGCCCGGTGATCGCTTTCGCCACTTCTTCCCTGATCGCGCTCGCCAGGGCCTTCACTTCATCGACGTTCACCAAGCCTCCTTGCCGTCCAGTCATGCAGCTTTTCCGCTGCCTCATGCATTGCGGCCAAACTGTTGGAATCGTTTGCTGCCTTGAAACGCGCGGTGAAGCCCTGCGCTTCGCCCTTGTCGCGGGAATCCAGCCAGCGGTCGAGCGCTTCGCCCTGCAGCCCGTGCGGCGCGCCAAGCAAAGCGGCGGCGCGCTGGCGCATGAGCGCTGCATAGCGGTCGCCAAGGCCCTCGAGCCGCCCGGCGCGCTTCAGGAGCATCGCCGTGGTGTCGACCAGCGCCCGCTTGCCGAAGGCGATGGCGCGTCCTTCGGTTCGCGGCGGTCCGAACCGGCCGAGGCCATGCAGGAAGGCAAGGGCCGCCGCCGCCAGCACCGACAGCGTCAGCGCCAGGAAGGGCGGTTCGACGAGAAGCTTGGCGAGATCGTAATTCTGGCCGATGCCGTGCAGCGTCAGGTCGAACATGACAGCACCCTTGGCGGGCTCCAGCATGGCGATCATGTCGAGCGCAGCGGCCGCCTTTTGCGGATCTTTCAGTGCCGCGTTGTTGATGAGATCGGGATCGGTCAGGATGTAGAACGGCTCGTTGTCGAGTTCGGTGAGAACGGCTCTGCCGTCGCCCACGGCGATCAGCGGATGATCGTCGGCCACCCACTGCAGTTCGTCGGGCACGCCGATCTTGCGGCCTTCGACATCGATGTGATCGACCGTTGGCTTGCCCTCGCCGAGCTTGGCCTTGGCAAGGCGGCCGAGCCAGTCGTTGACGACGGTGCTTGGCAGTCGCTCGACCTTCGTCTCCCAGCCGTCATGACCCGCCTGCGGAAAGGTCACCCATTTGGGCAGCACGAACAGCGTGTCCTTGCCCGAGCGGAGCTTGGCAATGCGCTGGAGCGCCGTCGGGTCGCTGCCTGGCGCGATGGTGACGATCAGCAGGAAGGTCGATGCCAAAGGCGATTCCAGGTCCTTCTCGCCTCGCGCCATGGGCGGCGCCTGCCCGTTGGTGAGCTTCAGCCATTCGACAAGCCCGGCATAGCCGGTGCCGCCCTTGGAGAGCGGCGTGGCGCCGCCCTCCGGCTGACGAAAGTCCGGTGCATAGGTGGACAAGAGAAAGAACCCGGCCGCCGCCAGCAGGCTAGCAAAGATGCCCCAGAACAGCGTCCTGCGGCTGAACGGCGCCTCGGCTGTCTCGGTCGTCTCCGCGCTCATGCCCAGGCATCCCGGAAGGCGAAGCGCTCATAGGCGCCGCGCGCCTGCCGCCAGCCCTCGGCGCCGACCGGCCGGCGGGCAAACAGCGCCGCCTCGACGATGCGCGCGATCTCGCTGAAGGCAGCGCGGGGGCGCGATGGGATAGAATCCGCGGCGGCGATGTCGCGCGCCGTCAGCGAGGGACGCAGGAAGTCGGGCAGGCGGGTGGCGATGTCGGCGACGCTGCGGCGCAAGAGAAGATGCACCGCCTCCTCATAGTCGCCGCGCGCGGCAAGCGCGTCGGCTTCGGAGAGCAGGATTTGCGCCGCACCGGCGTCCGGGCGCCATTCTTCCTTCGTCTCGTCCTCCTTGCGCGCGCGCCGCCACGGCAGCCGCCAGGCGACGCCCTTCGCCTCAAGGATTAGCAGGACCACGATGATCGCGACGCCGATGATCACCGCGCCCCAGAACAGATAGATCATGTAAGGACCGATCTTGGCCAGGGCTTCCAGAAAGGGCTTCAGCCATTCCGGCGGTTCCGGACGCACCAGCGCCGGCAGGTCAAACTGGATCGAATCGTCCGCTAGTAGTTGCTTGTGCATCCTGGCCAGCCATTCGGCGTCGGCCGTGCCCGGTTCTGTCACCCGCGCGTTCCCCCTGCAACCTGCGGTTCGGCCTTGACACTGGCAATATACCCTAACAATTGCAAGTGCACTGGACGCGGCCCGTCAATCTTGGCAAATTTACTTTGAAGTTGCCGAATTGGATGCGACGGCTCGGGGGAAACTATCATGACCATTGCGACATTGGGACGATCCGGCAGATTCGAGATCGGCAGGGTATTCAACAGCACTTTCGGGGTGATCACGCGCAACATCGGGCTTTGCGTCGGGCTTGCGCTTTTGTTCTCGGGGCTGCCCACATTTCTCTTTCAGCTTTGGAACGAAGCCAGGATGGGCAAGCTGGCAGGCGTCGATTCCTCCAATATCGCGCTGGCCGACCCAAATGTGGTGATCCGGGATTCGCTCTTTACCCTAGCCTTTGTCCTTGTCTATTTCATTCTGTCGCTGCTGCTGCAGTCGGCTCTGGTCAGGGCGACAATCGAAGACTTGAACGGCAAGAAGCCCGGCTTCGGAGACAGCGTTCAGATCGCGATCCGGTGCCTGCTGCCGACGGTGGGGATAGGAATTCTGGTCGCGCTCGGCGCAGGCATCGCTTCGTTGGCGCTGCTGGTGCCCGGCATCATCTTGTGGCTCGGCTGGTCGGTATCGGTACCTGTTCTGGTGCAGGAGCGGCTCGGCGTTCTCGGCTCGATGTCGCGCAGCCGCGCCCTGACCAAAGGCAACCGCTGGTCGCTTTTCGGCCTTTTCGTCATCCTTTTCATACTGGCCATGGTCGTCCAGGCGCTGCTCGGCACCTTCGTCCTTCTCTTTGGCACTGGCATTGTCGGCGCGGTGATTGGCGCAGTGGTTTCCGCCGTAATGTCGACGGTCATGTCCACCGCCACGGCGGTCAGTTATGTCGAACTGCGCCAGGCGAAGGAAGGCACCAGCGTCGACGAGCTGGCGAAGATATTCTCTTAGGAACGCCGAGGCGCCGTGCTCAATCGAGGCAGGCGACCGCCTGCCTCAATGACAGCAGCAGTGGTCTGTTTGCACGCTTGTTCGGCAGAGGCACGACGAGGTGATCGGCACATCCGTATTGGCCAGCGCCGCGGTCAATTTCGCCTCCAGCCCTGCAGTTCGTCGCTCTCGCCGCGTCGCTTCAAGCATTCGACCAGCCCGTGCAGCGTCCAGACATTGTCCGGGTGCTGCGCGCAGCGCTGCACCGCGCCGCTGAGGCCAAAGTCGTCGCGATAGGCCCCCGCTGCGTGGCCCTGGTCGAGGACAAGTACGGCCAGCGCGTGGCGGGGCGCAAACGCTTCTCAGCCGTCGAACCGCGAGGGACGAAACGGCGCAAGCAACGGGCTGGGCGCGCCTTTGACGATCTCGCCGGCCAGCAATTCTCCCATGACAAGGCCAAGTGTCGCGCCGCTGTGGCTGAAGACGACATGATAGCCGGGAATACCCGTCAACTGGCCGACCACCGGGTCGCCGTCCGCCGGAATTGGCTTCGGCCCCATGTGATGGCTCTGCAAAACAAGCGACGGGTTGCCCTCCAACACATGCGAGGCTTCCTCAAGCAGCCCCGCGATCGTTGACGGCCTGGCCTCATATTTGCCGTCGTCGCGCGTGATGACTTCATCCTCCGACCAGGCCGAGTCGAGCGCGAAGGCGCCGTTCGGCGTCGGCCGGATGGCAATGCGCGGCGTGTTCAATACGGCGCGGAGCGGATGCGCAACCGGCTTGCTGAAGAGGAGCAGCGCGCGCGTCGTGCCGTCGCCGATGCGCCTGCCGACCTTCGCCGCCATGTCCGGCACCGCCGGGCCCGTCGCAACCACGACGGCATCGGCATCGAACGCCTGGCCGGAAGTGGTCTTCACGCCGCTGGCGCGGCCATTGGTTAGCGTGACGTCGGCGGAGCCGGCGTCGGTGAGAATGCGGCCGCCACGCTCGCGGAACTCGCTGAGCAGCAGGCCGATGAGCGATGGCAGGTCGACCCAGCCTTCACCGGCATTGAAGATGGCGCCCTGGGGCGAAACGGCCTTTGCGTCGACGCCCGGCGTGACGGTGGCGATATCGCCCGGCGCAAGCAGCCGCGTCTCATAGCCGATCGACCGTTCGTGGCGAAAGATTTCCTTGATCTGGTTGGCGGCATCGTCGGCGTCCCAGGTGAGCCCGCCGTCGAGGCGCAGCCAGGCGCCGCAATTGTGCTTCGCAGCAAATGCCCTGTAGCGCTCGAGGCCCTGCATGCGGAGCCGGTGATAGGCCGCCGAGCGCTTGCGCGCCGAGTTGAGCCAGGCGAGCGAACGCGACGATGCGCCATTGGCGACCGGGCCATCCGTAACGATGGTCGTTTCAGCGCCGAGGCGCGCAAGATGGACGGCCGTGGAGACGCCGAAGATGCCGCCGCCGATGACGGCGACCTTAAGGGCGGATTTATCGGTCATGGATGCAGCTCTCGATGATCAGATGGTTGGTTCTTCGGGGATGCGCCGAGCCCGGCCGGCGCGGATCGTTCACAGCACCTCGGCGAGGAATTGCTTGAGCCGCGGGCTCTTCGGCCTGTCGAAGATTTCCGCCGGCGGACCGACCTCGACGATGCGGCCCTCGTCCATGAAGGCGACCTGATCGGCCACCTTGCGGGCAAAGCCCATCTCATGGGTGACGACGATCATCGTCATGCCGCGCCGGCCGAGATCGGCCATCAGGTTGAGAACGCCCTTGACGAGTTCGGGGTCGAGCGCGCTCGTCACCTCGTCGAAGAGGATGACTTCGGGGTCCATCGCCAGGGCGCGTGCGATCGCCACGCGCTGCTGCTGGCCGCCCGAAAGGCGGCTGGGCCGATAGTCCGAGCGCGCGGCAAGGCCCACTTCCGCGAGGCGCGCTTCGGCAATGCGCCGGGCCTGGCTGCCCGCCATGCCCTTGATCCTGGTCAGCGCCAGCATGACGTTCTCGATCGCCGTATGGTTGGGGAACAGGTTGAAATGCTGGAAGACCATGCCGACGCGCCGACGCAGCGTCTCCGGTTTGATCGCCAGGATGCTTTCGCCGTCGAGCAGCACGTCGCCGGCCTTGGGCTCGACCAGCCGGTTGAGGCAGCGCAGCAGCGTCGATTTCCCGGAGCCCGACGGGCCGATGACGCAGGTGACGGTGCCGGGTTCGACCTTGAGCCGGATTTGCTTCAGCACCTGCAACTCGCCATAGGCCATGTCGAGATCGCGCACTTCGAGGCTGCCGGCCTTGATGGCGGGCACCGTGGCCTTGCCCGTCGTATCCTTCAATTCGCCGACCTCGACGAGGCCGCTGACGACACCGCCTGGCTTCTGCTTGCCGAGACGCAGGCGGTTGTCGATGTGGTTGACCACATGGGTCAGCGGCACGGTGATGATGAGGTAGAACACGCCGGCCAAGAGCAGCGGCGACAGGTTGCCGGTGACCACCGCCTGGTCCTGACCGATGCGGAAAATCTCGCGCTCCGAGGCCAGCAGGCCGAGGAAGTAGACGAGGCTGGAATCCTTGACGTTGCCGATGAACTGGTTGACCAGGGCAGGGAGCACGCGGCGCACGCCCTGCGGGATCACGATCAGCCGCATGCCCTGGCCGTAACTCATGCTGAGCGCGCGGCAGGCTTCCATCTGGCCGCTCTCGACGCTCTGGATGCCCGAGCGAAAAATCTCGCCGATATAGGCGCCGGCAATCAGGCTGAGCGCCACGATCCCGAGCGGATAGGGCGATGGTCCGAATATCTCGCGGCCGATGCGGGCGAAGCCTTGTCCGATCAGAAGAATGGTGAGGATCGCCGGCAGGCCGCGAAAAATGTCGGTGTAGATGCGTGCGGGGATGCGCAGCCAGGCGGAGCGCGAGATGCCCATGACGGCGAGCACCATGCCGGTGAGGATGCCGAGCACCGTCGATGCCGCGGCGAGTATCAGGGTATTCTTCAACCCGACGGCAAGCAGCGCAGGCAGCACCGATGCCATCGCGTCCCAGTCGAAGAAGCTTCGCCGAATGTTTTCTGACCAATCCATCCGCCAACCTGCCTTGCCCGGCGGCGCAACCGCCGCCCGCGCGATCTCTCACGGCTGCCTGGGGCCGCCGGCATTCGCGCCGGCGGCACTACGCAGGTCAGTTCTTCTTGGGGAGATATTGCTCCGGCATCGGCGATCCCGGGAACCATTTTTGGTAGAGGTTGCGCCAGGTGCCGTCCTGCATGGCTTCGTGAATGCCCTTGTTGAGCGCCTCGCGGAAGGCGTCGTTGCCCTTGCGCACGACAAAGCCCGCGGGAGCGTCGAAGGAGGGGATGTTGACCGCGATCTTCAGGGCCGAATAGCGCTCGCCATATTGCTTCGCCGCCTCATAGTCGAGGAAGTGACCGTCGACCGTGCCGTTGTTGAGCGCGGCTATTGCCGAATTGTTGTCCGGGAACTTCACCAGGTCGGTGTTCTTGAAGTTCTTGGCGGCGTAGATTTCCTGCAGCGTGCCCTGGACCACGC
>NZ_RQXT01000158.1 GCF_003863365.1 Mesorhizobium tamadayense | reverse complement strand
CCCAAGTGGGGGAGACGGCAGGCCAGAAGGGGTCGGGCCGACTGGTCTCGGCCTGCAACAGATGGAGGCTGGCGCTCCACGCGCGGCGACCCCCTCTGTCGCCTTCGGCGACATCTCCCCCCTAAGGGGGAGATTAGCCTCGCTGTCCCAGCCTTGCGCTCTCGACCGCAATGCCGAGCAGCGCCTGCCTAGCCAACGCCTCCGACAAATCCGGCCGTTTGCGGGTCTGCAGCACCGCTGTCTGCAGCCGGTTGAGCGCGCGGCCGAGCGCCTCGACGTTCCAGCGCTCCAGCGTCTTTTCCACCAGCTTGCGGCGGGAGAAGAAAACCGGCGGGCGCGCCGCCGCGACGACCGAGGCCGCGTTGCGGCCGCCGGATTCCATCTGGCCGCGCATCACCTGGATCGCCTGCAATTGCCGCATGGCGGACGACAGCACCAGGAAGGGATGGCCTCCCGACTGGCAGTGGCGGGTGAAGGCGATGTCGAAGTCGCCGACCTTGCCGTCGAGCACGGCGTCGACCGCGGCGTCGAAAGAGGCGCCGGAAACATCGCCGGACATCGCGGTGACGTCGTCGAGGTCGATCTCCTTCTTGCCGTGGGCATAGAGCACCAGCTTCTCCATCTCGCCGCGCGAGGCCAGCCGGTCGCCCCCGAGATTGCGGCGCAGCGCCTGCCTGGCCTCGAGCGTCATCGACATGCCGGCCTTGCGCAGTTCGTCGTCGATCACCGAGTCCAGGTCCCGTGCCTCGTCGGCGTAGCAGGGCAAGGCAATGGCGTTGCCGGCGGCCTCGACAATGGCTCGCAGTCCTGTGCCCTTCTTCAGATCGCCGGCCTCGATCAGGATGATCGCATCCCGCGCCGGTTCGGCAGTAAGCGCCTTGATATCGTCGGCCAGCGCCATCTGGCCGCTGGCATTGCGTACCCAGAGCAGACGCCTGTCGGAAAACATCGGCACGGTGCGGGCTTCGTCGAGCAGCCGGCCCTGGTCGCGGTCGACCTCCGCGCCGTCCAGCTTGACCACCGAGAACGGATCGTCGAGCGGCAGGCCGGTCTTGCTCGCGAAGGTCTTGGCGCGCTCGGCGACCAGGCCGCGGTCGGGACCGTAAAGCAGGACTATGCCCATGGCCGGGTCCGGCCGCGCCAGCCACGAATCGACCTCGTATCCTTTCTTCTGTGCCATGCAGGGTGAGTTAGCATGGCGCGGAGGTGCGGTGAACCGGAGATCGGGTGGCGCCGCCGCTCATTCTTCCTTCTCCCCTTGTGGGAGAAGGTGTCGCCGAAGGCGACGGATGAGGGGTGTTCCAGGGAACGCCAGCGTCTCACTCCGCTGGAACACCCCTCATCCGTCTCGGCGCTGCGCGCCGATCCACCTTCTCCCACGAGATGCTATGAGGGCGTGGATGGCGGCGTGATGTTTCGCCAGGATTGGTTTTCCACCCACGCAACAAGGGAGAAG
>NZ_RQXT01000157.1 GCF_003863365.1 Mesorhizobium tamadayense | reverse complement strand
GGCGAAGCTGCGAGGGAGCGAGCGATGCGGCCGAAGGAACGGCGCGAAAGCGGACAGACCGACCTGTTGCGATCCCGGCTCGACCAGATCCTCAACATGGATCATGCGCTGGTGAAACTGGCCCGGTCGATCGACTGGCGTTTCCTCGAGCAACGGCTTGGCGCGGTCTATGACGACGATCCCGGCCGGCCGCCGCTGCCGACCCGGTTGATGGCGGGCCTGGCCATCCTGAAGTCGATGCACAACCTGTCCGATGAAGTGTTGTGCGAGCGCTGGCTGGAGAACCCCTATTACCAGCTGTTCTGCGGCGAAGAGTTCTTCCAGCACCGTCTGCCCTTCGACCGCAGCTCGCTGACACGCTGGCGTCTGCGCATGGGCGAGGAACGGCTGACGGCGCTGCTCCAGGAGAGCCTGGCGGCGGCGACGCGGCTGGGGGCGGCCAAACCGGCCGACTTCCGTGCGGTGATCGTCGACACCACCGTGCAGGAGAAGGCGATCACCTTCCCGACCGACGCCAAGCTGATGCATCGGGCCCGCGAGCGGCTGGTGACGCTGGCCAAAAAACACGGCATCGGCCTGCGCCAGTCCTATGCGCGGGTCGGCAAGTTCGCGCTGATCAAGCATCAGCGTTATGCCCACGCCAAGCAGTTCAAGCGCGCCAACCGGGCGCTCAAGCGGCTGCGCACCATGCTCGGCGCGGTGATCCGCGACATTACCCGCAAGCTCGCCGGGCAGCCCGAACTGACCCAGGTCTTCGCCCTGCCGCTGTCGCTTGCCCGGCGCGTCAGGGACCAGCGGCAGCGCGAGCGGGGCCGCAAGGTCTATTCCTTGCACGCTCCCGAGGTGGAATGCATCGGCAAGGGCAAGGCCCACAAGCCCTATGAGTTCGGCGTCAAGGTCTCGGTCGCCACCACGCTGCAGCGCAGCCGCGGCGGCCAGTTCGTCGCCCATGTCAAGGCGCTGCCCGGAAATCCCTATGACGGCCACACGCTGGCCACCGTCATTCCCGCCATCGAAACCGCGATCGGCGCCAGCCTCGGTAAGATCGTCGCCGATGCCGGCTATCGCGGCCACAACGCGCCGAAAGACAAGATGTTCAAGGTCCATGTCGCCGGCTACAGGCGCGGCCTCACCAAGGCCATCAAGCGGGCACTGCGACGCCGGGCCGCCGTCGAACCGGTCATCGGCCATCTCAAGCAGGACCACCGCATGGGCCGCAACTTCCTGGCCTTCACCGAAGGCGACGCCAACAACGCCATGCTCGCCGCCGTCGGTTACAACTTCGGCCTCTTGCTCAACTGGCTGAGGCTTTTGTTTGCCTTCTTCCTGGTCACTGCTTGCAACCGCTCCGGCGTCACCGGTCCAGCCACGATCAGCTGACCCTCCGCAGCTCAACTGGAATAGCCTCTGAAACGGGGCCCGCCTTCAACGCCGGTGCCGAAATGGCTTTCTTCACGGGCGAC
>NZ_RQXT01000156.1 GCF_003863365.1 Mesorhizobium tamadayense | reverse complement strand
GAGCAAGGAGCGAAGCGACGCGGCGCAGACCCTAGGATCCATGCCGTTACATCGAAGCTCCGCCAGCGGTGCAGAATTCTGCTCCGCTGCAGCCTTCGGCCGAGGTCACGGCATGGATCCTTGGGTCTTCGCTCCGCTTCGCGTCGCTACGCCCAAGGATGACGACATTGGGGAGGCTTCGGCCAATCTCCGATGCATCTCCGAGCCGTCAACTATGTCTTCTGCAACTAGCCCCTTCGTATCGCCGCCAGGTGCCGTGAAAACTCCTGCGTCTCCATCAGCGCCTTGCAGCGGGCGAAGCGGCCGTCGGCATAGGCGCGGAAATCGTCGGCCGGGTTGTTGTTGGCGAGCTGGATCAGCCCCCAAAGCGTCCAGAGCAGGTCGCACATCGCCTTGTAGATGACGACGCGGCCGCGCTCGGCCGGTCTTGCCTCGCCGCCGAAATAGGCCCGCATCAGCGCCTCGTCCTGATCGGCGTCGAATTTGCCTTCGACCGAGAGATCGCCGAGGTCCCACAGCGGATCGTTCATGCCGGAGTATTCCCAGTCGACGATCCACATCCGCTCGCCGGTATCGAGGAAGTTCTCGCAGAGCGGATCGCAGTGGCAGGCGGCAAGCTGGATGGGGTGCGCGGCAAGTGCGGCACGCACGCTGCCCGCCTCGCGCACCACGTCGTGATAGCCAGGCGGCAGCGCGACATCCTTGCTCGACAGCACCTTCAGATAGTCGTCGATCATCGCGAATAGCTCGAAGCGGAAGGAAAAGACCGCGCCCGACCTATGCAGCCTGCGGAAGGCCTCGCCCGCGCGGGCCGCGCTGCCCTGTCTGACCTTGAACTTTTCCGGCGACATTGTTTCCGCACCGGCGACGAAGCGCGTCGCCATCAAGCCTGACGCGGGATCACAATAGAGCACCTCGGGGCTGACGCCGGCCGTTGCCGCCTCACGCGCCGCCACCGCCTCGTTGGCGCGGTTGATGTATTCGTACGTGCCCTTGCCGGGAATGCGCAGGCAGATGTCGCCTGCCTTGTAAACAAGATTGGTAAGGCCGCCCAGCCGCTCCAGCGGACCGTCATAGCCGGCCAGCAGCGGAATGGCGGCCAGCGCCGCGCGCGCCTCGTCCATCGTCACCCCTTTACCATCACGCCATCTTTTATGGCGGAACGGTTCCACAGTTTTTGCCGCTTGGCTACCATGGAGGACGCGAATCGGCGGCGGGAGCGGCAATGATGGACGGCAAGCATAACAGCGCACTGGGCGCGGCTTACGCAGCAACGCGGCCGGATGAAGTGGCGGCGATCTATGATAGCTGGTCCGAAACCTATGACGCGGACATGTCGGCGGCGGGCTATCGCCACCCGACGATCTGCCTGGCGCTGCTTGCCCGCCATCTGCCGCGCGGCGCCACACCTTTGCTCGATGCCGGCGCCGGCACCGGCCTGATCGGCGAATGGCTGGCCATCACCGGCTACCCACAAGTCGAGGCGCTCGACATCTCGCAAGGCATGCTGGACCGGGCGGCGGCCAAGGGCGTCTACA
>NZ_RQXT01000155.1 GCF_003863365.1 Mesorhizobium tamadayense | reverse complement strand
CAGCGCAATTCTTATATCGTTGTTTAGTCCGGGCCGATCCGCAATCATGAGGAGTCATTGGAGCTCGTATTATCGTGGAAGAAACGCTTGAAACCAAAACTCTCACATCGAGGCCGCGGCGCGGCGGTGCCGCTTCTCGGCGAGACGCGCGACTAAGAGGTCCGGTGATTTACCTTCCTACCGCCGTGCGCAACATCCCGACATATGAAGTGCTTGCGCAGGACGGGGTTGAGGCAATTGACGATCATGCGATGAATATCCTCGAGACCATTGGAATAGAATTTCGTGATGACGCCTCTGCTGCCATCTGGCGACAGGCTGGAGCCGAGGTTACCGGGCATCGCGTGCGCATTGCCCGCGAACTTATCCGTAAGTTGATCGCCACTGTTCCCGGTGAGTTTGACTATCATGCCCGCAACTCCGACCGTACAGTCAGGGTCGGCGGACGCAACATGATCTTTGGCCCCGCCAACGGATCGCCATATCTTATTGATCTCGACGGTGTCCGGCGGCAAGCGACCGCCGAGGATATGCGCACGCTGATGAAGCTTCACCACGTAAACCCGGTAATCCACTACAACGGCGGCTACACGCTCGAGCCGATGGACGTCCCGGTGCCGCACCGACACTTGCACATGGTGGAATCTTCGTTCCTCACCACCGACAAACCTATTATGGGCTCGTCTCAGTCCGAGTTTCAGGCGCAAGACAGTCTGGACATGGCGAAGATCGTTTTCGGCGAGAAGTTCGTCGACGAGAACGTTGTCATGACCACGTTCCTCAACTGCAACTCACCGCTCGTTTGGGACCAAACGCAGCTTGAATCGCTACGCTTATACGCGGCTCATAACCAGGCGCTTCTGCTTTCGCCTTTTGTACTTTATGGCGCTTCCACGCCTGTGCACGTGCTCGCCGCGACGGCGCAGATAGTGGCTGAGGTCATTGCTGGTGTGGCGTTCAGCCAAATCATCCGTCCCGGATGTCGTGCATTAATGGGTGTGGCACCGATGGGCGTTTACATGAAGAGCGGTTCGCCAACATTCGGTTCGCCAGAGGTGGCGCTTGCAATGTTCATATTTGGCCAGATGGCCAGATTCTACGGCATTCCATGGCGGACGAATGGCGCCAAATCCGGATCGAAGGGGGATGACCTCTACGCTGGTTACGATTCTATTCTGAAAGTTTATCCTGCGATCCTTGGCGGTTGTAATCTCCTGACCCATTGCGGCGGTACGATCGAGGGATCGCTATGCATCTCCATGGGTAAGCTCGGCGCCGACAGTCAGCAGATGCAGAACTTCTACACAATGCTGAAGGGAGTTGATTGGGTCGACATGGATACCGCGCTCGCCTCCCTCGCAAAGGTAGGACCAGGCGGGCATTTCTTTGACGAGGACTATACTCGCGAAAACCTTCCGTTCTTAGACGAAATCCAAGACAATGAACGATTTGAATCCTGGGTAGCGACGGGCAGCAAGGATGCCGGAACGCGCGGACGCGAATGGTGCCGCAAGATGCTGAGCAAATACGAGGAGGAGCCACCGGCGCTTGAGACCTCGATACGCGAGGCGCTGCG
>NZ_RQXT01000154.1 GCF_003863365.1 Mesorhizobium tamadayense | reverse complement strand
GGCATGGTCATGACCTCGCCGCAGATGATGACGACGAAGCCGGCGCCGGCCGAGAGCCTGACCTCGCGCACCGGCACGGTGTGGCCGGTCGGGGCGCCGCGCAGGTTCGGGTCGGTCGAGAAGGAATACTGGGTCTTGGCCATGCAGACCGGCAGGTTGCCGTAGCCGGCCTGCTCCCAGGCATGCAGCTGGTCGCGGATCGACTTGTCGGCGATCGCCTCGTCGCCGCGGTAGATGCGCTTGACGATGGTGTTGACCTTCTCGAACAGCGGCATCTCGTCTGGATAGAGCGGCGAGAACTGCGAGGCGCCGGATTCGGCAAGCTTGACCACTCTGTGGGCCAGATCCTCGATGCCGGCAGAACCCTGCGCCCAGTGCTTGCACAGGATCGCATCTGCACCCATCGAGGCGACGAAATCCTTCAGCGCCCTGATCTCGGCGTCGGTGTCGGTGGTGAAGTGGTTGATCGCCACCACCACCGGCACGCCGAACTGGTGCACGTTCTCGATGTGACGGCCGAGGTTGAGGCAGCCCTTCTTGACCGCCTCGATGTCCTCCTTGCCGAGGTCTTCCTTCTTGACGCCGCCATTCATCTTCATGGCGCGCACGGTGGCGACGATGACGGCTGCCGACGGCTTCAAGCCCGCCTTGCGGCATTTGATGTCGAAGAATTTTTCGGCACCCAGATCCGCGCCGAAGCCAGCTTCGGTGACGACGTAGTCGGCGAGCTTCAGCGCCGTCGTGGTGGCGACGACCGAGTTGCAGCCATGCGCGATGTTGGCGAAGGGGCCGCCATGCACGAAGGCCGGGTTGTTCTCCAGCGTCTGCACGAGGTTGGGCTGCATGGCGTCCTTCAAGAGCACGGCCATGGCGCCGTCGGCCTTGAGGTCGCGGGCATAGACCGGCGACTTGTCGCGGCGGTAGGCGACGATGATGTCGCCGAGGCGCTTCTCGAGATCCTTGAGGTCGGTGGCGAGGCACAGGATCGCCATCACTTCGGAGGCGACGGTGATGTCGAAGCCGGCTTCGCGCGGGAAGCCGTTGGCGACGCCGCCCAGCGAGCAGATCATCTCGCGCAACGCGCGGTCGTTCATGTCCATGACACGGCGCCAGACGACGCGGCGGATGTCGATGCCGAGCTCGTTGCCCCAGTAGATGTGGTTGTCGATCAGCGCCGAAAGCAGGTTATGCGCGGTGGTGATGGCGTGGAAGTCGCCGGTGAAGTGGAGGTTCATGTCCTCCATCGGCACGACCTGCGCGTAGCCGCCGCCGGCGGCGCCGCCCTTCATGCCGAAATTCGGGCCGAGCGAGGCCTCGCGGATGCACACGATCGCCTTCTTGCCGATGCGGTTCAGGCCATCGCCGAGGCCGACCGTGGTCGTCGTCTTGCCTTCGCCGGCAGGCGTCGGGTTGATGGCGGTGACCAGGATCAGCTTGCCGTCCCTGTTGCCCTTCACCGACTTGATGAATTCGGCCGAGACCTTCGCCTTGTCATGGCCGTAGGGCAAAAGGTGCTCGTTCGGGATGCCGATCTTGGCGCCGATCTCCTGGATCTGTTTCTTCCTGGCGGCGCGCGC
>NZ_RQXT01000153.1 GCF_003863365.1 Mesorhizobium tamadayense | reverse complement strand
CTGAGCACAACGAAGTGGCTGGTGACGGTGCATGCGCCGGGCAGCGAGCGGCTGTCGCGGCATGTGCTTGGCGCTGGCGATGCGGCGGGACTTCTGGCGCTTTTTGCGCGGCTGCGGGCGCGTGCCGAGCAGCGTCTGGGCGGCACGGTCGAGATCATTACCATTCAGGAAGCCGGCCTTGACGGGTTCTGGCTGCATCGCCTGCTGGAGAGCGAAGGGATCAGGAGCCATGTCGTCGATGCCGCTTCGATCCCGGTGGCGCGCCGCAGCCGGCGGGCCAAGAGCGACCGGATCGACGGCGAGGCGCTGTGGCGCACGCTGTCGGCGTGGCTGCGCGGCGAGCCGCGCGTGTGCTCGATGGTGCGGGCGCCGAGCCCCGAGCAGGAGGACAGCCGGCGCCTGGTGCGCGAGCGTGACAGCCTGATGCGCGAGCGCATCCGCGAGAGCAATCGCATTCGCGGCCTTTTGGCGGCGCAAGGCATCGGCGGCTACGACCCGCTGCATCGCAACCGCCGCGCCGCGCTCGCCGGGCTGACGACCGGCGATGGCCGCCCGCTGGGATCGCAGCTCAAGAAAGAGCTCATGCGCGCGCTCGATCGCCTTGAGCTGATCATGGCGCAAATCGCCCAGGTCGAGGCCGAACGGCGCGAACTGCTCAAAGGCGACGAGGCCAATGCGATTGCAATCCGGCTGCTCGAGCTCAAGAGCATCGGCCCCGACTTCGCCGCCACGCTGGCGCTTGAGGCGTTCTTCCGCCGCTTCGACAATCGGCGCCAACTCGCCGCCTTTGCCGGCCTTGCCGGCACGCCGTGGCGCAGCGGCAAGATCGATCGGGAGCAGGGCATCTCGAAGGCCGGCAACCGACGCCTGCGCAAGACCATGATCGAACTGGCCTGGCTATGGCTGAGACATCAACGCCAATCCGCCCTGAGCCAATGGTTCTTCAAACGGCTCGCCCCAGGCAAGGGCCGCCCAGACAATGGCCGCAAGCCAAACCGGCGCATCTTCATCGTCGCGCTGGCGCGCAAGCTTGTCGTTGCGCTGTGGCGCTTCGTCACCGTCGGCGAGATTCCCGAGGGCGCCGCCCTGAAGCGGATCTGAAGACCTTGGAGCCATGATCATGAGCAACATCGACGTGACCTGATCAGCCGCGTCGATCCTGGCGCAGGAGGCCCGCTTCCCCCCTTGGCTGAAACACGCCGCTCACAAGATGGGAGCCTCCCGCACCCAGCCCGTGCCTTGCGCATGAAGGATTGTGGTCCCGCCGCGCGGCTGCAGCTACGCCATGCGCGGCGACCGTATGTGAGGTTCTGAGGGCGCTCTAGAGCGCGCCGTCAGCCCCGCCAAGGCAGGTGGTCCGGGTCCAGGAGACGCAAAGTTGCATCCCGCCGCATCCAGTGTGGCGCCGTGCTCGATCAACGCAAGGCCAAGCCGCTGCCGCGGCGGCTGGACAGCCGGCCTTGCGCGATCTGCGCGCGACGCTTTCGAGCGCGCTATGGTCGGGACGAACAGGTGCCCACGATCAAACCAACAGCTAGCCGCATCAACCTCTTGACCCCATGGCCCTCATGTGAGGGG
>NZ_RQXT01000152.1 GCF_003863365.1 Mesorhizobium tamadayense | reverse complement strand
GCAGTTGAGCTTATATGAGGAGCGTCAATGTGGAACTGTCGTCAGGGTGACATTTTTTGCTTTCCGTCGGTTGTTGCGGCATCCACGGTCTGAGCCCGATTGCAAGACGCGGCTCGTTGCCAAGCCAGATCCAACTTATATACGGTCGCTGTTCGAGACAGCGGAACCAACATCCCGCTTGCGGCGGACAAGGGCTCAGGAGGACGAGACCATTCTATCAAGCGGCGTTTGAAGCCATACTCAACTGCGGTTCGTCCCACCTGGATCCGCCAGGACTGATCGGGTCCTGGAAGATTGAGGAATTCGGTTGCGATCGGGGATCAGGCGGTCCTCATCACGGCCCCCTCGATGACGACGCCGGCATTGACGTATTTCCACAGCGCGACAAGCAGCTTGCGGGCGAGTGCCACGATCGTCTTCTTCTTCAGACGACCATCGTTCTGCTTCACCCGCTGCTTGAACCACAGGCTGAGAGCTGAGTGCGGCTGATGGCGCAGCCACAGCCAGGCCACCTGGATCAGCGTCGTTCGCAGCCTTGGATTGCCGGCTTTCGAAACCCCCTGGTCGTGATCGACCGAGCCGCTCTGCCAGGGTGTCGGCGCAAGGCCGGCATAGGCAGCAACTTGTCGTCGGTTGTCAAAATGACGCGACAGCCCCTCCGACCACAAGACAACGGCAAACTCCGGCCCGATGCCTTTCAAGGCGAGCAGCATCGCCGGTGCCGGCTGCTCACAATCAGCGAAATGCGCAGAGCCGACCGGCGCGACAGCGAGCATGGCGTCGCGCTCGGCCTCGACTGCCTTGATCTGTCCGATCAGCAGCTCCAGCCGATCGAGTTCGCGGCTGATCTGCATCTTCAGATGCGCCGGCAATGGTCGGCCGTCGCCGGTCCTCAGCTCCTCGAGCCGCGTGCGCCGGTCGCGGCGCAGCGGCTGGTAGCCGGATACGCCCTGGCTGAACAGCAGGCCCTTGATGCGATTGACGTGGCGTACGCGCTCGTTCGTCAACGCCTTGCGCTCACGCGAGATGCGGCGACGGTCCTCTTCCTCGGGCGTCGGCACCCGCAGCATCGCACAGACGCGCGGCTCGCCCCTTTTATAGGCGAGCAGCGCGCGCACCAGCGTCTCACCGTCGATCTTGTCGGTCTTGGCCCGCCGCCGCCGGCGCGAGGTCGCAATCGAGGCCGGATCGACGACGTGGCTTTCGATCCCCTCGGCCTGCAGCAGGCGATGGATCCAGAAGCCGTCGAGCCCGGCCTCCTGGATCACGATGATGGGGAAGCAGCGCCCGGTCCGTGCCTGCGCCTTCCTGTTGAGCCCGGCAAACCGCGCCAGCAGTCCGGCGATGTCGTCGGCCGCCACCGCATGTTTCGACATCTTCTCGCCGCCGTCCGGCGACAGCGAGGTGATCAGCCATTTCGAACGGCTGAGTTCCAATGAGACGAAGATTGCGCCAAGATCAATGCGGATAGCGGTCGGCGCTTCAGGTCGTTCATTCGCAGCGAGCATGTTCGGCCTCTCCAGAGCAAGGTGTTGATTGAAAGCGACCTCACTTTGTCACAGCGCGGATCGCTATCCACCTCCTCATAGGATCTATC
>NZ_RQXT01000151.1 GCF_003863365.1 Mesorhizobium tamadayense | reverse complement strand
AGGAAATAGGAGCCCTTCCTGAGCTTGGGGATGCGCAGCTCGACGGTGCCGGCGCGCGTCTCCCAGTCGCGCTCGCGATAGCCGTTGCGCTGGGCCGTGCGCAACGGGTTCTTCTCGCCATAGGCGGCGCCGGTGGCGGCCCCAACCTCCAGCTCCATCAGCCGCTCGGCGGCAAAGCCAATCATCTCGCGCAAGAGATCGGAATCTGGGGTCTTCTCCACGAGCGCGCGCAGGTTCATCATCTCGTCGGTCATCGATGGTTCCTTCGAATCAGGTTGGTGTCAGCAACCCGACCTTACCGGCGAACTGTCGATGACCACCGCAAAGCCGCTCGCTCGCTACAGCGCTATCGAAGGCGCGCTCGCGAGCGGCTTCGCTACCGCCGAGCTACACCACGTCTGGGGACGCGACCCGCCTGAAAACTTTCGGCCAACTCACCGATCTTCATATCGACGACATGTGCAATGTAGGCAAGTCCCCTCTCCGCTCTAAGGCTGCAGCCCTTGATATGCTGCAGAGACATCTTGGGAAGTGCAGCGTTGCTGCCCTCGATCACGAACGGCTCATTCGCTTTGGTCGTGATCGAGCCGCCCAAGGTGCCGGACCGATGACCCTCGGCATCGACATCGGCTTTATAAAACTGATTCTGGCCCATGCCGCCGCGGTGCATGGCCTGCCCGTCAAGGTCGAACCGGTTGATCTCGCGCGTATCGCCCTAAAGAGGCTTGGCCTCGTAGGGAAAGGCCATCAGCGCGACAGGCGGCCAACCCAGGATGAACTCGACAGGCTCGTCGCTCACTTCGATGCAAACCCTCGTCAGATAGCACCGGTCGGCCAGATTATACGTTTCGCAGTCGCAACTGCGAAGCGCCAGGAGGAAATCTGCAAGGCGCGGTGGTCCGACGTGGACACTCGCACGCGGATGCTTCTAATCCGTGACCGGAAAGACCCGCGAAACAAAAACGGGAACAATCAGCGCATACCCCTATTCGCGGCAACTGGATACGACGCATGGGAAATTGTCGAGGACCAGCTGGCCAAGCGAAGCAATGACGATGATCGAATTTTCCCATTCAATCATAGGTCAGTCGGCACCGCCTTCCGTCGAGGGTGCGCTGACCTGAACATCCACGACCTTCATTTTCATGATTTGCGACACGAAGGCACGAGCCGCCTTTTCGAGGCCGGATTCACAATTGAACAGGTAGCTCTGGTAACCGGGCACAAGGACTGGAAAATGCTGAAACGGTACACGCACCTTAAGCCCGAGGCACTTCACGCAGTGCTGGCGAACCGTGCTGCGTAACGCGATGGTCGCCTCCGAGTTCGATTGCAGTGGTGGGCCAAAACTTCAAACCAGACTACGAATCTCGGGGTCAGAACTTCGAATCTCTTCGGGCACGCCGTCCCATCCACTTGAAATCACTAGCCTTTTAGGTCTGTCCAACGCGACGCGCCGGCTTAGTTTCCGGAATTCAGCCGGTTTTTCAGCCGGTTTTGGAAGGACGTCGGCAGCCGAGCCTCCGGCCGCGTCGAAGGTCAACATTCGTTCGATTTAAAAGAAATAGTGGGGCCTTTGCAGACAGGGTCCATCGGGAACGCCGGCGCC
>NZ_RQXT01000150.1 GCF_003863365.1 Mesorhizobium tamadayense | reverse complement strand
CAAATCCAAGGGCGGGATCATCATTCCCGACACTGCGAAGGAAAAGCCGCAGGAAGGCGAAGTGATCGCCGTCGGCTCTGGCGCGCGCGACGAAAGCGGCAAGCTGATCCCCCTCGACGTCAAGGCCGGCGACACCGTCCTGTTTGGCAAATGGTCGGGCACCGAGGTCAAGATTGACGGCGAGGATCTCCTGATCATGAAGGAGACCGACATTATGGGCATCGTCGAGCCGATCAAGGCGACCGCCAAGAAGGCCGCCTGACCGGACTCTCCGACCCCTCACTCTCACGTTCGAACTGGACGAAAAATCATGTCTGCCAAGGAAATCAAATTCTCCACCGATGCACGCGACCGCATGCTGCGCGGCGTCGAGCTCCTCAACAACGCCGTCAAGGTGACGCTCGGCCCCAAGGGCCGCAACGTCATCCTTGACAAGGCCTATGGCGCGCCGCGCATCACCAAGGACGGCGTAACGGTGGCCAAGGAAATCGAGCTCACCGACAAGTTCGAGAACATGGGCGCGCAGATGGTGCGCGAAGTGGCTTCGAAGACCAACGACCTTGCCGGTGACGGCACCACCACCGCCACGGTGCTGGCCGCTTCGATCCTGCGCGAGGGCGTCAAGCTCGTCGCCGCCGGCATGAACCCGATGGACCTCAAGCGCGGCATCGATCTTGCCGTGGCCGCCGTCGTGAAGGACATTCAGGCGCGGGCCAAGAAGGTCAAGTCCTCGGCCGAGATCGCGCAGGTCGGCTCCATCGCCGCCAATGGCGACGCCACCGTCGGCGCCATGATCGCCAAGGCGATGGACAAGGTCGGCAATGAAGGCGTCATCACCGTCGAGGAAGCCAAGACCGCCGACACCGAACTCGACGTCGTCGAGGGCATGCAGTTCGATCGCGGCTACCTCTCGCCCTATTTCGTCACCAACGCCGACAAGATGCGCGCCGAACTGGAAGACCCCTACATCCTCATCCACGAGAAGAAACTTGGCAATCTACAGGCGCTGTTGCCGATCCTGGAAGCAGTCGTGCAGAGCGGCAAGCCGCTGCTGATCATCTCCGAGGATGTCGAGGGCGAGGCGCTCGCCACGCTGGTCGTCAACAAGTTGCGCGGCGGCCTCAAGGTCGCGGCGGTGAAAGCGCCCGGCTTCGGTGATAGGCGCAAGGCCATGCTGGAAGACATCGCAGTGCTGACAGCCGGCCAGGTGATCTCGGAAGATCTCGGCATCAAACTGGAAAACGTCACGCTCGACATGCTCGGCCGCGCCAAGCGCGTGCTGATCGAGAAGGATACGACCACGGTGATCGACGGCTCCGGCGACAAGGCCGGCATTGCCGCGCGCATCAGCCAGATCAAGGCGCAGATCGAGGAGACCACCTCGGACTACGACAAGGAGAAGCTGCAGGAGCGGCTGGCGAAGCTCGCAGGCGGCGTCGCGGTCATCCGCGTCGGCGGCGCCACCGAGACCGAGGTCAAGGAGAAGAAGGACCGCGTCGACGATGCCCTCAACGCCACCCGAGCTGCGGTCGCAGAAGGCATCGTTCCAGGCGGCGGCGTCGCGCTGCTGCGCGCAAAACCAGTGCTGACCTCCCTTACAGGCGCCAACGCCGACGTGAC
>NZ_RQXT01000149.1 GCF_003863365.1 Mesorhizobium tamadayense | reverse complement strand
CAACAGATGGGGTATTCGGCTTGAGCCTCATCTTTCAGCGATGATGCCATGAGGGTGCTGCGCTTCGGGCTGATGATCAGACGTGGTCTGCGTGGAAGCAGCCACAAGCATCAGAAGGAGGAAGCGCAGCATGAAACATTATGCAGGATTGGACGTCTCGGTGAAAGAGACCGCAGTATGCATCGTCGACGAAACCGGCATGGTGTGCCGCGAGATGAAGGATCCCAGTCATCCGGAGGATCTTGCGCGGGTGCTCAAGGATCCCGCCTGGAACTTTGAGCGGATCGGGCTTGAAGCCGGGCCGTTGTCGCAGTGGCTGTTCAGCGGCCTGGCCGAAGCCGGCCTGCCGGTGGTCTGCATCGAGACGCGTCACGTCAAAGCATTTCTGAAGGCGCAGCCGAACAAGACCGATCGCAACGATGCCCGCGGCATTGCCCAGATGATGCGGGTCAACCTGTTTCGCCCGGTGCATGTCAAGACCCTGACGAGCCAGAAGCGCCGGGCGCTGCTGACCGCGCGCAAGCTGTTGCAGGACAAGGCGATCGCCTTTGAGAACGACATCCGCGGGCTGTTGCGCAATTTCGGCCTCAAGGTCGGCGAGGTCGGCTTCGAGGCACGCATCCGCGCGCTCACCGATGGCATGCCCGATCTGGCCGAGATCGTTGAACCGCTGCTCGACGCGCGTGCCAAGCTGCGCCAGAATTTTGCCGCCCTGCACCGCAAGCTTCTGGCGATCGTCCGGGATGATCAGGTCTGCCGCCGGCTGATGTCGATCCCCGGTGTCGGCCCGGTCGTGTCGCTGGCCTATACGGCGACGATCGACATCCCGGCCCGCTTCCGCTCCTCGAAGGCGGTCGGGCCGATTCTGGGCCTGACGCCGGCGCTCCATGAATCGGGCGAAAGCCGCCGCCTCGGCGGGATCTCGTTATGCGGCGACGCCATGATGCGCACGCTGCTCTACGAGGCCGCGGAGGTCCTGCTGACGCGGGTGACGAAATGGTCCTGGCTGAAAGCCTGGGCGATGAACGTCGCCAAGCGGCGCGGCCGGCAGAAGGCCATCGTCGCGCTTGCCCGCCGGCTGGCGGTGATCATGCACCGGATGTGGCGCGACGGCACGCAGTTCCGCTGGACCAGGACGGAAATCATGCCGGTCGCCGCCTGACCGCATCCGACCATTGTCAGCATGCCACCGTGCTCGTGTCCGTCAAGGCAAGTCGCGTCGCGATGGACCTGACGGTCCACCCTTTGACTGTCCACTGCGCGCGGCGCGAAACCAAGGGCCGGGAAGAGGAAATGGTCGCCAATCGGCCGAACAGGAAGACAGGGGAATGACGGAGCAAATCGGATAACCATCGCCCCCCGACAGCCGGGGGGGCAACACCAGTTCCACCTGGCCGGTGGAAAGCTGTCCTTCGCGGGACGAGGATGAGGTGAGTTCGCACGGCGCTTGGTACCGATCGCATCACCCGATCAGGACGCTCAACAGATTGTTCCGCCTCATTCTTCTGAATCCCCATCATGGCGAGGGCCTGAGAGCCGATCCCGTAGAGAAGCATGACCCCGCGAAAGACATCACACGCCGGAGAGGCGGAAAGCTCGAGAAGCGCTTGACTTCAACGCGCCGAATAGAGAAG
>NZ_RQXT01000015.1 GCF_003863365.1 Mesorhizobium tamadayense | reverse complement strand
TCTGGAGGACGGGAAGTTCTGCTGGCCTGCCATCACCGATGGCGTGGTGAGATTGTCGGCGGCGCAATTGCAGGCGCTCCTGGAAGGGTTGGATTGGCGGCGCGTGCATGACGCCCGCGAGACGCGCGCGCCGGTCGCGGCAAGTTGATTCCATGGGAGGCTAGAGGCGCTGGCAAAGCATTGGAATGCATGATTGAATCGGACTTGTGAGCAACCCGGCCGAGCCTCAGACCAACGATCCGATCGCGCTTCAGGCGATGCTCGCGGCGGAGCGCGCCGAGAACGAGCGGCTGCGCCAGATCATCAAGGAACTGCAGCGCCACCGCTTCGGCCGCAGGGCAGAGAGCCTGCCGGTCGAGCAGCTGCTGCTGGGCCTGGAAGAGGCCGAGCAGGTCGAGGCCGAAGGCTTCGCCGCGGAGGACACCGCCGATACTGCCAAGCGCGAGGCTCGCGCCAGGAAGCGCCGCGCCAACCGTGGGTCACTGCCCGCGCATCTGCCGCGTATCGAGCAGATCATCGACATTCCCGACAAGATCTGCCCGTGCTGCAAGGGAATGCTGCATATCATGGGGGAGGATCGCTCCGAGCGCCTCGACATCGTGCCGGCCCAGTTCCGCGTTATCGTCACGCGCCGACCGAAGTATGCCTGCCGGAGCTGCGAGGAGGTCGTGGTGCAGGCGCCCGCAGCGGGGCGCCTCGTCGAGGGGGGCATCCCGACCGAAGCGACCGTCGCCCACGTGCTGGTGTCGAAGTATGCCGACCATCTTCCCCTGTATCGCCAGGCGCAGATCTATGCCCGCCAGGGCGTGAACCTGGATCGGTCCACGCTCGCCGACTGGGTCGGCAAGGCAGCCTTCCTGCTTCGGCCCATCCACGAGCGGCTGTTCGAGCGGCTGAAGGCGTCCGACAAGCTCTTCGCCGACGAGACCACGGCGCCGGTGCTCGATCCCGGCCGCGGCCGAACCAAGACGGGCCAGCTGTTCGCCTATGCGCGCGACGATCGCCCCTGGGGCGGGGTCGATCCGCCCGGCGTCGCCTATCTCTATGCGCCCGACCGCAAGGCCGAACAGCCCCTGCGGCACCTTCAGGGCTTCCTCGGAATCCTGCAAGTCGACGGCTACGCCGGATACCGGGCGTTGGCCGAGCGCAATGCCGTGAGCCTGGCGTTCTGCTGGGCGCATGTCCGTCGCCGGTTCTACGAACTGGCCCAGTCCGGACCCGCGCCGATCGCCACAGAGGCGCTCCAGCGCATCGCCGAGCTCTACAGGATTGAGAGCGAGATACGGGGACGCTCGCCCGAAGAGCGGCGCGCCGCCCGCCAGGAGAGAAGCCGCCCCGTCATCGATACCCTCCAGCCATGGCTACGCGAGAAGCTCGCCCTGGTTAGCCAGAAGAGCAAGCTCGCCGAAGCAATCCGCTACCCGCTCTCGCGCTGGGCCGGACTTGGTCGCTTCCTCGACGACGGCCGCGTCGAGATCGACTCCAACGTCGTCGAACGCTCGATCAGGCCAATCGCCCTCAATCGGAAGAATGCGCTCTTCGCCGGTTCCGACGGCGGTGGAGAGCACTGGGCGACCATCGCCTCGCTCGTAGAGACCGCGAAACTCAACGGCGTCGACCCGTACGCCTACCTCGCCGACGTCATCACCCGCATCGTCGCAGGCCATCCGCAAAGTCAGCTCGACGACCTGCTGCCCTGGGCCTATGCCCCCGCGCCGCTCAAGGCCGTGGCCTGAGAACAGCGGTTACACTGAGACCCCTTCGCGAACCACTAAACGCAGATGCTGCTGACCAGCCCTTAAATCCATAGTAGGTTTTCTGCTCCGTTGCTACTCAGACCACGTTCGACCGCTCCTCCTGTACGTCAAGCCGATGCTACAATTGCCTATCGTGTCGCTGAGGATCAAAATTGACTTTTCTCGGAAACGCTGCCCGACATCGATGCCGCTACGCATCGAATGCTCTTGCGTAACGTACAGGCGCTGATGACCGGGACTGGGCCGACGACCACCGGGTGCCGGCGAAACTCAGTGCTATCCCGACGAGATCACCACCGCCAATCGTGGTTTATGTGTTCTCCAGTCTCATTTTGTCGTAGCCTTCGTCCTATAGATGATCATCGAGACGAGCAAACTGACGACGAAGATGCCGACGATCGCATAGCCGAACGTGGCAAGGTCGTCATTGATCCCGCCAATCCCTCCCCAAAATCTACCTTGTAAACCAAGTTTGTCCGCGACGACCGCCAGCGCTTCGATCGAGCCGATAAAGATCGCGATCACCACTGAAGCAACTGTGATTGCGAGATTATACCAAAGCTTTCGCACCGGGTTGACACAAGCCCAGCGATAGGCGCCGGTCATTAGGAAACTATCCGTTGTGTCCATGATGGACATGCCAGCGGTGAATAGAGCTGGAAAGATCATAAAGAGCAGAATGAAGCACCCAGTGTTGCCTGGGTTGCGGAATGCCGAGCAGGCCAATTTCTGTGGCAGTGTCGAAGCCGAGGCCAAGAGAAATCCGATCGGATACATGTGCCATGAGCGAGACACGATGCCAAACAGCGGGCGGAAAATGCGGGCGATCAAGCCGCGCCCGGCAAGCAGGCCGTCGAGGTCTTCTTCAACGAAGTTTTCGCCGCGACGCGCCCTAATGAAAGCCAGCCATATGCCCTTGAGGATGAACAGATTGGCGATCCCAATCATGAGCAGGAAAAATGCCGACAAGCTGGCCCCGATCACGCCGCCGATGTGGTGAAGCTTGTACAGCCTGCCTTGCATCATCGTGGCGGACGCCGCGATCGCAATCGAGGCCAGGATGAGCACCTGTTGCACCATCCGCGCCAGGCTATTGATCCCGCGGCGCATATCGGTAGCGCCGCAGCACAGGAAAATCTGGTCCGGTCGGCACCACCGTGATCACCTGGTCAACTCCGCCAGGACGATACGCAGTGCTGTCGGATCAACGGTGCCGTCGATCCGCAATCGCGCGCCGTTCAGAAAGGCCACGACGATCCTGCCGGCCGGGTCCGGGCAATCGGCGACGGGGCGTTCGACCTCGGGCAGATCGCTTACGTCGATGCGCGCGAAGGTCGCCATCGCCTGATCGGCATCGAGTTCGCCGCCGGCCATCTGCTTGCGCCAGGTATAGAGCTGTGACGGAGCTACGCCGAACGCTTCCGCGACCTCGGTCACCGACGACCCCGCCGCGCTCGCTAGGTCGACCAACGCGCGCTTCTCGGCGCAACTCCACAGCCTCCGGGCATCGTTGCACGATCTTCGGCCGGCGCGATGCCGCTTAACTCGGCGACCAAATCGCCCCTTGCATGTTCCAATGTCATGGCGCGAAAGCTCCATGTTCATCGGCCTATTGCAAGGTGCCTTGGTGCACCGCTTACGCAAAAATGCGGCGGCGGCAAAGAACGGTGTCGCACCCGCATGCCATAGAGCTTCAGCGTTCCCATCAGTTCCAAAACCTGGGTGCGTTCCATCAGCTTGCCCTCCTGAGGCTGTCGTAGCGGGCGCAGTCGGCCTGCGGCTCATGCTGCAGGCGAAGTGCGTCCGGGGTGAGGATGGTGACGGCCGGTGCCGGATCGCGCCGTCGCGCCAGGATGTTGATGATGACGGCGGATGAGCAGACATTCTGATCGAGCGCTTCCTGGCAGGCAGTCTCCACGGCATCGATGCCGTCGGTCAACACATGGCCAGGATCGACACCATCTGCCGATCGCCGTCATGCGCCGCCTTTAATCTGCGTCGGATACGACGCGACCAAGGGCACGGCGGCGGCGCACAATCGTTTCCGTCGTGCCGAACCGTGCGGCAATGTCGGGGACCGACTTGCCTTCGTCCGCCAGATCGCGGAACGCCTCCCGCCAGCGGTCACGAAATGGCGGCCCTTCTTGTCGCCCTTCCTGACAACAAGGTTTTGCAACAGCCTGTAGCCATCGGCCCTGATGTTCCCTGCCAGCCGTGATGCCCTCGGCGCTAAAGGTCTTGCGGACGTTCTTAGGGTCCAGATCCAGCTTGTTAGGGGGAACGATGATTGTTTCGGTCTGCTCGAAGGGCAGGAGCCCCGCTCCTGCTCCCGAGCTCGTGCGGAACAGGGGGGAGACGGGGCAAGGGGACAAATCGGAGGGGCATCACCCGCCCGAAGGCGAAGCCGAGGGTCGGCGCCGATCCTGCACGGAGCGCGGCCCTGGCCGCGCGAAGGAAGGACGGGGAGACCGAATTTCGCCTTGCACGGGAGAGGGAGCAGCGCCTCCTTTCCCTCCTGGCGAAGGGAATGTGACGCAATGCGGTACCGCGTGATCTGCTCGGAAAACTGAAGATGAGGCTTCAGATGAAAATGGATCAGGCCACGCGTCCCTTCTATTTCTGAAGGCGAACCACCATCTACGCTGTCTGGCTAGCTGAAACTTTGTAACACATCCCTTCGCAGGCATCATCTGCTCCGGCCGATTAATTGGCGTGGTTGAGTAACCAAGGCGCTCTTTCGTTCGATCCAGCCGGTGTAAATGTAGCGATCCGCCCTGTAGGACGAGGACGAAAAGTAAATAATCCGATCGTTCGTGTCGAAGGCGGTACGGTCGATTTGCAGCACCGCAGTGCCGCTCGACACGTCGAGTGCTTTTGCCAGTCTGGCATGCGCGGTGCCGGCCCTTATCTCCTGTCTGGCTCGCGCAAGAGCCACACCAAGCTGCCGCTCGAGAATCTCGGTGAAAGAAATGTCGGCATGGTCGCGCTTTTCCATCTGGCGTCCGATTGCCGCGACAAACGAAACCGTCTCAACCGCGACGACTTCATCGTTGATCGTTTGCACGCGCTCGATGGTCAGCACACTCTCATCGGTCGGCACGTTGAGTGCGGCTGCAACCGCCGCATCAGCGGAACGCCAGTCGACCGACACATGCCTGGTACCCGGCCGGAAGCCACGAGCTACCGCTTCTTCCGAAAACCCTGAAAAAGTGAGCAGGTCCCGGCCGATGTGACGCTTGGCAACGAACGTCCCCTTGCCAGCGCGTCGATAAAGCAAGCCTTCAGCGACAAGGGCAAGCACCGCCTGTCGCACCGTATTGCTACTGAGTTCATGCTGCTTCATCAACTCCATCTGAGTGGGGAGCTGATCCCCAGCATTGAAGACCCCGCTCTCGATCTGATGCCGAATGATATCCGCGAGCTGAATATGAAATGGAGTTCTACCGGGCTGAACCATGCGGTCTCCTTAAGCCGAGATCACGCCCTGGCCGAAGAGATCGCCGAATTCGCCGGTCTGGGCGTCCGAGCCATAGGTACAGCCTCGCGCAGCTTGCCGATGACGGTGGAGCCGTTTGCGCCGCTGTTCTCCGCGATCTGGCGCGCGGGAGCTTCGATGGCGCGCCGCACGATTTCGGGGCCGTATCTCTGGTCGGCGTTGTCGGCGGCGACCGCGGCACGCGTGGCATGAATGGCGCCGTCGACCCGATCCTTGCGTTCCTTCACCTCGACCTCCGTCGAGCAGCCGACGCGGATGACGGCGACACCGCCGGCGAGCTCGGCCAGCCGCTCCTGCAGCTTCTCGCGATCATAGTCGCAGGTGGTCTCCTCGATCTGCGCCTTGATCTGGGTGACACGCCCCTGGAACTGCTCCTTCTTGCCGGCGCCGTCGACACCGAGATCATCGCTGATAGCGGTGCCGCCAGTCAGGATCGCGATATCCTCCAGCATCGATTTACGGCGGCCGCCAACCTCGAGGTCCAGCGGCTTAGGCTGGCCGGTTTGATTGCGTGCGTCAGGACCGGCGGCGAACATTTCGCCCTCCTGCAGCTTTTCCTTCGCGATGTCGGGAATGGTGATGCCGCTGGCCGTCTTCTCGTCGGCTTCGATGCGGCGGACGAGGATGCGATCATCCAATGAACGGAACGTCATATCGTTGTCCTCCAAGACAAACAGATTGCAACAGGCTACGCCGATTCGGACCGACAGGGCTTGGTGCGGGGCTCGCGCGACCCTTTTTCGGGATCGCGCGCACATGCGGATAATTTTGCGCCTATCCTGAGCCTATGAAATACGTCTTCGGCGCGTTCAGGGCCTGCGCTCGCGGGACATGGAGCTGAGGCCGTCTCCAGCAGCAAGGCGTTGAGTTCCTCCAGGTTCTTGAAGCCCAGCCCTGGCGTGAAAAAGCGCTCGCGCCCAGCCTGACCTGGTTCTCGACCCGACCCTTCTCCCAACCCGACGCTGGAGTGCAGGCCACCGGCTCGACAAGATAGTGGCCGATCCAAAGGCATGGCCAAACAGCGGTATCGACGCCCTCGTGCCATGGAATTCCCAGCGCTGAATGGCCTCAGCTGCCGCTTACGCTACATGCGGCAATATGCGCTTCCATCTGATTGCCACGCAGCACCCAAGGACGGACGCTGGGAGGCTTGGTGTACGTTCAATGACGCGTTTGATTTGGGCCGCTGCATCAAACCAATCGCTCGAACACGACGTTGATGTCAGTCATTGCAGCAAGCCGGTATGATCTGCATTCCATTACATTGATGATCCGATCCCTATTGCCCTTTAGATAATGCTCGTTTGGCTCGCATTGGATGACAGCAGGTCTGATGCACTCGTAGTCAATGGCCTTGACGAGATCGTGATCCAGTCCTTCGCAATCGATCGATAAGAAATCGATCTTATTGGCATAAGGGGCCAGTAGTTCATTGATACCGATCGCGCTCACCTCGATATGTTCTCGGATACCTCCTATACCGTCGAAGTCCCCGAAACTTTCAACGTGCGCTTTATCCACCGACGAAAGCTCATGGGCGTTTCCGATGAAGAGCGTCGCAGACGCTTGCGGAGCGGGCAAGACAACGGAGCGAACGAGAACGTCTTCCGGGCGAGCAGTCCTGATCAGCGCTTCCAATTCAGGATTGGGTTCAACCAGAACACCTCGCGCGCCCCGTTGGTACATAAGAAAGGTATTTGAGGTAGAAATGGGGTGATTAGCGCCGATATCGACATAAAACACGCTGGCCCAAGATCTTTTACTCTTGCATAGTTTTGCAGCCAAGATTCCTTCGACAATAACATCTTCTCCGGCTTGTGCGTAACTAGCCGGCGCGAAGTGCTTTATCCGAGAGTTCGGCAGATTGCGCCTAGCGACCTCTTGGTTTATGGACTGGTTTTCAAACTGGGACAGCATAGCTCGACCTCCAATGCATTGGACAGGGGACCGCTACGACCGGTTGTCGCGACGGCTCCTGTCATAATCCCTGCAATCGGCGCGCCACGTGCCGAATGCGGTGCTCCTTACTTAACAAGCGTGAAACACGTGCGCCCGCTGGAATGGCCGCGACACTTTTGTCGGGTTCGCGACATCGGCGCCACCGTCCGGCGACTTGCCGAGGAGGTTGCAAAGTTTTTGGCAATCAGGCCATCGGGCTCCGGTGTTCCTCGGAGAGTTGAGATGTTCAAAGGCCGCCATTTCGACCAATCCGTTGTTCTTGCTTCGCATTCGCTCGCATTTGGCCTACGGACTGAGCCTGCGCGATCGTCGAGAAATGATGGCGGAGCGTGGCATTAGTGTCGATCATTCAACGATCCATCGCTGGGTCGTTCATTTCGCGCTGCTGCTGATGCGGCACAAGCGCCTCGTGACCGGCAAATGGCGTGCGGACGAGACCTACATCAAGGTCCGCTGGCGATGGATGGACCTTTATCGCGCCATCGACACCGTCAGCGACACCGTCGAGTTCTGGTTCGGTGAATCCTGGGATTTGCCGACCGCCAAGCGTTTCTTCACAAGAGCGTTGGCACGCCATGGCTGTGCCGATCGCATCGTCATCGACGCAGGCAGACCAACCGGAAAGCCATTGCTTCCTGCGATGCCACAAGTCGATCACAGGATTGCTCCCAGCGCCGGTCGAAAGCCGACCCGAATTGCGGCCAGCTTGCCCGACGCAGCGATTTGCTGTTCGTCGCCGTCGTGTGTCGGCTTTGTCGGGCCCGTGACACGAAGTCCGGTTGGGCAATCTTTTGTTCCTGTTTGCTAAGTAACTGTAAGCAATCACTAATTGTTTTTCAGCTCGATCAGCCAATGTGGCACGAGTTTTGTGCCTCCTCGTTGAGGAGTGGCGGCAGCAATTGCCGCCATCATTGATGCCGGGGTCAGTCGCGATGGAGGAAGGCGATCCGCGTCAGATCGCGTACTATGGGAAGGGGACATCCTCGTCGTCCGCTGTGATTGGACAAGACGTGGTTCGCTTCGGCCCTGATGGATGGCGCCTTTGGCGCCCTTATGCGATTCCTTGGCGACTGCGGTCTCCGACGCCCCGAGGCCACGCAAGACACTAGCAGAGAGCGCGCTCAGATTTATTTGGAGAGACGATCATGCCCAAGGTGGCATTTATTTTCGGTACTCGTCCTGAGGCGATTAAATGCGCCACAGTAATTAACGCGATGAAGCTCGACCGCAGGTTCGAGCCCCTCGTTGTTTCCACGGGGCAGCATCGCGAGATGCTGGATATTGCTTTAGCGGAATTCGGTATTCGACCCGACATCGAACTAAGCGTCATGCAACCTCGCCAGACCTTGTCGCAGGTCACATATCGAATCCTGGAAAGGCTCTCCGGGCAAATAGAACAATGGGGGATCGACGCAGTAGTCGTTCATGGCGATACCGCGAGCACCTTGGCGGGAGCCCTGGCCGCCTTCCAGCACCGTATTCCAATCATCCATATCGAGGCGGGCTTGCGTAGCGGCAACATTGCATCGCCATATCCAGAGGAGGCCAATCGGCGCCTGGTCGCCCAGATAACGGATCTTCACTTGGCGCCGACGATTCGTAGCAGCGAGAACCTTCTCCGCGAAGGTGCCGCTGAGGATCGTATCACGGTCACCGGGAACACGGTCGTCGACGCCCTTCACTGGGCGGCCGAAAATGCCCCCGCCTTCGCCGAGCCAGCGCTTGCCGACCTCAAGAACGAATCGCGGCGGATCGTGGTCGCCTCAGCACATCGGCGTGAATCGTGGGGCGCACCGATGCACGAGATCGCAAGAGCTCTTGTGCAGCTATCATGTCAGGAGAACGTGCGTGTCATCATCCCATTGCACCAGAACCCGGCAGTGCGCGAAGTCATTTTGCCCTATTTAAGCAACCAGGCGAATATTACGGTGGTGGATTCTCTGCCGTACCGCAATTTCTGCAGCCTTATGCTGCGCGCGGACATCATCATCTCGGACAGCAGCGGCGCAGAGGAAGAAGGCCCTTCACTCGGCAAACCGACGCTTGTTTTAAGAGACATCACCGAGCGGCCGGAGGCTGTCGAAGCTGGCACGGCGCGCCTTGTGGGCCGCAGCACCGCCCGCATCGTGAGTGAAGCGACCCGGCTGCTACGCGATCCGGACGAATATTCACGGATGGCCCAGCCCGTGGACGCCTACGGCGATGGAAAGGCGACAACTCGGGTCATCGGTGCAATCGCGAGATATTTCGCTGCGCACACCGCGCGCGAGTCGCAGCTGGCCAACTGATGGGCCGCCAGATCAGCGGCGTGGCGCGGAGGCCCGCCCCCGATTCCGATTTGAAGCGCCCATACCCAAGGATCAGGGATTCGTCCTCAGTTCCTGGGGCAACCGCCTCTCGGCGACCGGCCTGCAAAATGGCTTTGCCGAGGTCCATAACCTCTTGTGGCGCGACAATCTGGGGATCTTCCGCATATTTGGTGCAGGGTCGGCGTTCTCTTGGTGTTTCTACGGTGTGAGGCGGCTGCCAGCAGCCTGTTTCTCAGCAGCGGATAGCCGCAGCTTCCCAACCTTGCTCACCTTCAGTCTCCTTTTCAGCCACAATAAAAATTCGCGATCAGGACGATGCGTTGCCGGGGTGCTATCCGCCGGGATTTCGGCAGCGTTGCTGTCGGCCAACGGTGCCGATGTCGGTCCCCATCCGGCCGCGCGCTTAGGCGGCCAGGCTGACGTTGCCCGTCTCTCCAACCACCCGGCAGGCTTCGACAACGGCTTGTTCGGTGCGGTTGCGGACGGCTTCGGATATGATGACGCCATCGGCGAAGTCTCGGTCGGAGGCGTAGATGCCTGTCGGGATCGTCAATGCCTCGAAGAAGCCGAAGAGTGGCCGAAGCCGATGTTCCACCACGAGGGAATGACGTTCGCCGCCACCAGTTGCCGCGAGGATGATTGGCTTCCTTTGAGTGAGGACGGCTCCAGCAGATCGAAGAAATGCTTGAATAGCCCAGTGTAGCTGCCTTTGAACGTCGGCGAGCCAACCACAAGGACTGCGGCGTTCGACAATTGCTCGACGATGTTTCGGGCCGATCGATCAAGGTCGCTAAGCCGCATGGCCTGTGCAAAAGGACGCGCCGAGATCCTCGATATCGAAAGTAGCCGAAGCTGCGCCGATCTTCGTCGCGACCTGTCCGACGATCTGGTCGACGAACAGCCTAGTCTTCGAAGGACGAGTAAGATTGCCCGAAACCCCTATTGCGAACTTTTTCGACATTCCTGGCTCCGTCAAAGCATTTAGAGCCACTATGGATTTGTAGAAATTGAAAAGACAGTTGATTTCAAAAACCAACCGCCAATCGGATGGAGTTTGAGGAACATCCGCTGCAATTGGTTCATTCGATGCAACTGATGCGTCAGGCCACTGCGATCGCGTATCTGACGCTGCTAATGCGCAGGCGCCTTTAGCAGGAACGGGCGACGAGTGCCGCCCGTCTCTGATCGCGCTTAGTTGGGGCCAGCTTCCATCGAGCGGTCACGGACCTTGCCAAGTTCACTTTTGTCAATGATTGCGCGGCCGGTGACGATGTGAGTGGCCACGTCTTACAGATGGTGCGCCGCCTTGTTGCGGCCGTTTTCGGACAACGATAGAGACTGAAATGGCACAGACGCGGAGCATTCATCAGACGATTACCGACAGCATGTCAACGCGACCGAGAACGGAGCGGCGGGGACTGGCAGATGGCCGTTAGAGCCTCGCCTGGGCGTTTGCGGAACCATGCAATAGGGTTTCGGCCCGAGGATTCAGCTCGGGCCGAGAGCGTGCCGCAAATTTCGTAGTTCCGAAAGGAGCCGCTGCCCAGCGGCTTGGAGTTGATGCGGGAAGACTATCGTCGGTCGGGATCGGGAAGGAAGTATAGCAAATGTCCAAGCAATGCGTTTAGACGATATATCCGACACCAACCTTGCTGCGCATCTTAGATCGAAATGGCGCTTGCCGCGGTATCGCTGCGCCCGGCCTGTCGTGGCTGGGCCATCGTGCGCAGCAGCCTGCTTCTGTCGAGCCTGCTGATCTATTACGCTTCGCTATCGCGCCTGGGATCCGGGACAATGCCGCCTCATCGCCGTCGACGACGCGCCGGATTTGAATTCCCGCGCTTTTCTGCCGGCCGTTGAAGCCGCCAGCCGCGAGCAGAAGCTCGCAAGTGTCTTATAAGAGCGATAGATTGCTTTGTTTGCCAATTAGGTCGGCCGTGAACGGATCTCGGGGACAGCGACAATCTGAGTGGCTCTTCGTGATATTGTCGATCCGTTGTCGTCCAGGCGACAGAGTCCCTCGATCGGCAACAAGCCGCGCGAATGCCGCGCATTCGGACTATGGCAACGAATCCTTACGTCATACTGATAACTCCCCCAAAAAGAGGCTGCCGCCAAATGCTGTTGGACGACAGCCAAGGCGCCTCGGGACGAGGGCTGAACACTTCCTATCTACGCGATGTGTGCTGCTGCTTGGCATCATGTCGCACCGAAAGGTAACCCGAGCAAGCCGCCGCTTACACCAAGCTAATCGGCAAGAACCTCGCCCTTGGAATGACAGCTTCCGTATGTCGCCGAGCATTTTTTAACGAAGCTGCGAACATTCTCCTGTCATACGATCTTGTGGCTGGCCTCCTTGCCGTCGCGGTACCAGCGGCAGCGACATGGATGAGAGCCCCGCGTCAATCTTCTCGATCTGGGCAGTGTTCAGCGGCAAAGCCTTGTAGCCTTTCTTCGAGCATAAAGAGAGTGCGTTGGGTAATAGGCACTGGCGAACACAATGTCGTAGACGGAGCACGTTCGCCGCCGGCTCTTCGCGCCTGAGACTACGGAAGCGCTCGAATACGCGGCAGCGGCAAGTGCCGGCGTCGAAACTGTTTCGACTTCTTTCGACTGTGAAAAACTAAATGATCTTTTGTCATCTCCGTGCCAAAGAGGGAGGGGCGGTTCGCGGCGTTTCAGCGGCGGCCGAACGCCAGGACGTCGGCTGTGTAGGTCTCCACCACCAAGCTGAAGGGCTGGTTCGCTCCGGTATAGAGGATGGCTCGGTGCCGCAGCACCTCGTGGGGAATAATCAGCGCCCCCTTAGCCGCCGCCGGCAACGGCGCATCCATCTCCCACCCCTTGGGCAGCGGCGACCACAGCAGCTCGGCGCTGATGGTCTGGCGGCGGAAGTGAAGGGGCTGGACCACCTTCCCGAAGGGCTGGTCGGTGGTGTCGAGCACGTGGTTCATCTCGAATGTGAGGCGCGACGGGACGTACCAGTTGTCGGCCTCGGAGAGCACGAGTTCGCCACAGGCGAGCTGCACGCGGCGGTAGTGCACGGGTTCGTCAGCGCTGATGCCCAACGCCTGGCGGGCATTATCCGGCAGCGGTTTGTCTTCGCCCTTCACGCGATGGGCGACGATCTTCGCTTCCAGCGCGAGCCCGTGGTCACCGCACCACCGTTCCAGCGTGAGCGTGGCGCTAGGGTGGCTGAGCAGGTCGGCGTTGAGGGTTTCCAGCAGGGCCAAGGTCTGGGTGCGAGAGGCGGTGTCGTTGGTGAAGGGGGTGCGGGCCTCGGAGGGCGACGAGACAGTCATCACCATAGCGAAGGAGGCTGCTGCGATGAAATTTCGAGTACCCATGCTACGAAAACCTTTGCGTTGCGTTAAGAAGCGGCGATTAGCAGGAACGCGCCCTATGCGCGATTGAAAAACAGCGCAGCGCAGCCGCACCCACGACCCCCCGTGCGCGACCGCTATTCGCGACAACGCTGCAGGGGACTGTCGCGCCTGCAAAATTATGAGTGCGATTCTCCCTTGGCAACCCCTTGAGTCAGGACGATCGGGTGATGTAACGGGTGACAAGAGACTATGATGGACCTGTTGTCCTTGATTTCGAGGGAGGGGTTGCGATGGATGATGTGCCGGCGTGTGATCGTGAGGCGCTTGGCGAAACGGTTGTCTTTCTGAGCTATTTCAAAGATCCGAACCCGCGGTAGCGCGGCAAAAGTGATATATTCCTTGGCTGAGGTGCTGTTGCTGTGCCTGCTTGCGGTACTAGCCGGGGCGGAAACCATCGCCGACATCGCCGACATCGCCAGACACATCGCCACATTCGGCATCGGCCAGAACCATGTCGGGCGCGCCGTCCTCGCGTTGGCCGTCTTGATCTACTCGAGCGCGATCTGCGGCTTCGTCTGGAACGCGATCCTGTGCGGGAATCTCGGACTTCTTGGGCTGTTCGGAATCTTCTGCCCAACTGTGCGGGAGATACAAACCCTAGGCGATCGGTAGGCTGGCGGCCTGCATGGCCACCCACAGACTGCCGAAGACCTGGCAGTTGTCCTGCTTGCGTAGGCCCCGTCGGGGGCCGACGCAGGTTTTACTTCTCCATCTTCTTTGTGGGCGGCAATCACTTGTTTAGTTTCGGTGGAGATGAATGTCGTTTTGCCTGCCTGATGGTCCCAACATCGCCGTGTAGGGCACGCCATCGATAGTGAAATTTGTCTGCGGCTGAGATGGGCTCGGAAGCACGCCCATGTAGTGCATTCCGCGCATGAGGTGCATAGGCGCGCGCTGATTGCCGTGTTGCCAGCCGGGGGCGTAGATTGCTAGATCAGGCACCGGAGGCGCATAAGACGCGTGTGCTACCCCAAAAATCGATGCTTCGGCGCCTTGATCCCATGATGGGCTTGGCTGGTTGACGCTTGGCGCCGGCGAAGGCACATCCATTCCCCGCCAAAAGCCTGACGTGTTGGTCAAACTCTGGGGCGGCAACTCGTTCCTTTCATCCACCCCCATCCAAAATCCCTCCGAAATGTCGCTGGGCGGCGGAGAAGCGTCCCCCGGCACCTCGGCCGCATCATACGCCTCCCAAAGCTGGTCTTGATTGTGACTGGACACTCGCGACGGGGATGACTCATGCTGCGGCGATGGCTGATGCACTGGCTGGCGTGAGCTGCCCTCGGCAGCGCGCGAGGTACCCACTCCAAGGGTCTCGCGGTACTTCCTAAGCATGTTCAACCCTTTCATGACCCGGCCGTCGTCCTCCGGACACAACTCCCTAGCATAAGCCTTCAGCGACTCGTCACCAAGGTCATTGAGAGACAAGTTGTGATGCTGCTGGAGCCTTTGAGATAACTTGCGGAGACCCGTACCATAGTCGATTACGGTGCGATTCCTAAGCCTTCCGCGAGCCGCATCACCCGCCCTCTGGATGAGGGCCGCGTCTTGAGGGGTGACCCCATACCGCCTCCCATAATCCGGGGCGTCCTGCTGGCCCGCCTCTTCCAGATGCTGCTCAAAGACGGGTTGTGCAGCCTCGGCCGGTTGCTCCCCCTGTCCTGCCTGCTGCTGTGCCAACATGGCGTAGTACGCGTTTTGCCAATCTGGAGAGAAGGGATTGAAGTTTTTCGGATCCATAGGTCACCTCGCTGTTTAAGAGATCTAATAGACGGGGAACATGCTGACCCTATCCACTGACGACAAGCTGACGGGGCCGCAAATCACAGACTAACAACCGCCCTTTTGCAGAATTGGCTGCCTGGGATGCGTCTCCGCTGAGGTGAGCAAACGACGAGTTGACCACCTCGGAACGGCCCTCGTCCTGCTAACCTGAATTTCTCAGAGTCAGTTTGAAATTCACGGATGAGCATTTCGGCGGACGAGATTGCCGCCCATTGCGACAAGGATCATGGCTTGCGAGACATCGATGCGCTGCTCGTAGTCGCGCACGAGGCGGCGCCATCTTGTCATCCAGCCGAAGGTCCGCTCGACGACCCAGCGGCGGGGCAGGATCTGGAAGCCCTTTTGGTCGTCGGATCGACGGATGATCTCGACCACGAAGTCGAGATAGGTGGCTTTGTCCATGAGCTTCAGCCGGTCATAGGCGCCGTCGGCGAACAGATGCTTCACCCAGGGCCAGCGCTTGCGAATACCATCCAGGATCGCCTGAGCGCCGGCACTGTCGGAGATATCGGCGGTGGTGAGGTTGACCATCAACAGCCGCCCATCCGTATCGACGGCAATGTGTCGCTTGCGGCCGACAATCTTCTTGCCGGCGTCGTAACCCCTTGTTTCAGCTTGCGGAGCTTTGACCGACTGGCTGTCGATCACGCCAGCCGTGGGAGTGGCCTCGCGCCCGGCTCTCGCGATCCAGCATCAGCGCCACGTCGTCGATGGTCTGGAACAGAAACCGCCGTGCCAACTCGCGGAACCAGCCGTAGACCGTCTGCCAGGGGCCGAAATGGATCGGCAGCATCCGCCAACCGCAACCGGAGCGGACCAGGTAACGCACGGCGTTGACCACCTCCCGGAAATCAACCTCGCGCGGACGGCCGCGACGCCCAGGCTTGGGCATCAGTGGTGCGAACTGCTCCCACTCCTCGTCCGTCAAATCAGACGGGTAGCGCTTGGTTCTTGGCGATCTGGGCCATCCGCCCACGGCTCTGCTCTGTCCACATCTAAAGCTTGAATCACAACCAAGCCTCAGACGGAGCCCATAGCCAGCCGATTTTCAAAACAGTCTCTCAGTGCACCCCGATGGCGCGTATCACCAGTGGAGGAAGGATCCACCCAGAAAGTGACTTGCTCCGAACCGATGACAAACCGGTCAGCGGCAGCGTAGGTTCGTTCATGGCGGGTGTGGTCTCCGGGACATGGCGAGGATCGGCCTAAGTAACCAAATCCTACGTCGTTGCAACCGTTTGCTCCAACCGCCAACCTGCCATGAATTTTCCGGGTTTAGATGCGTCGAATTCAATCGCAAATCGCGCGTCAATGGCACTCCGTGCAATGAGATCGCCGAATTCCCAGTCCGTGAATTCACAAAGCGGGAACATCTTCCTCATGGCGCGGATCGCCTCTGATATCGAAACGCTTGGGTGGTCGACATTGTCGATTAAATAGCGGACGATCGCTTGCCGAACGTCCGACGAGGTTGGCGCTTGCGCCAGCACGAGCATTTCCGGCCTACGAATGGAGCCGAGGTTCTACGCCATCGGCTGTTTTTACGTCGAAAGCGATGGGCACACCGTGAACGATGGATGCCGCCGCCAGCAATTCCTCCAACTCGCGATCGGTAGCCTTGCACGCCGGCACCAGGGTTCGAATGGCACGGATCGCCTGTGCGATGGAGAGGAAGTGGGCTTTGCCTCTAGAGAGGACATAGGCTTCGGCGGCTTTTTCGACCGTGATTGTGTGAAAAGTGTTGGTCATCGAGAATTTCCTCCCTGAAACCCTAACCAACATGATTTTGAGCAGCAATTTCGGCGCCGTTCAAGCTTCTGTCCGATACCGGACACTCAGCCATGGGCTATTCCGAAGTGACGCTGTTCTTCCTCGCCGTAAGCACCATGTGTGAGTTTTATCATCCCGGCGCGATCGACAATCGTGATCTCGCCGCGCCTGGCGTGAACCAGCCCCCGATATTCAAGCATTTGCAGGGCGGTGGTAACGCCGGGACGCCGGGCGCCGAGCATCGTCGCCAGAAATTCATGCGTCAGGTAGATCTTGTCTCCTTCACCGCGATCGTGGACCATCAGCAACCAGCGGGCGAGCCGTTCCTCGATTTTCGAATGGCCGTTGACCAGTGCCGTCCGCGACGACTGGACGAGGAACGCGTGGGCATGGCGAAGCAGGGACTCACGAAGGCTCTGGCTTTCTGCAATCACGGAGCGGAGATTATCGACGGGCAGGCCCCAGCCATTACCGGCGACAGCCAAGGTGCGGTCCCGCACCGGACTCGATGACGATGGCGCCGTGCTCGTCGACAGGGCGCCGTGCTCGAAGCGGTGAAGAGTTTTCGGGGACGCCTCCGATGCTGGCAATCAACGCCCTCGCGACTAAGAGCGAGCAGGACGAGCAGAAGGGCTTCGGCAATCTGCTGAAAGGGACGTTCGGGATGTTCCGCAATACCACCGCACACGAGGTGCGGATAAACTGGACGATGTCGAAGGAGGACGCCCAAGACTTGCTGTCGCTTGTCTCGTTGCGGGCCACAGCTGGCTTTACAAAACTCAATTTCCGCGTCCGCTCGTGGTTTCGACCACCTTCTAAAGATTATCTTGGAGACTTTCGCTTTGTAGATGTCGAGCGAGATCGCTTCACTCATTCCGAAAAATATTATATGGATACCGATCGAGGTATCGTCGCGCTTTATTCAGCCCGGTCAGTTTGGTTATGGGCATTTACCGTGCGACATCGGCACTCGCCATTGTTTAGCGAATTTCAAAATCATCTTTCTTTCGCGCGAAATGCGTGCGGCGATTGTGTTGCAGATGCGATATGTCGGTGACAGCGATTGGTGCAACTGGATCAGAACACTCGCAAAAACAGCGGTTTATGGATGCACGCTAGGCTAAGCCTGCGGCGAAGAGTGCTCTCGCGACGGGCTCGAAATATTGCATAGGAACCGCGTTGCCCAGTCTCGTTGTGCTGATGAGCTGACGCGCTAGGACATGATCATCGATAATCTTGATACGTAGCGCCTGCGCCTCACTAAACATGACTGAAGCGGGCTCGCCCTCGGCGCGGCAAACTAAGACGGGCACCCCGGTCTCACCACGAACGTAACGCAGACCGACCAGTATCGCTCCCCCTGTGAAGATCAACGTAGCGCGATGCACGCCAAGCGGAGGCTCGCCAGCCGCCTCGTCGCGGATGCGACGTCGTTCACCCTTCAACTCTGGCGTCCCTTCCTGCTCCTTCGACTCGCGCGTCACTTCGGTCTTGGTCATGCGCACTTCGCGCAGAAATAACGCGCGCTGCAGCAGGAGATCGATCAGTCCGCCGACTACAAGTGCGCCGGCGCCAATCCCGATCAGCAGTTTCGCCTCCGTAAACATGATGCCCAGACAGCCCATGCCACAGACCGGCAGATAGACCATCGTCTTCGACATGCCGAGAAGCGAGAGGGAAAAAGCTGCGCTGAGGACCAATACCTTCAAAAGCGTCTTGCCAACTTCGACGACTGACCGCACAGATGCCAAGCGCTTCAGCCCTTGAAAAGGGTCAATTTTCTCAAGGTTGAACTTCATTGACTCGAGAGAGAAGACAAATCCACCATTGGCTAATAATCCGGCCAAGATCACCGCGGCGACGAGAGTTCCAAGCAGCGGACCAACGGTTGTCAGGGTGAGTTCAATTAGCAGAATCAATGCCTGCCGGACTGCGACATCGAAAGGCAGGTTCTGCAGCTTGTCGGTTAACAGTAGCGCTTCGTGGCATTTGTCCACGATCACGCCCCCTCTTAGCCAAAGGTAACCGAGTCCGGCACAAGTGGCGGCCGCGCGGGTGAAATCGGCGCTACGCGGTATCTGCCCTTTTTTGCGTGCATCGCTTAGCTTCTTTGGGGTGGCGGCATGTGTCTTCTCTTCACTCGTTTCGTTCATTTCAGCAACTTGTCGAACCACTCAAGCGCGCCATTCGCTTGTGCGATCTCCAGTTTCATGCCCTCGACCAGATAGGCAGCGTAGGTGACCATGATAATCGGAAAGGCGATATTCTTGATCGCCGGGGACAGTTGGCTCGACTTGAATTGAGGCGCAAAGCGACGCAGTATCATCATTGATATGTCAATCAGCGCCAGAAAGAACACTACAGGTCCCGAGACCAACAATGTCGTGCGCATAATGTGGTCAAGGAGCCCCAGCAACTCCATTGCTCCTTGTGGGCTCAATGTGGGGTGAAATCGATACAGGGGCCAGATCGAATAGCTGCCATAAAGGGCGCTGATCACAGCCTCCAGACCTCCTGATGCGACAAAGATCGTAATTGCAGTGATCCCGAGAAACACTCCCATAGCGGAAGCCTGACTGTTCGTCGCGGGATCGGCCGGAGCCGACGGGCTGGTGATGCCGCGTTGATTGTCCATAAACTCTCCGGCCGCCTGAAGGCCCCATAGGGGAATGCCGAGAAAAGTGCCAAGTAGCACGCCGACTAAAACCTCCTTCACTCCGAGCAAAGTTAGCTGGATAAAACGTGTTTCAGAAGCCAGGGCCTGTAACCCGTCGCTGGCCTGTGCCAAGCATGGTAGGCCGAGTGCGACGGCTAGGCCGCCGCGGATCAGCCCATCGATCTGAGACCGCGTAAATACAGGAAGAATCAGCATAATTCCTATCGCGCGGGCCGCGCTAAGACCGGCTGCAACGACGAATTCGATAGCGGTATGGATCAGGATTTGGATCTCGGCCGATGACGCATTCATGGCGGCGATTAGTAGCCAAGTGTCATTGCTGGAAACTCGGTAAAGATCTGGTTGGCCAGCTCTATGAGCGGGGCGCTCAGCACAGGGGCAAACAGGCCAATTACCGCCACGACGACCAGAAGCTTCACGGTGAGTGGCAAGCTTTCATCCTGAATCTGCGTTGCCGCCTGGATAATGCCAATGCAAAGGCCAACAATTACCGATGCAATGAGCGGCGGCAGAATCCAGATCATGAAAACCACCAACGATTGGCTCATAAGTGTGACAATACTGGAGTCAGTAATGATCAACCTCCCGGGATCGCGTAACTCAAGACAAGTCCGTGCATCAACCTTGACCAGCCATCAATAGCGACAAACAAAAAGAGCTTGAAAGGGACAGATATAATCGTCGGAGATACCATAGACATGCCCATCGCCATCAAAATGGTCGTTACGATAAGATCTATGACAATAAAGGGAAGATAAAGGAGAAATCCGATTTCGAACGCACGCTTGAGTTCAGAAATTAGAAAAGATGGTACGAGAATGGCGAAATCATCAGGTGTGGCTCGAGCGCGCATTTCCTCTGGCCAGACTTTTTCAGTCGAGGAGAGGAAGAATCGCCGCTGCTCTTCGTTTGTGAACTTCTTGAGATGGTCGCGCAGGGGCTCACTTCCGGCTTTGGCGGCGCTTACCCAGTCATCGATCGTTTGATAATGAAGCTTCGGATCTGTGACCCGATCATAGGTTTGTTCAACAACCGGTGCGCTAACGAACATAGTGAGGATCAATGCCGCGGCGTATAGCACTATGTTAGGTGGTATCGTCTGGGTCCCGAGCGCATTGCGGACGAGGAATAGAACAACTGATATCTTTACGAACGCCGTGGTGGTGGCGACTGCTAAAACCAGCAGACCGAGCCCGGCGGTAACCGCAAGAAGCGCCGGGATTGCCGGCTGAACCTCAGTCATTGCATGCCAATCTGCCACGGAGTCTGACCCCCAGCTCCTCTCCGATGCGCACGATGTCGCCACGCCCGATACACCGTCCATTGGCAAGTATATCGACCGGACCGTCTATCGGCCGCCCAAGTTCGAAAACATGCCCTTCGCCGGCACTCCTCAATTCCCCTAGAGGGATAGGCCAGCGGCCGCATTCAAAGACAAGCTCGATCTCGACATCGTCGAGATCGGCTTCCGCCGGCCCTAATTGCGATCCGGGTTGTGTCATACGTGCATTCTCCAAAGGCCGCGATCGCGGGCGGAAGGGCCCGCGCAGGATTAGATGGTCGCCCTCAACATTTGCCCCAGCCCATAACCGGCCCACAGATAGGGTGATCTGGCCGCGGGCTAGCGGCGATATGTCAGGTAACAGAGCATCACCGTTACATGCTCTTTGAAGAAGCGCCGCAGGAACGCGAAGCGTGCCGATCTCTCCTGCAACTATGACCGGGAACTCTGGGGAAAGCCCACGCGGCAGTCGCGGCAACCGGCCAAGCAGTTCGCCTAACGCACAAAACGCCGACGGCACGATGCCATCGACAGGCGAGAACAGGACCAGACGACCCTCGCCACTGACCGGGCCGAAGACAATATCCAGTTTGAGATAAGGAGCCATTGTTGTGGCTTCACGCACGCGAACGAGGTGCAGTTCCTGCTGGGTCTCATCCTCCAGTCGAGCGATAAGCGGCTCGAGTGCAAGTTCCAGAACGAGCGAAGCAGTTGGCTCGGAAGGGAAAGCAAGGTCACTTTGCACTGTTGAGACGAGTGCCTCCACAAGTGGTCGAGACAGCGACAAGACGACCATTTCAGGTCCCACGCGCCAAATGCAGTCAAGCATCGGAATGGCACAAGTTTTCTGCTGCCAGACAAGCCCGTCCATCCGCACCGATAGCGGCTTGTCGCTGATCCGGCTCTGAAACGGCCTGCGGGAAGCCGCCATATCATTGAGCCACGAGGCGACCACGTGGGACAGTGTTAGCGCTGGTTCGAATATAGCGGGTCTGGCCACAATGGTTACCAACGCGGCTCTAAGCTGCACGAACGCGTCATCCAGAGAACCTGCGCTTATCGGATCTGCTTGCGCGACATGTGGGCGAGCGAAAGCCTCCCATAGCGGAGCAATATCTCATCGTCGGCCTCTATCTCGCCTGCGGTTTCCGAATGAATCTCGATGGCGCGCCGCACGTCATCGTCGATTTGTAGCCATTTCTGCTTTGCCGCCGAACATGTGACCCATAGGTCTCTCGTCTCAGAGGCCGCTATCTCGGCATTTTTTTGAGCGATACGCGCATCATCAAGCATCTGGCGTCTGAAAGTGATCTCAGCCGCAAGCCGCTCCATATAGAGGTGGTGACGGTCGAGCGTTGCGCTAGACAAGCTGTCGAGCCTCATCAGCTCCTGGTAGAGCCCTGCTTCGGCCGTTGCGCAATGTTGCCGTGCCTTTTCAAGCTCCAGGGAAGCCTCCTTGACGGCTAAGGTGGCCATTTGGCGCTGGGCTTCCTTCTTGGACAGCTCTCTATGGGCTCGATGCTCTTGCATTTCCTTCAGGTGCCGTAGCCTCGAAGCCTGAATACCATTCACGCGGTCAGGCGCGACATCCATGCGGCCGTCTCCTCAAAATCCGACACCTCGTCTTCGCTCTGGCGCAAAAACTCTCTCAGGTCGCCAATCGACGCGACAGCCCGGTCAGTTAGGGGATCGCCGCCTTGCTTATATTCGCCGACATTGATCAAAAATTCAGTGTCGGCATAGCGCGAGAGGAGATCTCGGAACAATGATGCTGCGTTGCGATGTGTCGCAGAAACGACGGCATCCATTACGCGGCTGCGACTCTGCAGTACATCGATAGCGGGGAAATGCGACCGCGCCGCGATAGCGCGTGACAGGACGATATGGCCATCGAGAATACCGCGCGATTCCTCGGCGATTGGATCACCTGTACCATCACCTTCGACAAGCACGGTATAGAAGGCGGTGATTGAGCCCCACTCACCCATGCCGGCGCGCTCCAGCAGGCCTGGTAGTGCGCCAAAAACGGAAGGAGGAAAGCCCCGTCGGGTTGGCGGCTCACCCGCAGCAAGGCCTATTTCGCGCATGGCGCGGCAAAAACGTGTCAGCGAGTCTAGCATGAGGGCGACGCATAGCCCCTGTTCGCGAAAATATTCCGCGAGCGCAGTCGCCATAGGTGCACATTGCGCCCGCTCTACTGCCGAGCGGTCGGATGTTTCAACGACAACGACGGTACGGCGAAGGCCCTCCTCCCCAAGATGCCTCTCGATGAATTCACGAACTTCACGTCCACGTTCGCCTATGAGCGCGACTATAACAACGTCGGCGCCGGCACCCTTTACGATCTGCGACAATAACGTCGACTTGCCGCAACCAGGCTCGCCATAAATCCCGATCCGCTGGCCCTCGCCGCACGTCAGGAGACCGTCCAAAACACGAACTCCGAGCGGGAATGGCCGCTCGATAATACGCCGTGTCATCGGATTGGGCGCCCGGCCGCGCAGCGGACGAGTTTCGACGGTTTTGACTTCGCCTTTGCCGTCGAGTGGACGGCAACGGCTGTCGATCACGCGGCCGAGTAAATCGGGACCGACTGGCACTTCACGCATTCGTCCGGTGGCCACGACTTCTGCGCGGCTGGACAGGCCTACCAAGTCACCGATCGGCGTGAGCAATACGCCGTCATCCAACAGACCGATTACCTCGGCTTCGAGCGACAGTCCGGTTCGCGGATCCTGCAGGAGACAAAGTTCCCCAATACGAGTGTCTGGCAAAACAGCATGGACCAGAGTACCAACAGCCCGCGTGATCCGACCGCGCACGACGCGCGTGTCGATTCGCTTTGCCGTAGACCTCAAAGACGAAATTGCCGGATCGGGTGCCGGCATGCCAGCGAGGCTGCTATGCTGTGGTACCGGCTTTGTCACAGTTCGCCTTCTTCAGAAAGTGACCCGAAGCCGAGGCGCAGCGCGCGCATCTGCGCATCAAGTCCCAGGTCGACATTGCCATACTCGCTCCACAGCACACACTGTTGCGGCGACAAGGCCGGATCCGGCTCAATCCGAACCCTCGGCCGGCCTTCCCGCCCGTCGCATCCAGCAAACTCGCGCGCGAGCATATCGACTTGCACGGGACATACATGCAGGCAAACTTCCGCGCCGCTGTACTTGCGCTCAATTGCGTGACGAATAGCCCTCACTAACAGCTCGCCCGGATCGAAAGTACCCAGGAGCTCCGTTAGGATCTCCATAACGAGCTTCGGCAACTCCCGCTCCAGAACCACCTTTCGTCGCGCCACTTCGGAGGCCGCCCCCGCAATCAGCCGGCCCATTTCCTCAGCCCCTGCATTCAATCCCTCGGTATGGCCGCGCGCCCGCTCACGCTGATAAGCGGCGCGTGCCCAAGTGCGAACCCGCTGCTGGTGCCGTTCTGCCGCGGCACAAGCTTCTGCGGCGCTATGCCAGATTTGGAGCTCGCTCGCCGGTATCAGGGGCCCAACTGGGCGCATCTGCGGCGGGATGGGCGCTGCGGAAACATCGGCTGTCATCGCGCCGGGATCTCAAAATGGGCCACCACAAGCGAAAACAACTGGGCTGACGCATTTCCGTGCTCGGGCGCCGGATTCTCGGCAGCGGTCCCGACGGGCAACCGTAGAAACACGCGGTTACGCTCAAGCACCGGCCTGTCATTAAGCCAAGCGCCAAGACAGGCATGTCCATCGTGTTCAATTTGCTGCGCGAGCTTTTCCGGATCCGCGATCAATTTGTTTGCGATCGCATGGGCCACATGTCGGATGCCGAACGCATGCGCCTCAGCGCCGATGAACTCTATAAACACGGTGAGGTCAGACTGCGAAACAAGCTTCCGCAACGAACGGGCATGCCAAATACTCCCGGCGAGGAGAGCAGCCCGACGCGGATCATGTCCGCGCAGAAGATCCGGCTCCCAGCCGCTTCGGTCCGAATCCATATCATTGTCAAGCAGCAATTCTGCCAGTCTTGGCTGGAGCCTGGGACACTCCTGCAACCGCACTAATGTCGCCGCCGATAATGCTGGATCAAGCCGGGCGGCAAGACGAGTCGGATGGGCCGAAGCAGCAAGCTCGCTCCGACACACGGAACGCAATTGGAACGAACCATCAGGTTGGGTGGTTGGTATCGATGTCGCCATTCGGAAATACAGCTACGCCGCGTGCCCGTTGATTTTGTTGCGAGTGGCCCCGATGGCGCGAACATCTGCGCGCCCCTCGAACTTGGGTGGTTCGCCCGATGATTGCCTGCGCCGATGCCTAAGCAAACTGGCCAAGAGATAGCACGCCACAGCGAACACGGCTGCGGCAACACCCATCACGACCGCCAGAAGTGGCGCTGGAAAGGGCCTAGATGCAGTCTGTGGTACCGACCGTTGCTCATCTACAGACCGTTCCACCGGCACCAAAACCACTTCTACCTTTTCATAGGACAAGCCTTCGATGCTGTCGGCGACGAGCATCTTTATCTTCGGCAGCAGAACCGACAGATTTGCTTTGGCGTCGTGCCGGATAAAAACCGAGGCTGAGGACGGCGTGGCGTCCGCTCGCAGCAGGTCGTTATGCGGCAGGACGACATGAACACGTACAGAAAACACGCCATCGATGTCGCTGATCGTGCGCGATAACTCTTCGCTCAGGGCATAAACGTAACGGGCACGCTCTTCGGTCGGCGAGGCAATCAGGCCTGATCCTTGGAATATCTCGCCGAGATTCTTGAAAGACTGGCGCGGCAACCCCTTAGCATTCAGGAGGTTGATTGAGAAGGCGAGCAGCTTGTCGTCGACCTGGATCGTGCTGGTCCCGTCCTTAGCGGCCACCCTGACCGCGTCAACCCCGTTGTCTATCAGAAGCGCCAGCATCTCATTGGCCTCGCGCTCCTGCAATTGCGTGTAGAGATCGACCTTGCAGCCACTCAGCACGAAGAGCAGCGGCAGCACGATAAAAGTTAGCGAACGCCAACCGGACCGGCGACCATTCATGGTATCGCCAAAAGAGCCAATCATGCGCGCGACTCACCCTTCCTTTATTAGCTTGTTCACAGATGAGGTGACGCCGCTGATACCCTTGGAAACAAGAGCGACCTGGGTGACGCCATTGTAAATATCTCGCAGACCAGCAACCATCGTTCCGAAATCTTGCCCGGCTTGCGGAACTCCCGACGTCCCGCTCGCTGCCCCATCTTCGATAGCGCGCTTCTGCGCCGACCCCGTTAGAGCGCCCCTCGTAAGGGCTACCTCCTCGTTAGGCGCGGCAGAAGTAACTGTGTTGTCCGGGAACATCGAAGAAAACATCTGCTGCACCCGGTGGCCCAGGGGGCTCGTCTGCGAAACCGCGCGTTGCACATCCATTGGCGGAGCAACCGGCGCCACCCTCGCTAGCTCCGAAGCGGCATCGTTTTTCATGGAGGGGGCTGCCTGGGCTAGAGCGCGCTCAAACTGGGCCTGCTCGACCAATGACGGTGAGCCGACCCTGGAGAGACTGTCCGTTAGACTGGCAGAGATCGACGTAACCGTCATCATCAACGACTCAATTGCTTTCTCTTTGGCGTGGATGAGTCCAGCCGGTCAATACCTAGCGAGGCGATCTGACGACAAGCTGACGGGACCGTTGGTTTAGTCATTTAAAATAAAAGTCACATTGGCGACTTAGTGGCTTGTGTGAATTTCTGCCTTTGGTTTATCAAGGAGAGATGCCAAGCACCGTCATTCGATCTACTATGCTGCACAGCTTGACGAGACTGGTCTTTGTCGGATTCTTTCTCTCCACCGGAATCCACACAAGTCTCGGCGTCCCGCTGTCGCTCTCCACGACACCCTATAAGTATACGGTTCTAGATCAGGATCTCTCTGCCGCGTTGCAGGAATTCGGCAGCAACCTCAATATCAGGGTCAACATCAGCCCCGACGTGAAGGGGCGGATTCGCGGGCGTATGCCGGATTTGCCACCGCGCGAGTTCCTCGACCGCTTGACCCACCTGTACGATCTCCAATGGTACTATGATGGGCTGGTACTTTACGTGTCTGCTGCAAAAGAAGCGCAAACTCGGATGCTCGTGCTGACCTCGGTTCACTTCGATGCGTTCAAGGAGGCCCTTGATGAGCTTGGCATCTCCGATGAGCGCTATGTCTTGAGGCCCGCGCCGGGAAATGGCCTCGTCATGGCTTCCGGTCCACCGCGTTTCATGGCGCTTGTGGAGCAGACGTTCAACGGCCTGGTGGCTGAGGCGCAGGCGCAGCCTCACGTCGTGGAGATGCCGCCAAGCGAATCGGTGCTGATATTATTTCGGGGCTCATCCACCATGGTCGTCCGCGACGGGCGACCGGAAGCGTCTTACTCCTCTGACGTGCCGCAACAGGACGGTGTTGGCGGGAAGCCTGAGCGCAGCCAGACGCCGTAGCTTCTAGACAAAACATCGCCGCCTCCCGCCGATTGTGAATTCTAAGCATCGCGGCAAGCTCGCTGACATTTACGTCCGCTAGTCTTACACGTGAACTAGGTCGCAAACTCATAAACTGGATTTCGTTTTGTGACGGCTTCTGATTCAAGGCTTCTTTTGGGGGCTTGAATGCGTCGATACGAATTGAGCGACTTCGAGTGGGGTGTGATCCAGCCGCATCTGCCGAACAAGGTTCGCGGTGTGGCGCGGGTTGATGACCGCAAGGTTCTCAACGGCATCCTGTGGCGTTTCCGAACCGGGTCGCCCTGGGCCGATGTGCCGGAACGCTACGGTCCCTACACCACCTGCTACAACCGGTTCGTGCGATGGCGCAAAGCAGGTGTCTGGGATCGGCTGCTGGCGGTGGTTTCCAAGGCTTTCGACGGCGAGATCGTCATGATCGATAGCTCCTGTGTCCGCGTTCACCAGCATGCGGCCACGGCAAAAAAGGGGGCCATGACGATGGTTGCATGGGACGTTCCCGCGGCGGCCTCACGACCAAGATCCACGCGCTCGTCGATGCCGAAGGGCGACCGGTCGATCTCGTCCTGACCGCCGGACAGGCGCATGACGGCAAGCCCGCCATCGCCATGCTCGACGCTCTCCAACCCGATACGATCCTGCTTACCGACCGCGCCTATGACAGCAACGCCATTCGCGAACTGGCAGCGCAACGCGGCGCTTGGGCAAACATCCCGCCGAAGAAAACCCGAACCGGCAGTTTCCCCTTCAGCCAATGGGTCTACAAACAGCGCAACCTCATCGAGCGATACTTCAACAAACTCAAACATTTCAGAGGCATAGCAAACCCGCTACGACCGAGACCCGCTCAACTTCCTTGCCGCAGTCAAACTCGCTTCAGTCCGCATCTGGTTGAAAAGTTATGAGTCTGCGGCCTAGCACTACTTTGGCAGTTTTTTAGTCTTGGGAGCGTTTTGAGGATTCCCAAGAGCGGTTTTGCGTGATTCATGAGAGGTCGGCTGTTGGAGGGGCCGGCCATGAACAGGGATTGGCAAGTCGATCTGGAGCGGTGGCTTGAGCCGTTCGTCTCGGCGTTGAGGCACAAGACGCGTGCGCGGATGTGTCCGGCCTATATTACTGGGCTGATTGGTCTTGGGGATCGCAAGAGCGTCCAACCGATGGCGGCGCGGGCCGCAGGCGTCAACTATGACCAGCTGCACCACTTCATCGCGAGCGGCGTATGGGATGCTGCGCCGTTGGAAGCGGCTCTGCTTACCGAGGCCGACAGACAAGTTGGCGGGAACGATGCCTGGCTGATCGTCGACGACACCGCGCTGCCCAAGAAGGGACGCCACTCGGTCGGCGTCGCGCCGCAATATGCCTCGGCGCTTGGCAAGAACGCCAACTGCCAAACACTAGTGTCGCTGACGCTGGCCTCGGACGAAGTGCCGGTCATGGTGGGGCTGCGGCTGTTTCTGCCCGAGAGCTGGACCTCCGCTCCCGCCCGGCTCGCTCGTGCCGGTGTACCCGATGACCATCGCGCCTACAGGACCAAGCCCGAGATCGCGCTGGCCGAGATCGACCGAGTTCGCGCGGCCGGCGTGCGCTTCAGTTGCGTCCTTGCCGATGCTGGATATGGCTTGAGCGCCCCCTTCCGGCAGGCACTCACCGAGCGCGGCCTGATCTGGGCCGTCGGCATCCCGTTCAAGCAGAAGGTCTATCCCGCCGATGTGGCGATGATCTTCCCCGTTGCCGGACGCGGCCGCCCGCGCCAGCGGCATATTCCCGATGTGAAGTCGATGACCGCGCAGGCGATGCTGGAGAAGGCCCAATGGCGGACGGTCAGTTGGCGGCGTGGCACCAAAGGCCGCCTCTCGGCGCGCTTCGCCGCTGTCCGTGTCCGAGTTGCTGATGGCCCACCTCAACGCATCCGCGACATGGGCGCTCAGCATCTGCCCGGCGAGGAGGTCTGGGTGATCGGCGAGCACCGCTCGACCGGCGAGCGCAAATACTACCTCTCCAACTTGCCCGCCGACACCCCGCTCAAGCAGATCGCAGGCGCCATCAAGGCGCGCTGGGTCTGCGAACAGGCGCATCAGCAACTCAAGGAAGAACTCGGCCTCGACCACTTCGAGGGGCGCTCATGGATAGGCCTGCACCGACACGCGCTGATGACGATGATCGCTTACGCCTTCCTGCAATCTCGCCGCCTCAAACAAGTGGAGGGGGGAAAAAAGAATCCTTGGCCCGCCGCCCCAACCGAGCCTACCCGCCGTCAGGCAAGCCATCCTCACCGCGCTCGCGCAGCCGCCCCCAATCCGTTGTCCCCACTGCCGCAGAATCCTCTCCGCTAAAAATCTGCCAAAGTAGTGCTAGCCTAGAGCAAATCCAGCGATCGATGAATCGATTGTGATGTGACACAGGCCTGCTCGACTGATTCAACGTCCACTTTGATGAGTTGGATGATGGCAAGGGCACTGAGCGAGGATCTTCGGTCGCGGGTCTTGAAGGCTTCGGACGAGGGCATGTCGGCGCGGCAAGCGGCGGCGCGGTTCGGCGTGGGAGTGTCCAGCGCGATCCGCTGGATTGCGCGAGCCAAGCTCGGCGAGCGGACGCCTCGGCCCCAGAGTTGGCGGCGAGGTTCAAGCCTCGATGCGCATGAAGCCTTCATCGTCGGGCTCCTCGCACATTCAACACATGCAAAAGGCGCTGACGCAAATGAATCTGCAGCTCCACCACGTGGTAACAGACATCACCGGCGCGACAGGCATGGCCATCATCCGTGCGATTGTGGCCGGGGAGCGCGACCCGGCGATGCTGGCGACCCATCGCGACCCACGCTGCCGTGCGTCGTGGAAACGATCCGTCAGGCGCTCGTCGGCAATGATCGCGAAGAGTACATCTTTGCCCTGACCCAGGCGCTGGAGTTGTACGACGTCTACCAAGCTAAAGTGGCGCTCTGTGACGTGCGCATCGAGGCCGTCTTGAAACGGTTGCGGAAGGCCTCGTCCGGCCCTGTAGGCAAACTGCCGCCCGTACGGACATCGCAGAAGCAATCCAATAGCCCAGCCTTCGATGTTCGCGCCGCACTGCAAGCATTGCTCGGCTGCGACGTCACCCAGATTCATGGGCTCGGGCCTTATCTGGCGCTCAAATTGATCGGAGAATGCGGGACCGATCTCTCGGCCTGGCCTGATGCCAAGCACTTCACCTCCTGGCTATGCCTCTCACCAAGCAACAAAATCTCCGGCGGCAAGGTGTTGTCCTCACGAACCCGACGATCTGGCAGCCGGGCCGTGCGCTTGCAGAACAGGCCTGGGTGCTGTGCTTCGACGAGTTCTCGGTCACCGACATCGCCGATGCGCGGCGCTACTGCTGCTTGCCGCGGTTGCGGTCGGGCGCACAGAAACCGCGTTGGGGGCATTCTATCGGCGTTTGTCCGCGCGTGTTGGCAAGGCCAAAGCGGTCACCGCCACCGCCCGCAAAATTGCTGTTCTGTTCTACAATACGCTGCGTCACGGCATGGAATACAGCGATCCAGGAGCCTCCTATTACCAGGAGCGTTACCGCCGACGCGTCCTCACCAATCTCGAACGAAGAGCAAAGTCGCTTGGCTATACCCTACAGGCCGCACCAATGCCCGCCTGAGTGTTTCTTAGGAATGCCGGGAAATTGAGCGCTTACAATTCGTCTGAAACTCGTCAGTTTCTCGAAAGCTAAGCCGCTCATGATGAGAACCGGCAGCCCCAAACGATGTCGCCTGCCATTGTGCTGGAATTGAACCTTGGGGCTAGCAAGAAGCGGAGCAATCAAAAGCACGGCCAGGGGCATTGGTGACCCGGCCGACGCTCGGAGTTGTCACCGTTCGTGAACACATTGGCCTCACATGAGGCCCTTGTGGGGATTTCAACGTCACGCCTGAGGATGCACAATGTCGGCCAGCAATCTTTCACCATCCTGCAGCTCAAATCCCGCACAGCCCGTGCAGGTCTGGGTGGGCCAGAAACCGCGTGCGCAAATGTCCACGCAGGCTCAGCAAAGCGCATCATTATTCGACGCGATGCTATCCGCTTCCTCGATGCAAGACGAGACCGAACCTTCGGCGCTGGGGGGCCGGCTCGCGCCGGATCTCGAGTCGACAATGGACGATTTGCGGCAGCACCCACTAGACCTGCTGCCACCGCATATGAAGGCGGCAATCGAATCGATGAGTCAAGACCCGCAGCCCACTGCGGAGGACTTGCAGCCCCCGGCGGTCGAGTCCCCTTCCGTCGCGCCGGCTCCGGTGGCAAGTTCGAGAATCACGTGGAACGGCGGCTCGCTGACCGACAGTGAGTTGCAGATTGTGGCAGTGCTGAACCGTCACAAGGACCAATGCCCACTCAGCTGGGAGACGCTGGGGGACAAAGCCAATGATCCCGCTACGCCGCCGGATCTGAAGGCAGCAATCCTGGGGCTGCAGCAGGATCCAGAACTCTTTTTTGCGATCGGCTCCCAGGGCGATGGCCACTGTCGCGGCAAGATCAAGGCGAAGGATCTGTCCGGATTCTCTGGCCATCACTCGCAAGTGGCCGCATTTCAGGATCGACAGGCGCAAAGCTACGAAAAGAACTACATCCCATCCGACAGCGCTGGAAATCCACAGCCGTCGGTCATGACCTCGAACGATGCATTGCGCGAGCTTTACCGATTCTCCGAAAACCTGCCCAAGAACTTGAGTCTGGCTGATTTCAAGCAAATCGTCGACGGCAATGCGAAAACTGGCAAATGCCCGCCCCAGGTCATTGCTGCGGCTCAGTACTTCGTCAATCACCCGGACGCCTGGAAGCAGTTGTACGGTGGTACGATAGACAAGGTCCACAAAGAGGATTTCCTGCAAGTTGCTTCATCGTCGATGAGTCTCACGCGAAACGAGCTGAATACGCTCAAGACGGTTAACAGCCATCAGGACGCCTTCTTTGGGAGCGGTGACCTGACTCGTGACAAGCTGGCGAGCATGGCTGACGACAAGAGCCTCGATCCGAAGGTGCGGCAAGCGGCGTCGCAACTCCTCTCAGATCCTCTGTTGTTCGGTCTGCTAAACAATTCGATTACCGGCTATAAGACCAAACATGGGTTCTTCGACTTCGGCGGCGGACATACGGTCGATTCCGGTAACGTCAGCAAAAAAGATTTTGCCCGCTTCTACACCAACATGTCGTCTGCGAATCGCACCGTTCAGCAGTCAAAGACCCATGCGCCCGAAACCCAGGCACAGCAGGACGCCGTTGCGGATATGATGATGGGCCGGGCGGACCAGCCTGACATCAAGTCACCCAAAAAGAACGGCGGAGCCTTCATGCACGCAGCCGACGACGTGCTCAAAATGGGCTCTAAGGTGCTTGACTGGGCTGCAACGGCGGTGGGCGTGCTCAGCTTCATTCCAGGCCTGGGCGAAATAGCCGACCTCGCATCCATGGGCCTTGAGTGGGAGTCTCAAGTGGCAAATGTGTTACACACAGCCATCAGTGGAGGCAATATGAAACAGGCGCTGGAAGAAGCTGGCCTCAATCTCGCGGCGCAGGCGATCGGCCTTGTCTCGGGCCCCGAGGTCAAACTGGCAATTCGCAACGGGCTCATCAAGAAGGCGATGGAAGAGGCCGTCTCGGCCGGTGTTAGTCTGCCGCTTTCCATGGCGCAAACCTATGCAGACGATTATTTGAGCAACCTGCAAGCACGCCTAGAAGCCGACCCTGTGCAGGCCGCCGGACTTCCCAGCCAGACCGGCACAACGCCATTATCACAGAACGTTGCCTGACGATAGCTTCCTCGGCGCGTCCCATTTTATCAATCAAGCAAGCTTTGCACTCAACTGATCGGCGCGCCTGGGAGATCGAGATATCGTGATTGATCTAACCTAGCAGGTCCGGCTCGATCCGGTTCCTGCGTCCTAGAAGCGGTTTTCAGCCTTGCCCGGTGAAAAGGCGAGACCAGCTCGCCAAAGCAATCCCACAGAGGGAAGTTCTGCGCGCCAAAGCAGAGCGAACCATAAAGACCGTTGCAATCCGGGTTTTTAAAGGCACTCTCGATTGCGGCAGAAGTTGAGTGGCGCGCCAATGCAGCCCAGCTTTAAGATCGGGATGAGGACTTGCTCGATATAGCCGAGGTACTGTTACGGCCCACCGTGGACGCACAGCGCGGTCATGCCGATGAGGCGCAGCGACCGGTCAAGGTAGTAGCCTCCCATAGGGCACCGCCGGCCTACAAAACTCGACGTGCGGAGCGCGACCAGGCGGCTGCGCCTCTTGGTCAACACAACCCGGCCTCGAGGTCGTCTCGCCATTGAGCCAAATCGGGGGAGGGCGCTTCAGGACACGCGAGCCCTTCATGTTCTGCCAACGAAGATCGCCGCTGAGTACTCTTGCCATCGTCCCCTCTCCAAAAGAGTGAATTGGGCGCGATCCATCCTGACTCCGGCCACACCTTCGGTATGACAGTGACAGCTGTCTTCAAACAAAGTCGCGAGCCAACCGCCCACTCAAAAGTGTGCCGCAGTGAGGTGGGGCGGCCTGTCAGCCCGCCTGGGTCATCGAAGGTCAATGACTCGATAAGGTTACGATGTAGGCGCCGTAGGCGCCTTACCGAAACGATGGTGCATTGACAGTGTCGCGCACCGCCAAATCCAATGGATTCGCGACGTCACGTGCCGGAGCAGGTGCCGGAGTCTACCGAGCGACGTCAGTCACCTTACCCGTCGCGAATGTCCTGTATGTGGCAACTGGTATGGCCGCATGCTCACCATCACTTAGCTTGACAGCCTTGTTGTCGAGCAAATCGCGCGGATCGTTGACCATTACAGCTAGGTTACGTCGTGTCGAACAGCCAAGCGGCCGTTCGAAGGATTTGTCACTGAGTAAAGGACCGGAATACGATGGACAGGCAGGTGGGCGGGCATGATACACAATCGCTTCTACTTCGAGTGCGCCGCCATCGTGTTGGTCGAGCAATTGGATGTTGTACGTGTCAATACCCAGCTGTCTGGCTTGATGCACCACCTCTGCGCTGAGCCGGGACGAGCCCCAGATAAGGAGGTGAAGGGCATCGCGCCGGCCGCGACTGGTCCTCTCAAGGAACACACGCAAACGCTGCCGTTCGGAAGCGCGAAGGTTCTTTATCACCAGCACTGTGGTCTTCTGCTCAATAACGATCGGTGTCGATGGCTCGACGTAGACCGGCGCGGTGCTTGTGCAGCCACTTGCGCTCGCGGTGAGACCGATCAGGAGAAATATGATCCGCAAAGTCATTCGGCGACCGCTATTCGATAATGAAGCCGAGACCGCCCTCGGCGCCTGGCGCGCCGGCGCGGACAGGAGTTCGGTCTCTAGGCGGACTTGCCAATGAATTCATCCGAGTGGCGGCCCCGTCCAAAGGCGGCGCCATCCGGTCCGTGGGCGCGCTCATCTGGTTGGGGGTCGAACCTGGCCTTACGATGTAAGGCGTAACCAAAATAACCAGTTCTGACTCTTCCTTTTGAAACGACGACGAACGGAACAGGGCGCCAAGGATCGGTATTTCGCCGAGCCAGGGAAAAGTACTGATATCGTTGTTGGTGTTACGCCTGATCAGACCGCCGATTGCAAAGCTCTGCCCGCTGGCGAGTTCGACGACTGTGTCGGCACGGCGAGTGGCAATTGCCGGCACGGTGATACCGTTGATTTGAACGGCCCCTTGCGACGATAGTTCACTGACCTCTGGCTTTACATGAATATTAATTTGGTTGTTGCTTAGAACGGTAGGCACGAATTCCAGGCTGACGCCGAACTTGCGGAACTCGACCGAGACCTGGTTATTATTCTGCGCGACAGGAATGGGAAATTCACCGCCGGCCAGGAAGCTGGCGGTTTCACCCGACATAGCGGTGAGGTTCGGCTCAGCCAAGACGGAAGCAATGTGCTCCTTGGCGAGCGCGTCGAGAACCGCGCCGACGTTGACAGCACCGTTGTCGAATCCGATTTCTGCTGTACCGCCACCATTCGCCGCACCGGAGCCAGAATCTCTGCCGCTCAACAAGCCCACTTTGAAATTACCGATTTGACCGAAGGCGGACAGGTTAATACCCAGTGATTTCATGGCGCTACGAGAGACCTCTGCTACGCGCACGCTCAGATTAACCTGCAAGGATCCAGCGACCTTGATGTTATTGACGACCTGCCCACCGTCACCGAGAAATTGCTCAGTGACTCTTTTCGCAGTGTCGACGACCTCTGCATTGGGAGCTGTACCGCTAAGAATTGCGCCGCGCGGCGTATAGCTGACGTGGATCGGGTAGTCGCCGACTTGATCCCTCAACATGGCGCGCAGGTCCCCGATCGGTTGCGTGACGACAATACGCAGCTCGGCAAGAGCCTCGCCTTTTTCGTCCAGAGCGAATAGGCTGGTCCGCCCAGATTTCTTGCCGAAGACGAAGATGGTTTTGTTTGAGGGTGCTTGATAATCTGCGATCGTCGGGTCGGCAACAAAGATGGTCGCGGCTGGCGCGGGCAAATGAACTGTCTTGCCGAGTGAAGAGGAAAGGTTCAGCGTGGCGTTGATGCTATTGGAAGCGGCGCGGGGCGCCCCCGCATCCAGCTTGTTCTGGGCAGCGGCAGAAAGTGGAGATAACATAATGAGCGCGCAGAGGAGATGGCCCAAATAAGGAGAAACGGCAGGTCTCGGACGGTCTATGATGACAGGCTGGTGATAGGCGCCAGGATGACGACTTGGAACGATTTTCACGGCAGTCTTTTCTTTCAAATTCGACTAACTATGCGGATACCGAGTCGGTCAATTCAAGGATGTAACCAATGCCGCGCACGGTCTTGATTTGTGGCGTTGCATTTGACCTGCACAAATGTCCTCGTAAGCGATAGATTCCGACTTCAAGAGCGTTGGCAGATACTTCGTCGTTGAATGAGTAGAGGTGATCTTCCAACTGAGCACGAGGCACGATGCGACCTGCACGGTTAAGCAGATGCTCTAGAATACATATTTCGCGGCGTGCAATCCTCAGCGGATGACCAGCAACCGAAACCTGTCGGCTGATCGGATCGAAGTGGAGATTGCCAAATACTATGTTGGGGTCGGTCTTCTGCGTCGACCGGCGCAGAACGGCTCTCATTCTGGCGATAAGCTCATCGCTAGACACTGGCTTGAGCAGAAAATCGTCCCCGCCACCGTTGAAAACTGCGATTCGCTTTTCAAGATCGTTGAGGCTACTCATAATAACGGCAGGAACTGAATGCCCGTCGCTCCTTAACTGCCTCAGCCAGTCCAAGCCGTCGCCATCTGGCAGAGACAACTCCAACAGGAGAATTTCATAGCTCGCGCAACAAAATGCAATGGACGCCTCTTCCAGGGTATCAACTACATCAACGGCGAATCCGCTATCCCCGAGCGCAACTCGCACCGCCCGTGTAAGATCCACATGATGATCAACGAACAGCGTTCGCATTTCATACCCTATCAAGGCTGGATACAATCCATCCGTCGGAGACCCGGCGACGGCGGCAGTCGCGCAACTCGTCGCGTATCTGCAAGCGCTTTGTCGTGTAGGACCATGCAAGCCGCACGCCCACAACAGTGGGGGATAGGATCATGTGAAGACCTTCAACGGAGCGAAACTGTCGGTCGGTCAACGAACTTGCCACCAACCCAGCCTGCGATTTCTCTGCGCATCGATCCTCCTACCTGCAGCCCGCTACATTCTAGGCCAGCGCCATCACCAAGAGCCCCAACATTCCACGACTTAGGATGGCGAAGCTTTCGAAAAGCTGACGAATTGATCAATTGTTTGGATAGGAATGCATCCACCAGATGGATGCGTCCCCCCTACTTCAGGTTGAGTCACTAGCGTTGCCTATCGGCCGGCATGAGGTGTCGCACGAAGGGAGGACCGCCACCCACCTCTTCTATCGCGACGCCGCGATTGTTATGTTTCGACAAAACACGCGGCTTGGCTAACAATTAGGAGATGGCGATATGACGAAGACGAGAATTCGGCCGTCATCGACTGCTCTGCAACAGCGCTTAGCCTGCTCAACGAGAACATGGCTCAAACGTGCTGTGATCCGCTCGTCTTTAGAGCCGATCAGGCCTTTGCGAGCGGCAGCACGAAGCGTCTGCCGCACGACAAACTTCTGCTCGCCGGCATGTCCTCATTGGCATCCTTACGGATCAGGCTCCGCATGCGCTTCTTTTTCGCAACTTCGCAACAAGGCGCCAGACGGTCACCGAGTTGCTTGAGTTCGCTCTCGTGAATGTTGCGCTCGAGGACAATTTCGCGCGACCATGAACAAGGTTGCGGGAACCATCGCTCCAGACATCCGTTCGGCTTCTGAGTGAGATTTGAGTGTCAGAATTCGATGTCGAAGCAGCCCTTCGCTCGTTCGGTGGCTTTCCAAGAAAGAAAAGCAGTTGCAACTTGAGAACAGCTGGCCTTAAGCTGCGCTGCCTACATGACTGCAATCTGATCGGGGTGTCCCGTTGACTCGGAACATCGCCGACCTACTGCCGACTACTCATTCCTGGTGGCCAAGCCCTTTTCTACAGGTAGCGCCGCTCCCGCATTCGCCACCCTCTGAGACGCAATATCTCGAATACAAACAGCTTGCCTTTGCGCACACTGTCTTCAAGCGGACTCGCCTTTGCCAGATGCGCCGCAACCGCGCTGGCCAACATGCAACCTGTCCCGCGCATCGACGCGTTTAGGCGCGGGGTGGCAAAGCGGACTGGTTCACGATCGGGGCGCAACAGAATATCGGCTGATCGAGGTCCTGATGCATGCCCGCCCTTGATCAGCAGGGCCTGAGGCCCGGCGGCCAGCAGTCTTTGTCCTTGTTGAAGCGCGCTTCCCTCATCCATCGCCAATTCCGAGCCGACAAGGAGCGCCAACTCGATGAGATTGGGCGTGACGACACGGCAAAGCGGCATCAGATCGCGTTTCATGGCGGCGATGGCGTCCGTTTCGAGTAGTGCTCGGCCTGAAGTGGAGGCCAGCACCGGGTCGAGCACTGTCGGCACCTGCGGATTTTCGAGCAGCACGCCGGCAACGGCAACGACGATCTCCGCCGTCGCAAGCATGCCGATCTTGATGGCCGCCACCTTGTTGGCCTGCAGCGCAGCGCGCATCTGATCGGCTACCAGGCCTGGTGGCGAATGATGGATTTCCATCACAGCATCATGCGTCTGCGCCGTCACCGCAGTGACGGCCAGGCAAGTGCGTACGCCAAGGGAAGAGATCGTCTCGATGTCGCGGGCAATTCCAGCCCCGCCGCTGGAGTCCGATCCACCGACGACAAGCACATGCGGTTCTCGCCTCAGCGCCATTGGTCCGTCTTTTCGATCCATTCCCTGGTACGCGCTTCGGGATCGACGTTCAGCGTGATGTCGGTGACCACGGCCGCACTGTCCGCTCCAGCCGCGAAGACACCGTCGAGCCGGTCAGGATTGAGGCCACCAATGGCGACCAATGGGACAGGTGCGACCCGGCGCTTCCACTCGTCGATCCGTTCGACCCCTTGCGGCGCCCATGTCATCTTCTTCAGGATGGTGGGATAGATCGGACCCAGCGCAACATAGTTGGGTTCGGCAAACATGGCCGTTTCCAGCTCGACATGATCATGGGTGCTCAGCCCGAGCCTCACGCCGGCTGCCCGTATCGCCAAGAGGTTGGCGGTCTGCAAATCCTCCTGACCGAGATGGATGAAGTCGCAACCTTCCTCGATTGCCAGGCGCCAATGGTCGTTGACGATCAGCTGGCACTGGTGCTCGGCGCACAAGGCCTTTGCCTGGCGGATCTCCGCGCGCAACCCAGCCTCATCCACGGTCTTGATGCGCAGTTGCACAAGTCGGACGCCGAGTGGGACTAGCCGTTCGATCCAGGCGGCGCTGTCGACGATCAGGTAGAAGGGGTCGAGCTTCATGCAAAAACCGCCTTGCCGAATGTCGGCGTCGATGGCACCGCGACATCGCGCGGTTCGAGCATTCCCGAACCAAAAGCTTCGCGACCGGCTTCGACCGCCTTGCCGAACGCACGCGCCATGCCGACCGGATCGGCCGCCTTGGCGATCGCCGTGTTCAGCAGCACGGCATCAAAGCCGAGCTCCATGACGGTCGCTGCGTGCGATGGTCGCCCAAGGCCCGCATCCACGATCAGCGGGACGCCAGGGAAATGTCCACGCATCGAGCGCAGCGCCGTCATGTTGACTGGCCCGAGAGCGGAACCGATCGGTGCGCACCACGGCATCAGGACCTGGCAGCCCGCCTCCAGCAGCCGCTCGGCGACAACAAGATCGTCGGTGGTATAGGGGAATACCGAAAAGCCGTCATCGCACAGGATGCGGGCGGCTTCGACCAGGCCGAAGACATCCGGCTGCAGCGTGTCGTGGTTGCCGATCACTTCGAGTTTGATCCAGCTCGTGCCGAACACTTCGCGCGCCATCTTCGCGGTCGTGACCGCTTCCTTGACGGAGTGGCAGCCGGCGGTGTTCGGCAGGATTCTCGTGCCGAGCGAGCGGATCAGCGACCAGAATTTTTCGCCGGCCCTGCCGCCTGCCATTTCACGCCGCAACGCGACGGTCACCACCGACGTTCCAGACGCCTTGACCGCGTCGGCAAGGATGGCCGGCGAAGGATATTGAGCCGTGCCGAGAAGCAGCCGCGAGGAAAGCGCCGTTCCAAGAAGATCGAACATGCTAGCCTCCCTGCATGGGTGAGAGGATTTCGATCCGGTCGCCGTCGCTCAACTGGAACTCCGCCCGGTTGGCTTTGTGCACGAGGTCGCTGTTGACGGCCGTCGCCAGCCAATCGCCCTCGTAGTCAAGCGCCGCGAGCAGCGCCGCCAGCGTTGGGGCATCAATCTCAAGCGCTTCGCCGTTGACGGTCAGTTTCATGAGCAAGCTCCACGGGTTTGTCGTGACTGAAGATGAGTTCGGCCGCCTGGCGCGCCATGGCGGGCGCGAGAAGAAAGCCATGGCGATAAAGCCCGTTGATTGCGACGGTGCTTCCATGGGCCTCGACACGCGGCAGGTTGTCGGGAAAGGCTGGACGGACGCCGACACCGGCCTCAACGATCTCGGCCTCGCCGAATGCCGGATGGAGCGCACAGGCGGCACCCAGCAGCTCCATCATCGATCGCGCCGTGACCGGTCCGACGGACTGGCTTTCAATCATCGTCGCGCCGATCATGAAACGGTGGTCGGTGCGTGGCACCGTATAAAGCGGAAAGCGCGGATGAAGCAGCCTGACTGGGCGCGACAGCGAGACATCAGGCGTATTCAGGATCAGCATCTCGCCGCGAACGCCGCGCAGTCGGTCATCGCCCGCCGCCATTCCCGTGCATTCGATCTGGCGATCGAAACCGGAAACAGCCGAAGCGTCGGCGCCGAAGTGGAACTCGACGCCCATCGCCGCCAGCCTGTCATAAAATGCCGCCATCGCCTGACGCGGGTCGAGATGGGCTTCGTCGGGGAAGAGCAGTCCGCGGCGGAAGCGGCCGGCGAGGTCGGGCTCGAGCAACACGATTTCATCTTCATCGACACGCCGATGACCCGAGGTGCGGCTGGCGAGCCGGTCGAGCTCGCCCGCATCGCGCGGCGCGGCCACGACCAGTGTTCCGGCCCGTGTCACCTGACCCGGCAGTACCGCATCCCACCAGTCGGCGGCATCGCGTCCGAGATCCAGCACTGGCTGCTCCGCGCTTTCACACTCGCACCATGGCGCCAGCATGCCGCCGGCGAACCACGACGCATTGCCGCCAAGAGCATCTCTTGCCTCGGCAACTGTAACCGCCGCGCCGCGGATGGCGAGTTCGAAGGCAGCGGTGAGGCCGGCGACACCGGCCCCTTTGACCAGAACCCTCATGATGGCTCATGCGCCTGTGGCATGAGCGGTGCGCCGGTCTCGTCCGCCGGCACGTAGAGATCGCCGCCCTCGCGATACTTCGCCGCCATCGCCGCCATCCCCTCCTTCTGCGCCTCGGCGCGAATGTCGTGGGAGATGCGCATCGAGCAGAATTTCGGCCCGCACATCGAGCAGAAATGCGCCAGCTTGTGCGCCTCCTTGGGCAAGGTCTGGTCATGGAAGGACCGCGCGGTTTCGGGATCGAGCGACAGGTTGAACTGGTCCTCCCAGCGGAACTCGAAGCGCGCGCGGGAAAGGGCATCATCCCTGACTTTCGCCGCTGGATGCCGCTTCGCGAGGTCGGCGGCATGGGCGGCGATCTTGTAGGTGATCACGCCGATCTTGACGTCGTTGCGATCGGGAAGGCCGAGATGTTCCTTCGGCGTGACGTAGCAGAGCATGGCCGTGCCGAACCAGCCGATCATGGCGGCACCGATACCTGAGGTGATGTGGTCATAGCCCGGCGCGATGTCGGTCGTCAGCGGTCCAAGCGTATAGAATGGCGCCTCGCCGCACACGGCGAGCTGCTTGTCCATGTTCTCCTTGATCTTGTGCATCGGCACGTGGCCGGGCCCCTCGATCATCACCTGGCAATCCTTGGCCCAGGCGATCTTCGTCAGCTCGCCGAGCGTTTCCAGTTCGGCGAATTGCGCCGCGTCGTTGGCATCGGCGATGGAGCCCGGACGAAGGCCGTCGCCGAGCGAAAAGGACACGTCATAGGCACGGCAGATGTCGCAGATTTCCGCGAAATGCTCGTAAAGGAAACTCTCCCTGTGATGGTGGAGGCACCATTTGGCCATGATCGAGCCGCCGCGCGAGACGATGCCCGTGACCCGGTCGACGGTCAGGGGGATGTAGTGCAGGCGCACGCCGGCGTGGATGGTGAAGTAGTCGACACCCTGTTCGGCCTGTTCGATCAGCGTGTCGCGGTAGACCTCCCATGTCAGGTCCTCGGCAATGCCGTTGACCTTTTCGAGCGCCTGATAGAGCGGCACCGTGCCGATCGGCACCGGCGCATTGCGCACGATCCAGTCGCGGATGTTGTGGATGTTGCGGCCGGTCGACAGGTCCATCACCGTATCGGCGCCCCAGCGGATCGCCCAGACCATTTTTTCGACTTCCTCGGCCATCGAGGAGGTGACCGCCGAATTGCCGATATTGGCGTTGATCTTCACCAGGAAATTGCGGCCGATGATCATCGGCTCAGCCTCGGGATGGTTGATGTTGGCTGGAATGATCGCTCGTCCGCGTGCCACTTCTTCGCGCACGAATTCCGGCGTGACGAAATCGGGAACGGCCGCGCCGAAGCTTTCGCCGTCGCGCGGCAGCTTGCCGCGGGCGATTTCCCGGCCGAGGTTTTCGCGGATGGCGACGAACTCCATCTCGGGCGTGATGATGCCGGCGCGCGCATAGGCAAGCTGTGTCACCGCCTTGCCGGCCTTGGCCCTGAGCGGTCGGTTGCGGACTGGAAATTCCGGTGTCAGGCGCTCGCCCACCGCAAATCCATTGTCTTCCGGCCGGATATGGCGGCCGTCATAGGCCTCGACATCGCCGCGCGACGTGATCCATTCGTGGCGAAGCCGGGCAAGGCCGTTTTCGATGCTGGTTTCGACAGTCGGGTCGGTGTAGGGGCCTGACGGATCGTAGACGGTGACGGGTGGCTCGCCGGCCGTCGGATGGACGGAGATTTCGCGCATCGGCACCTTGATGTGCGGATGGAGGACGCCGGACTTATGGATCTTCCGTGAGGCAGGCAGCGGTCCCGTCGAGACGGCTGGGGTGAGGGCATTCATCTTGAGGCTCCGTTGCTCATGCATTGGAGACCCAGTTCTGTGCCGGAAGGATGAAAAGACGCTTTGATCTACCTGCTTGGAAACAGGTCTTCGGGCGTGAACTCCCGCAAAGCGCTTGCACCGTCCCTACGCCAGTATGAACTGGATCAGGTTCAACGGGTCACTGCGCCGCGAAAGCAAGCAGTATCTCAGCCCCTTGCCGGGACTCCCCTGGTGAATGCTTGGACTTGAACGGGCCGGCGCTGCTTTGTCAAGCCGCGTTCGGCCCGCAGTCGCTGATCAACCGAAATCCGGCCCAGCTAAAAGTTCAACATCCTGGTCGATCAAGACATCGTGTCCACAAATCGTGAACCGTGAGTGGGGATCGAACTGGCGACGGAGCCACCCTTGACCTATGACGAGGGAGAGGTTTGATTTCGAACCCAGATGTTCTTCCGCAAGTCTGGCACTCCACTGACTGAGACAACTGCCGCGATGCGAGGGAAGCGGCTTCGAGCGAGATCGCCCTGACAGACGCAGGATCGTATCTGCTGAAATGCCGTAGCGCACGAAAAATTGCGAACCCGTCAGATCGACATCCAACGTTCTGCTGCAGCCGGTCCGCGATCCAGAGGAAACACGACATGCTAAGGATGAACCGTACCGCGCTTTACGAACTGGTCTGGTCGAGACCTATGACGGAGATCGCGCGCGAGTTCGGCATCCGCGACCAGCATGTCGCGCAGGCCTGTGATTATCATGATATCGCCAGGCCGCGCGCCGGACATTGGCAGAAGATCGATCATGGCAAGGCGGTGGAAAGGGTTACCCTCAGCAATGACGCTTTTTCTCCCGATGACATTATCATCATCGACTCTACGGGTTGGAAGATCGCCCCAGCATTGCAGGACAGCGACCACGAAACGGCATGGACGGCATCTGCGCCGTGATGCACCTCCTGGCCGTCCGGTGATGCCAAAGCCAGTCGGAGTGCTAAACGCGGAACGGAGGGGAAGCTGCTCGAATTGCCGGCGTTCCATGGGAAGCGTGCCAGGTCGGCGAGCGGATCGAATTCGTTGCCTGCGGCGAAGCAGGTCCATCCAGAGCAAGAACAACTGAACTTGATCTTGTCCTGAATGGACGAAGGTCTCAGCCTGCACATGCGCTACTCCGTGGTACATCCCTCGACAACCTGGCCGTTTGCGAGCCTGGCCCACGCCAAAAGAAAACGCGCAGCAACGATGACGGGTAAGGGTCCCCGTGGCCGCTGGCTCTGATGTCCTGAAGGTAGGACTGAGAATGGCTAACTAGACACAACTAAATTAGTTGAGTCGATTACTCGAGTAGGAGAGCGCCCATGCAGGAATGAATTTCCTCGAAAAAGAAAAACAAAATTTGCCAGGCTCTTGCTGGCGGCTGGATTTAAGGCCTGCATTGGTCCCAAGCGCATCATCATAAAACAGTCGCCAAAGGGGCCTTGAAGCGGTTTAGGTCAGAAGAAGGCCAAACGTAGATTAAATTAGGTCTTTCGTATTACTTACGATGACCCATGCTTCAGTTGGCACCAAAGGTTTGCGCGTAGATCGCCTCGATTCGCCCTGCCTCGTCATCGGTCAGCGCAGCGAATTCCTTTTCGCGCGCGCGGTTTGACAGATGTCCACCGTTCTGGTGCAGGAAGCGGAAGAGCAGATCAGTCAGCCGCTCGGGCATGTCGATAAAGGCGTCCACCTGCTGCCGGAATTGATCGTAGCGCTGCCGAAAAGCGGCTTCCTCGGGAAGGTCCCGTTCGATCGTCCGCTGAACGCAGGCATAGAGGAATTCGGCGTGCAGGGTTGCATCGAAGAATCGATAGAGATCACCGGTGTCATTCAGCACCCGGACGTTGAATTGCGGCGTCGGTTCCCATTCGATCAACGGCACAAGACGGTGCGAATAGCTCTCGAGCACGCCCCTGTACTCGTTGATCTGGTCCAGGATCGCGGCCGAGACCGGAAAGACCACTCCCGGCGGATTGAAGCCGTGGATGGCAAGAACGTGGTGGATTAGGTAGCGGTGAATGCGGCCGTTTCCGTCCTCGAATGGGTGGATATAGACAAAGCCGAAGGCGAGGATTGCGGCGGCGATGACTGCATCAAGGTTTCGCGCGGGGCCTTGATCGAAGGCCACCATTCCATCGATTAGCCGCGGCAGGTCCTCGGGCCGGGCGCTGATGTGATCGGGTAGGGGCATGCGGTTGTCTCGGTCATGCTCACCGACGAAGCCTCCTTCCTTTCGCAAGCCCAGTCTTACGAAGCGGGGGTCGCCGAGTACAATTCTTTGCAGACGCAGCAGCTCATCGCGATCGATCGGTTGGCGGCCGGCTTCGCCGATGGCGCGGCCCCAACGTTGGATGCGATCATGCGGCGGGCGCTCGCCCTCGATCGCGTAGCTTGATCGCGAGTCTTTTTGCAAAAGAAAGGCGGCGGTCCGAGCAAGGATGTCGCGCGGCACGTCCTTCACCATTGCTTCCGCACGCCGCGGTAGTTCAAGGTTGATGAATTTTTCGAGATTCTTAGTGCGGAACACCAGAGGGCAGAACTCAGGCGTGCCGGGAAGATTGTCTCTTATGCGGTAGCGCGAAGCGGTCTTCTCGGGTCCAGGCCACTGCAGCTCGGGGTCGAGAACCGGAACATAGCGTCCGGCCTCCGCGTCCGGCAGATCGATACGCGCGCCCGTCAGCCATTCATATAGAAACCAGATGCGGCGGGCGTAACTGCCGGTCGGGCTTTCACGGACCAGCGCCTCGATCGGCGCGGGACCGGTCACCTGGAACAGCCGCTTGAGGACGGCAAGGTCGAGCCCCTCGTATTTGAGCGCGAAGGTCAGGTGACCTTCGAGGGTTGGGTGTGGGGCATGACGGGGCGTCATGATCCGCCAGCCATCCCTTTCGGTAATGCGATGATGCTCGCCAGTGGCGGACAACGTACGGGGCAAGGGCACGGCGAGCCTGTAGGCACTTATCAGGGCACTATAGCCGGCCGGGGTCGCCGGCTCAGGAAGGCGCATTTCCCGAAAAACGATAACAGCATCTGAAAATTGGTGCTGATACGACTCTGTCATGAAAATCGAACCTTCCTGTCGAATTTTGGCCAACTAGGCCAAAAACTCTGAACAATGATCCTAGTTCATGAAAATTGAGGCCGCAATTCGAATTTTTACGAAAATCGATCCTAAATTCATCGCTTAAGAGCGACTCGTCAGATCAGGAAATGAAGAAATTCCCCGGATTCTGCCTGCCAGAAGGTATTCAAAACGATCGCGCACCCAGTTACGAGAACGCGATATCGGAACCCCGTCATGAGCGTTAAGCGTCACTGGCTGGTGGTTGTAGAAAGCGCAGCCACCATGCAGATGGCCATCTTGCCGGACGCCCCCCGGTGCTTATATTAGTCCGCCGACCCGTTGTCGGCGAAAAATGACGCGCTTGGCACGCACTGCAGCGACCAACCGGCCGACGTTGGCTGTTTCTGATACTCGGTGATGGCGCCAGCGCATTGTTCACGCGTGTCGAAGTTGCTAGGCAACACGACTATCCCCCCCTGCGGACCGGCGACTACCAGATACCAGATCAAGGCTGCGGTTGATGCCATGGTAATTTCCTTTCCTCTGCCCAAGTCTTCGTGACGGCTCCCTGGCGGTGAACACCATGCCTTTGCTGCTCAAATGCGTGGGTACGGCCGCCAGCTTCTTCGGGCGCAACATCCTGCTCCTTTTGTCTGTCGCCACGACCGCACTTGACGGCTCCGGCCAGTTTAACAACGCCCGTGCTGCTCATGACTGCTCCCGTGTTATTAGGGCTTGCAAGCGGTCTCGCCTCGCGCTCGAACGTCGTGCGGTTTGCCGACCCGTTGATGATGAGCCGTCCGACCTGAGCTGGAGTTTCCTCGCAAAGTGGCCGACCTCATATTCTACCTGGCCCGACACTCGGTCGCGGTCACGCAAATACGTTTGGTTTGGTCGCCGATCATGGCGGTCCTCTTTGGAGGAGGACAAGCGCTTCCCGGCGAATGTTGCGCCTCTCTATGCGCCTCCGAGGTGCAGCTTTTGTTTCCATTAGAATGAGCGTTGGAAGCGGATGGTGCCGCCGACGCTGTTCTTTTTTTCGGCGTCAGTCCAATTCACGTTGGAAGTGTCGACCATGCCGACGCCGCAATTGCCGTAGTGGTAGTAGTAGACTTCGACCGTGGCCGTAAAACCTGCAACGACGGTATAGGCGACGTTTGCAGCCACACTATGGTTCTTGATCTGATCACCCGAGAACCGAAGGTTCAACGAATTTTTCTCGGTGACTTTATAAGTGCCGCCGGCCCAGAAGGCCCAGTTGCCGCCCCACTGCTTGTAGAAACCACGACCATGGGCGTCGATGACGTTACTGGAGCCATCGTTGAGCCTGCCATTGGAACCGTAGCCCAACATTGCGAATAGTGAAAATTCGCTGGTGACATTCACGTCGACGCGGACCTTGCTGGCCACCGACCCGTAATTGCTATCATAAGCGACAACGCTGGTGATCGCGCCCCGGCCTTGCGTGTATTTCACGCCGCCCACCACGTGCGGAACATAGCTGTCGATACTACCCACTACGCCCGAGCCTTTTTCGAGTGAAACTACAGCGGAAAGGCCGTTGCCGGCGTCGAAGTAGTACTGAACCGCGTTGGTATCTAGGCCGCCGTACGGAGCAGTCATGTCATTGAGGACGTTGCCGGCATAGCCAATAAACGTGTCGAAGGCGGACCAGTCCTTGCCAACCCGGAGGCCACCAAGCTGGATCCAGGCGAAAGTCAACATGATCTCTCTTTTAGATGCATAGTTCTGAGGAATGTCGGGACCCGAATTGCGGTTCCCGAAGTCGAAGCGGGTTTCGGAATGGGTCTTCAAAGCTCCGAGTTCGGTCTCCTGGCCTGTCCAAATTTTGAATGCGAAGCGCGTGTTGTTTCGCCATGTTCCCCGATGATCGCCAGTCCTCACAGCTGAGGTTCTTGCGCCGTCATTCGAGCCGACGTGCCCGACGCCAATGTCATAACGGACATAGCCGCCGATGCGCAGGCAGCTTTCGGTGCCGGGGATGTAGAAATAGCCAGCGCCATAGACGTCGCAGATCTTGACGTATTCAGCGGGTTCCAGCTCGACGACGGCGTCGGCGGCGCGCGCACCGGAAACTGCGATTATGGCTGAAGCGAAGCCGAGAAGAAGGCTCTTGATGCTCATTCTTGACCTCTATTCAAAGACTAGACAGGGGGTGCACGTCAAAGAGCGAACCATTCATCATTTCCATGATCGGAGAAGAATTGTATCGCACTGGTACTTCTCGGCATGGATATACGTTATAACTCATGCTAAATTGCTCAGGAGAAACTTTAGTTGAGCATGCCAAGATGATAGTTGCCATTATCTAGATAATCTAGTTTCTTTTTGAGAAAATGCAGAGACATACATTAATAGCCATACCTGGTCCCTACGCCACGTGAGAACTAGAGGCCGACATGGGTGTGGATCAAAAAGACGCAATGTAACTGCGGCGCCCGTGTTTCGGCGCGCTGGGTTCGACGCAACTCGTCAGTCAATTCTTCAGTTGTCCCGGGGAATTCAGCACTTCTGAGCCATTGCCATAGCCATAGTCATCTCCGCTATTTGTGTGCAGGCCGTCACAACGGCTTTTCAAAGTTGACCGCGCAAGTCACGTGCCATGCTGAAAACGTAGCTGCGCGCTGACACTGAAATTGGGCGGTACCTTCGCGTCGCGCATCCTTCTTTCTTGCTTGAGGCTCAGGCAGAGCACGAAAACCAAACGTTTCGGACCTGGCTCGTTTGTTCGGTATGCGACAGTTTGGTTCAATGGCGACAACATCGCCTTGGAGCCTGGATTGAGACATCATTCGACGGTACCGCTCGATACGTCAGACGAGATCCCCGCCGACCACGACATAGTATTCACGAGCGAGGTGGGACATGCGATTCTTGGAGGCCGGCCCGCGCCAGTAAGCGGCATGGTCGGGGCCGACGGCCACGCCTCGTCGGTGCGACGCTGATCATGATCCGTGCACCAGCTTGCAAATCAGTCCCGGCAAAGTGATTTCGCAAGCCTGAGAAGATCGACACGTAACCGCCTCTGGATCGGAAGCCGTGCATCGGCCGTTCCGTTTTTGTAGCAGCACATGCGCACATGCGAATTCTCGAAGCGATTGTTATCAGGCATGAATAGGCGCGACGCGCCAATCCGCATTCCCCTGCACGGACGGATCAACTACCGTCCACCTACCGGGATTGGGGTGTCGGGAGCACGCATGGCGGGCAGGCCGAAATATCTGATGAGCTGCGAGCTCGAGTTGTTATCTGGCCGCCCCTTCGACTTGCCCAGTTGCGCTGCGAGCGCGGATCCGTAGTTGTCGTGTAGCCCGCCGGCTCCCATGGTTTCTGACCCTAGAAAGGAGCCGGGAATGAGAATCATTGCCCTTGATGTCCACCGATCATTCGCTCAAATGGCAATCTTGGAGAAAGGCAAAATCCGGGATGCCGGGAGGATCGATCTCGAACGCGGCCGTCTGTTGCAGTTCGCCACGAAGCTCAAGCCGGATGACGAGATCGTCATCGAGGCGACAGGCAATACGAGCGCGATCGTCCGGTTGCTCTCGCCCTTTGTGGGCCGGGTGGTCATAGCAAATCCGATCTTGGTTCGGGCCATCGCCTGGGCCAAGGTCAAGACCGACAAGATCGACGCCGCAGTGCTGGCCAAGCTCCACGCGAGCGGCTTTCTGCCTGAAGTCTGGATGCCGGACGAAGAAACCGAGACGCGTCGTCGCGTGGTGGCCGAACGAACACAGCTAGTTTCCCAGATGACCCGTCTCAAGAACCGGATCCATTCGGTTCTGCATGCCAACCTGATCCCGCCCTACAAAGGCACGCTGTTTTCGAAGCGCGGCAGGACTTGGCTGGAGGCTCAACCGCTCGCCGAGGATCAGCGGCGTGTCGTCCTTCGCCATGCCGGTGAACTCGATCGCCTCGGTGGCGAGCTTGCACAAATTGATAAGTGCCTTGCGCAGACGGCCCTCCAGGAACCACGGGTCAAGCGGCTGATGACGATCACCGGCGTGGATATCACGGTGGCACTGAGTATCGTGGCAGCCGTCGGCGACATTGAACGGTTCTCATCTCCGGAAAAGCTCGTCAGCTACTTCGGGCTCAATCCGCGGGTTCGGCAGTCCGGCGACAAGCCGGCCTATCACGGCCGCATCACCAAACAAGGCCGAGCCCACGCACGATCGATGCTGGTTGAAGCCGCATGGGTCATTTCCGGCGTGCCTGGTCCGTTGCGCGCCTTCTTCATGCGCATCCGGGACAAGCGCGGCAAGCACGTTGCCGCGGTCGCGACCGCACGCAAGCTGGCGGTCATCGTCTGGCACATGCTGAGCAAGGACGAGGATTACACCTGGAGCCGCTCGGCGCTTCTGGATTGGAAGCTCCGAAGGCTGGAATTGACCGCCGGCTATCCGTCTCATCGCGGCGGCAGGGCAAAGGGATCCGCCGCCGCCTACAGCAACAAGTCGGTGCGTGACAGCGAGCGCGAAACGATCGGCAACGCCGAGGAAATCTACCGTCGCTTTGTCGCCACATGGAAACAGCAATCGCCGAAGGGGCGCTCGGGCGCCGCACACGAGGTGCGACGATCATAGGCTGCGCGACAGGGTTGCAACCTCGACCCTGCTCTTCGCCACGCGGTCACCCGAGCCGCGACAGAGTAGCAAAATCAGCTTCGCCGTTCCATCCCGTAGCGGCGAACGATAGCGACGTGCTCGCTCCGTCAAGGCCAAGCCGCGCATACCGCGCGATGGCCTGTCGGCCAGCCCTGACCTTGCTGCGCGCGACGCTGTCTCTGCCGCCCGTCGGAACAGAATGCCTGAGAGCCACGCTTCCAAGAGCAGAACGACCCTTGTCAAATACATCCGTCAGACTTTGTGAGCGATGCTTGACCCGCGGCGTCACCTGGCGCTTGCCGATCCATAGGAGCACGATTTGTCGATGATCGTGCGCCTGGCGCAGCCTCGGTTTCAGTAACCGGGTCAGCTGGGGCCTTGCAGCCTCGAACATTGCGGTGGCCTGGACAATCTCGTCGAGCTCATCCCCGTCCTGACCAAGGGGCTGCAGCTAATGCTTCTGCCGACAACGGAGACCATGAGCTCATCGAGAGGTCAGAGATGTCTATACGACGGCATCATCGAATCAGCCAGCGAGCGTACCTTCCTAATCGGCTGCCGAGCTCGAGCTGAAGTATAGTCGAACGGTGTGGCGATGGTCTTGGTGGGAGACTGATAGCGCTCGCAAGTGACCGGCCAGCTGATCATGCCATCGCCATCCATCGAAGATTGATCGGCAGATAACGTGACATGGCCCGCGTGACAATGGCGCAACACAAGTTTCGGGCGAAAAAAGCGGAACGGACTGACATAGCGCAAGGACATAGGCGAGTGCAGCGATAAGAACGGTCGTCATCGCACGGAGCTGTAGCTTTGCAGACATCAATCCTGACAAAATATCGCGAGGCCCGCCTGCCTTGGTACACTATCTATCCGACTGTGCCGGAGTTCTCCGCTGCGGTCGGCGCCGAATCTTATCAGGAATGGCTGAACCTCCTACCGGCCGACGATTCCGTATCGCTCTATCTACACATTCCGTTCTGCCGATCGCTGTGCTGGTATTGCGGCTTCCCTACCACCATCACCTGCCAGGATGCGCCGATCCTCAATTATCTGTCGGTTCTGCGTGACGAGATCCGTTTGGTCTCGGAGCAAACGCCGCAGCCGCTGCCCGTGAGCGACGTCCATTTTGGCGGCGGAACCCCGACCCTCATCGGGCCAGCGGAGTTCTTGGCCACCATGGATTTCCTGCGCCGCCGTTTCGCGTTCAGGAAAACGACCGCCGTCGCAGTCGAGATCGATCCGCGCACGTTTACGGACGAGATGGCCGAAGCCTTGGCCGCAGCCGGCGTGAACCGCGCGAGTCTCGGTGTGCAGAGCTTCGATCCCATTGTTCAAAAAGCGATCAACCGGGTCCAGAGTGAGTCGCAGACGGCGGCTGCCGTCCAAAATCTGCGCCGGCATGGAATAAGCCGCATCAATTTCGACCTTGTGTTGGGTCTTCCGCACCAAACGGTGCAGTCCTGCGTCCAGAGCGCGACAGCGGCGGTAGCCATGCGCCCCAACCGGCTTGCGGTGTTCGCCTACTCGCACATTCCGTCCATGATAAAGAATCAACGTCTCATCAAGGAGGCAGTTCTCCCGGACAGCACTACTCGCGCCGAACAGGCTGCGGCCGTCGCCGATACATTGGTTGCCGGCGGCTACCAAGAGATCGGGCTCGATCATTTCGCCTTGCCGGACGATGAGCTCGCGCTGGCGCAGAAGATCGGTCGCCTGCGGCGCAACTCGCTAGGTTACTCGGCGGACACCTGCAAGACGCTGATCGGTTTAGGCGCGTCGGCTATTGGCCGAATCGGCGAGGGCTACGTCCAGAACGAGGTTACACGGGATTGCTACACCCGGCACATCGCAGCAGGCCGTCTGGCGACGTCAAAGGGCTACCGTCTCACTGACGAAGACCGCGTGCGAGCTGCAATCATCGAACGGCTGATGTGCGATTTGGAGGCCGATGTGCCGGCAATCTGTGCCGCCCACGAATTTGATCCGATCCGTTTTCGCGGTTCAGCTGAACGCTTGGCGACTCTGGCTGAGGATGGGATAGTGGACGTCGAAAAGGGTCTCATTCGCGTGCGGCAGAAGCATCGGTTTGTGATTCGCGCTGTTGCTGCCGCATTCGATGCTTTTCTTGACCGGGTAGCTGCGTAAGCGCAGCCAGCGTGGCGACACTCGCCGAGAATGACTTAGGTCGCAATCCGCGCACCGGAATTCTTTTTCCAAAGCTGGGCAGGGTCCCGGCTGCTTCGCAGTGGTCAGGGTCCAGCGTTATTGAGCACCGTGATCGTCGAGGTTCCCTTCGGTGAACTGGATCGCATGCAGCTTGCCGGCAACCATTTTTCGCATTGGTTTCCGTTTCCTATCCCACATAGCCAGTTTTGATGTCACTTCTGCAGCCGTCGTTCGTTAGATGCCGATGACAAGCGCGCCGCCGCTGAGACCCGCACCCGCTGCCGCTAAGAGGACTTTCTCGTCCGGCCGAAACGGCTCCGCCCGATCGGCCAGCGAGAGCGACAGTGGGATCGTCGCAGCGGAAGAGTTGCCGTAGTCGGCGATCGTCTTGACGATTGCGTGGCCTGCTATGCCGAGGTTCCTCCCGACCGCATCGAAAATGCGTGCATTGGCCTGATGCGGCACAAACCGATCAATGGCTTGCGGGCGCATTCGGGCAGCAGTGAGCGCGTCCTGCGAGCAGGCGGTCATCATCTCCACGGCCTTGGCGAACACTTCACGGCCGTCGGTGATCGTCATCCGTGTCTGCTCAATGTCGAGGTCGCCATGGAACGGGGTGTTGCTTCCGCCGGCGGGAATCTGGATCAGCCCGTAGCGCGAGCCGTCAGAATCCACCGAAGCACCAAGAATCCCCCGATCCGGGTTGTCACCGGGGCCAATCACCACGGCGCCGGCGGCATCGGCAAACAGCACGGCGCTGGCGCGCTCGGCTGGATTGATGCGACGGCTGAGGATGTTGGCGGCAATGACAAGGCTTGCTTTGCCATGCAGGCGGGTGAATCCGTCAGCGAACATTAGCGCATAGATGAAACCGGCGCAGGCGCCGGTGAGATCGATCGCACCGGAGCTACCCAGTCCCAGTCTATGTGCGACCAGCGGTGCGCTTGGCGGCAGAAGATGGTCGGGCGTCGAGGTGGCAAGCAACAAAAGACCGATGTCGCTTCGGTCGATGCCGGCGCCCGCCAACGCCATGTCGCCGGCTTGCGTGGCGAGGCCCGACAGCGTGTCTTCGTCTGTTGCCCAGAAGCGCGAACGAATTCCGGTACGCCGTTCGATCCAGCCAGGTTCGAGCCCAAGATTGTTCTCGATCTCGGCATTCGCCACTTTGCGACCAGGCGCATGATGACCAAATCCGAGAATGCGCGACGACCGGCTCATGGTCTTGAACTGAAGCGTTCGCCGGCTTCCTCGATCGCGTCATAGAGTCCGTCCAACTCGTCTCCGGTGATGCAATAGGGTGGGAGAAGATAAAGGACATTGCCAAGCGGGCGCACAAGCAGCCCCTGGTCGAGGAAGAACGTGCGCAGTTTTGGTCCGATCTCGGCCAGATAGCCGGCTGAGCCGGCGCGCAGGTCGAGAGCCACGATGGTGCCGGTCGCCCGGCAGTCGGTGAAGTTGGCATTGTCGCCAAAGCGCCGAAGCCGGGCGGCCTGCATCGCGCTCAAGGCCGCGATCCGCTCGGCCACCGGTTCGTCCTGCCAGATCTCGACATTGGCAAGTGCGGCCGCGCAAGCAATCGCATTGGCGGTGTAAGAGCTCGAGTGGAAAAACGTCTTCTTCCGGTCCTCGGAATAATGGGCCTGGAAGATGGCATCGGTGGCGAGCGTGGCAGCCAGCGGGATGACGCCACCGGTCAGGCCTTTCGAGGTGCACAGGATGTCCGGAGAAATGGAGGCCTGCTCGCAGGCGAACATGGTTCCGGTACGCCCCCAGCCGGTCATCACCTCATCGGCGATCAAGAGCGTGCCGGAGGCCTCGGCGATCCTCTTCAATTCGGTGAGAACCCAGGCCGGATACATCAGCATGCCGCCGGCGCCGAGCACGAGCGGCTCGACGATCAGGGCGGCGGCGCGCCGGTCGCGGCTGACGGCCTCGAACCGATCCAGCGTCTCCTGCTCGCGCCCGGCGGCCGGGAAGGGGATGGTGTCGACTTCGAACAGCAAGGGTTCGTAGGCGGCGTTGAACACGCCGCGGGCGCCGACGCTCATCGTGCCGATCGTGTCGCCATGGTAGCTGTGCTCCATGACGACGATGCGCGAACGCGGCGCCCCGATGTTGCGGAAATAGCCGAGCGCCATCTTCAGCGCGACTTCGACCGAGGTCGAGCCGCTGTCGGAATAGAACACCCGGTCGAGACCGGAGGGAGCGAGGCCGACAAGCGCTTCGGCCAGCCTTTGGGCCGGCTCGTGGGTGAAGCCAGCGAAGATGATCTGGTCGAGGCTCGACGCGGTCGTCTCGATGGCCTTCATGATGCGGGGATGGCGGTGGCCATGGGTGACGACCCACCAGGAGGAAATGGCGTCCAGGATGCGGGAGCCGTCGGCCTTGTGGAGATAGGCGCCTTCAGTCAGCACGATTTCAGGCATCGCCGGCTCGAGCGCGTGCTGGGTGAATGGATGCCAAACAGCGGAGCGGCTCATGCGCGGATTCCCCTGAAATCGGCGACGTTGAATGAAGCCTGCATGGCTGCGGAAAGCGTTCCGGGCGACAATGGATTGAGACGCGGCAGACGACCAAGTACGCGCACCTTGCCCATTTCGGCGATCGTCCTTTGCGTATCGACCATCCTGTCGCCGATGAACGCGATGCCGAGCAACGGTATGGAGCGGGCGCGCAGTGCCTCAATTGAGAGCAGCGTGTGGTTGATGGTGCCGAGCGCCGTGCGGGCGCAGAGCACCACTGGCGCACGCCATTGCGCGAAGACGTCGATGTAGAGCGCGCGCCTGTTGATCGGCACCATCAGCCCGCCGGCGCCCTCCACGACGAGCGGCCGGTCGGTCGTGGGCAGTGTGAGGGTCTGAACGTCGATTTCCACCCCGTCCAACTCAGCGGCGCGGTGCGGCGAGAGCGGCTCGTTGAGGCGCCAGGCTTCCGGCAATACCCGATCGAGGGGCAGTCCGGCGAGCAGGGAGACAACCTCGCTGTCGGTCTCTTCCCGGATGCCCGATTGCACCGGCTTCCAGTAAATACCGTCGAGCAGGCCGGTCAGGCCGGCTGCGAACACAGTCTTGCCGATACCGGTATCCGTACCAGTGACGACGAAGGTCCTGCTCATGCCTTGGCGCGCTCCCATTCCTCGGCCAGCGCCTCGATCATGGCGACAATTTCGGCTTCGTCGACGTTGAGCGTCAGCGAAATGCGCAGGCGCGATGTGCCCTCGGGCACGGTCGGCGGACGAATGCCGCGAACGTCGAAGCCGCGCGCCTGCAGTGCCGCCGCCGCCGCCATGGTGCGCCCAACGTTGCCAATGACAAACGGCTGGATCTGCGAACGGCTGGGCTTCGCGTCGCAGCGCTCAGCCAATTGGCGGCCCGCGAAGCCGATGCGCTCATGCAACTGGACACGGCGCATCGGCTCGTTGGACACAATAGTCAGCGCTTCGCGCGCCGCGACCGCCATCAGCGGCGATGGCGCGGTGGCGTAGATGAATGGCCGGCAACGGTTGACGAGATAGTCGCACAACGTTCGCGCTCCGGTGACGACCGCACCCGAGGCGCCGAGCGCCTTGCCGCATGTGTGGAGCGCGATGATATTGTCGCGGCCTTCGTACGCGGCGGCCAGTCCCCGGCCGTGCGGCCCCCACACGCCGGTGGCATGCGCCTCGTCGACGACGATGAATGCCTCGTGCCGGTCGGCTAGCGCGACCAGGCTGTCTATCGGCGCGCAATCGCCATCCATGCTGTAAAGGCTTTCGACCGCGATCCACACGCGCCCCATGCCGCCTTCGGCGCGCCAGCGCGTGATCGCATCCTCGACAGCATCGACGTCGTTGTGGGCAGCCAGCTTGAACGCGGCGCGTCCGGCCTGTGCCCCCTCATGCATGCTGGCATGGGCGAGCTCGTCGAGGATCAAAAGGTCGCCCTTCTGCGGCAGAGCGGTCAGCAGGGCGAAGTTGGCGATGTAGCCGCTGCCGAACAACAGCGCGCGTTCGGCCCCGAAGAACGCCGCCGCGTCTGCCTCCAGCGCCTCATGTTCCGGCGCGTTGCCGCGCAGAAGCCGCGAGCCGGTGGCGCCAACCGGCGTGCCGCGCGCGATGGCCGCGGCTACCGCATCGCCAAGTCTCCTGGAGGCAGCAAGCCCGAGATAGTCATTGGACGAGAAGTCGAGCCCGGCGCGCGGCGCAAGCGTCCGCAGCCGGTCCTTGCGCGCCAGTCCCTGCAAGGTCGCCTCATAGCGGGCAAGTGGTGGCTCGTTCATTTCGCCCCGCGTTGCATCGGCTCGATGCCGAGACGCCGGAACAGAAGGGTATCCTTGTCCTCGCCCGGATTGTCCGCCGTCAGCAGCGTGTCGCCGACAAAAATCGAGTTGGCGCCTGCAAAAAAGCACAGCGCCTGCATCTCGTCGCTCATCGCCGTCCTGCCGGCGGACAGCCTCACATAGGATTTCGGCATCATGATGCGGGCCAGTGCAATGGTGCGGACGAAGTCGATCGGATCGATGGGTTCGGCCTCGGCAAGCGGCGTGCCCTTGATGGGGATCAGCATGTTGATCGGCACACTTTCCGGCGGCTCGGGCAGGTTGGCGAGCGTGACCAGCATGTCGATGCGGTCAGCCTTTTCCTCTCCCATCCCGACAATGCCGCCGCAGCACACCTTCATGCCAACCTCGCGCACGTGGCCAAGCGTTTCCAGCCGGTTGGCAAAGCTACGGGTCGAGACAACCTCGCCGTAATAGCGCTCGGAGGTGTCGATGTTATGGTTGTAGTAGTCGAGGCCTGCCGCCTTTAGGCGTTGCGCCTGGCCAAAATCGAGCATGCCGAGCGTCATGCAGGTCTCCATGCCGAGCGCCTTGACGCCCTCGATCATGGCGACCACGGCGCCCATGTCACGCTCCTTCGGACCGCGCCAGGCGGCACCCATGCAATAGCGGGTGGCGCCGGCGTAACGCGCCTTGGTCGCTTCGGCAATGACGCGCTGCACCTCCATCAGCTTCGACGCTTTTAGGCCCGTTTCATAGTGCGCAGACTGGCTGCAATAGCCGCAATCCTCGGGGCAGCCGCCCGTCTTGATGCTGAGCAGATGCGACAGCTGCACCCGGTTTCGATCGAAGTTCTGGCGGTGGATCGTCTGAGCCAGGAAGAGCAGGTCATTGAACGGCATGCCGTGGATAGCCTCGGCCTCTTTGCGGTTCCACCGGGGTAGCGCTCCGTCGATCAGGGGCAGGTTCACGTCGGAGTCCGCGTTCAATTCAATCGTCATCGTCAAAAGCCTTTGTTACTGGTCCGCGAGCGTGCGCAGGAGTCTGTCGACCGGCGAGCCTTGGTCTGCGATGACCCCTCGATCAGCGCGATGCGCCTGGACCGCAAGTCGTTGAAGGATGCATCTTCATGGGGTACAGGCTCGCTTGCACACCTTCCTGCGTCGGCGCGCAGCACCGGACTTCATTGCTCTTCATTCCGTCTCCATCAGTTCAACCGAGTGCCGATGTTTCCGTGAGCCGGAATGTCCAGGCCGATATCGAGGATCGGCGCGCTGTGTGTCAGCCACCCCATGGAGATGAGGTCGACACCGGTCGCCGCAATCACCGGAGCCGTTTTCGGTGTCACCCGACCGGAAGCCTCGGTGATTGTACGGCCGCCGACTATTGCCACGGCGCGGGCAAGATCCTCGATCGACATATTGTCCAGCAGCACCGCGTCGACTCCAACCGTGAGCGCGACATCGAGCTGTTCCAGCGAGTCGACCTCGACCTCGATTTTCACCATGTGGCCCGCGGCGGCGCGCGCCCGCTCTATCGCGGTGCGAATGTCGCCGGCGATCGCGATGTGGTTGTCCTTGATGAGCACGCCGTCATCGAGCCCGAAGCGGTGATTGGCACCGCCACCGACGCGTACGGCGTATTTCTCCAACGCGCGCAGGCCGGGCGTCGTCTTTCGTGTGCACACGATCCTCGCCTTGTGGCCACGTACGGCCTCGACCATTGCCGCTGTGGCAGTGGCAATGCCGCTCAGGCGGCACAGGAAATTGAGCGCCGTGCGCTCGCCCGTGAGCAGGCCCCGCGCCGGCCCGCACAGCTTCGCGATGGTCTCACCCGCCCCGACATCGCTGCCGTCAGGGCGCCAGATCTCCATGTCGATCTCAGGCTCGACGAGCAGGAAGGCGTACGCGACCAGATCGAGCCCGGCAACAATACCCGCCTGTCGCGATTTGATCACCAACGTGGCCGTGCAATCATGGGGGATCACTGCGTCGCTGGTCAGGTCGCCGCATCTGCCCAGGTCTTCGAGAAGGGCACCGCGCACGATCGGTTCGATCAGGGTCGAGGGAAGGGGTGAGAACGAAATCATATCAGGTGCTCCCTATCGGTGCCCGACAACTCAGTGCGGCGGCGGCCTGCATTGCGCTGTGCCGTGTCAGCCGCGACGTGCGCGCGTCTGCATCGCGCCCGGGGAAATCGGATCGACAGTGCGCACCGCGGCTCTCTTCCCGCCGCAGGGCCGCGATCGCGATCATCAGTGAGACCAAAGCCGGTCCAGACCCAGCGCTGTTGTGAGTTGCGATCGGCAGCAGGGTCGCCACCGCTTCGCGCATCGTCTCCCCGTCACGGATGATGCCGAGTGCGGCGGAGACGACCGGGCGGATGCCGGAAGCGTCTGGCCGTGGAGGCACGAGCGTGGAGCATTTGCGCCGTCGCCGGGTATGCGATGCGCCCGCAACGCTTTCAGCAACCCAGCTCGCGGTGACTGCCGCTTCGGTGAGCGAGTTGCTGGCGAGGCGGTTGGCGCCGTGCAGGCCGGTACATGCGACCTCGCCGCAGGCCCACAATCCATCGACTGAGCTGCGACCGGCGGCGTCTACGGCAATGCCGCCCATGTGATAATGTGCCGCCGGGCGCACGGGGATCGGGTCGGTCGCGGGATCGATGCCTGCGCCCCGGCACAATTCGGCGATGCGCGGAAAGCGCTTGTCGAATCTCGGGCCGAGACATTGTCGCGCATCCAGGAACACGCGGCGTCCGACCGCAAGCTGGTGCCAAACCGCGCGCGCAACCACGTCGCGAGACGCAAGCTCGCCGCCAGGCGTTTCAGCGAGGAAGCGCTGTCCTCGCTCATCGATGAGCACCGCGCCTTCGCCGCGCACAGCTTCGCTCACCAGCGGCATCGGCCGGCACGGACCATCGAGGGCGGTCGGATGGAACTGTACGAATTCCAAGTCGGCGAACTCCGCCCCGGCCCAGGCGGCGAGCGCTAGCCCGTGTCCACATGAGCCAGGCGGGTTTGTCGTATCGCAAAACAGCCCGCCCATGCCGCCGCTCGCCAGCACCGCGCGGCGCGTGGGCAGGGCGATTGCCCGAGCGCGCCCGGCCGCGACCACAGCGATAATCGACCCGTCATCCACGATCAGCCGGCGAGCCTCCATGTTTTCGAGGATGGTGATCGAGGCTGTACGCCGCACCGCGGCGATGAGTGCGCGGACCAGCTCGCGACCGGTGGCGTCGCCAGCGGCATGCACGATCCGCCTTTGCGAGTGCGCCGCCTCTAGCCCGAGCCGTAACGCGCCGTCAGGGTAGCGGTCGAATGCGACGCCGAATCGCTCAAGAGTCTTAACCGCTTCGGGTGCAGCTCGGACCACCCGCCGCACCGTCGCCTCGTCGCAGAGCCCGTCGCCGGCCGCGAGTGTGTCGCAAAGGTGAAATCCGGGGTCGTCGTCCTCGCCGAGACTTGCCGCAAGGCCGCCCTGGGCGAGCTCACTGCAGGCTCCGGTTCCAAGCGGCGTATTGCACACAAGCACAACCGGTTCCGGCGCCAGAAAAAGCGCTGTCATCAGACCGGCGATGCCGGCGCCGATGACGACCGGTGCCCCGGCGATGTCGTGAACGTCGAGGCTCATATGGAAAGCATGCGCTCGACCGCCCGGCGGGCGGGACCGGCAATCCTCGGATCGATCCGGACCTCGTGCCGGTTCTCCTCGAGCGCGGAGCGAATGTTGGCGAGCGTGATGCTCTTCATATGCGGGCAAAGGTTGCAGGGGCGAACGAACTCGACGTCGGGATGCGCGACCGCGACGTTGTCGCTCATTGAACATTCCGTCATCAACACCACACGCGGCGGTTTCTCCCGCTCGACATAATCCGACATGGCGGCGGTCGACCCCGAGAAATCCGCCTCTATGACAACGTCGGGCGGACATTCGGGATGGGCGAGCACGACGACACCTGGATGTGCAGCACGCAGTTCGCGAATGTCGGCCGGAGTGAATCGCTCATGCACCTCGCAATGACCCTTCCAGGCGATGATCCCGACGTTCGTCTCGGCGGAGACGTTCTTCGCCAAATATTCATCAGGCAGCATGATCACGCGCGGCACGCCAAGCGATTCCACCACCGCCTTGGCGTTGCCCGAGGTGCAGCAAATGTCAGATTCGGCCTTCACGGCGGCGGACGTATTAACGTAGGTGACAACCGGGATCTCCGGATAGCGCTGTCGCATCAGCCGCACGTCTTGTGCCGTGATCGAGTCGGCCAGCGAGCAGCCGGCACCCAGGTCTGGGATGAGCACCGTCTTGTTCGGATTAAGCAGCTTCGCGGTCTCTGCCATGAAATAAACGCCGGCAAGCACGATGATTTGTGCCTCGGCCGTCACAGCCTTGCGAGCCAGTGCCAAGCTGTCGCCGACGATGTCGGCCACGCAATGGAAGATCTCGGGCGTCTGATAGTTGTGCGCCAGGATGATGGCGTTGCGCTCGCGCTTCAGGGCAAGGATGGCTTCGATATCTTCGACGAAAGTCGGCCATTCGACGGGCGGTATCACCCGCCGAACGCGCTCGTACAGGGCGGCGGCGGTAGCCCCAGTCATCAGCCCCTCCGATTATATTCGATCTGACAATAAGGGAATATGTCTACCTTGACTATAAGGTTGTCAAGCCCGCGCCAGCGGCAATTTCGTCCCAGCAATAGCCCTTTCATCGAGGACTGCATGGCGGAAACGATAGAGCTTTGCAGGTCGCCCCCCGGTGTCAACGGAAGTGTCGCCGGTTTCCTCGACAAGCTCCTGCTGCTCAACAAGCCTGCGGAAATTCGGCTTGTTGAGCAGCCTGCCAGCCAAAGCTTCCACGGTTCGCTGCAACTGGAGCAGCGTGAAAGTCGGTCGCATAAGCTCGAATACGACTGGCCGGTATTTGATCTTCGAACGTAGCCGCGCAACCCCTGTCGCCAGGATGCGGCGGTGATCAGCAACCATTGCCTTGCCAGACACGGCTGCAGGCGGAGCCTCATCCTGCCCGCCACTAGCCTCTTCGACCAGGCGTGCTTCGTAGAGCAACTCATAGCGTTGAAGCGTGAGCTCCTCATTCCAACGGCGGTCGTCGAAACCGAAGGCTATCGCCGCCCTCTGCTGGCGTTCGCGTCGCTTGGCCGCGTCGCCGGCTGCGTCTGCCCATTCCATCAAGCGCCGTCGCAGAACATCCAGCACCACCGGAGGCGCACCGGAGCGGTGATCCTCCCATGGAAAATAGTCATACCAACTTTGCCAGCCGCACTTGGACGAGCCCGAGGCCTGTTCCTTGCGAGTCAATGCGAGATAGCTGATGGAGATGGCGCGCTGCTGGCGCTCGGCACCGATGCGATCCCGATCGGCGAAGGTGTAAAGTTGCTCGATGTACCCCAGCGGGTGGCCGGTCTGCTGCTCGACCCAACCCCTCAAACCGGATTGCAGCGATCGGTGCTCGAGCACAAATGGACCAGAAGGCAGGATGTCTGCCTGCCCGATTGTCAGGACACAGGGTTCAATGTCATTGACCGCAACGACAACAGCGATCAAGTCCACTTTGGCTTCGTCGGCCTTGATGGCAACTCTGTCTTTCCTGGTTCCTTTTGCCTGATGATGCATGTTCGCGAAAGTGGTTGGCCCCAGCTCGGCGCGCTTTAATCGATTTAGTGTAATCGTGGCTCGCCGCACGTCAACACCGCAGATCTGCGCGCCGATTTTTAGCTCTTCGCACTTGCACAAAAATATGCGAAACGCGACACCCGCGGCGGGTAACGCTAGGGAAGGAGGAGTGGGTGAGCGCAATTGATGATCCAAAGGAAATTAAACCTCCGGATATTCGCGTATGGAAGGGCCAGATCCCACTCGTCTGCCTGAGGGCCTACACCACGCCGGTCGCGAGGCTGGTCAATCGACATTATCATTCTCGTCGGCGACAGCGTCGGTATGGTACCGCACGGCCTGTCGTCGGCGCCGGGCGTCGCCCTCGACATGATGATCATGCACGGCCAGGCCGTGCGCCGCGGAGCAGGCGCTGATGGTCCTCGACCTGCCGTTCGGCTCCTATGAGGAAAGCCCCGAGCAAGCGTTCCGCAACGCTGCGCGCCTGATGGCGGAGACCGGTTGTGCAGTGGTGAAGCTCGAGGGCGGCGAGATCATGGCCGAGACCATCCGATTCCTCGTCGCCCGCAGCGTGCCTGTCATGGCCCATATCGGCCTGACGCCGCAGGCGATCAACACTTTCGGGGGCTACCGGGTCCAGGGGCGGGGAGACGATGCCGAGTGGATCAGGCGCGATGCAATCGCGGTCGCGGAGGCCGGCGCCTTTTCCGCAGTGTTCGAAAAGATACCAGAACAGCTTGCGCGGCAGATAACCGCGGAGATCACCATCCCCACCATCGGCATCGGCGCCTTACCAGCCCGCGACGGCCAGATTCTGGTGAGCGACGATATGCTCGGGCTCTTCACCTCTTTCCGGCCGAAATTCGTCAAGCGCTACGCCGAGTTCGGTGACCAGGTCGAGGCGGCGATTACCGCTTACGCCGCCGATGTGAGGGAGCGGAGCTTTCCGGCGGTCAAACATCTCTTCGCCAACGCGTCGAAGGCCGGAGACGTCGCATGAGCGTGCCCATCGTTCGAACCGTTGCCGAGCTCCGCACTGTTGTTGCCGGATGGCGTCGCTCAGGCGCCAGTATCGCCGTTGTTCCGACCATGGGGGCCTTGCACGAGGGGCATCTGAGCCTCGTGCGCGCCGCGCTTGAGAGAGCCGAGCGGGTGGTCGTGACCCTGTTCGTCAACCCCAAGCAGTTCAACAATGCCGCCGACCTTGCCGCCTATCCACGGACGGAAAACGAAGACGCTGCCAAGCTCGTGCCGCTGGGAGCGCATCTGCTCTATGTGCCGGATGCAGAGGAGATGTATTCGGCGGACTTCGCCACGACGGTTTCGGTATCCGCCATCAGCGAAGGCCTGTGCGGCGCGTTTCGGCCCGGCCATTTCGATGGCGTGGCGACGGTCGTGGCCAAGCTCTTGCTGCAGACCAGCGCTGACTTCGCCTTTTTTGGCGAGAAGGACTTCCAGCAGCTGCAGCTTGTCAGGCGCATGGTCCAGGACCTGGATATTCCGATTACCATTGTCCCCTATCCGACAGTCCGCGAAGCCGATGGTCTTGCGCTATCATCGCGCAACCTCCGGCTCTCGCCAGCGGAACGCACCATTGCGCCGAAGCTAGCATCGGTCTTGCTCGATACGGCTGAGCGGCTTGCGCGTGGCTCTCCCGTCTTACCAACGCTTGATGAAGCGCGTGCAGCGATTCTGGCTGCAGGGTATCGCGAGGTCGAATACCTGGAGCTTCGGGGGGAAACAGACCTGCAATCGATGGCAAGCCTTGATCGACCGGCACGCTTGCTTGTCGCGGCTTGGCTTGGCGACACACGGCTCATCGACAACGTCGCAACATCACCGATTGGTAATTGGCCAGATTCGCAGCGTTCTGTTGAAGTAGAAGGAGCAAAGCAATTGCGGCGATGATGGCGACGAAATCGTACGCGTCGCATCGATGCGTAATCGTTTAGACCGAGGACTCCGCCTGGCAAGCAACATTGCGGAGGTTACGCAAAGCGCAGATGCACCGCGTATTTGAAAACTTCGTCGAGCAACTCTGTGCAAGCGTCGATGCTCTCGATCTCCACGAGGCAATGGCATCCGCCGCAGAAGGCTTCGACTTTCCGCTCTTCGCCTATTTCACTTACCCGTCGGCCTCCGGCGACACGCCGCGATTGATTTCGAACTACCCTTCATCCTGGACATCACACTATATGCAACTGCGCTACCACAGCCATGATCCGGTGATCCTGCGCGGGCTGCAAGGCTGGGATACTTTCGATTGGGGCCTGGATCGAACTCGGAGAATCTGCCGGCCTCGCGGCAACAAATTCTGGAAAAGCAGCTCAGTTTGGCATTCGCGGCAGATTGACGGTCTCCATGCATGACCATGACCATCGCGGCCGGTTTGCGGCACTGACCTTCGCTTCCGACCAGTCCCGTCCGCCTCTTTTGCGGTCACTAACAGATTACGAAAAAGCACTGCAGCTGCTGGCAATCAACTTTCATATCAACGCCCGCCGCCGGCTCGCCGAAGATTGCGTAGGGGATGGCATAACGCTCACCCAGCGGGAGTTCGAATGCCTGAAATGGGCGGCGCGCGGCAAGTCGGCCTGAGATATCAGCCAGATCCTCGACGTCTCGAAACGCACCGTGACCTTCCATCTGGAAAACGCCAAGGCGAAGCTTGGCGTGCGAACCATCAACCAGGCCGTAGTCCGGCTGGCTGCTTCCGGTCGGGCGAGATCCTGATTCTTTCGTCGGGTAGCTGTATAGGTCTACAGGCTGCGTCAATGAAGGTTTTGCCCTTCGATGGCGGGAACACATCCCCGCACGGAGGCGACGAATGATGCAGCTGATAACGCCCGATCTCTACGGCGAGTTCGCAAGCGAGCTCAAAGAAATGCACGGGCTCAGGCATCGGGTTTTTAAGGAAAGGCTCGACTGGGAAGTTCAGACCGAAGGTGAAATGGAAACAGACGCATTTGACAGCCTCCACCCCGCCTATCTGCTTCTCAAGGGATCCGACTGGCGAATTTGCGGTTGCGTCCGTCTTTTACCGACTACCGGACCGACAATGTTGCGCGATACCTTTCCGATGCTGCTGGATGAAACTGTGGCGCCCGCGAATGACAGCATTTGGGAGAGCAGTCGCTTCGCACTCGATCTTCCTCCATCAGCGCCGAAGGCGGCGGGCGGACTGGCCCAAGCAACCTACGAGCTCTTCGCCGGCATGATCGAATTCGGCTTGGCCAACAATCTCACTCGGATCGTGACGGTGACCGATACGCGCATGGAACGGATCCTGCGCCTCGCAACATGGCCGTTGTCGCGCATGGGACAGCCGAAGCACGTCGGCAAAACGGAGGCGGTGGCCGGCTTTCTTGAGATTTCTTACGCGAGCCTTTTGCGCATCCGCTGGAGGGGACGACTGAATGGGCCTGTATTGTGGCAGCCGGTTCTCGCCCTGACGGCATAGCACCTACCGATGCTCAGCCATGACCAATGCTCGTCTGCCCATGGGCGCCAGGGAGGGTCCCGCTGTCTGGCCGGAGTGGCACGGTCAGGATGCTTACGACTATTCCGATCGATTGCCCTATACGGCCTTGGCTTGGGAATTCCTTAGGCGCAATCCGCATTCCAGCGTGACCACGCCAAAATGGCGGCGCCCGCTTACCTTGTCCAAGACGCGCTGAAATGGAGATCATCGAACTGAAGACACGAGCCCCCCGCTCGCGCAATGGAGCCGCTTTTTCGCGGACGCGCCGCAGTTGGACGCCACGTCGGCAAGGGTCTTTTAGGATCCGCACGGCTGCGCGCATATGCTGCAAGCGACCGCGGAGCCGGTTGGACACGAGCCCAGGGTTGAACCGCTCGACCTTTCTTCACTGTCATGCCGCAAGGACATCCTGCAGATTTCGGCTGGCATTCAGCATGTCCTGCTGTGCCAGGACTGTCGCCTCCGTGCTCCGCCCGTTGCGACTGTATGTCGGTGCGATCGTGCCGCCGCGGCGCCTGAAGCTCCAACTCGCTCCCCCTTCAGTGCCTGAATGCTATCTACGCCAGCGGCCGCCTCGCGGCCGCTGGCTTTCCACCGGAGCCGCGCGGACAGCGTCTGCCTATCGTGCTCCAGGCTCTGGATGGTTCCCTTGCCGGAGCATCCCATCAGGAGATCGCTATTGCCCTGTTCGGGAGACGGCGTGTCGAAGAAGGTTGGTCTCATCCAGGCAACCATATCCGCGACCAGGTGCGTCGCGCCATCCAACGTGGTCGCTACCTGATGGGCGGCGGCTACAGACAGTCTATAGTGTAATTGCGGTGACAGCTCGTAATCGGCTATTCGAAAATGGATCGGGCGTTTGCCATAAAGGGCCATTGTGCATTGCACAAAGCCGTTCGCGCGATTAGTCCTTCCACGGCGGGAATCGGGTTTGGGAAATACGCACGAAGCACTGAAAACCAATGCTTCCTTGATAGTGCATTCATACCCGGAGGACCCTCATGAACGATATGAACCCCGACAAAGCCGGCGCTGCAAGCCTCGAGGCGATCGCGCGAAATGGCAGCATGCTGCATCGCATCGCTGTGCGCATCCCGACCTATCTCTCGGATCTTCGCGAAAATCCGGCGTGGCTGCCGATGTTCATGTTGGCGCGCACCATGCCGGCACGCAAAATGCACTGGCGTGGCGCAAAGCCGGTCCGAAAGTCACAAAGAGCCCAGGACACTATGTTCGCTGGCGTCAATCGCCAGGATGTTGTCGAGGCTCTGCGGTCGGATGGGCTTTTTCCCGGTCTCGTCTTGCCAACAATCGTGTCTGAAGATGTAGCCGCATTCGCCAGGTGCACACCTTGCTTCGGCAATTTCGACCGCCGCCTCGAATTCATGCCGACGGAGCATGCGGAGGCTGAGATCCGGTTTGGCCGTCCGTTGCTCAGCGGGCACTATTTCGAGCGCATTCTGGACTGCAAGGCGGCACTTGCCATCCAAAACGATCCGCTGCTCATGGATATCGCCGCGCACTATCTCGGCGGCCAAGCGAAGCTGATCACCACACGTGTCTGGTGGAGTTTCCCCACCGGCCAGGCCTCCGACGCCGACAAGAACCTGGCATCGCTTGGCAAATACCACTTCGACCTCGATGACTGGCGGATGCTGAAGTTCTTCTTCTACCTGATGCCGGTCGACGAGGGCACCGGCCCTCATGTCTATATCCGAGGCAGCCATAACCGTCGCGCTCTCAAGCACCAGCTTACGCTTGTCGTGGGCCATCCCGCGCAAGAGGTCCTTGATGTCTATGGCGCGCAGAGCCCGGTCACGCTGACCGGGGAGGCCGGTCTCGGTTTCGTCGAGGATCCGTTCGGCTTCCATATGGGAACCGTGCCGACGCGCACGCCGCGGCTGATGATGGAAGTAGGCTTCGGCGTTTCGCCGCCCTCGCGCCGTCGTTTCCATGGCGAGCCTGTGATCCGCTGATCGAAAAGTCCCGAAACGCGTCGTTCTCCAGATCGGAAGCCTGGAATGCCGAGCGTAATTGGCAAGCGGCGCCGGGGTTCACCGTGCCGGGCTCGAACAGCGCGGCAGCTGCTAAGAAATCGCCAATAAGCCGGCGCGCGCTCACCTGCGCCAACATCCAGCGCGATGACAATTGCAGACTTTTTCGTTGGGTGTTTTATTCTACCCAAAGTTGGGTCCATGCCAACCAAAGTTGTATCCTGGAGTGGATCGGGGCAACCTCAGTGAACGGAGAGAAGGGTGCCCTTGTCGATGATTTGGCCAATGTCCAGGGTAGCAGAAGACAGCTTGCGGCCGGCCTCTTTCTGCCCGTGACACGGAGAAATGCTTGGCAGGGCAAAGAGCAGCGCAAACCAGAAACGGTTGTCTTATGGGCTTCGGCCCTCGGCCCCTTGGCTAATTTGGGGGTATACAGGGATTCCCGAGACCTTAGTCTCGACCGTGCAAAGGCCTGCTACAGCTCAGGGAGGGGAGGGACGTTTTGGACGAGCACGATCCGAAGGAAGAGCTGATCGAGACGATTTTCCGCAACGGCACAATCACTGTCCTGGGCATCCTGCTTGCCTTTTCGCTCGGCTTCGTCACCCATTGGGCGGCAAACCCCGTGCCATGGCGGCTCTACGATCTCTTCGCAGTTGCGCCGATCCTGGTCGGCATCGCGTTGCAGATGCGGGCGCTGTCGATGTTGCTCGACATAAGTTCGCTGCGCCGACCCATCTACGAACGCGCCAACCGCATCTTCATGTCCGGCCTCATCCTGACAGCGTGCGGCGTCGGGCTGGCCATCCTGCTCGATGTCTTCGCGATGTCGGCGAAGGGGTGCGCTATCCGGTGCGTAACGGCTTGTCACTGCGCTTTGGCGCTGCGCCCCTCATCGCTGTCAGTCGGTTGTTGCATCCGCCGCAGGTCAGGCATCTTGGCAGTGTCGTACCATTTGGCGCCCTTAGCGCTACAGTGGCTTCGCCGGCAGCCGGCACCGCTTGATCCTAGCCGCAGCGACACATCGCAATAGACCGGCAGTAGTAAGGCGAGGCCGAAGGTGGTAAACGCCTCGCGTGGCCGGTGATTTCCATCACCTGCTCGGCGTCAAACATGCGTGGCTTGCCACCGAACATATCACGCCATTTGCGGTTATCGCGCCAAACCGCCAACGCCGATGGCGATCCGTTGCGACCAGCAGAACCGGGTCGCCGATGCCCAGGGTTACTCGCTGAGGTGACCACAAGGAAACCCAGACCTGATGTCGCCGGGCGAGGGCTGCTTATTTCTGAAAACAACTGCCAGAGCGGCCCGCGCTTCCGCTTCTGCTTCCTGATGTTTTCTGAACTGATGCCTTGTCGTAGCAGGCGGACCGCTCAACTAACCTGCCTGTGGTAGAAAAACGCACCGACGATTCCTGGCAGTCGGGTCGGAACGATTCCGCCCAGCCGGACAAGGCAACGAAGTGATTTTGATCCGGCCCCCCAGACGAGTGTTAACTAATCCATAGGGTGGATGTTACCTATCCGTCTTATCAATTTTACCAATACTTCCGAATCCTACTATGAGATCCTGCCTGAAAGCCCGCCAGGTGGGTGTCCGTCCGCGTGCCGGCAAGAATTCGGAGACGAACATGTGCGGCATTGTTGGCATCGTTGGGCAATACACCGTGTCGGAGCGCTTGGTCGACGCGTTGAAGCGTCTGGAATATCGCGGCTATGATTCGGCCGGCGTTGCGACGATCACCGAAGGCGCCTTGCACCGCCGGCGCGCCCAGGGCAAGCTCGTCAATCTCGAGACGAGACTGAAGCAAGAGCCGCTAGGCGGCACCATCGGAATCGGCCACACGCGTTGGGCAACCCATGGGGCATCGACGGAACGCAATGCGCACCCGCACTTTACCGAGGGTGTGGCCGTCGTCCATAACGGCATCGTCGAGAATTTCGGCGAGCTGAAGGAAGAATTGACGGCGGCAGGAGCCGAGTTCCAGACCGAGACTGACACCGAGGTCGTCGCGCATCTCTTGGCAAGATACCGCCGGGAGGGCATGAGGCGGCGAGAGGCGATGCATGCCATGCTGAAACGCGTCAGGGGCACCTACGCGCTTGCCATCCTCTTCGAGGATGATCCGTCGACCATCATGGCGGCGCGCAACGGACCACCGCTGGCGATCGGTCACGGCGACGGCGAGATGTTCCTCGGCTCGGACGCGATCGCGCTTGCTCCCTTTACGAATGAAATCACCTATCTCATCGATGGCGACTGGGCAGTTATCGGCAAGACGGGCGCCCATATATTCGATTTCGACGGCCATCCCGTCGAGCGTCCGCGCCAGACCTCCATCGCCGCGGCCGATCTGGCCAACAAGGGCAATCATCGCCACTTCATGGAGAAGGAAATTTACGAGCAGCCCGAGGTAATCGCCCATGTGCTCGGCCATTATATCAATATCATGGAAAATCGCGCTGATATGGGTTCTAGCATCGATTTCGCCAGGATCCCGAGCCTCGCGATCTCTGCCTGCGGAACCGCCTATCTCGCCGGACTGATCGGAAAATACTGGTTCGAGCGCTATGCGCGCCTGCCAGTCGAAATCGACGTTGCGTCCGAATTCCGCTACCGCGAGATCCCGTTGTCGCCGCAGTCGGCGGCTCTTTTCATTTCGCAGTCTGGCGAAACCGCCGATGCGCTGGCCTCGCTGAAATACTGCAAGGAGCTTGGGCTGAAAATCGGCGCCGTCGTCAATGCCGCCGAATCGACTATCGCTCGGGAGGCCGATGCGGTCTTTCCGATCCTTGCCGGCCCGGAGATTGGCGTGGCCTCCACCAAGGCTTTCACCTGCCAGCTTGCCGTTCTTGCCGCCCTCGCCATCGGTGCTGCCAAGGCCCGCGGAACCGTAACCGAGGACGAGGTGCAGGCCCTCGTGAAGAGCCTCGCCGAAACGCCGCGCGCCATGCGCCAGGTACTGAACACCATCCAGCCGGAGATCGAACTCCTGTCGCGCGAACTGTCAAAGTGCCCTGATGTCCTGTATCTCGGCCGTGGCACCAGTTTCCCCCTCGCGATGGAAGGTGCTCTGAAGCTCAAGGAGATTTCCTACATCCACGCCGAAGGCTATGCAGCGGGTGAATTGAAGCACGGTCCGATCGCGCTAATAGACGAGAACATGCCAGTGATCGTCATCGCGCCACATGATCGCTTTTTCGACAAAACCGTCTCCAACATGCAGGAAGTGGCTGCCCGTGGAGGTCGGATTATCCTGATCACCGATGAAAGAGGGGCAGCTGCATCGAAACTCGACACGACGCACACGATCGTGCTGCCGGCCGTCGACGAGGTTATCGCGCCGATGATCTTCTCGCTGCCGATACAGCTTCTTGCCTACCACACGGCGCTCTTCATGGGTACAGATGTCGACCAGCCGCGCAATCTCGCAAAATCGGTCACCGTCGAATGATTGTGAACTCCTTGTCCGTGGCGACGGTGGTCTATGCGAACCAACACTTGTCGGCTTTATCCATCGGCCGCCTCATCCCTTCAGTCTGCGAATAAGCATGGCGGTAAAAAAATTGTCGGCAGAGGTGATCGATGCGTGATTCAAACATAAGCGCATTTCCGCCGCATCGGCGACGTCAGCGTCCGCTAGACTCGGTGGATGGTGCCGCGAGATAGCCGCGCGCGGCGGCAGGGGAGTTCGAGTTGCTGTTCCAGAAAGCCATCGGCGAGGATGAGTCGCGTGCGATCGCAGGACAAATGCGGTACAGTCGATCAGGCCAGAACCGGCTGAACCGTCATATACCGGCCGGTTGCCAGTTTCAGGCGGCCCATTGCTAATTATTTGATTTTGGTGGAGCGCCAGGTCGGGAGGAAATCTCACGATTGTCAGACGCCCTTGCTCTTCTTGGAGATGCGTATGAAGGATTCGCCTATTCCCGAGCCAGTCTTGACGGCAATGTCGCAGGGAAGCCACATCATCCGCGCTTATCGTGAGCACCTTGGTTATTCGATCGAGGATCTGGCGGTGGCGTCCGGGCTGGCCGCCGAGGAAATCCAGAACATCGAGTCGGGGCTGAGGTACAACAAGGGCTATCGGGCTCGGATCGCGAGATCGCTGTCCCTACCTGCGGGGATTCTTGAGGCGGAGTCGGATATATTGGACGCTGCCTGTTCCGTGCAACGCGCAGCAGGCACGATTGCAACTGTAGGTGACTGATAGCGACGAATGGCCGAAGCTACTGCGAGCGGCGCGACACGACCTCTGGGAGGCAACGCGCCGGTTTTAGCATCAGAAATCCTCCACTGGTTCATTGTCCGCACTACTGAGCGGCATCTTCTAGCTTCGTGGACAGGTTTCGTGGGGGTCTTAAGTGTGCCCCACGAAAGCCAGAAGCGGCGCGATGCCGTGATTGTCGGCTGACTTCAGAGCAGCGATATAGGCTGTGCGCCGTTCACCCAGCTTTTGGAGATCGGAGCCCGCCGTCCAATCGATGGGCTCCGTTCCATAGACTTTATCCAGCACAGTATCGGCCAGAATGCGTGCGTGACGCCCGTTTCCGTTGAGAAACGGATAAATGAAGACAAGACGATGATGAAGCCGGACAGCAGCCTTCTTGGGCGGATACGTCTCGTGCTCCACCCACTAGCAGGCGTCGTCCATTGTGCCGCGCAGCTGAATCCCAATTTGGATTGGATCAACGCCGATGTTCTTCCCGGTCTTTCGAAACGCTCCTGCCCAGTTCCACACGTCGCAAAGAGCCCGCCGGTGAAGCTCGATTGCAAAATCGTCCGAGAGAATGTTCTTGCGATGCGTGCGGGCGAGCCAGCGCAGCCCGGAAACGATGTTGGCCTGCTCAAGCTCGTCTAGCTCGCCCTGCCTGGTGATGTGCTTGTACTTAAGCCCACCGAGCTCGACGGGGCAATGTGGCGGCTCACAATAGCTGCTGTCGCCGATGCCGTGGCCCGTTTCGGTTGCGTCAAGACCCAAGCCGAAAGCCCCTCCTCTTAAGCCTCGCCGTGACGTCCCACGAAGCTCGGGACCACCTGGCGCTTGATCAAACCGGCGAGAACTGGTTTCCACAGGTCCGTCTCTTCAGAGCATTTGCTTGGTTCTGAACATTCATTGAAGAGGCTCAGCCCCGCTCTCGGCAACCTGCTGCGCCACAGCACGTCAGCGTATCACTTCCACCGGGTTCACAAAGGTGACTCGCTGAGGTAGGGGGAGCTCAGAGAAATCTCCGGTCGCAGCCTTACCCGGTCAAAACAAGGATACCAACGATGAAGACTCTCGTCATCTGCTCCGGCGGATTGGACTCCGTTTCCCTTGCTCATAAAGTCGCAGCGGAGCACGAGCTCGCCGGCCTCCTATCATTCGATTACGGCCAACGGCACAGTAAGGAATTGGGCTTCGCCGCCCTGTGTGCTGAGCGTCTGAACGTCCCGCATAGCATCATCGACATCCGCGAAATCGGTCGCGGGCTTTCGGGCTCCGCGCTGACCGATAGTGTGGAGGTGCCGGACGGGCACTACGCCGAAGACACGATGAAGATCACGGTGGTGCCGAACCGGAACGCCATCATGTTGGCCACCGCCTTCGGTTTCGCCGCCGCGCATAAGGTCGAAGCGGTGGCGACGGCCGTCCATGGCGGGGATCATTTCATTTATCCCGACTGCCGTCCGGCCTTCATCGACGCTTTCCAGATGATGCAAGACCGCGCGCTCGACGGCTACGCGAAGATTGGCCTTTATGCGCCCTATGTGAATCTCACGAAGGCGGACATTGTCGTGGATGGAGCAACATACGGCACGCCATTTGCGCAGACCTGGTCGTGCTACAAGGGCGGCGAGCGTCATTGTGGACGGTGCGGGACCTGCGTCGAGCGGCGCGAAGCCTTTCTTCTCTCGGGCCACGCCGATCCCACTGACTACGAGGACGCCGGCTTCTGGCTCGAGGCGCTGCGGAGGAGGAGCGCGTAATGTTCCGGATCACCAAGGAATTCCATTTCTCAGCCTCGCATCAGCTCACCTCTTTGCCGCCCGACCATCAGTGTGCGCGCCTGCACGGGCACAACTACATCGTCGAGGTGGAGCTTTCGGCAAAGGAACTGAATGAGCACGGCTTCGTGCGCGACTATCACGAGCTGGCGCCGCTCAAACGGTACATCGACGAGGGCTTCGACCATCGACACCTCAACGACGTGCTCGGCCATAAGCAGGTCACGGCGGAATACCTGGCCAGACATTTCTATCAATGGTGCAAAGCACGCCTGCCCGAGACCGCGGCCGTGCGGGTGAGCGAAACCCCGAAAACCTGGGCGGAATACCGGCCATGACGGATACGCATCCGGCAATCCGTGTGAGCGAGATATTCGGGCCGACGATCCAGGGCGAGGGCGTGCTCATGGGCTTGCCGACGGTCTTTATCAGAACCGGCGGGTGCGACTATCGCTGTTCCTGGTGCGACAGCCTCCATGCGGTGGACAATCGATTTCGTCATGAATGGGAGACGATGCCAATCGATGCGGTGTGGCAAAGCGTTGTTGCGCTTTCCGGTGGCCGGCCAGTGATGGTGTCACTGTCGGGCGGCAATCCGGCCATTCAGCCGTTCGGCGCGCTCATCGAGCGAGGCCATGATGACGGCTACCGTTTTGCGCTGGAAACCCAAGGTTCGGTGGCCAGGGACTGGTTTGCGGATCTCGACGTGCTGGTCCTCAGCCCAAAGCCGCCGTCAAGCGAAATGAGGACCGATTGGGCTGCGTTCGAGACATGCATCGAATCGGCGCAGGAGAAGCCGCAAATCGTGCTCAAGCTGGTTGTTTTCGACGAGGGTGACTACGCCTTCGCCAAAGGCGCGGCCGCGCGATTTCCGCGCCTTCTGGTCTATCTGCAACCTGGCAATCACACGCCACCGCGCCCTGGCAATGAAGACGCACCTGTCGACCTGGACGGAATAAACAAACGCATGGAGTGGCTTGTGGAAAAGGTGACACGCGACAGGTGGTTCGAAGCCCGCGTGCTGCCGCAGTTGCACGTTATGCTCTGGGGGAACAAGAGAGGCGTCTAGGCTCGCGAGCCATCAAAACGCACCGCGGGTGACAGCCAATTTGGAAACCGACAAGGTGTTTGCTTGCTCGATCCCGCACGACCAGCACGCGGCCGAGCCGGATGACGGTCCTGATGTCGGGCAGGTTCTCCAGCCGCGAACACGTCGGCTGCGAGCACAGGTCGAGCCCGCTATCGGGCAACCGTCCGCAGGCGAGCTTGAAGGCTGGATCGGTGCGCAGCCGGTTGAGATCGTTGGCATCCTCATAACCGCAGGCGATGGCGAAGATGCGGGCGCGCAGGATGTCGGCCATGGCGTGCGTCACGCGCGCTCGATCACGTGGATTGTGGATCGCAGCCGCAAGCCGGTCGCGTCGCGGCAGTCGGTGGCCGATGGCGTTCCAACATCAGCAGCCAGCGATCGCTGTAGTTAAGGCTTTCGCGGTGGACTTAATCGGATGGGCGTTCGTGGCTGACACTCTGGGCGGAGTGGACAATCAAGCTTCATTCGCTCGCCGGACCGCTACTCGGCATCTTGCGGCAGAGTGGCCCACAGATTCAGAATCACAATAAAGTTGAAAAATAACAATGCTAATGTTATTTTACAGTAATGATGTTATCTACAGCTCGTCCACCCATGGCCGTCGACAGAATCTCGGAGTACCTCAGGTCGGTATTGCGCGCCGATGTCCGCATTGAGCGGCTCGCCTCCCGCGGACAAATCCCCCTCTTCGTCGAGGATCTCTACGACCTCTACATGGCGAGGATCCTGGGCCGATCATGCGTCTTGATGGTCTCATCCCACCCACCAGGCACCTCCTCAAGCGTAGCCAAGCATGTCGCACTCGTCCAGAAAAGCCTGGGGAGGATCGCGATCACGGTGTTTCCGGCACTCGATGGGCGACAACGCTCGAGTCTCGTGGCCGCCGGCGTTGCGTTCATGGTGCCGGGCAACCAGCTTTTTGTCCCGGCTCTCGCCGCCGACCTGAGCGAACGCTTCCTTACCGAAGCGATGCGTGTAGAGTCGCATTTGACGCCGACTGCCCAGGCGATCATCCTCCTTTGGTTGTTGAATAGGGAAGGATGGAGCGGAACCACGTTGTCGCTCTCGGCGCGCCTCGGCGTCGCGTCCATGTCCATCATCAGGGCTTTCGACGAGATTCAGAAGCTAGAATTTGGAGAGACGGGCAAGCGCGGTCGCGAGCGGGAGATCGCCTTCAGCTCGGATAGGCGAAAACTCTTCGAGCGATGCCTGCCTCTGTTCCAGAACCCCGCGCGTACGACCAGAGCTTTCCCGCCATCCCTCGGGTATCCCGATCTTCCCATGGCTGGAGAGAGCGCCCTATCGATGCTGACGGATCTCGGCGCGCCGGCTGTGCCCATGTTCGCGGTCGCCTCGAGGTCTTGGGGCAGCTTGGCGCTTCCGGAAGCCGACACGGCTGGTGAAAGCGGCTTCGCGGTCGAGAGCTGGTCCTACGATCCCGTTCCCCTGGCGAGCAACCGCTTCGTCGACCCGCTTTCCCTCTACATCCAATTCCACGGCAATCCCGACGAACGGGTGGCGCTGGCAGCCGACTCTCTCTTGGAGAACTTCAAATGGTGAAAGGCATCGAGCGCTTCGCAGAACACTTCGCGGGTTTCGAGGAGCAGTACGCCGTCATCGGCGGCGCTGCCTGCGACTTGCTGTTCGATGATGTTGGCCTCCAGTTTCGGGGCACGAAGGACATCGACATGGTCGTCTGCGTGGAGGTCGTCGAATTGGCCTTCGCGGAGCGGTTCGGGTCCTTTCTCGATGCCGGAGGTTACGAAGCACGGGAGCATGGGGACGGGAAGCGGCAGTTCTACCGCTTCCATAAGCCAAAAGACGACACTTATCCCTACATGCTGGAGCTGTTCACCCGGCGGCAAGAAGTGATCACGCTTCCGGAGTCGGCAGTGGTCACAAGGATCGTCGCGGAAGATGATGCCGCAAGTTTGTCCGCCATTCTGCTCGACGACGACTACTACGCCGCCATCGCCGCAGCGCGGCGCGTTGTGTCGGGCGTATCGATCATCGACGAGAGCCTCCTTATCCCGTTTAAGGCCCGCGCCTTCCTCGACCTGTCGACCCGCGCGGCGGCCGGGGAAAAGATCGATTCCAAGACTATCAAAAAACACCGCAACGACATCGTTCGCTTGTCGCAGTTACTGGTAGCCGATGTCGCCATCGATTTCGGGGAGACCATCAGGAACGACATGCGAAGGTTTCTCAAGACGATCGAAGAACGCGAGGACGTCGACACGAAGTCCCTCGGCTTGAAGGCGCCGATCCAAGAGGTCTTGGCCAGACTGCGCTTGGCTTACGGTATCTAGCCGAACAGGAAGTCGCGGACCGGGTGTTTTGGCCGAAACTGCCCGCGGACAGCCTCAGGAGCGCTCGAGGACGCGGGGTTGCTCTCGAAAGACTCCTGGCAGGCGACATCATGCCGGGGTTTGCAGATGCCGGCGATAATGTGCCGACGCCGTCATGGACGATCCGCGCCAAGGTCGGAGGACCCGGCCGCCGACCTGAGGCTCGCTGAACTGGAATGTCGCGATGGGGCTTTGACGAGGTCCGATCGTCGGCCACGCGCAGACTGCGTTGGAGCCGCATCCCTGACTTCGATCTGCGGCTCTTCCCTGTCGGGATTAACGACAAAGGTCAGCCGCTGCCGGTTCTCTTCGCGCGCTGACCGAATCCAGATAACCGGACAGCATTGTGTCCGCCATCTCTTGGCAGTTTGTCAGATTGGCTTCACTGCCCCGCCGATCGTTCCACTCTCTAACCCGTCTTATGCACGACGACCGGTCTGAGAGGTTGGCGGATGCAGCTTAAACGATTGATTTAGGCGTAGGATTCGGTTGTCTAAGCCAACCCTGCCACCGGCTCTCGCGAGCCACACCCGCCATGACCGATGATACGTTGCTGCCGCTCTCATTTCCAGCCGTTGGGCGCAAGAAGATCACAGCTGCGTTCGACGGCGGACGCATCACCTCGGATGGTGGCGTCATGCTGCTGGCCGCAGCCGAGCGACGCCTGCAACTGGCCGACAGGCTGGCCGCCGCGATCCACGATCCGCGCGATCCAGCGCGGGTGACGCACGCCATGGCCGACATTGTGCGCGCCCGCATCTTTGCGATCGCCTGCGGCTACGAGGATGCCAACGATCTCGACCGGCTGCGCACCGACCCGGCCTTCAAGTTCGCCTGCGGTCGGCTGCCCGACAGCGGGCTGGATCTGTGCTCGCAGCCGACATGCTCGCGCCTCGAGAACCTGCCCGACCTGCGCACCGTCATCCGGCTCGGCTGGGTGCTGGTCGATCTGTGGTTGTCGAGCTATGACGCGCCCCCCAAAAGCGTCACGCTCGACATCGACGACACGGTGGATGTCGTTCACGGCCATCAGCAGCTCTCGCTCTTCAACGCCCATTATGACGAGCGCTGCTTCCTGCCGATCCACATCTACGACGCCGCGACAGGACGCCCGGTCGCCATGATCCTGCGTCCCGGCAAGACCGCGACGGGCAAGGAGATCCGCGGCCATCTGCGCCGGCTCATCCGGCGCATTCGCGTCCGCTGGCCGACCACCCGCATCCTGGCCCGCGGCGATGGCCACTATGGCCGGGCGCAAGTCATGGCATGGTGCGAGGACAATGCGGTCGACTACCTCTTCGGCCTGCCCGGCAACAAGGTTCTCCAGCGTCTCGTCGATGAAGCCGCCGACGATATCCGCACCCACCGCGCGCTCGAGCAGAGGCCGGTGCTGCGCGGTTACGCCGAGACCCGATACAAGGCGAAATCCTGGAAGGCGGAACGTCGCGTCTGCGCCCGCATCGAGGCAACCACCCGCGGCCTCGACATCCGCTTCGTCGTCACCAATCTCGACAAAGGCTCCGCCGAACATGTCTACGACGTGATCTACTGCGCCCGCGGCCAGGCCGAAAACCTGATCAAGATGCACAAGAGCCAGCTCGCCTCCGACCGCACCAGCTGCCGCTCACCGATTGCCAACCAGGTCCGCCTCGTCCTGCACACCGCCGCATACTGGCTGATGCTCACCCTGCGCGAGGCGGTGCCCACGACCCATCATCTCAGCAAAGCCGAGTTCGCCACTCTGCGGCTCAGGCTTCTCAAGCTCGGCGCCCGCGTCACCGAAACCATCTCGCGCATCCGTCTGGCCTTCGCCGCCGCCTGTCTCGAGGCAAGTCTGTTCCGAGCGATCGCCATCACGCGGCAGCCCGAAGGGCCATGAGCGCCGGGGCAGCAAAGCCCCGCCGAACCCGATACTTGACCCTCCAGCGCGTTCCAAAGTCCAGTCTCAGCCGCGGTGAAAAAGACGCCTCACACCTTCGTGACCGAACGCCCAGCGGCAAGAGAACCAGGCCGCTCGTGAATAGGACGGGCTAACTAGCTGAAAAACAGCCACAAATTTACCCCATATCTGTCTACTAGGGTGGCGCGAGATTTGCCTCAGTAGCTAAGAGGCTGCGGAGCCGTATTCGTGTCGCGAGGCACAGCGAAAGAAGGAACAACTTGCCAGATCTGCGACCGAAAATGCTTTTTGTGGCCGGCAACATCACCAACGGTATTCTGAAACATGCCAACGGGGCGGCGGTACCGCAGAAGTGGAAACATCACGGTAGTACGCGCCCCGGCTCCGCTGCGTGAATACCTTCACGCCAACATTTTTATGTAGTCGCCACCGAGGAGCAGTAGGCCTTTTGGGTGTAGCCGACGCAGGACTACTGCACGTGCTCTTCACGACCGGCGGCTGGTTGTTCCGACGGAGTTCCTACGCAGCGTCCACGTCGCACGCGCAATAGGGGCATTGCGAAAAAGGGGATCGAGTTAGATCAGAACGAATGCTTCGCTACCCGGCGCGCAGCGATGGCGGACAGGATTTGCATGTCCTTGCCGGCATGCCTCCCGTACAAATAACCATAGCTTGCCTTCGGCTTCGGGAGCGGGCGGAAGCCGCGCTTCCAGGTCAGAACAACGGCCTCTAGCTTCCACAATAATGACTAAATCTGTATTCCCGCAATCAAAATTAAGAAAAGGATAGCGCTATGATTGTGCGTAGCCTGCACGATGTTGAAGCGACCGATCACTTCGTCGATCGGGGCAATGGTGCTGGCCACCGCCTCCTGACGGATAAGGACGGCATGGGCTTTAGCATCTGCCACACCGTAGTGCGCGCTAACACCGTCTCGCTTCTGCAATACCGTAATCATCTCGAAGCCTGCTACTGCGTCGCCGGAGAGGGCGAGGTCGAGGACATGGACGGTAATGTCTTCCCCATTCGCAAGGGAGACATCTATGTGCTTGACAAGCATGACAAGCATCTTCTGCGGGGCGCTGTCCAAACAAGCGGAGCCAGCTCTCTTTGACATTCCAGGCTCCGCTTGCTTTGCCCGGAACACATCGGGCGAGATCCGGAAGGCTTGTGCCGATTGACAGCGCGCTCAATGATAGGATGTCCGACGATGTCGGATAAGTGACACAGCAGTATTATTTCTATCATATTGATTGAGAACGATTTCACCTTTGGCACAATACATGCGTAGTCCTCTAAAAAGGCGGTATGGACTGAAGAGAGGTCGTCCGATGATCACGCTCACCGGAAGCTCGGACGAGGTTAAGGTGGCAGCTGCGATACTGCCAGCGACGATATTTGGTGACGTGGGAGCTTGCCGAGGACATTGGGAAGATCTGGCTCCGCGCGAGAGTTTCGTTGCCGTCAATGCACGCCAGATTACACAAGGCGATTGTGGGCGCTCCCGAGCAGATCCGACCCGGTGTGAGCGATTACGTGGGGCGGCGCGATCAATCTCCTCCAGCGTCTTCGTTGGCAGTGGTACGCTCGCTATCCGTTGCGCTCAGCTGGCAATGGCGATGGGCCACGTCATTGGTGCGGCCCTGTGTGGCGACGCCGTATTCGCAGAGTGGGCGACTCGTGCCAACATCCCGTGCATGGAAAGTGTTGAAGAGCTCTCCTCATTTTTGAAGGCTGAGCCAGTGGATTGGATTTTCTCCGTTGCCAATCCGTTCATATTGCCACCGGACGTGTTTGGGCGAGTGCGTCGAGGTGCTTTCAATTACCACGACGGTCCATTGCCACGATATGCGGGAACGCACGCGACGTCCTGGGCGCTGCTGGCGCAAGAGACCGAATATGCCATCACGTGGTATCGGATCGACGATGGTGTTGATACGGGTGACGTCGTGATTCAGCGCCAAGTGCTGACTTCGCCCACCGATACGGCGCTGACCCTCAACCTTAAATGTTATGAAGCCGCGATCGAGGGCTTCCGCGAGCTCTTAACTGGTCTCGAGAATGGGAAGCTTGGGGCCTATCCGCAGGCGCTGGTGGACAGAAGCTATTTTCCGAGACATCGACGCCCAGATGCGGCAGGCTGTCTGCGATGGGATCAATCCGGGCAAGAGTTGTCAGCGATGACGCGGGCCCTAGGCTTTGGGCCATATCAACCCAATCCAATGTGTCTGCCCAAGGCTCTCGTAGGCGATCAGGCTGTCACGGTCAGACACCTGGAGATGTTGGCTCGACGCTCGGGCGTTCCCGCAGGCTCCCTGCTTGAAGTCCACTCCAGCCATTGGCGTGTGGCGACGGGTACAGAGGATGTCGATGTTTGCTTTGGCGGCTCCGATGGGCAGGAGCTGGACGCGCGAGCCCTCGCCAGGCACTCCAATCTGGATGAAGGTAGTCGCCTTCCGATCTTGAGCAATGAACAGGCGCGGAGCATAACTGCCACCCACGAATTTCTGGCGCCTCGGGAGGATTTTTGGCGACAGCGGCTCGGGCAGTTTAGAATATTTCATGCTCCTTTCCTGTCGTCGTCCGTGGCTGTGGCGCCGCCCGGATGGCAGTCGAGTTCGTGGTTCATTCCAAGTGCTTTGGCTAAACTGTCCCCACTCGATCACACGGAATACTTGGTAACGGCTTGGCTGGTCTGTCTCGCCCGCATCACGGGAGAAACAGAGCTTCAACTGGGATGGACGCCAGCATCGGGTGGATCGAAAGCTGGCTCCAAAGCGGTGGAGGTGTTGATCGCCTCTGTCGTGCCGATGGAAGTTGCCATTGATCTTGCACATGATTTTGAAGAAATGCGCAAAACGGTGGCGGCCGAATTCGCTCAGCTGAGGGCGCACGCTAGCTTTGCCCGGGATCTTATCGCGCGCTACCCGACATTGCGAGGTGTGGAGGCGCTACGGTCGCATCAACCCTGGCCGATTGGCATCACAATCACGACAGAGAGCTGTTCCGTCGCTGGCGATCTGATGACGAGCCACAGAGCTGGCCCAGCTCTATGCGGCAATTTGCTGACCTTTGAGGTTTGCGCTCTGGATGGGAGCTTCCGCTGGCATTTTGATGCCAGTCGATTAGCGCCGAAGCAGATCGACCGCATGACGCAGCATTTGCAAACTTTGTTACATGCTGTGATGGCCGATGCGGGGCAGCCGGTCGGCCGCATCGACATCCTGCCGGCCGTCGAGCGCACCTATCTGCTGGAGGAGCTGAACAGGATGGCGGCGGCATATCCGTCGGAGCGGTGCATCCATGAGCTGTTCGAGGCACAGGTGCAAAAGGCGCCGGAGGCGGTGGCGGTGGTCCATGAGAACGAGCGCCTGGGCTATGGCGAGCTCAACGCGCGGGCCAACCGGCTGGCGCATCATCTGATCGCCCTTGGGGTCAGGCCGGATCAGCCGGTGGCGATCTGCCTGGAGCGCAGCCTGGCGATGGTGGTGGGTGTTTTGGCGATCCTTAAGGCGGGCGGTGCCTATCTGCCGCTGGATCCGGCCTATCCGTCGGCGCGGCTGCGGCAGATTGTCGGCGATGCTGAACCGCGACTGCTGCTTTGCGATGCCGCCGGCCGAATCGCACTGGGCGCAGAGGCGCTGGCCGATGTCAGCGTGGTCGATCTGGATACTGCCACCCCGGCCCGGGCCAAATGGCCGCCTTCGGACCCGGAGCCGCGCACGCTTGGCCTCACCTCGCGCCATCTCGCCTATGTGAACACCTCCGGCTCAACCGGAACCCCAAAGGGCGTCGAAATGTCCCACGGCTCGCTTGTGAATTCGCTCGCGGGGGTTGGCACGTCAAAACGACGCACATTTCAATTCGCGACCCTGAACTTCGATGTGTCCTACCAGGAATTGTTCATTTGTTGGAAGGAGGGTGGGGTGCTCGTGCTCGTGCGGGAAGAGACCCGTGGGGACTTCTCCGACTTGCTCGATTTCGTGAAGGAGGAGGCGATCGAGCGGTTTTTCCTCCCATTCGTGGCATTGAACCATTTTGCGGAGGTCTGGGGCGCGCGGCAAGTGCTGCTGCCCTCTTTAAGTGAGATCTATACAGCGGGTGAGCAATTGCAGGCCACTCCACTGCTTAGGGCGTTCTTCGAAGCACATCCAAAGGCGACATTGATCAATCAATACGGGTCCACAGAAATCAACGTCATTGCCGAGCACCGCCTTACAGCTGACCCATCATGCTGGCCCCAATTGCCTCCCGTCGGCCGTCCGATTGCCAACACGCGGGTCTATCTGCTGGACGGTTATGGCGCGCCCGTGCCGTTCGGGGCGGTGGGTGAGCTTTGCATTGGCGGGGCAGGCGTTGCCCGTGGCTACCTGACCCGGCCCGAGCTGACGGCGGAGCGGTTCATCGCCAGTCCCTTTGTGGACGGCGATCGGCTGTACCGGACCGGCGACCTGGCGGGCTATCTGCCGGACGGCAATCTGGAGTTCCTGGGCCGCAACGACGACCAGGTGAAGATCCGCGGCTTCCGTATCGAGCCGGGGGAGATCGCCGCGCGGCTTTGCGAGCATGCCTGGGTGCGCGAGACGGCGGTGGTGGCGCACGAGGACCGCGCCGGCGACAGGCATCTTATCGCCTATGTGGTCTTCGCGCCCGAGGCCGGCTCGGACGAGGACGATGGCGCGCTTGCCGGCGCCTTGCGCGCGCATCTGGGTGCGCGGCTGCCGGACTACATGGTGCCGGCTGCGTTCGTGCCGATCGCGGCGCTGCCGCTGACGCCGAACGGCAAGCTCGACCGCAAGGCGCTACCGGCGCCTGGGGATGAGGCCTATGCGCGCCGCAGCTATGAGGCGCCACAGGGCGAGGTCGAGACGGCGCTGGCCGAGATCTGGGCCGAGCTTCTCGGTGTCGAGCGCATCGGGCGCCACGACAACTTCTTCGAATTGGGCGGCCACTCGCTCCTGGCGGTGCAGGTGCTCAGTCGAGCGTTAGATCTTCGGCTGAACTTTAGCGCCGCAGACCTCTTCCAAGCCTCTGTTCTGAAGGAACTTGCATCGAAGATTCATTTGGAGCCACAGCCCAGTAGTCCCGGAGTGATTTCCGTTCGACCAACCGGATCGCAGCCACTGCTCTTCTTTGTCCCCACAGGTTTTGGAGATTGTTCCTATGTCCTCGGTTTGGTGGAGGAAATGGATGTAGACTGTCCCGTCTACGCTCTGCCGTGGCCGCCCTTCAATGACGTTTGTCCACCAAGTCTTGAGGCGATAGCCGCGGAGGCAATCCTCGCTATTAGAGAGATCCAGCCACGGGACCCATATCGCTTTGCTGAATACTCATCAAGTGCGATCGTGGCTTATGCAATTGCCCATCACTTACTGAGTCTCGACGAAGCTGTATCATTCATGGCGTTCATCGATGTTACGATACCTGCAACTTTGTCAAATATATCACCTATCAATTTGGTACGAAAAAATTTTTTAGAACGTTGTGAAATCTTGCATGATGACTTCGTCGAAGTATTGGAATGCTTTGATGGGCAACGTTCAATTGCTGAGTTGCTTAAAAAGGCCCAGCAAATGGGGGCATTACCTCCGGATCACGATCTCCGCAGCGACGTTTTGATGTATCAAAAGGCCGCCCAATTCCACCGGGCGCTACAGTCCTATCGAGTTCCGTCGCTCCCAATCGAAATACATCAGTTTTATGCCGGTGAGCCTCTCATCAGTCGTTGGCTACCGCCTGACAAACAATTAGATCGGCAGGCAAACTTGCCAAAGCAGGTTGGGACCTGGTTTTGAATGCGGGGGCGATTCATGCGGTCCGGCTTCCAGGCAACCACGCTACAATGGTGAGCAATCCAAAAAACAGCCAAGTTCTGGCTCGAGCCATTTCAATGGAGTTACTTGGAACTCTTGAAAAGATGGCTAGCCAAGTGCTCCGAAGGTTCTGGCTCGACCATATTCAGTCTCCCGACCCTGACAATACCCCACAAGTCGGAAGTCCTGTCTCGGTGATCCAAAGCTGGGACGCACTTCATATGTGGTCACACCGTCGCTGCTGATCGACGAGGGAAGTAATCCAGCGCCATGGTACTTGGATGAGCTTCGCATCAGAAAAGCTAAAGGACAAAAATAGATGGAGATTGTCACGGTCGATCAACAGAACATCTTGGTCGGCATTCGTCCAATAGAAAAGACCGACGAATTCACCTTGCACGCATCCGAACTTACGTCTATGGGACGCGCTGTTCCCAAAGTCCGCCGCGAAGGCGGTGCCGCAAGAGTAGTAGCCCGAACACTTCTTGGGCAACTGGGATTCCCACCAATGCCGATCTTAAAGACGCGCTCTGGTGTTCCGATCTGGCCACCCGGCGTCGTCGGATCTTTGGCGCACCACGATAGAGTAGCAGCCGCCGCTATTGCAGGGACGAAAAGGATTGCAGCTCTCGGCATCGACATTGAGCCTAATGAACCTCTGCCGGAGGGCCTGATCGAATTGATTGCCACCCCTAACGAGCAACGCATGTACGATCTACATCTGCTCAAGCGGCGGGACCTCTTCGTTTTGAAGGAGGCGGTATATAAGGCGTATTTTCCACGGTACAATCAGTTCCTTGAATTCCAAGACGTGGAAATTGATATCTCTGCGCGATTAGGACACGTGTTGAAGGCAAATTGCACGTTTTCGCTCGAGTTACTTGTTTCCAAGAATGTAATCGGGTTGGCTTATTCGCGGCCAACATCCGCCAAAGGCGATATTTACACCGAGGGAGGCGGCGAGCTTCCTTACGGCCGCCTGATTAACGTGCATTAAGTGAGGATCGGATCATGGCTTGCAAACATATCGACCGTCTTCCAAATCTTCATTCGGGGGGAGTTCCTGCGTGAAATATCTGTTTATCGGCGCCACAATGGTTTGGGCGTTACTGCCTCCAATCGCCCGAGCCCAGGATATTGAGGGAGGCAAGACGGTCTTCAAAAAATGCGCCGCCTGTCACAACGCTGATACCAAAGCGAACAAAGTCGGGCCAACCTTGAAAGGCGTCGTGGGCCGGGCAGCCGGGACCGTCCTTGGCTATTCCTATTCGAGAGCCATGAAGGAAGTGGGCGCTGCAGGCCTCCTATGGGATGAGCCGAACCTGATGGAATATCTGACAAATCCCAAGGCGAAAGTGCCAGCTAACAAAATGGGGTTTCCTGGCCTCAAGAATCCCGACGACATCAGAAACGTCATCGCCTATCTCAAGACTTTGTCAGGTTAGAACCTTCGGCCTTTGCATTCCGAGACCAACGCAAAGGAGGGAAGGAGCGATCGTGTTTCATGCCGTGGAACCTGTTTTGAAAGCTGATTGTTCTGCCGGGCAGAGTGGCGAAGCTATCCCGTTCGAGACGGCGGTAACCAAAGCCATCGCGCTCGCCAAACCTGTTCGGTATAGGGAAACAGTCCCGCTTGCCGGAGCATTGGGACGGGTTTGCGCGGTCGATATATGCTCGCCTATTTCGCTGCCACCGTGCGATAACTCGGCCATGGACGGGTTTGCCGTTCGAACGGCGGATTTCGAAGGGGAAGGGCCTTGGACTTTTCGTGTGGCTGAACGGGTGGTCGCCGGCGATGTACGTGTTCTTGAGAACCTCGACCCCCGAACAGCCCTCAGGATATTCACGGGCGCACCCGTTCCATGGACCTTCGACGCCGTGGCCATGCAAGAGCGCTGCGAACGAATTGGTGACACCGTCACGATGTACGAGCGGCCCCGCCGTGGCCGTCACATCCGTTTTGCTGGCGAAGACGTCTGCCCCGACTCGGAACTGATAAGGCGGGGCAAGGGCCTATCCGTTAGGGATCTAACCTTGCTGGCAGCGGTGGGGATCGTCAACGTCCAGGTGCTTCGAAAAATCCGGATAGGACTGCTCTCGACCGGGACCGAATTGAAAGAACCGGGTCAACCCCTCGAACACGGTCAGATTTACAATTCCAATCAGCTCATGCTGAGCTCGTCGCTGGCGGCTTGTCCTTGGGCGGAAATTGTAGACTTCGGCATCGTCCCTGACAGCCTGGGTCTCCTCACAAACGTTGTCGCTCACGCGGTCGCATCATGTGACGCCTTAGTCACCACCGGCGGGGTCTCGGCAGGCGAGGAAGACCACATGGTCGCGGCTGTTCAGGCTCATGGCGCCGCCCTTGATGTCCTCAACGTCGCCATGCGGCCGGGCAAGCCGCTGAAGGTCGGAAGGATCAGAAAAACAGTCTTCGCAGGGTTGCCAGGCAATCCCAACGCGGCCCTGATAGCGTTCCGGCAGATTGTCCTGCCTGCCTTGCGAAGGCTGGCAGGCCTCGCGGAGATCCAGCCGCAATGGTTCTCGGCGGTGGCTGGCTTCAGCTGCAAAAAGGGGCGAGGCCGAACCGAGTTTGTGCCCGTCCGCATAGCCGGTCGCACCGAAACGGGTGAACCTGTGCTGGAGATGCTTGAACGTGGAACGCCGGCCAATTTGATGGCCATGGCGTTGGCCGACGGCATCGCACTCCTGCCGCCTGAGGCCGCAGACATCACAACCGGCATTCCGCTACGCTACAAGCCGTTGGGACCTAGTGTGCCGTCGCGGAGATTATGACGGGTTAGTCTACGCCGAGAATGGGCAGTTCCTGTCGCGGGGCGAGCAACTGGATGCTGCGAGCGACACCGGGCTGCTTGTCGATCAAGCCGAGCTGGTCGAGGCTCTTGAGCATTGGTGGACTGACGGTGCGGTGACTCTGAAGTAGCGCTGGAAGTCCGCCTCGGCCGGCGCGCGGCGATTGATCTGCGAATAGGCCAGATGAAGGCGAGGTACTGGCCCTGTTTGGCGGTGAACCGTGCTGTCGGCGCCGGCGTCTTTTGGTGAAGCAATTGATTCATTGTAGATTCACCTACGGCTCTTCCACCAAGAAGGGCTTTGGGAATGAACATACGATATCGCGTCGAGCTCAGCCAATCCGAACGAGACGAGCTGCGTGCTTTGGTGAGCGGGGGTAAACTGCCGGTGCGGCGGCTCAAGCGGATGCAGATCTTGACTGGCCGCCGACGCCGGGGTCGCCGACGAGGCCATCGCCGCCTCGGTGCAGACCAGCGGCTCGACCACCTACCGCACCAAGAAGCGCTTTGTGGAGATCAACCTGGAGGCCGCCCTCAGTGAAGAGCCGCGTCCGGGGGCGGCTCGCAAACTGAGCGGCAAGCAGGAGGTGCAGTTGGTGGCGTTGGCCTGTTCTGACCCGCCGCGGGGATGCGCCCGGTGGACTTTGAAGCTTCTGGCCAACGCCCTGGTCGAAGTGATCGAACACCAAAGCCTCTTCACGCGACATCGTCCGCCGCCGGTTGAACGACAACGACCTGAAGCCCTGGCGACAGAAGATGTGGTGCATCGCCAATATCGATGGCGAATACATTGCCCGCATGGAGGATCTCCTCGATCTCTATGCCGAGCCGCATGATCCCAAGCGACCGGTGGTCTGCTTCGATGAATGCCCGATCCAACTCATCGGCGAGGGGCGCGTGCCCATCATGCCAAAACCCGGAAAGCGATACCGCTACTATTCCGAGTACAAGCGTAACGGCACAGCCAACCTCTTTATCATGGTCGACACCAACCGGTCGTGGCGCAAGTCACCGACCGGCGCGCCAACGAGGACTTCGCCGTCTGCATGCGCGAGCTGGTCGACGTGGACTATCCCGACGCTGACAAGGTCCGCGTCGTGATGGATAACCTATCAACCCACACTGCCTCCGCTGTCTATCAGACCTTTCCAGCCATCGAGGCGCGTCGGATCTTGCGACGCTCGGAATTCCACTACCAAGGCACGCCAGTTGGCTCAACATCGTCGAGATCGAGATCGGCGTGATGCGCCGACAATATCTGGATCGCCGCATCGCTAGCCGCGACCTCCTGGAAACAGAAATCCGGGCATGGGAACGTCGACGCACCGAAAGTGGCGCCCGCATCCGATGGATGTTCTTAACACAGCAGGCCCGAGCCAAGATGGCCAAATCCTATCCAATACCCTCTCTCAACGAGTCATAATCTCCGCGACGCGACACTAGCGTTAGGCGAATGGACATCCGCCCCGATCCACGAGCTCACCCGGCACACGCCGGCTGCGGACCCGCCGGCTGCGGACCCGCCGGCGCATTTTTGCCCAAAGCCGGATTGGGCGCTCAGCCCCGATGGGCTGGGGCAGCTTACGGATGGGCTGAGGCAGCTTACGGGGCGCGGCGGCACGAAGCCGATCGAGCCCTTGCCCGAGATCTTCCAGGGCGGCTCGTCGCGCGCCGCGCGCGACATCGCTTCGCGGGTCTCCGACTGGTATTTCACCAACGGCAATCCGGAAGCAGGTCGACGATATCCGTGCCAAGGCGAAGGGGCGAAGGGGCGAAGGCCAATGGCCACAAGGTCGAGATCGGCGTCAATGCCTTCGCCATCGCTCGCGGGACCGAGGCAGAGGTGCGCGCAGTGCTCGACGAGATCATCGCCAAGGCCAACCCAGAGGCAGTCCAGGGGTTAGCCAATCAGGTCAAGAATGCCGGCAAAGCCTCGCCGGAAGGCGAAGCCAATTGGGCGAAATCCTCCTTCGGGATCTGCTGCAATACAATGACGAGGACACGCGCCGGGCGCGCCAATCGGCAAAAGGCTAATGCGATGCTGACCCTGAGCGGCGTCGGCATTTCTTTGGCGGCGTCAAGGCGCCAAAGACGGTGAGGTCCGCGCGGTCGCGTCGTAGCTGGCCACCCTTTTCTGGCGGCGCGAAAGCGCGTGATGTGTGTCCAAAACCTGACAGCATCAGAAAACATGTCAGGTTCATTACAAACTGCCATCTTGGGCTCGGTGGTGTTTTTCAATGCGTAATCATGCGCTCCCGCGCGCTGAGCGCGCTGGCACGGCCTTTGCTGATTGAGATGCGGCAACATTGGGTGAGGGCTGCCTCATCTCTAAGAGGAAGACAAGCTCGCGCATAGAGTGGCGCAACCTTTGGAGAGCAACATGGTCTTGCAGATGGAGCCCGCCGGATCCTCGATCAAAGTGGAGATCTGGTCGCCTGGCGAACCCCTCACGAGCTTCCAGGATGGCATCCACGAATTTTGGGCAACTTGGTGCGGAACATGTGTCGCGGCCATGCCACATCTGGTCCAGCTGCATCAGAAATACAAGAACAGCGGACTTGGGTCATCGGAGTCGCAACAGACGAAATGAACAAGCTTTGGATGCATCCCAGCCTTTCTGTCCGAATTCCGACCTCGTTCGTGGTCGACCGACGGCTGGCGCAACTTGGACTCTAGAACGGGGCCTGCCCCAAAAATTGTAGGTTTCGAGTGTCGCGGAGCTAGCGGCGCAGAGCTGGATGCGCATGTTTAACAAAGATTCACGTGAGAAGCACAAGCTGGTCGGACGTCGGCTCACCGATGTGATCGCGGCTATCGATGAAATCGGGGCATCGTTTCCGGACAGAATCGCGATTACGCATGGCACGACGGAACTCACATATGGTGAACTGCGAGTCATGTCGGCTAGAATCGCGAGCACTCTGCGAGAGCGCTGCGCGGTGGGAGCGGTAGTGAGCTATTGTGGTGAACGAAATCCCAATTGGGCCGCTACACTAATCGCAATTCTGAAGGGGGGCTCAACATATTTGCCGCTCGACCCATCTTCACCGGCCTTACGCATTTCATTCATGGTCGAGCAGAGCGGTTGCACTCTGATTATCGGGCAAGAGCGACCGGAAGCCATTGGTCTGCTTGAAGAAAACGGTCACGGCAATCGAGAATTCATGACGGTGCAGACCGCGTTAATTGGGGACCGTGCCTCTCCTGCGATGCCCTCTTCGGCTGAGTGCGGTCCCGCTTACATCTTGTTTACGTCCGGGTCGACAGGGTTGCCCAAGGGTGCGACGGTCGAGCGTGCCGGACTGAACAACCATTTGATAGCCAAGATCGATGCGCTTGAGTTGACCGAGAAGGACTGCATCGCTCAAACTGCATCGCATTGCTTTGACATCTCGCTGTGGCAGCTCTTGGCAGGGCTATGCGTTGGAAGCCGCGTCGCGATTATAGACGATGCCACGCTTAAATCTCCGATCGCTCTACTTAAGGCGCTGCAGGGACAAGGCGTCACAATTGTCCAATTCGTGCCATCGGTGCTTGCCATATTTGTTGAATACCTGCAGACACTCGCGGCCGATGAGCGGCTTCTCATCGCCTTGCGCATGATCTCCACGGTCGGCGAGCCGCTGACGCCTGCGTTGGCGCGCGCCTGGCTGGCGCTGTATCCCCGAGTCCCGATTCTTAATCACTATGGCCCGACAGAATGTGCGGATGGGGTCACCCACCATGTGATTTCTGTCCCGCCTAGTGCATCTGAAGCATATGTGCCGATCGGCCGGCCGATCTCCAATCTTGAGGTCTATGTCGCCGATGGATGGCGGCTGTGCACGACGGGTGAAGTCGGCGAGATCTGTGTCAGCGGAGTCGGTGTCGCTGCTGGCTATATCAATGATAGCTCGCGTACCAAAGATGCTTTTTTTCCAAACCCGTTCTCCAACCATCCCTCCCATCGGCGCCTCTACAAGACAGGCGATCTCGGACGCTTCAGAGCTGACGGCCTCCTGGAATGTCTTGGCAGGCGAGACCGTCAGGTCAAGATCCGGGGGCACCGAGTCGAGCTTGGAGAGATTGAGTCTCGGCTCTGCACCCATCCTTCGGTAAGTGGCGCCGTCGCCGTAGCCCCCGTCAATGAAGGCGTGAAGCTCACAGCAAGAGAAATAACCAAGGCCGACGGAGGGTTCAGGCCAAGACGGATAGTGGCCTATGTATCGGCCCCTCCCGACGTCTTGGAAAGTGGACTCCGAAGCTTTGTTGCCGAAACGCTTCCTGCATACATGGTCCCGGAGCGAATCATTCATATCGATGCCATTCCAATTACCAGAAACGGCAAAGTAGACTTTGCGGCTTTGCCGGACCCGACGACCATTCGTCCTCAACTGCTGAATCCGTTCGAGGAACCAAAGACGGAACTCGAACAAAAGCTGCGCGATATCTGGTCCAGTGTTCTTCGCATCAAAAGTATCGGCGTGAATGACCAGTTCATGGACCTTGGTGGGGACTCGCTCCGGGCGATGCTTATATTAGCCCAGCTGCAGAGGCAGCTCAGGGCGAAGGTGGATTTCAGGCTGGTGCTAAATGGGACGGTCAGGTCGCTGGCGGCATCCCTATCAAGCCAATCCGGAACGACACAGAACGTGCTTCCAGCGGGCCGGAAGCACGGACGATCAACGCTGACACGGGTACAGGAACACCTGTGGTTCCTCTGGCAGCTCGATCCGGATGCGAAGAACTACATCATTCAGGGCGGCCTGCGTGTACGAGGAACAATGGATCTGACTGCTTTCAACGAAGCTTGGATCGATGTCGTCGGGGCCCACGACGCGCTTTCGGCACGTTTCAGCGATGAAGACGGGCCGGTCCAGATTTTTGATGATCCGCACTCCGCCAGTTTAGAGTTGGTTGACATCACTCACCTTACTCAACAGGACGCTGAGCAGCTTGTGTCGGAGATGCGTCAGACCGAGCTCAACGACGCCTTTGATCTCAGTCAGGGCCATTTGTTTCGTGCGCGCATGATCCGGCTTGCCGCGGATGACCACCTAATACTGATAACCGCACACGAAATCATCATAGATGCTTGGTCGATCTCCATCCTGCTCAGAGACTTGCGAACGAGATACTCCAATGCTGCTCAGTTCTCTCCAGGACATCGTGTGTCACTCTCGGCTTATGCGCTCTGGGAAAGTGTACATGTTACACCGGACTTGCTGGTTGAGCAGCGGCGCTACTGGCGTGGGCAGATTAGCGACAATCCACCCGCGCTTTTGCTAGCGAGTGATCGACCGCGGCCGAAAGGGAATTCCTACCGGGGGGCCTCGCATGCGGTCCCCCTTGGTGAAGAACTGTCCGATCAAGTGAGGGGTTTTGCACGTCGGCACAGGTGCACCACATCCACGATCCTGTTGGCATCCTTCAAGCTCCTGTTGCGGATGTATAGCGGCCAGGACGATGTCATTGTCGGTATACCGCACGTCATTCGCGACAAAACAGGCACCGAGGAAATTGTTGGATTTTTCCTCAATATGCTACCAATTCGAACCACGATTGATGTCAATAAGTCCTTTGTGGCTCATGTAACTACTGTGCAAGCCCTTGTCAGCGATGCCATCGCGAACTCAGCGTATCCATTCAGTTGGATGGTGAGGGACGCTCGATTGTACCGCGAAGCCGGTCGGTCACCGATCTTCCAAGTCATGTTCAACATGTACTCCGAACCCCAAGAGCCAACGGCCGAACGCGATTTGGATCTGACCTTTCGTGAATATGACACAGGCTATGTGAAGTTCGACCTTACCCTGTATGCGCAAGACCAGGGCGATGAGATTGCGCTGCAACTGGCATATGCAGAAGACATTTTTTCAAGTGACCTGATCGCTCGCATGGCCGCCAATCTTCGCCACCTTATTGCTGCCTGTTTCGAGAGGCCGACTGAGCCGATTGTCGCCCTGACCTGCCTGTGCCCCTCGGAGGTCGCGATGCTGGACGCGCTCAGGGGCCCTGAGCAGGTATATGAGAACGAAGCTTCGCTCGTGGAAGCCTTCGATCAGGTCAGCACAAAGAACGACCAGGTGGCGTATTTCGGCGAGTTCGGAGAGATCACATTCGGCCAACTGCGCGATCGCATGGCGGCGATCCAGTCCACTCTGCGTACCTGCGAGGTAGGGCCGGGCGACATGGTCGCGATGCTAATCGACCGGTCACCTGAAGTGGCCACTACAACTTTGGCTATCCGGGCGATGCAGGCGACCGTCGTGCCTATATCGCCAGATTACCCGAAGGAACGGATCAGCCACGTTGTAAGAGATAGCGGTGCAAAGCTCCTAATTCACGCCAGCGCGGACGAAGAGATTGATTTCGGTGTGCCGTCCGTTAGCTTGTCATCCCTGCAGGAGAGATACGACCCCGCTCGAGCGTTGCACTGCGAGGTAGAGCGGCCTGATAACGGTGTAGCGAGCTTGATCTACACCTCTTCATCGACGGGTAAGGCAAAAGGTGTACTCATACCTGAGTCCGCAATACTCAATCGACTGAATTGGATGTGGCGATGCTTTCCGTTTGATGGCGCCGACGTTATCGTTGTTCAGAAGTCGGTGGCACTTGTGGCCGCTGCATCGGAGTATTTTGGAGGATTACTGAAGGGGGTCCCGACGCTGATCCTGACCGATGACCAGTTGCTCGACCCCGACCTCTTGTTGAGCGCCTTGATAAGGCATCGCGTGACTCGGTTATTCGCTTCCCCGCCCATTCTGTCCGGACTGATCGTCGCCTCTCAAAAACAACATGCGGAAACGACCAGCTTGCGCATAGTCACAAGCAGTGCTGAACCGATGCCACCATCGCTTCCTTCTCGTTGGCGAGAGTGCTTTCCAAATGTGCCGCTATGGAATTTTTATGGCGCCACTGAATGCGCGTCTAACGCGGCAGTCTACGCAACATCGCAGGCTGACGATGGCTCCAAAGCTGTGCCGGTCGGGCGCCCAATCGACAATGTGAAGATCTATGTGCTCAATGCACAGTTGGAGCGGGTTCCCGTCGGGGTAGCAGGCGAACTCTGCGTCGCGGGACGCTGCGTAAGCACGGGGTACTGGCGGGACCGAGAGCGAACGAAGCAAAGTTTCGTGCCCAATCCATACGATAACTGCCAATACGGCCTTCTGTATCGCAGTGGCGATATCGCCCGCGTCTCAGCCAAAGGTCTTCTGGAGATTTGCGGTCGATCGGACAACCAAATCAAGCTCCGGGGTTTCCGAATTGAGCTGGAGGAAATCGAAACCGCCCTTGAAGCGCATCCTGGAATTGCCAGGGCCACCGCAGTCGTTCAGGGAATGGATGATGATCGCCGACTGATGGCCATAGTGGTCCCAGCTCACGATGGCCTTACCTCAGGAGACATTGTGAATCACTTGCGGCAGGAATTGCCATCTTACATGGTTCCATCCGATTTTCGTATGGTGGATCATATGCCACTGACGGCGAGCGGGAAGATAGATCGTCGTAGCCTCTCATCTGTCCCATCCCGCGAGCTTCGGAGTGCCCAATCCGCTGAGCCGCGCACGGAGCGGGAGCGACTTCTTGCCGAGATCTGGCAAGGATTGTTGAGCGCCAAATCTATCGGAATCGACGACGGTTTCTTTGATATCGGCGGAAACTCTCTGCTGAGCGTGCGTTGCGTTACACTGGCGCGTAAAGCCGGACTGAGCTTGACCGTTGGCCAACTGTACAGAACACCGACCATTCGGGAATTGGCCAAGGAAATCGCATCAGCCCCGACGATCTCTGCCTTTGAGGCCCCAGATGGACTGTTGCGAGTGACTCCTGCCGTCTCATCTTGGAACAGCCTTGTCGGATTAGGCGAGCACTACAACATTGGCGACCTTTTCTTCCTGCCCTCGGGTCTCTTGAAATTATCAATCCTTGAAGGCGCCCTTGCTCATGTCATTGGTCGGCACGAAGGACTGAGACTTCGAATAGTCCAAACCGAGAGCGGCCTATCTCAGGCAATCGGATCGGTAGCCAATCCCCTCGTGGAAGAAATAGATCTGGTCGGCATGACCACGGCAGAACAGCTGACGGTCATCGAAGGCGCCTGCGCAGAGCGTCAAATCGGGTTTCGGTTTGACGGTCAGACATCCCTTGTTAGGCTTTCAGCCTTCCGGACATCAGAGAGCGGGGACTACTATCTGCTTGTTCTGATGCACCACTTTGTAGCTGACGGGACTGGGTACCGACTGTTCCTAAATGCACTGGAAACCGCCTACACTACTCTGGCCGCGGGCGGGACCATTGCAGATCCTGAGACAACGCCTCTGTCTCAGTGGTTAGCGCGATTGGGCCATTACGCAGATAGCGAAGCACCAACCGAACTCGAATATTGGGAGGGGGTTCGACATGATCTGCTCGATATGCATGTGAGCGATGCTGGCTCGGGTGCAGCCGAATTTTTAGATGAAACTGCAAGAAGGCTCCATTATGCCCGCTTGGAGGGATTGGTAAATGAAGAATATTGCAGCCAACTTTGGAAAGATCAGGCCAAATATTGCATAACGATCGGCGAGAAGGCGACGGCCAGACTTCTCAATGTCTCGGCGACGTCTGCGCAATGCGAGGATTTTGATATATTCCTTGCAGCTGTGTCAGGGGCATTTGGTCGCGCTTTCGGGAATTACTCGCTTTGGATCGACAGCCTCACATCGACTAGAGGTGAGTTGTTCGACGACATCGATCCGTCTCAGATCATCGGCTATATCGGCGAACTGGTTCCGCTTCCCTTATATCTGACTGAGAAGGAGTCTCCTCCAGATCGCGCTCGTTCAATATATCGGCAGCGCAACGCGCAGCCGCGCCGGGGGATCGGTTTTCGGGCGATGAAGTTCTTGAATCGGGATCCGGCAGTGCGGAAGCGGATCGATCATTTGCCGTTGCCTAGGATCGGACTGAACTATCGAGCACGACTGCAACGCCATTATCCACGGCGTCTGCTAGCCACAGATCCGCACTCGCTTTGGATCGGCGAAGATATGAAGCAGTCCGCCATGAATTATCTCTTCTGGTTTCGCGTCGGGTACGAAGCTGGTGAGCTTGAAATCGAAGTGAGATACGATCAAAGACAAGTTGGCTACGAAACGACCCGCAACCTTTGCACTATGTTGCGCCAGGAACTGCTCCAGACAATCAATGCATTTGAAGGGTCTCGCCGATCCCCAACCGACGGATGAGTCCAATGTGGGTGGGGGCCGATGCAGAGGGGCAAGGGAAAAGCATGGCTGCACCGGCACAACAAATCAATTTTACGGACGACAAGATTTCCCGCCTCATCATGCGACTCGCCATTCCCACGATTATTGGCTTGTCGATCAATGCGCTTCAGCAGTTCGTGAATGCAATCTTTGTCGGCACACTCGGCGCGCAGGCTATCGCCGCTGTCAGCATGACTTTGCCGATCGTCGTCCTGCTCACGGCTGTCGGACAGGGGATCGGCGTTGGCACAGCATCATTCGTATCCCGCAATCTTGGCGCTGGCAACTCGCTTGAGGCGAGTCGAGGTGCGACCTTGGCACTCGCTCTCGCTGTCCCGATCGGAGGGACGATTACTGTCGCTCTGCTCCTACATTTGCGCGAGTTTCTCGCCATGCTTGGCGCCAGTCCGACAATCATGCCGGCTGCGCTTGAGTACGCATCGACGCTGTTGTTCGGCTACACTCTTATGCTACTGAACGTGGTCAACGGGTTTATCGTAAGGGCCGAGGGCAATACACGATTCAGCATGTGGACCATGATTACGGCTTTCGCGCTGAATACTGTGCTCGATCCTATCTTCATATTTTTGCTGGATCTGGGCGTTCGAGGAGCGGCGCTTGCGACGCTGTTGTCTCAGATCGCCGCCATCGGCGTCTACATCGCATATTTTCTGAAGAAGCGTGGGATTGTTCGTATCCGAACTTCTTACATTACGTTGAGCGTCGACCGCATCAAGCAGATCGCCGCCATTGGAGCGCCGGCCACTATCACCAGTATTTTGTCTGCTGTTGCATTCATGCTCTTGTACCGGGCTGCTGCACCATTCGGCGACGATTCCGTTGCCGCTGTGGGAATAGCCGTGCGATTGTTAACAATCGGGGCACTGCCCATTGTCGGCTTCTGCATAGGCTCCCAGACGGTTCTCGGTTTCAGTTGGGGAGCACAGGATTTCGCTCGGGTAGAGAAGGCCGCGAAGTTCATGCTTTCCGTAACCGTCCAATTTTCAATCAGCTTTTCTGCCCTGGTCATGGCTTTTGCCCGGCCGATGGTTTCGCTTTTCAGCGATAGCGAGAATGTAACCGAGATCGCGGTGCCTACGTGTGTTGCATTCCATTTTTTTTTCGGCCTCTTTGGTGTTCAGTACGTTGTGATCACCCTGCTTCAGTCACTGGGGAGAGTACGTCTGAGTGCGGTCGTTTCCCTCGCTAGGCAGGGATATCTTTTCATACCGGCCATACTGCTATTTCCAGCCATTTGGGGTTTTAACGGACTGTTGGCCAGCCAGGCACTTGCTGAGTTGGTGGCGGGGCTGGTTGCTCTGTTTGTAATGCTCGGGCAGATCGACGATCTCAAAGGAATGCGCACTCGCTCAGTCGGGGATCGGGTCGAGGGCAAAAAGCTGACGTGAACGTGGCGACCATTCGGTTCTGCCCAGGACTGTGGCTGACCAGCCAAATCCAATGAGGAACGCATCTGTGCATGCTTGCCGGGCGCGAATGTCAATCCGCTCAAACGGCAGGGCCATAGGACGGCTGTTGCTGCAGCGCGTCGAGAGAGCGAGGAAATCTGGATACGCTGCTCCCCCCAAACGTTGCCGTGCAAACCTGTCGGGCAAGTGATCTCAGCAGGGTCCTAGTGATGGCCGAAGAAGAGAGTGCAATCGCCACTGCAGTTGAGAGCAGAAGACGTGAATTCTCGATCGGGCGAGACTGTGCTAGCTGTGAGCTTCTCTCACCAAATCTAAGCGCCAGGCTCCGTTCTGACGCGGCGCGGGCCCTGGCATGGCTGTGGAATTCGAGAACGGACGCGATCAGGGCCGCGGTGTTGCCACGGTCGGGTTTCTCAGCAATGTATCCTCTGTTGTTTGTGAGAAGGGTTCGGGTCCGGCGGCGTCACAGAGCCGCCGCAGGTATTCGGGTGTGAGCCAGGGCGAACTCTTCGGCATAGGGACACGCTGAGGCCATCGCCACCTTGATGCGGCGAACCGAGACGCGCACCTGTGCGCCGATCTTCAGCAGTTTCAATCTGATCGTGCCGCAGTTGGCGTTGGCGAGCCGGGTACCCTCGCTTGAACGAGGCAAGCCTCCGACGTTCGTTGAGACCCGCTGTACGACATCGCCGGTAATCAAAACGCTGCAACAAATCCTTTAAATCAATTTACAAGATCTTTACAACCGCCTGTCGTTCACAATGGTACGTTCACCGCAAGTCTGAGGTCTGGGCACGGCTAACAAATGTTATGCCGACTACCCTCGGACCGCCGCACAGCACGCAACATTGGGTTAACAGCAATGGCAAGAAGAGCACTAATCTTGGTTGAAGGTCATAGGGGTATTGGTCTGCTATACACCCAAGCGGCTCAGTGTCTTTGTCTTCATCCAATTGCCCTGACGGCTGATCCAGCTCGGTACGACTATCTTGCGTCGGAAAACGTTGAGGCAATCCGCGTCGATACTGACAATCTCGATGCGTTGATCCGCGAATGTTCCCGGCTGGGGGCGACCCACGACATTGCTGGCATTACTGGCTTTGCGGGGGACCACGAGTTGGTCTATGCGACAGTTAGCAAGCTCTGCCGGCATTTCGATCTACCGGGACCGAACCCTGAATCGATTGAACGAAGCTGCGACAAATTCAATCAACGCCAGCTTCTCGCGCAGGCGGGCGTTCCAATACCTGATTATCGGTTGGCAACGAATGCGGCGGAGGTAGAAAGCTCGGCTGCGGAGATCGGCCTGCCCGTGATTGTTAAGCCAGCAGTAGGCAGCGGCAGCATCGGTGTCCGATTGTGCCGCAGCGTCGAAGACGTAGCCGAACATACGAGCTATCTGTTGGGCGGAAAGCACATATGGCGGTCTACGCCAAAAATACTCGTCGAAGAATTCGCACAGGGCCCGCTCTATAGTGCTAATGTAATGGGAAATGAGGTCGTTGGGATTTGCGCCAATGACTTTGGTCCCCTCCCGCATTTCGTCATTCGTGAGGTGACCTATCCGGCCCTGCTGACTGATGAGGAGCGTGAGCGCATCGCCGACGTTTCGCTGAGTTGTTTGCGAGCTCTCGGCCTTGACTGGGGGCCAACGAACATTGAACTCCGGTGCACGAAACGCGGTCCAGTCGTCATTGGAGTCAATCCGCGTCTTGGTGGCGCGCCCGACCCTCAACTGGTCCAGTTGGCTTATGGTATCGATCTCGTCACCGAGCACATCAAGCTTGTCATTGGCGAGGAATGGAATCTGCGCAAAAGGCATTCGCACACTGCGGCCGCGCGGTTCCTGCTTCCTGATCAAGATGGCATCCTCGACTGGATCGGTGGCGACACTCAGGCGGCTGCTATACCAGGTGTCGCCGAGGTCAAATTGAATGTTGAACCCAAGACACCGATCGTCAGGAAGGGCGATTTCCGAGACTGGATTGGACATGTCATTGCCACTTCACCCAGCCCTTCTGAAACCGAGGGCGCCCTTCAGCGCGCCGTCGACTTGATCGATTGGTCGATCACCCCTTTTCCAGCCGTTGGCGACCAGGCACAATCTGCATTACCCTTGCCGACGCTGCCGATGTGGCGCGTCGATCACATCGAGCCCTCGCCCGAGATGTTGGCGCTACGCGCCAACGGTCCGATCCACCGCGTGCGCTTCCCGTCTGGGCACGAAGGCTGGTGGGTGACAGGCTATGACGAGGCCAAGGCGGTGCTGTCCGACGCGGCGTTCCGGCCCGCGGGAATGCCGCCGGCGGCATTCACCCCGGATTCGGTGATTCTCGGTTCGCCGGGGTGGCTGGTCTCGCACGAGGGGGGCGAACATGCCCAGTTACGCGCGATCGTGGCACCGGCCTTCGGCAACCGCAGGGTGAAGCTGCTCGCGCAGCAGGTCGAGGCGATCGCCGCGCAGTTGTTCGAGACGCTGGCGGCCCAGCCCCAGCCCGCCGACCTGCGGCGCCACCTCACCTTTCCGCTTCCGGCCATGGTCATCAGCGCGCTGATGGGCGTGCTCTACGAGGATCACGCCTTTTTCGCCGGGCTGTCCGACGAGGTGATGACGCACCAGCATGAAAGCGGCCCGCGCAGCGCGTCGCGCCTGGCCTGGGAAGAACTGCGCGCCTACATTCGCGGCAAGATGCGGGACAAGCGCCAGGATCCGGGCGACAACCTGCTGACGGATCTGCTCGCGGCGGTCGACCAGGGCAAGGCGACCGAGGAAGAGGCGATTGGCCTGGCGGCGGGCATGCTGGTGGCGGGGCACGAGAGCACTGTCGCGCAGATCGAATTCGGCCTGCTGGCCATGTTCCGCCATCCGCAGCAGCGCGAACGCCTGGTCGGCGATCCATCCCTGGTGGACAAGGCGGTGGAGGAAATCCTGCGCATGTACCCGCCGGGCGCGGGCTGGGACGGCATCATGCGCTATCCGAGGACCGACGTGACCATCGCGGGCGTGCATATTCCCGCGGAGAGCAAGGTGCTGGTCGGCCTGCCGGCGACGTCGTTCGATCCGCGCCATTTCGACGACCCGGAAATCTTCGACATCGGACGCGACGAAAACCCGCACCTGGCGTTCTCCTACGGGCCGCACTACTGCATCGGCATGGCGCTGGCCAGGCTGGAACTCAAGGTGGTGATCGGTTCGATCTTCCAACGCTTTCCCTCGCTGCGCCTGGCCGTGGCGCCCGAAGAACTGAAGTTGCGCAAGGAGATCATCACTGGCGGGTTCGAGGAGTTCCCGGTGCTCTGGTGATGCGCGGACGCCGCCGGGAATCGCGATCTTCTCCGCAATTTGCCGGCGCCTGGCGCGCCGGTCAGATCAGCCAGCCAACAGGTAACCAAGATGAACGTGCAAGAAACCACGGCAGCATGCCGGGACGCCTTCGCCGAACTGGCGTCGCCAGCGTGCATCCACGACCCGTACCCGTTCATGCGGTGGTTGCGCGAGCACGATCCGGTGCATCGCGCGGCGTCGGGCCTCTTTCTATTGAGCCGCCACGCCGACATCTACTGGGCGCTCAAGGCCACGGGCGATGCGTTTCGGGGACCGGCGCCGGGCGAACTGGCGCGCTATTTGCCGCGTGCGGCGACCAGCCTGTCGCTCAATCTGCTGGCGTCCACGCTAGCGATGAAGGAACCACCGACGCACACGCGTCTGCGCCGGCTGATCTCGCGCGATTTCACCATGCGCCAGATCGACGACCTGCGGCCGAGCATCGCGCGCATTGTCGCAGCGCGCCTGGACGGCATGGCGCCCGCGCTGGAGCGCGGGGAGACGGTGGACCTGCATCGGGAATTCGCGCTGGCCTTGCCCATGCTGGTCTTCGCCGAACTATTCGGCATGCCCCAGGACGACATGTTCGGGCTCGTCGCCGGCATCGGCGCCATTCTGGAAGGCATAAGCCCGCACGCCAGCGATCCCCAGCTCGCCGCGGCGGACGCGGCCAGCGCCAGGGTGCAGGCCTACTTCGGTGACCTCATACAGCGCAAGCGCACTGATCCTCGCCGCGACATCGTGTCGATGCTGGTCGGCGCGCACGACGACGATGCCGACACGCTGTCGGATGCGGAGTTGATCAGCATGCTGTGGGGCATGCTGCTGGGCGGCTTCGCCACCACTGCTGCGACCATCGACCATGCGGTCCTGGCGATGCTGGCGTATCCCGAACAGCGGCACTGGCTGCAGGGAGACGCCGTGGGGGTTAAGGCATTCGTCGAAGAAGTCCTGCGCTGCGACGCGCCCGCCATGTTCAGCTCCATTCCGCGTATCGCCCAGCGCGACATCGAACTGGGCGGCGTGGTGATCCCGAAGAACGCGGACGTGCGCGTGCTGATCGCGGCCGGCAATCGCGACCCGGACGCCTTCGCCGATCCCGACCGCTTTGATCCCGCGCGGTTCTACGGCACCAGTCCTGGCATGTCGACCGACGGGAAGATCATGCTGAGCTTCGGCCACGGCATCCACTTCTGCCTCGGCGCGCAACTGGCCCGGGTGCAGTTGGCCGAGAGCCTCCCGCGGATCCAGGCGCGCTTCCCCACGCTGGCATTGGCCGAGCAGCCGACCCGGGAGCCCTCCGCGTTCCTTAGGACGTTCCGCGCGCTACCGGTACGGCTGCATGCGCCGGGGGGCTAAGATGCGCGTCGTGGTCGACCAGGATCTGTGCGGAACCACCGGGCAGTGCGTGCTGACGCTGCCGGGGACCTTTCGCCAGCGCGAACCGGACGGCGTGGCCGAAGTGTGCGTGGCGACGGTCCCGCGGGCGCTGCACGCCGCCGTGCGGCTCGCGGCCAACCAGTGCCCGGTCGCCGCCATTCGGGTCATCGAAAGCGACGCTGGCGGTGACGAGCGCGCCAGCGCCGATCCTGCGCCTTCTCCGGCGGAAGCCGAGCGGCATGCCGCGAAAGACCAACACAATCCAGGAGAACACGATGGGACGGTTTGAAGGCAAGGTGGCCGTGGTGACCGGCGCTGGCGCCGGCATCGGCAAGGTATGCGCCCTCGCCATCGCGCGCGAGGGCGGCAGAGTGGTGGTGGCCGACATTGATAGCTCGGCGGCCATTGCCTGTACCGCGCAGATCGCGGCCGAAGCGGGCCACGCGCTGGCCCTGGCCATGGACATCGCCGATGCGCAGGCGGTGGCAGCGCTGTTCGAGACGGCGGAGCGCCACTTCGGTGGGGTCGACCTACTGGTGAATAACGCGAGCGCCATGCATCTGACCCCACGCGACCGCGCGATCCTCGACCTGGACCTGGCAGTCTGGGATCAGACCATGGCGACCAATCTGCGCGGCACGCTGCTCTGCTGCCGGCAGGCCATCCCACGGATGATCGCCCGCGGCGGTGGCGCGATCGTCAACATGTCGTCGTGCCAGGGGCTCAGCGGTGACACCGCGCAGACGTCCTACGCCGCGTCGAAGGCGGCCATGAACATGTTGTCGGCCTCGCTCGCCACCCAGTACGGTCATGCGCAGATCCGCTGCAACGCGGTTGCGCCGGGTCTCATCATGACCGAGCGGCTCCTCGCCAAGCTGGACGAGTGCATGCAACAGCATCTGCGGCGGCACCAGCTCCTGCCGCGCGTCGGCCGCCCCGAGGACGTGGCCGCGCTGGTGGCGTTCCTGCTCTCCGACGATGCTGCGTTCATTACCGGCCAGGTCGTGTGCATCGACGGCGGCATGCTGGCGCATGTGCCGACGTATGCCGACGGTGGCAACAGCCCCGCCGCGCGGCCTGCCGGCGACATCGTCGAAGCGGCCGCGGCGCCGCGCTGCTGATGGACATGCTGCTCAACCCGCTGGACCGTCGGCACCGGCTGCGGCACGACATCCCGGTCATGCCCGGCGCTTTCCCCCTGGTCGGGCATCTTCCCGCCATCGTTTGCGACCTGCCGCGCCTGCTGCGGCGCGCGGAACGGACGCTAGGCAGCCACTTCTGGCTGGATTTCGGCCCTGCCGGCCACATGATGACCTGCGTGGATCCGGATGCGTTCCCACTGCTCCGGCACAAGGACGTGTCCTCGGCGCTGATGGAAGAGATCGCGCCCGAATTGCTTGGCGGAACGTTGGTCGCCCAGGACGGCCGCGCGCACCGGCAGGCGCGCGATGCGATTAAGGCGGCGTTCCTGCCCAAGGGGCTGACCCAGGGCGGCATCGGCGACCTGTTCGCGCCCATCATCATGGCGCGGGTGCAGGCGTGGCGCGACCGCGGCGACGTAACCATCCTGCGTGAAACCGGCGACCTGACGCTCAAGCTCATCTTCAGCCTCATGGGAATCCCCGCGCACGACCTGCCGGGATGGCATCGCAAATACCGGCAACTGCTGCAGTTGATCGTCGCGCCCCCGGTCGACCTGCCCGGACTGCCCTTGCGGCGCGGTCGCGCGGCCCGCGACTGGATCGACGCGCAGTTGCGCCAGTTCGTCCGCAACGCGCGCGCGCATGCCGCGCGCACCGGGTTGATCAACGACATGGTGAGTGCCTTCGATCGCAGCGACAATGCGCTCTCCGATGACGTCCTGATCGCCAATATCCGCTTGCTGCTGCTTGGCGGTCACGACACCACCGCCTCGACGATGGCCTGGATAGTGATCGAGCTGGCGCGGCAGCCTGTGCTGTGGGACACCCTGGTCGAGGAGGCCCAACGCGTGGGCGCGGTGCCGACCCGACACGCGGACCTGGCTCAGTGTCCGGTCGCCGAGGCGCTGTTCCGCGAGACGCTGCGCGTGCATCCGGCGACCACGCTCCTGCCGCGTCGCGCGCTGCAGGAATTGCAACTCGGCCAACGGCGCATTCCCGCGGGCACCGATCTGTGCATCCCGCTGCTGCATTTCTCGACCTCAGCGCTGCTGCACGAGGCGCCTGATCAGTTCCGCCTGGCGCGGTGGCTGCAACGCACGGAGCCGATCCGGCCGGTGGACATGCTGCAGTTCGGTACCGGCCCACACGTCTGCATCGGCTACCACTTGGTATGGCTGGAACTGGTGCAGTTCTCCATCGCCCTGGCGCTGACTATGCACAAGGCCGGGGTGCGGCCGCGGTTGCTGAGCGTCGAAAAAGGCCGGCGCTATTACCCGACCGCACATCCGTCCATGGCAGTCCGCATCGGATTCTCATGAGCTGGCATCGCATGCCCCGTCTGGCGGGCAGCGGCGCCGGAAAGGCGCGGCATTTCTGCACTCGGCGCAAGCGCTCGGCGCCGGCAACACCGCGGCGGCTCGCCGCTCGCCGTGGCCGTCTGTCAGGTACAAGGACATGAACAACATGCAGACCGGTTCCACGTTACACGACGAACGAACTGACGGATTGGGCGCGCAGGCGCGTGGCGCATCCGGCACGCAGCTGCCGGAGATCTGGATGCAGGACGGCGCAAAGCGGGTCGAACAGGCGCTGGCGCGTCTTCTCTGCGCCGATGACGACGGTGAGACCGAGCTGATGGCGGCGATGCGCTACGCCACCTTGCATGGCGGGAAGCGCACCCGCGCCTTGCTCTGTCTGGCTGCCGGCGCACTGGCTGACACGCCGGCGCACATGCTCGACGACGTCGCCGCCGCCATCGAGATGATGCACGCCTGTACTCTGGTCCACGACGACCTGCCCGCGATGGACGACGACGTGCTTCGCCGCGGCCTTCCGACCGTGCACGTCAAGTTCGGCGAAGCCACTGCGATCCTGGTCGGCGATGCGCTGCAGGCACACGCCTTCCTGGCCCTGGCGAGCCTGGATGCGCCGGGCGACAACCGTATCGCGCTCGTCCGCGAACTGGCGCAGGCGGTGTCCGCCGAAGGTGCCGCAGGCGGGCAGGCCATGGATCTATCGCTGGTCGGAAAGCACGTCGAGCTGGACAGGATCGTGGCGATGCACCGGATGAAGAGCGGAGCGCTAGTGCGTGCGTCCGTTCGCATGGGCCCGCTATGCGCCATCGCGGAGGATGCCGCGCACGCTGCGCTGTACTGTGCGCTGGATCGCTACAGCGCCTGTTTCGGCCTGGCGTTGCAGGTGGTCGACGACATTCTCGACGCGACAGCGGATACCGCGACGCTGGGCAAGACCCCCGGCAAGGACGCGGCAGCGCAGAAGCCGACCTGCGCGTCGATCATGGGGCTGCAGGCAGCGCGCCAGTTCGCGCTGGATCTGTTGCGCGACGCCGGGGAGGCCATCGCCCCGCTGGGGCCGCGTGCGGAACGGTTGGCACAGATGCTGCACCGGGCCAACGCCTATCTCTTCAAGCACGCGCCGTGCGCATGAGCGCGCCCGTCCGCATGGAGTCGCCCCTGCGCTTGCGATGGCCGGCGGCAGCGGTGCATGCTGCACTGTGTCCGAGTCCGCGGCCGCCGATCGCAGCGGTTGCCCAGCACGGCCGCGGCGCACGCGGCGCGCTGCGCGCAAGCCTATGCGGCGGACCGGCGCCAGCATCGGGGCGCGTCGCCGCGCCGGAGCAGGGCGGCCGTCCGGCGCTGCCCATGCGCCGGGCCGCGACGGGCCTGCGGCGACGTGCGCGGCGTCTGCCCGATCCTGGTTCTCGTCAACCGTCTGCAGAAGGAACATCCCGCGTGAACGCGCTGTCCGAACAGATCCTTTCCGAATTGCGCCACCTGCTGAGCGAGATGAGCGACGGCGGCAGCGTCGGTCCGTCCGTCTACGACACGGCGCGAGCTCTGCAGTTTCACGGCAACGTCATCGGTCGGCAGGACGCATACGCGTGGCTCATCGCGCAGCAACAGGCCGATGGCGGATGGGGAAGCGCGGACTTCCCGCTGTTCCGCCATGCGCCCACGTGGGCGGCGTTGCTGGCGTTGCAGCGTGCCGATCCTCTTCCCGGCGCTGCCGACGCAGTCCAGGCTGCAACCCGATTCCTCGAGCGCGAGCCCGATCCCTACGCCCATGCGGTGCCGGAAGACGCGCCGATCGGCGCGGAGCTGATCCTGCCGCAGTTGTGTGGCGAGGTCGCATCCTTGCTGGGCGGCGTGGCGTTTCCGCGCCACCCGGCGCTGTTGCCGCTGCGGCAAGCGTGCCTGGTCAAACTGGGGGCGATGGCGAGGTTGCCGAGCGGTCATCCGTTGCTGCACTCCTGGGAAGCCTGGGGGACGTCGCCGACCACCGCATGCCCGGATGACGACGGCAGCATCGGCATCAGTCCGGCGGCCACCGCCGCGTGGCGAGCGCACGCCGTGATACAGGGGAGCACGCCGCAGGTCGGGCGCGCCGACGCGTATCTGCAGGCGGCATCGGGGGCGACGCGCAGCGGCATCGAAGGTGTCGTTCCCAACGTCTGGCCGATCAATGTGTTCGAGCCGTGCTGGTCGCTGTACACCCTGCATCTGGCCGGGCTGTTCGCGCATCCCGCGCTCGCCGGGGCGGTGCGCGTGATCGTCGCGCAGCTCGACGCCCGCCTGGGCGTGCGCGGTCTGGGCCCGGCCTTGCACTTCGCGGCCGATGCGGACGACACCGCCATTGCGTTGTGCGTCCTGCGCCTTGCAGGCCGCGACCCGGCGGTCGATGCGTTGCGCCATTTCGAAATCGACGAGCTGTTCGTCACCTTCCCCGGCGAGCGCAATGCCTCGGTGTCGACCAACATCCATGCCCTGCATGCGTTGCGACTGTTGGGAAAGCCCGCCGCCGGCACCAGCGCCTACGTCGAGGCCAATCGCAACCCCCACGGTCTATGGGACAACGAAAAATGGCACGTTTCGTGGCTGTACTCCACCGCGCATGCGGTCGCTGCGCTGGCGCAAGGCAAGCCCCAGTGGCGCGACGAGCGCGCGCTGGCGGCGCTGCTGCAAGCGCAGCGCGACGGCGGCGGCTGGGGCGCCGGTCGCGCGTCCACATTCGAGGAAACCGCCTATGCGCTGTTCGCGTTGCACGTGATGAACGGGAGCGAAGAGCCGACAGGGCGCCGGCGCATCGCGCAGGCGGTGGCGCGTGCGCTGGAGTGGATGCTCGCCCGCCATGCGGCGCATGCATTGCCGCAGACGCCGCTGTGGATCGGCAAGGAACTGTATTGCCCCACCCGGGTCGTGCGCGTGGCCGAACTCGCCGGGTTGTGGCTGGCGCTTCGTTGGGGGCGGCGCGTCCTGGCTGAGGGAGCAGGAGCGGCGCCATGATCCAGACCGAACGCGCACTGCAGCAGGTGCTGGAGTGGGGGCGTTCCCTGACCGGGTTCGCCGACGAGCATGCCGTAGAAGCGGTCAGGGGCGGCCAGTACATCCTGCAGCGCATCCACCCGAGCCTGCGCGACACCAGCGCCCGCACCGGCCGCGATCCGCAGGACGAAACGCTGATCGTGACGTTCTATCGCGAACTCGCGCTGCTGTTTTGGCTCGATGATTGCAACGACCTTGGCCTGATCGCGCCGGAGCAGCTCGCCGCGGTGGAGCAGGCGCTGGGGCAGGGCGTGCCGTGCGCACTCCCAGGATTCGAGGGCTGCGCTGTGCTGCGCGCTTCGCTGGCCGCGCTCGCCTACGATCGTCGCGACTATGCTCAGCTTCTCGACGATACCCGCTGCTACTGCGCGGCGCTGCGTGCCGGACACGCGCAGGCGGTAGGGGCGGAACGCTGGTCCTACGCCGAGTACCTGCACAACGGCATCGATTCGATCGCCTACGCCAACGTGTTCTGTTGCCTGTCGTTGTTGTGGGGGCTGGACATGGCCACCTTGCGCGCCCGTCCGGCGTTTCGCCAAGTCCTGCGGCTCATCTTCGCGATAGGGCGCCTTCAGAACGATCTGCATGGACGCGACAAGGACAGGTCGGCTGGCGAGGTCGACAACGCGGCGGTCCTGCTGCTGCAGCGCTATCCGGCTATGCCTGTGGTGGAGTTCCTCAACGACGAGCTGGCCGGCCATTCGCGCATGCTGCACCGGGTGATGGCGGAAGAACGCTTTCCCCCGCCGTGGGGACCGTTGATCGAGGCCATGGCGGCCATCCGCGCACAGTACTACCAGACCTCGACCAGCCGCTACCGCAGCGACTCTGCGGGGGGAGGCCAGCGTGCGCCCGCCTGAACGCGCCGGAGGCGGCGGCGTGCGCAAGCTGCCGTCGGTCCGATCCGACGCAACGCCGTCGCCCGATGCGACGGATGGAGCGAGCATGAGCGACACCGCCCTGAGCCAGCGCAAGGACGACCATCTGGACATCGTGCTGGATCGGCAAACGGCGCCGGCCACGGTCGCCGCCGGCTGGGAGTACATCCGCTTCGAACACTGCGCATTGCCCGAGTTGGATCTGACGCAGATCGATCTGCGCGCCTCGCTGCTGGGCAAGACGATGCGCGCGCCGCTGCTGATCAGCTCCATGACCGGCGGCATGTCACGCGCCGAGGCCATCAACCGGCATCTGAGCGAGGCAGCGCAAGCCTTGGGGATCGCCATGTGCGTCGGTTCGCAGCGCGTGAGCCTGCGATCCCGCAACTCCCAGGGGCTGACGCGCGCGCTGCGCCGCCTGGCCCCAGACATACCCTTGCTGGCCAATATCGGCGCCGCGCAACTGCGCGAGGCCGACGGCCTGGACCTGGCGCGCGGGGCGGTGGATGCGCTGGAGGCCGATGGACTCATCGTCCATCTCAATCCGCTTCAGGAAGCGGTACAGCCGGAGGGCGACCGCGACTGGCGCGGCGTCCTGGCGCAGATCGCTCGCGCCGCGCGCAGCGTGGGCGTGCCGATCGTGGCCAAGGAAGTGGGGTCGGGCCTGTCCGCCTCGGTGGCCTCTGCGCTCGTCGAGGCGGGCGTGGCGGTGATCGATGTCGCCGGCGCCGGCGGCACCAGTTGGGCCGCAGTGGAGGGCGAGCGCGCCCGCGATGCCGCCGACCGTGCAGTGGCGATGGCGTTCGCCGATTGGGGGATTCCGACCCCGGCCAGCGTGCAGGCGGTACGTCGGGCGCTGCCGACGGTGAAGCTGATCGCGTCGGGCGGGATCCGCGACGGCGTCGACGTGGCCAAGGCCATCCGCCTGGGCGCGGACATCGCCGGGCAGGCGGCCGGCGTGCTGCGCGCGGCGACGGTGTCCACCGAGGCGGTTGTCGCGCATTTCGAGATCGTGATCCGCCAGTTGGCCGTCGCCTGCTTCTGCACCGGCTCGGCTGATCTGGCGGCGTTGCGTCAGGCGCGCTTGTTTCCCTCGGCGCATCTGCCCGACGGTTGATGCCGGCGTCGCCCGCACGTGGCGCGGGCGCCGCTTTGTCTTACCGACATCGCGAGCGGATGGACCGAATGCGCGCCCTTGCTGGTGCGTGAGCAGAAGCTGTTGAGCGAGGCGCTGACGGAATTACGGCGGCTCCTGCCATTTCAGCTTCTCGGATTCAACACGGACAATGACAGCGCGTTCCGAACGAGACGATACGCGATTACTGTCTGGATGCCGGCATCGAGTTCACCCGCTGCCGCCCTTGCCGCAAGAACGATAAGGCGTTCGTCGAGCAGAAGAACGGCGCCGTGGTGCGGCGCATTGTCGGGTATCGTCGGCTGGAGGGGCTTGAAGCCGCTGCGGCCCTTGCACAGCTCTATTCGACGCTTGGGCTATTCGTGAACTCCTTCGGCCTCGTTCAAGCGGCGGAAAAGGAGCGTGACGGCGCCAGGATGCGCAAGTGTCACCTTCCGACTTGATGGAACACCTGCTGACGCCGGCGTCTGTTCGCGCGAAGCCTGCTGGGCGACATGAGAGCCGCACAACAGCGCCTTTGGTCTCAGCCGATCGATAACCACATCAGATTCCGCGGCGTCCGAGCCGGCGCTCGATGAGTTCCTTTCAGGCTTGCGAACCGCATCGAGCGAGGTGAAATACGGCGGCGTCCTGATCCATTTGCAGGGGTCGCCCACGAGCTAAGTGGCTGGTTTGAAGAAGGCCGTCGCAAACGAGCCGGGAATTGCTGGCGGCTGCAATCGGAATACCCGGAGAAGTATCCCGATCTCCTTCTGCGCACGCTGCTACGTCGCGTCAAAATATGGCGAAAGGGAAAGGCTCATGAGATGGTGTTCGGCACAATTTCGCCAGCAGCGACCTTCCAAGCAATGACAGAATGACGGATCGCGACCACGGGAACATCCTGGTGAGGCAACGGCAGCGTTGCTCGGGAGCACCCTAGGTGAGGCAATACGTATAGGCAAGGTCAGCAGCAAAGCTAGCAGCGTGCCGAGAAGAAAGCCGAGAGCTGAGGCGAGGACGGGGAGAAGCAGCTTCGACCAAGGCCAACCAGCGCAGGTTTGGAGAATCAGAAGCCGGCAAAAGACGTCCCAGCCCCATCTCACATTGCACCAGCGAACGCAAAGCGGATGACGAACTGATCGAATGGCGGCCCTTGAAGATCTAAACTCTCCGGCGAAACACCGAAGACCATGCCATACCTCGGATACCGAAAACTTCGCAACACATCCGTCTTGGCGAGCACGTTGTCGTCGTCAGGTTCTCGACAGCTTTTCTGTGTCAGATCCAACCCCAGCTTCAAACGGCTTATGTTGCTGAAAGTGAGACGGATGGATTTCACCTCGATCAAGCGCTTACGTGGACAATCGAACAGGGCGGGCCCGCAAGGGAGCTCACCCGCGGCTCGGTCCGCAGTTGCGCCGACCTTTGAGCGGCACCTGAGAGAGATCGCCAATTCAGGTGGAGCAGCAATACCGGCCGGCTCGGCGCCGCAGCCGGCTCAGTCAGCTCAGTTTTTGAAAAGGCTCAGCAAGCGCCCTCTCCATCCCGGGGATTCTGAGCCTATTTTGGGACTTGAGGCGGCCCTCATCAAGGGCAACGCCGCCGAGGGCACCGCCAAGAACGAGGTAAGTACTCTTCTCCGCTTCGGGCACTGGCTGTTCGAAAACAAAAAAGCTCCCATTATGAATCGGCTCGACGAGCAGTCGCTGACCAACGATGTGCACGAGTTCATCGGACCGGGTAAGCCCGCGGGTGGCCTTGCGAGGGTTTCTAACGCAATAGGTCATCTCTGCACCTCGCAGTCGACGGAGGACGTCGTGCCGATGGCAGTCCACGCTGAGTTGAAGCATTGTCCCAAGGACGCGGTTCTCGTCGAAGAGTATAAAACCGAAGCAGCGACAGAAACCGGCAGGAGGAATGCAACTGCTCTTAGGAGCTTCAGTGGCTACCTTCGTCAAAACAACAAGATGGGCATTGCTGATCGGCTTTCCGGCAAGGCGTTGGATGGAGACATTAAGAGATATAAGCAGGACGCCGGTGGTGATCGAACCATCGGTTCCGCACTGGCTCGTCTATGAAAATCGAAGGCCGGCGCTAAAGCCATGGAGGTCGAGCACCCAAATCCCCCAGTTCCTGATCCCAACGACGCAGCACTGACACAGCAGAGGCGGGTCGGCGACGCCGATGCGCAGCACAGCGCGTCGCAGGACACTGGCAGTTGGTTAAAGGAGCTTTCCGCGGAAGCCCACGGTCATGATATGCGTTTGGGGCTGATGGACGGACCGGGACCGCCGTCCTCGGCGTCGCAGCCGGCTCAGTCAACGGGGCTTCGCAGAAAGCGGCCTCTTTACTTTGAGGATGCTTCGCTTGATCGCGAGGATGCTTCGCTTATTTCGGGGTTTAGGGACGCCCTCATCGATGGCAACGCCGGCAAGAGCACCGTCAGGAACAATGTAAGTCACCTTCTCAGCTTTGGCCGCTGGCTCTTCGCAAACAAAATGGATCCCATTAAGGACCGGCTCGACAAGCAGTCGCTGCGCGATAATGCGCGCGAGTTGATGAGAGATCCTGATCCCCAGAGACTCCTTAAGGCCATAGATCCTCTCCGGACCTGGTGGTCGACGGGCGCCGTGCCGACAGTACGCCGCGCTAAGCTGAATCCTCCTCCCCAGACGTGCCGCTCCTCAATCCAGATGACGCGATGGAGCGGATGCGGGTCGGCGATGCCGCTGCGCAGCACAGCGCGTGGCAGGATCCTGGCAGTTGGCCAGAGGAGCTTCCTGCGGAAGGCCACGATCAGGATGTGGCGTTTGGGGCTGATGGACGAACTGGGTCCGTCGTCATCTCTTGAGCCCGCCGCGCGCCATGACCGGGCACCGGATGCTGCAGGGTCCGATCACCAGCAGTCCGCGGACGGGCTGATGGGTGCACTTGCCAGGAGCAACCTTCTGCCGGGCGAAGAGGTCCTCATCAACGATGAGCATGACATAGCTGAGGTGAGACCAGCGAAGAGGCAGAGGATCCTGGACACTGCGCAAGACGTTGCCACCGAGCGGCAGCTGAGCGGGATTGCTAGTTCAGGCGGTCGCCTGCTGACGCCGGCCTTCACCCATCAACTTCCGTGGTTGCGCCCGTGATGCAAGAAGTTTCCGACTCGTGTGCAGCTGATCGAGTGCGGGCTTCGCATTGCTGGCATGTAAGCCATTTGCTTGACCTTGATGTTGCATTGCAGCAAGCGTAGAGCCCGCCCGCTTATCGGAGTGTTGTCCATGGCCTTTACCGATTCTGGTAGTGAGGCAGAATCCGTCGAACAATCAAGCTACCCAGAAGTCGAACAGCACAGCACCAAGGTGCTGATGCTGGGCGCGCTCGGCGTGGTCTATGGCGACATCGGCACCAGTCCCATCTATGCGTTCCGCGAGGCGCTGCACGCCTCGTCCGGCGGCAACGTTGCCGAGCGCGGCGACATTCTCGGCGTGCTGTCGCTGATCATCTGGTCACTGACGATCATCGTCACCATCAAATACATCATGTTCGTGCTGCGCGCGGATAACCGTGGCGAGGGCGGCGTGCTGTCGCTGATGGCGCTGGCGCGGGGCAGCTTCCCGACGCGGTCGGCGGTCATGCTTGGCGTCGGCATCGTCGGCGCCTCGCTGTTCTTTGGTGACGCCGTCATCACGCCGGCAATCTCGGTGCTTTCTGCGGTCGAGGGCATGAATGTCGTCACGCCGACGTTTCAGCCTTATGTGGTGCCGCTGACATTGCTCATTCTCGCCATAGTGTTCGCGGTGCAACGGTTCGGCACCGGCGGCGTGGGACTGGTCTTCGGTCCCGTGACCGCGGTATGGTTCCTGGCCATTGGCCTTGCCGGTCTCAATCACATCATCGCCGATCCGGAAATCCTGTGGGCGATCAGCCCCCACTACATCGTCGCCTTCCTGATCCATTCGCCCGATGTCGCCTTCGTCACCATCGGCGCCATCTTCCTCGCCGTTACCGGCGCCGAGGCGCTTTATGCCGATCTCGGCCATTTCGGCCGCAAGCCGATCGTGCTCGCCTGGCTGGCCATCGTGTTTCCCTGCCTGCTGCTCAACTATGCCGGACAGGGCGCCTTCGTGCTGGCGCATGGTGGCGTCGTCGGCCATCCCTTCTTCGAGATGAACGAGGGCTGGACGCTTATCCCGATGGTGGTGCTGGCGACCGCCGCGACGGTCATCGCCAGCCAGGCGGTGATCTCGGGCGCCTATTCGCTGACCAGGCAGGCGGTGCAACTCAATATGCTGCCGCGGCTCGAAATCCTGCACACATCGGAACGGCAGTCCGGCCAGATCTACATGCCGCGTGTCAATCTGCTGCTGGCGCTGACGGTGATGCTGCTGGTCGTCGGTTTCGGCGAATCGAGCCGGCTGGCCTCGGCCTACGGCATTTCGGTCACCGGCAACATGCTGGTGACGACGGTGCTGCTCTTTGTCGTCATGACCCGTATCTGGAAATGGCGGCTCTGGGTGGCAATCGCGATGACGGCTTTGTTCGCCTTCATCGATATCGGCTTCTTTGCCTCCAACATCGTCAAGGTGTTCGAGGGCGGCTGGGCGTCGCTGGCGGTGGCCTTCACAGTGGTGCTCGCCATGTGGACCTGGGTGCGCGGCAGCCGCTATCTGTTCGACAAGACCCGCCGCAAGGAGATCCCGCTCGATTTCCTCGCCGGCAATCTGTTGAAGAAGAAGCCGCAGCTGGTGTCAGGCACTGCGGTGTTCCTGACCAGCGATCCGCTGAGCGCGCCGACCGCGCTGATGCACAGCCTGAAGCACTACAAGGTGCTGCACGAACAGAACGTCATCCTGTCAGTGGTGACGGCGCCGCAGCCGGTCGTGCCCGACAGCGACCGCGTCAAGATGGAGACGGTCAACGAGCTGTTCATGCGGGTGACCTTGACCTTCGGCTACATGGAGCAGCCCAACATCCCGCGCGCGCTGGCGATCTGCCGCAAGCAGGGCTGGAAGTTCGATATCATGACGACCTCCTTCTTCCTGTCGCGGCGTTCGCTCAAGGCCTCGCCCAATTCCGGCATGCCGGTGTGGCAGGACAAGCTGTTCATCGGCCTGGCGCGCTCGGCGGCCGATGCGACCGAGTATTTCCAAATCCCTACCGGGCGCGTTGTCGAGATCGGCACGCAGGTGGTGATATAGGGCATGCCGCGATTGAACAGAATCAAATTGGCATTCACGAGCGGATGAATGCTGGCGGGCGAGGCCCGCATCGGATACCGAGACTCAAATGACGGATTGGTGAGTGACTCAGAGGCGAGGGATGGCCACCTGGATGGCCACCCTCCTGAACGGTCAGTGTCGGTGCCCATCTTCAAAGCAGCCTAGCCGGGATTGTGCCCGGGGATGCCTGCCAGGAGCAGCTTTAGGTGCCAACTGCCACGCGACGAAGTGGCAGGACCTAAAGAATCGTAGTGTAGAAGATCGCCGCGTGGCCGAGATAGTAAGCGAAGAGCGTTGCTGTCAGCGCCGCACATAATCCGACCGGAGCTAGCCAGGCAGCGTGAGAGTCGGGCTCATTAGGCCGGTGATCGGAAAGGATCGCGACGAGGACGACGATGATGGCCGAGTGCCCGATCACATCCAGCTTGCCGAATTCGAAGCACGCGCTGACGAACATCCCAAGCAACACGGCCGCCGCAACGCGTCGGACCACCGGCGTCCAAGCGAGGGCAAAGGCGAGCGTGAACTCGACCATGCCAGCGGCCCGCATGTAGAATTCGTTGGTGAAGCCAAAGGTGATACCGGGGTGCTCGTTCAGAAGCGGGAAGCTCCATTCGGGATAGGCCCACTTCTCGACCGACGCCCACATCAAGGTGACGGCAGTCGCATAGCGCACGACGTCGAGCGGCTGAACGCCGAACAAGTTCTTTTGCAACCCCGTGAGAGCGAGATAGACGGCAAGCCCCAGAAAAATCGGATAGTCAGCCAGATGAAACATGCCGTAATCGCGCACGGCCAGGCCGAACAGGACGACGATGCCTGCGGCGGATAGCGGCGCAGTGCGGCGTGACAGAAGGCCGGCCGCGATGGCGAGCTGCAAAGGTCCCGCCAATGTGGACGTCGTTTTCAATTCGGGGGTCAGGAGGATGCCTCCGACCGCCCAGAGCGAGATGAAGAAAAACCCACAGATCGCGCGGATCATGGCCTCGGTATGCAGCCGCAAGCTCGCCGTGAGGCGGTTGAGCGAGCGGGTTATCAGCTCGCCTAGAGACATCCGCTCCACCACGCAGCCGGAAAAGATCCAGAGCAAAGCAACGCCCAGGAGGAGCTCGAAATCCTGACATAGAACGTTTTCGAGGCCGCGCGGCTGGCCGGCAGCGTCATAGGCAGAGAACCATTTGACGTGGGCGGCGGCAGCCTGGGTCCCGAGGATCCAGAAGGAAAATCCCGCAATGGACTTAGCAAACAGGAGCATTCTCCGAGAGGCGGCAAGGGGATCCCGCCCCCAAAACGTTTTGGAAGGCACAGGTTAGCGATCTATTCACGTTTAAGGTTACGGACGTCCGCCGCACCCGCCGGTTGTCGCGTGGTTACCTCGGGCTGTGATGGCAGGAAAATCCCGAATAAGGGCTTTGAAGCCGCCGCACCTGCCGCGCTTGCGGCGACCGTAACTTCCCCGGCTGTTTTGCTAAAGCTCACACGTACCTAACCCGAGCCCGTTTTCAATTTCATTCTTGCACCTAAATCCGACAGCAACCGAAGGCAACCGTCGTCCTGGACGACTAGAGGACCCGCACCAAACTCGAAGACCGCGATCTCAGTGCCGCGGGTTCCGATAACGGTCGTTGACGTTCGGCATCGTTCTCATGCTCAAAGGGCGTCAGGACTTCCATCGTTCGGCCTTCGCTCGTTGATATTCCTCCAGCTTGGCAAGTGCTGATTCCTTGAGTTCAAGATGCGAGTGAAGATAGGCCAACGTCGTTTCCATCTCTCGTGACCCAACACAGTGCGATGACCGAACAATCGACGCCCGCCTGCAGCAGTTCTGTGGCCGCGCTGTGCCGATTATGTCTTGGCCAACACAGCCGACACACGCCCGCCGTGCACCGGCGATTGCTTGGTATCGCTCCGGGTCAATACGTGCAACGGTTGCTTGCGCAACTCGCAACTATCTTGGGCACATCGATATACGTTCAACCCAGCGCTATCTGCACATGACGCCGGAGTTCGTCGATGCGGCCAGTGAGCGCTTTGCGTCTATCGGGCTTCAGGAACGCCATCGATGATGGCAAAGAACGTGGCCGACGTAGCTCCCTCAAGCCTATATCAACCTTGGCCATCTGGCGCTTGGCGGATACATCAGGATACAAACCGTTCGCTTGTGGCAAAAAAATCGGTTTGAACGAAAGGCGATTGTGAGATTGTGTAGCCGGATCAAGTGACGGCGCCGCTGGCCGTCGGTCCAAAATTTTGCGAGCGTCAAACCGACCAGATTTGCGCCAAAGAAAAGGGCGGCATTGCTGCCGCCCTTGCGAGGTTGTTGAGATGCGGGGACCTTAGAAATCCATACCACCCATACCACCCATGCCGCCGCCGCCCATGCCGCCAGGCATGCCGCCGCCAGCCGACTCCTTCTTCGGAGCCTCGGCGATCATGGCTTCGGTGGTGACCAGCAGGCCGGCGACCGAGGCCGCATCCTGCAGAGCCGTACGAACGACCTTGACCGGATCGACGATGCCCATGGCGATCATGTCGCCATATTCGCCGGTCTGGGCGTTGTAGCCGAAGGTCGCGCCCGTGTTGTCGAGGATCTTGCCGGCAACGATCGAGGCTTCCGCACCGGCATTGGCCGCGATCTGGCGGGCCGGAGCCTGCAGCGCGCGACGCACGATGTTGATGCCGGCAGCCTGGTCGGAGTTGACGCCGGTGGCCTTGAGGCCGCTCGAAGCGCGCAGCAGGGCCACGCCACCGCCAGCGACAATGCCTTCTTCCACGGCCGCGCGGGTCGCGTTGAGGGCGTCATCGACGCGGTCCTTCTTTTCCTTGACTTCCACTTCGGTCGCACCGCCGACGCGGATCACCGCAACGCCGCCCGCGAGCTTCGCGAGACGCTCCTGCAGCTTCTCCTTGTCGTAGTCCGAGGTGGTCTCTTCGATCTGCTGCTTGATCTGGGCAACGCGGCCCTGGATCTCGGCCTTCTTGCCGGCGCCGTCGACGATGGTGGTGTTCTCCTTGGAGATCGACACCTTCTTGGCGCGGCCGAGCATGTTGAGGCCGACATTCTCGAGCTTGATGCCGAGATCTTCGGAAATGACCTGGCCACCGGTGAGGATGGCGATGTCTTCCAGCATGGCCTTGCGGCGGTCACCGAAGCCCGGAGCCTTGACGGCGGCGATCTTCAGGCCGCCACGCAGCTTGTTGACGACCAGCGTGGCCAAAGCCTCGCCTTCGACGTCTTCCGAGATGATGACCAGCGGCTTCGAGGTCTGCACGACAGCCTCGAGGATCGGCAGCATGGCCTGCAGGTTGGAGAGCTTCTTCTCGTGGAGAAGGATGTAGGCATCTTCCAGATCGGCGACCATCTTGTCGGCGTTGGTGACGAAGTAGGGCGAGAGGTAGCCGCGGTCGAACTGCATGCCTTCCACGACTTCCAGTTCGGTCTCGGCGGTCTTGGCTTCCTCGACGGTGATGACGCCCTCGTTGCCGACCTTCTGCATCGCTTCCGCGATCATCTTGCCGACTGACTCGTCGCCATTGCCAGCGATTGTGCCGACCTGGGCGACTTCCTCGGAGGTCTTGATCTTCTTGGCGGCCTTGCCGAGAGCCGCAACCACTTCGGTGACGGCGAGGTCGATACCGCGCTTCAGGTCCATCGGGTTCATGCCGGCGGCAACGGCCTTGTGGCCTTCCTGGACGATCGACTGCGCCAGGACCGTGGCGGTCGTGGTGCCGTCGCCGGCGATGTCGTTGGTCTTCGAAGCGACTTCGCGGACCATCTGCGCGCCCATGTTCTCGAACTTGTCCTCAAGCTCGATCTCCTTGGCGACGGTGACGCCGTCCTTGGTGATGCGCGGGGCGCCGAACGACTTGTCGATGACGACGTTGCGGCCCTTGGGGCCCAGGGTGACCTTCACCGCGTCGGCGAGGATGTTGACACCGCGCAGCATGCGCTCGCGGGCATCACGGGAAAACTTTACGTCTTTGGCAGCCATTTTTAGCTCCTGGCAGGGGCTTTGATTGAGCCCGGGAATTCAGTTGACGGAAAGGCCTGATATCAGCCGATGATGCCCATGATGTCGGATTCCTTCATGATCAGAAGGTCTTCGCCATTGAGCTTGACTTCCGTGCCCGACCATTTGCCGAACAGGATGCGGTCGCCAGCCTTGACGTCCAGCGGCACGAGCTTGCCGGCTTCGTCGCGGGCGCCGGAGCCGACGGCGATGATCTCGCCTTCCTGCGGCTTTTCCTTCGCCGTATCGGGGATGATGATCCCGCCGGCGGTCTTGGATTCGGATTCGACCCGACGAACGACCACGCGGTCATGCAGCGGCCGGAATTTGGACTTTGCCATTTTAAATGTCCCTGGTGCGGATGTTGAACGGTTCTCCGTTGCCGGAGCGCGGCTGTTAGCACTCGCCAGTTACGAGTGCTAACGTGGCGGTGAGATAGCCCGTGGGAGCCTACTAGTCAAGACGGACGAGGGACGGGCGAAGAGCAAAGAATTTGGAAACGGGTGCCGAAGCACCAGGCTCCTTTACCTGAGGAGAAAGCTCTTTCTGCATCTTTGCTGCCAGTCGCTTGAGCCTGGTCCTGGTCAATCTCATGCACGCCAACCGGTTTGTTGTAGGGACCACCCACGACAGGTTCCATGGTCCGGCGATATTAATGTTGTTGCCGCGGTGGGTGGCGCATTTTTCTATAGAGGGGTACCAGCCAGCCGCTAGGTGCGTCGGCTGTCAGCCTTGGGCCCGAATTTCGTCTCTCGTTCAAATGTGAAATTGATGACCGGGCAGTCCGCCGGAAAATCGCTCTCCAGGTCTTGAGCTTTTTGCAATTCATTTTTAACCTAGAGTTGCATCGCCAATAGGAGCGCTTATCTCATAAGCAGGCACTAACGGACATGATCGGAATGTTGTCTTAAGAACGAAGTTCCCCACATTTCGGGAGCCGCGAAATCGTGATGAAATGCCGAGACGTTGAGCCACCTCTTACAGAGGAAGTCCCTTGGCCCGACAGCCTGACCACCTACGACAAGGAGCACTTCACGACTATCTTAGGATGCATCCGTCGACGGTGCCAATCATGAAGAGATTCATAGGGTCTCGATCCGGCGCACGAGTCGGAGCGTGCGCGCATAGCCGCGCGAAGCCATCTGGATCGGCGAACTGGATGGTTGCGACCGGTTACAGGGAATTGTTCGCCGAATGAGAGTAATCGGGCGGCGACACGCTCTGCTTGTTAAACATGATCAGTGAGCCGTGGATGTAGGTTCCTTCGCAACCTTCGGTCACGATAATCAAAGCGGATTTCCCGCTTAAGCGCTTTATTCAAGTTTTGGCCGTAGAGTTCTCCCCAAGCGGGTGATCATCCTGCCTGGGGGAGAAGCATGTTGAAAGTTTACACTTGCATTGCGACGCAGCATGATTTGCGTCTGGTTGCGCTGGCGGCCTTGATCTGCGCCCTGGCCTCCTTCACGGCCGTGAATCTCCTCCACCATGTCGGGCGCAGTGAAAGCGAGATGCGACGGATCTGGC
>NZ_RQXT01000148.1 GCF_003863365.1 Mesorhizobium tamadayense | reverse complement strand
GGCGGCCGCAAGGCGCGCCGCGGCGCTCGGCATCGAAGGCAAATGGGCGATCCACCCGTCGCAGATCGCTTTGGCCAACGACGTGTTCTCGCCGCCGGAAAAGGAGGTCGCGCGCGCCCGCCGCATCCTCGAAGTGCTGAAGGAAGCGGAGGCGCTCGGCAAGGGCGCTGCTGCGCTCGACGGCAAGATGATCGACGCGGCGTCCGAGCGCATGGCGCGCAACGTGCTGGTGGTGAGCGAGGCGATCGAGCGCGCCGGCCAGCCACAGGCGACGCACTGAGAGTTTTCGGGAGGAAAAAAATGGACATTCACGAATACCAGGCCAAAGAACTGCTCGCCCGTCACGGCGTGCATGTGCCGCGCGGCGGCCTCGCCTATAGCCCCGAGCAGGCGACCTACCGGGCGCGCGAGATCGGCGGCTCGAAATGGGTGCTGAAGGCGCAGGTTCATTCCGGCGCGCGCGGCAAGGCCGGCGGCATCAAGCTCTGCTCCAATGACGAGGAGATCTCTAACGCGGCCGAAGCCATGCTCGGGCGCAAGCTGGTGACCCAGCAGACCGGCCCGCGCGGCAAGCTGATCTCGCGCCTCTATCTCGAGGAAGCGGTCGACATCGCGCAGGAACTCTATCTCGGCTTCGTGCTCGACCGGAAGAAAGAGCGCGTCATGATCGTGGCGTCGGCCGCCGGCGGCATGGAAATCGAGGACATCGTCGAGGAGGCGCCGGGTTCGATCATCCGCGCCACCGTCGATCCCGGCGTCGGCATGCAGCAGTTCCAGGCGCGTGAGATCGCCTTCGGCCTCGGGCTTGAAAGCAATCTGATCGGCAAGGCCACCGAGACGATCATGGGCTGCTACCAGGTGTTCCGCGACTACGACGCCTCGATGCTGGAGATCAATCCGCTGGTGGTGACCCGCGACGGCAACCTCGTCGCGCTCGACGCAAAAATGTCATTCGACGAGAACGCGCTGTTCCGCCGGCCGGAAATCTCCGAACTGCGCGACAAGAGCCAGGAAGACCCGCGCGAAACGTTCGCCAGCGACCGCGGCCTCTCCTATGTCGGACTGGACGGCAACATCGGCTGCATCATCAACGGCGCCGGGCTCGCCATGGCGACGATGGACATGATCAAGATCGCCGGCGGCGAGCCGGCCAATTTTCTCGACATCGGCGGCGGCGCTTCGCCCGAGCGGGTGGCGAAATCCTTCCGCGCCGTGCTCGGCGACAGACAAGTCGAGGCCATACTGGTCAACATCTTTGCCGGCATCAACCGCTGCGATTGGGTCGCCGAGGGTGTGATCAAGGCGATCCGCGAGGTCGGGGTCGACGTGCCGCTGGTGGTGCGGCTCTCCGGCACCAAGGTCGAGGAAGGGCGTCGCATCCTGGCCGATTCCGGCGAGAAGGTGATCGTCGCCGACACGCTGGCCGAAGCCGCCGAGAAGGCCGTCGCCGCCTGGCGCGCGGCGACCAAGAAAAAAGCAGCCTGAGGGAGGTCGAGAAAATGGCAATCCTGCTCAACCGCAGCACCCGCGTCATCGTCCAGGGTTTTACCGGCAAGATCGGCAGCTTCCATGCCGAGGACATGAAGCGCTACGGCACCAAGCTGGTCGGCGGCGTCACCCCCGGCAAGGGCGGCCAGAC
>NZ_RQXT01000147.1 GCF_003863365.1 Mesorhizobium tamadayense | reverse complement strand
TAGTCTAGTGTCCGTCCATAAACCCACTATTTTTATTGCGTTTACAATAGTTTGCGACTCAATGGGCAGCGCCTTCGAAGCTGAGTGGTCGGCATGATGGGTGTAAATCGCCGGGGAAGGGCTTTCTGGCGAGAACACGCGCACAGCCAGCGACCGGCGAGCGCCGGTCCATCTCAACCTGGTCGAATGGGATGTCAGGTTGGGCTGAGATGGGCGAAGAGGGCGAGGTTGTAAGCCACCACTGAGGACCAGACGTAAGTCTTGAAGTGGTCGAGCCCGCGCCAAGTGCAGCGTCCCAGACCATAGGCCCGTTTGAGGCAGGAGATGCCGGCCTCGATGCCGGCGCGGAAGTTTCTGAGCTTGCGGTAGACCCAGCGGCTTTTGACCATGTCTTCGATCTTGAGGCCGGCCTTTTTGTGGAAGGCCATGTCGCTGATGCCGAGCTCCTTGGCCTGGCGCAGATTGTTGCGGCCGGCATAGCCGCCGTCGGCTGCCGCCTGCTGCGGCGCCTCGCCATAGAAGGCGATGTGGCGTTCCAGCATCGGCAAGAGACGCTCGCTATCAGCCGGGTTGCCGGCTTCGATGACGAGATCGAGGATCAGTCCGCTTCTGCCGCTGGTGAGGTTGATTTTATGGCCATATTGGACGTCGCGGCTGCCCTTGACGATGATTTCGGCATGCGGCTCGAACAAGCTCACCAGCTTCTCGCCGGCCGGCACCGCCTCGCCGGCCAGCACCCGCCGCTCGGTCTGGGCGATGATCCGCTCGATCAGCAGCCGGTAGTGGCAGACAACGGCCTGCCAGAGTTCGCCGGCCGGGCCCGACGCCAAAGGCAACTGCGCCGCCGCCTGGTTCAGATACTCCAGGGTTTTGTGGTTGATTGTGAGCAACTCGCGGTAGCGCTTGATCCGTTTCGGGCGACCGCGGACAAACTGGATCAGCCGCGCCCGCTTCTTTGCCGCGCGGCAGTGATCGTGCCATGGGATGGTGCTGCCCAAGGCATCGGCCGCATCGAGAAGCCGCACCATCACCCGCACGCAGTCCCACAAAAGACTACTGTCGCTCGGCTCGTGCATCAGCGCTGCGGTGACGGTGCTGTCGACCCGCACCACCTTGCCGCTTTCCATCTTGTCCTGCCGGGCGCTCAAAAGCAGCGTCCGATTGATTTCTTCCCAGGTCTCGGCCCGAAGCACGCTGATCGTCTTGTGCAAGACCGACTTCTTCGGGCTCCAGCCCCACGGCAGCCGGGCAAAAGCTCGGAACGAGGCGGAGTCTTCCAGATGGAAGGCCAGCTCTTGATAGCTCAGTTGGCGGTGCTGCTTGAGCAAAGCGCAGCGCAGCACCGCCGGCAGTCTCTCGCGGCCGGTTTGCTTGACCCCATGCCGGTGCAAGTCCCCAGCCACTAACTCGAGCAGGTCGCGATGGGCGTCCAGCCATTGCGACATCGCTTTCAGTTCACAGCCGATCTCGTGTCCGGAGAAAAGATCGAATATACTGCTCTGGACGGTGCGTTCTTGACGCATTGTTGGCTCCGGCGGTTGCGGGTTTGTCTTTAGAATCAGTCGCTTGATCTAAAGTGTACCTGAAACCGCCGGGCTTTACCTGCGGAAATATCGCGATTCTTCCAACAAATTCAGTAGCTTGCCCTT
>NZ_RQXT01000146.1 GCF_003863365.1 Mesorhizobium tamadayense | reverse complement strand
TCCCTTTGTTCGACGGGGTGGCGGACCATCCCTTCGTCCCGACCTGCGGCCTCGAGAGCGGCGGAGCGCAGACGCGGTCCGGGATGCCGCTTGCGGCACCGGCGGAGCCGGCGCGTAGCTCGTCCTGGACGGCGGCGAGCACGCCCCGCTATCTTGGGCCGCAGGTCGGGACGAACTCGCGGCGGTCCTTGCATGAGTAGCGGCAGCGGCCGATCGAGGCGAGCCGTGCAAGGACGATCTGAGGGGAGCCTGCCTGGCGTCGGGGCGCTGTTGCGCCATACAACCTTGTATTCGGTGGATCGCGGCGATCCGGACCATGATGCAGTCATGCGCATCGGGGGCAAAGCTCCTCGGAGGCGGTTCCCATTCTCTCCCTCGGCATCAAAACCATAGGGCCCGTGCGGGCCACCGCCACCTCGGACTGTCCTGGCATTGCTCCATCTTGGACGGTAGATGCCGGACCTGTTGTTTCGAGCTCCGTAACGGGTTGCGGCGTTCAGGCAGCTGGACGCAGACGTGCGCCGGCCGGCACCTCGCCGGCGGTCACATAGCGCCACAAGGCAATCAGCAGCTTGCGCGCCAGTGCCACCACCATGATCTTGCGTGCGTTGCGGTGGGCGCCGACGGTGCGCGCCAGGAACCACTGCGCCAGGGCGCTGTCCTTCTGGAACATCAGCCAGCGCCACGCCAGCTGCAGCATGCCGCGGCGCACCCTGGCGCTGCCGGCCCGTGCCAGCCCCTTGTCCCGGCGTCTGCCGCCGCTCTCGTCCGGCGCCCCGGTCAGCCCGGCAAAGCGGGCCACCGCCCGCCGGTCGCGCAGCTCGCGCGATAGCACCTCATGCACCAGCATGTCCGCCGTCTCGACGCCGATGCCCAGCACTCTGGCCAGTATCAGCACCATCGCATGTGCCCCTTGCTGCGGCGCCTGCTGCAGCCGCTCAAGCCGCACCTTCTCGATCTCCTTGAGCTGCTCGCGGACCAGGCGCAGCCGTGCCAGGTCGCGCTGCAGTTCGGCCAGTGTGTTGGGCGGCAAGGGCAGACCGTCCGGACCACGCAGGTCGCCGAGCCGGTCCGCCGCCTTCTTCAGCTTCACATTGAAGCCGCGGATGCCCAGCCGCGTCAGCGTCGACTTCATCCGGTTGATTAGCCCGGTGCGTTCGCCCACCAGCGTCTCGTGCTCGCGGCTGGGGCGCCGCGCATCCTCTTCCTCTACGTTTGGGATCGCAACCATGCTGCAGTGCTTGGGCTCGCCGCGCAGCCAGCCCAGAAACGCCCGCATCAGCAATTGCGTGTCGAGCCGGTCCGACTTCGCCCGCCGGTGCTCACGCGACACAGGGATGCTGGTCGAGTGGATCACATAGGTTTCTATCCCCTGCGCCTGCAGCCAGCGCGCCAGCCAGAAGCCGTCGCGGCCCGCCTCGAACGCAACAACGATACGCCCGATCGGCTTGCCGGCCTTCTGCGCTTCGTCGCGCCAGCGATACAGCAGCCGCAGCAACGCTGCAGCATCGGCACCTTGCTTCTTCAGCGGTTGTCTCAACACACCGGGAACCAGTCCCGCCACCAGCCAACTCGACATGCTCAGTTCAACCACCGCGACCAGCGTGCTATCCTGGCCGAAGGCGACGAGGGATCTGCTCAGATCATTCTTGTGCA
>NZ_RQXT01000145.1 GCF_003863365.1 Mesorhizobium tamadayense | reverse complement strand
AGCCAAGGGCCAGGCGGAACCGTGTTATCGCCCAGCGTGAACAGCTCACCGCGTTCCTGCATTTCTGTATAGCGTCCAGATACGCCATCAGACGCGCCTCGATCGGCAAGCCCTGGCTTTGTCGGGAACGTACCCAAGGCCTCCAGCCGGCCGGTTTCCGGCCAATACAGCGCAGCCGCCGACATCGAACGAGAGCCGCCAAGATCAACGCCAAGGATGCATTCGCCCTCGCGCGCCGGAAGCGCGTCGGGAGAAACTTCGGCCGATAGCCACTCGTCGACCGTGACAAGCACGCTGCGATCTTCGGTCGAAACACGTTCGTTACGATTGAGGTTACGGAAGGAAGAGAGCGCCGAGCCGCCGCGAGCGATTGCCCGGCGTGCCTGTGCCTGCAACCATTCAAGCGAAGCGCCGATTCCCTCCACCGCGCCAGGATTGGCTACCAATAGGCTTTCCGCGTCGTCGGCCGGGAGACCGAAGGGCGGGCGATGCTCTTGGACGTAGGTGCCGGGAGGCGGCTCATCGAGCCAGCGGCTGAACGTGTTCGCATCGTCCGGCGCACTGGTCGAGATGATCAAACACCGGCCGCCGCGCTTGCCCAAGCCGGACAGGATGGCGTTTTCTAGAGCGTCGCCCTTTTCCCGGTCCCATGCCGCCCGCTCATCGAGGATCGCCAGATTTGGCGCACCGCCCAAAATGGATTTTCCATCCGCAGCGATACACCGCGCGAGTCCGCCGCCGTCGCCACTGTACTCCACCTCCAGACGCTGGCCGCGCCGGATGGCAAACAGTTCCTGTTCCTCTTCCGGCAGGCTTTCGATGAAGCCAACCAGGAATCCGAAGGCGATTTTCGCCTGATCCCTGTTACGAGCCGCGAAAATGATTTCGCGTTTCGGCTGCGCATCGAGCTTACCCATGAGGCAAGCAAGAGAAATTCCGGCCGACAGGGCCGTTTTCGCAGCGCCACGGCCCACGCTCAAAACGCCGATCATGTTTTCGGGATCGAGCGCACCGCGCACAAAAGACTTCTGAAATTCCGCCAGTTTCAGCCGTTTTCCGGCGTTCGGACCTTCGGGGATTTTGAGGGTTTCCAGAAAGGCAATGGCGATGTCGGCCGGCGATTTCTTCCCCGATTTTTTCTGGGAATGTGTATGCAACAGGTGGACGCCGGTCCCGCCTTTGGAGCGTCTCTTGGGCATTGGAACCGGATTTGCGCTCATGGCGCCGCGCCCGTGGTCGAGCACTGCAACACCCACATCACGCTTGCGGGATCGATCGCAACGTCGACGACGATCCACCACGAGCTTTCGATATAGACCTTGTCCAGCGCCTTGGGTGTTGCGGCCAGCGTGCCAGCTAGCAGTTCAATCTTGGCATCAGTGCGAGGAATGCCCGACTGGCCTGCATACTGCGCGTCATAAGAGCCGCGCACGCCCTCGCAAGCGTAAGGCGTGTCATATCCAGGCAGCTCATTTCCATGGCCGTCGTCGATCAGGCTGTATTGCCAAAGCGTGGCAGTGCGTAACTCACCGGCAAGCGCCGCCGTCACGTCTGCTTTGAGATCATCAAGCATGTGTTCACCTACTGTTGTGGAAAAAAGGGGAGCGGCACAGCATCTCGCTGGCCGCCCCCAAGCGTCCGAAGACGGCTCGCCGAATCCCAAAGCC
>NZ_RQXT01000144.1 GCF_003863365.1 Mesorhizobium tamadayense | reverse complement strand
GGGCTCTGACGCACTCTCGCTGCGGCCACAGCCTAAGTTGCACCGACGAGGCGCGCCTGGAGCAGATCAATCTTGGCGCGGCCGTACATTTGCCGCTTGATGAGTTTGAGCTTGGTGATCTGGCCTTCGGTCTGGCCATTCGACCACGGAGAGATAATGGCGTTGCGGACTGCGGCGATGTCCTTTTCGACTCCGTTTGCAAAGGAGCCAACGAGGCTTGCCTTCGCGCCCTCGAGCCAAGCGTCCAGTTTTGCGACCGCCTTTGACCGGATCATCCGCTGAAAGTCGTCGATCAGCGTTCGCGCGGTGACGAGGTCAGGAACATTGCTCTCGATTGCCGCGATCAGCACAGCGTCCGATTTGGACAGGTCGTCACGCGCCAGCGTCATGAGCCTGGCGATGCTTCGTGCCGAAGGCGTGCGGGCAAGTGCGCTTTGATCGGCCCTTTCAGCAAGGCGTCTGCGCCGCGCCCATTCAGAGACGACGCCGATCTGGCCACGAAAGCCTTTCTTACGCATTTCGCGCCAGAGCGCCGAAGCATTGCGCGCGCCTTGGTCCCAGCGGCCGTCAAGCCAGGGAAGCCATTCCTCGAGCGAACTCTGCCGGACGCGGAACATGTCGGAGCGCTGACCGCGCAGGACGCAGCGGACGAGCTTACGGCTATGTCCGGTACGCTTGACGATCTGCTTGATCGCCACACCCTGCTTCGACAATTCCAGAATGGCCTCGTTTGTCTCCTGGCGACGCAGATATCCTTCATACTGCAGCCGTTCGGCATAGGTGAGAAGCCTTGGATCGATGATGGTGCTGCCGACGGTCTTTCGGATATGCCGCATGGACTTGCTGACTGCATCAAGGAAAGCGCGGCTGGCGTTTTCCATCAGATGCCAGCGGTCGGCCACCTGATCGGCATGAGGCAAGGCCTTGGCGATCGCCTCGCCATATCCGCCACCCCGATCGCGAGCGACAGTCACAATGGAAGGATGGTTTGCCAGCCAAGCCTGGGATGTCGCCTGTTCGCGATCAGGCAGCAATGTCACTGGCCTGCGGCGCTCAAGATCGCAGACAATCGTCCCGTATCGTTGGCCGCGCCGGAACGCGAAGTCGTCGATGCCGATGATGGCGAGCTTATCGCGCGGCTGTTCAGTCCGCCGGCGCACGACACGCAACAGGGTATCGTTGCTCACCGGCATCATCAGGCGGTCGGCAAAGGCTGCGGCAGGCCTGCCGCCCAGCGCCAGTCCCAAGTGATGAACGATCGTCTCAAGGCGTCCGGTTCTCCGCGATAACGGGGCTAAAACAGCGGCACCAAACCGCTCGGCAAAAATGCGGCGGCGGCAAAGAACGGCGTCGCACCAGAAACGGCGAACCGTCACCCGCAAGACCACCCGCCGGCCAGCGATGGGCAAATCGGCGGCTTGCCGCATATATCGGCTCTGGGTCCGGCGTGAACTCGTCCCGCAGCACGGGCACGTTGCCGAAAGCGCCGTAGCGCGCACGTCAAGAAATACACAATCCGCCTTGATTTCGGCATGCTCGACGAGCAACCCCGCCGGCGCCAGTCTCGTCGACCCAAATCTCTGTTCCATCGCGCTGATGCCCTCTCGAAAATTGCGCGACATCACCCTGCACATGCAGCGAGATTGAGTCTGACCCCCTTTTGCGCGAAAAAACAGGGTCCCGATTCCGTGGTCATTGACAT
>NZ_RQXT01000143.1 GCF_003863365.1 Mesorhizobium tamadayense | reverse complement strand
GCGGCGAGCCGACGCCGCCGAAGGATTGCTCTTGGTTATGCAATGTCGCTCGCTGCAAGGACGGCCTGTAAATCTGGGAGGCAGCGAAGCGGTTCAGATCGCAAAGCTCGCGAGGATGGTCGTTGAAGCCGCCGGGACGAACGCGCCGATCGTCATGAAGCCATCCAACGCGGTATATGGGGAAAGGTTCGCCGCTACATATGATCGCGTCCCGGATACAGGTCTGTTGACCATCATGACGGGATGGCGTGCGCTGCGAAGCACGCAGCAGACGATCATGGATTGCATCGAGCACATGCGTACCGAACGAGTGATGGTTTGACGCTTGGTCCATTGGTCCCGTTCATCGGGGCGCTGCTCATAGCTGTTCCCTGCGTTTGGCTGTTCGCTCGCCTTGCCAAGCGCGTCGGGGCGGTCTCTAAGGTGAAGGGTGACCGATGGCATACGTCCGGCGAGGTCCCGCGTCTTGCGGGACCCGCGCTGCTGGTGGCCATGTCACCGTGGCTTCCGGTGACAAATGTCCTCCTGCTGGCCTGTTTTTGCCTCATCGGCGCTCTCGATGACGTCCGGTCGCTTTCTGCAGCTTCGAAGGCGGCGGCACTGGCCGCGGGAGCTATACTTGCCGGGATCACCAGATGACGATTGGTAGCCACAGGTGAACATGCTCGATCACGCGGATGGCCTCGCTGCCGGCACGGCCGCAGCCGCATTTTTCGGCCTCGGCGGAGATATCGGAATGGCCGGCGCGGGTGCCTGCATGGGGTTTCTCTGTTTCAACTATCCGCCTGCCTGCGTCTTCATGGGCGATAGCGGAAGCCTTTTGCTCGGTGCAGCAATTATGCTCCTCGCGTCAGAAAGGGGGCTGGGCTCCTCTCTGGCGTTGATTGCCGTTCCCCTGATCGATGCCCTGTTCGTCATTATTCGCCGCCTACGCGAGGGACGGCGGCCGTGGGTCGGCGGCACGGACCATCTTGGTCACACTCTGTTGCGCATTGGAGTGAGGACCCAAGGCTTTGCCTGTCCTGCATGCGGCAATGGCCTTAGCCCTGGGGCTCGTGTTTACTGCCTGGCAAAATCCGTAGCTCCGAATGAGCTGCAGCAGATTTGGCATTCGATCTACCGCAGCTCCGCCGAAAGCCGCTATTGCCCTTTGACGGCCCGCGGCAAGGTCAGCTTGGTAGCCCCTTGGTCTGACAGAGCGCTGAGTTCACGCCCCATGACCGACGCTAGGGTTGAATTAGCAATTTCCAGGCATCTGATCGGTTCCCGTAACCTTTTGCCGGAGAGATCTGACCGCCTTCAGCAGTTCGCGTTCGCTGGTGAAAGCGTTCCGAAAAAACAGCCACAACCACAGCCGCTAGAATTTCGGCGTCCGGGTCCAGAGGATCGAGTTGTGCATCCTCGCACACCTGATGATCTCTCAAGGTGAACCACCCCATCGAAGACACTTAGGATCGGATGCCCGAGGCTGCGTAGTGTGCATTATGGTGCGGGCACTTCGGGTTCACAGATCAGACGGGGCATTACGTTGCCCAATTGAATATCGTGACCGCAGTCATTGGTTACGGCCCCTCTCGCGCCGGGCGAATCCTGTGCGTGTTTCGGTAATTCCCGGACACCCTTTTCTGCGGCAATTCCCTGGCGCAGTGCGGTCAACCTCGCGCGTCCAGCGACGCCCTAGCGCGTGCCACAGCCTCGCGGGCGTTGCGCTCGATCTCACCGAACCGGCCGCCGCGAATGTCGTCGGTGGTGGCG
>NZ_RQXT01000142.1 GCF_003863365.1 Mesorhizobium tamadayense | reverse complement strand
GGCATGTCTGGCACCGCGCTCGCCGACGCCGCCGGCATCGGCACCATCGAGATCAAGGCGATGAAGGACCACGGCTATCCAATCGACGCCGCGGTCGGGGTCACCGCCGCCTCCGCCACGCTCGGGCCGATCTTCCCGCCCTCGCTGCCCTTCGTCATCTACGGCATGATGGCCAATGTCTCGATCGGCGCGCTGTTCATGGCCGGCATCCTGCCCGGTGTAGTCATGACCGTTCTGATGATGGTGACGGTCGCCATCTTCGCCTACAGGCGCGGCTGGGGTTCCGACACACCATTCGAGCTTAGGCGGCTCGCCGAAGCGGCGGGCGAGGTGCTGGTGGTGGCCGCCTTCCCGCTCGCCTGCTATCTGCTGGTGCAGCTCGGCCTGTCCATCAATATCGCGGTCGGCATCGCGCTGCTGGTGCTGATTGCGGCCGACTGGTATTTCGACTTCTCGGCGGTCATGGCGCTGATGACGCCGATTATCCTGATCGGCGGCATGACGATGGGCTGGTTCACGCCGACCGAGGCGGCGATGGCCGCGGTGATCTGGTCGCTTTTCCTCGGGCTGGTGCGCTACCGCACAATGACGCTGCGCCTGCTGGCCAAAGCCAGCTTCGACACCATCGAGACGACGGCCTCGGTGCTGTTCATCGTCACCGCCGCCTCGATCTTCGCCTGGCTGCTCACCGTCAGCCAGGCGGCACAGCTGTTCTCGACCTTCATCTTCGCGCTCACCGACAACAAGTGGATCTTCCTCATCCTGGTGAATATCCTGATGCTAGTGGTCGGCTGCTTCCTCGACACGATCGCTGCGATCACCATTCTAGTGCCGATCCTGCTGCCGGTGGCTGCCGTCTACGGCATCAACCCGGTGCATTTCGGGCTGATCATGACGCTCAACCTGATGATCGGGCTGTTGCACCCGCCGCTCGGCATGGTGCTGTTTGTGCTGTCGCGCGTCGCTAAGCTCTCGGTCGAGCGCACCACCATGGCGATCCTGCCCTGGCTGGTACCGCTGATCGTGGCGCTGCTGCTGATCACCTTCATCCCGGTCATCACGCTCTGGCTGCCGGCCCAGATGGGACTGATCCGATGAACGCTCACGCCATTGCCGCGACGCTGTTCGGCCCGCAGGACCTGCGTATCGTCGAGCATCCGCTCGCACCGCTGGCGCCCGGCATGGTGCGGGTGCGCTTCGGCGCGGGAGGCATCTGCGGTTCCGACCTGCATTATTTCCGCCATGCCCGCACCGGCGATTACGTCGTCACCTCGCCGCTGGTCCTCGGCCACGAGATATCAGGCGAGATCGTCGAGATCAGCGGCGCCGCACCTGGCCTCAGCGTCGGCGATCACGTCGCCGTCAATCCGTCGCGCTGGTGCGGGCATTGCGCCCGCTGTCTGGAGAGGCGCGCCAATCTCTGCGAGAACATCTATTTCATGGGCTCGGCATCGAAGACGCCGCATATGCAGGGCGGTTTCGCCAGCCTCTTCGACGCCACGCCGGCGCAATGTTTCAAGGTGCCGCCTGATGTGGCCTACCAAGCGGCGGCGCTTGCCGAGCCGCTCGCCGTCAGCCTGCACGCTGTCGCGCGGGCCGGCGATATCGCCGGCCGGAACCTCATCCTGTTCGGTGCCGGTCCCATCGGCCTGTTGACCATGCTGGCGGCGAGGCTTGGCGGTTGCGGCGAGCTCACCGTCGCCGACATCGCCGCCGCTCCGCTCGCTTTCGCCCGCCGGCTTGGCGCCGACAGGACGATC
>NZ_RQXT01000141.1 GCF_003863365.1 Mesorhizobium tamadayense | reverse complement strand
ATTGCCTTGGGAGGATACCTCAATGAAAACGCGTGCCGCAGTCGCCGTCGGTGCCGGAAAGCCGCTGGAGATCATGGAGGTGGACCTCGAGGGCCCGCGCGAGGGCGAGGTTCTGGTCGAGATCAAGGCGACCGGCATCTGCCACACCGACGAATTCACGCTCTCGGGCGCCGATCCGGAAGGCATCTTTCCGGCCATCCTCGGCCATGAGGGCGCCGGCATCGTCGTCGACGTCGGCAAGGGGGTGACCTCGGTCAGGAAGGGCGACCATGTCATCCCGCTCTACACGCCCGAATGCCGGCAGTGCCCGTCGTGTCTGTCGAGGAAGACCAACCTGTGCACCGCCATCCGCGCCACGCAAGGCCAAGGGTTGATGCCCGACGGCACCTCGCGCTTCTCGGCCGGCGGCGAAAAGCTGTTCCACTATATGGGCTGCTCGACCTTTTCCAACTTCACCGTGCTGCCGGAGATCGCGGTCGCCAAGGTCAATCCGGACGCCCCCTTCGACAAGATCTGCTACATCGGCTGCGGGGTCACCACCGGCATCGGCGCGGTGATCAACACGGCCAAGGTCGAGATCGGCGCCACGGCTGTCGTCTTCGGCCTCGGCGGCATCGGCTTGAACGTCATCCAGGGGCTCAGGCTTGCCGGCGCCGACATGATCATCGGCGTCGATTTGAACAACGACAAGAAGGCCTGGGGCGAGAAGTTCGGCATGACGCATTTCGTCAATCCCAAGGAGATCGACGGCGACATCGTGCCTTACCTGGTCAACATGACCAAGCGCGGCGCCGACCAGATCGGCGGCGCCGACTACACCTTCGACTGCACCGGCAACACCAAGGTGATGCGCCAGGCGCTCGAAGCCTCGCATCGCGGCTGGGGCAAGTCGGTCATCATCGGCGTCGCCGGCGCCGGCCAGGAGATTGCGACCCGGCCGTTCCAGTTGGTCACCGGGCGCACCTGGATGGGCACCGCCTTCGGCGGCGCGCGCGGCCGCACCGACGTGCCCAAGATCGTCGACTGGTACATGGAGGGTAAGATCCAGATCGACCCGATGATCACGCACACGCTGAAGCTCGACGACATCAACAAGGGTTTTGACCTCATGCATGAGGGCAAGTCGATCCGCAGCGTCGTGGTTTACTGAGGAAGGCCACCGGCCGCGGGCCAGCGCGCCCGCGACCTGTGGTCAAACAAGGGAGGAAGGAAATGGCCGAAAAACTGCATCCGAAGATCGACAACGGGCTGCCGAAGGAAAGCGCTTCCTTCACCGGCGGCACGCTGGTCTGCGCCTGCACCAGCAACCCGGTGAAGGTGAGGGTCAAGGGCCAGATCGCCCACAACCATGCCTGCGGCTGCACCAAATGCTGGAAGCCGGAAGGCGCCATCTTCTCGGTGGTGGCCGTTGCCGGCACCGGCGACGTCACGGTCGCCGAGAACGGCGACAAGCTGAAGGTGGTCGACCCTGCAGCGCTGATCCAGCGCCATGCCTGCACCGGCTGCGGCGTCCACATGTACGGCCCGGTCGAGCGCGACCATGCCTTCAAGGGCCTGTCCTTCATCCACCCCGAGCGCTTCGAGGAGGACGGCTGGTCGCCGCCGGGCTTCGCCGCCTTCGTGTCCTCGATCATCGAATCCGGCGTCGACCCGAGCCGCATGGACGGCATCCGCGCCCAGCTGAGGTCGATCGGGCTCGAACCCTATGACTGCCTCAGCCCCGGCCTGATGGACTACATCGCCACCTGGACGGCCAAGAAATC
>NZ_RQXT01000140.1 GCF_003863365.1 Mesorhizobium tamadayense | reverse complement strand
AACCGCAATCTGACAGTTGTCCTGCTTGCCCAACTGGCCGCAATACTGGCGCGCTACGCCCACCGAGTGCTTGCCCTTCTTGGGAAAGCCCGTGTCGTCGACGATCCACGCCCGGATCGGTCCATGCTGCTCGATCCGTGGAAGGACCCAGTCGCGAACCCGCGCCAGCAAGGCCGCGTCCGACCACGGCGCCTGTCCCACGAAATGCAGCAAAGACTGATGCTTGGCCACCACCCGCGACGGCGCCGTGATGGCCGCCAACGGTTCCACGCTCTTGCGCTCCAGCGGCATCAGAAGTAGTAATCCTTCAGAGGCTCAGCTCCGTCGGCGTGGCCAATCCCCGATCAAGGCATCGACATAGGCGTCGAACGCCGCTTCACTCTCCGCGGTCCAGTTACGCATGGCGCGCTTCCCTGATCACGAAGCCGCACGCTAACAAAATCCGCAACCAGCGCGAATCCCCGCATCCGCGACTTTCTGACACGGTAAGACTAGTCTAGTTTCCGTCCATAAACATGCGTATTTCGGTGCATTTACAATGAGTTGCGCGCGATTGAAGGCGCCTTGACGGGCGCGGACGGGTCGAAGAGTGCTGTTGTCGCCAAAATAGTGTCACCGGCGCATGCGGTGGCGGCCGGTATGGGTCGGCGCGGGGCAACTGCGATCCCGGGGGCAGTTCAGGTCGGCTTGAGGCGGGTGAAGATGACGAGGTTGTAGGCCACGACCGAGGACCAGACGTAGGTCTTGAAGTGATCGAGGCCGCGCCAAGTGCAACGCGCCAAACCGTAAGCACGCTTGAGGCATGAAATGCCGGCCTCGATGCCGGCGCGGAAGTTGCGCAGCTTGCGATAGACCCACTTGCTTCTGACCATGTCCTCGATCCTCAGGCCAGCTTTCTTGTGGAAGGCCATGTCGCAAACACCCCACGCTTTCGCCGTGGCCAGGTTGGCGCGAGTGGCGAAGCCACCGTCGGCGGCCGCCTGCCGTGGTGCCTGACCATAGAGGGCGATGTGGCGCAAAAGCATCGGCAGCAAGCGGTCGCTGTCGGCTGGGTTGCCTGCTTCGATCATCAGATCGAGGATCATGCCGCTCCTGCCGGTGGTGAGGTTGAGCTTGTGGCCGTATTCGGTATCGCGGCTGCCTTTGACGATGATATCGGCATGCTCTTCGAACAGGCTGACCAACTTCTCGTCGGCGGGCACCGGCTCGCCGGCCAACACCCGCCGCTCACTCTGTCTGATGATCCGTTCGACCAGCGGCCGATAATGGCGAACCTGGACCTGCCACAGGGCTATGGACGGTGTGCTCGCCACGGCCAAACGCTCGCTCGCCTGCTCCAGATAGGCCAAGGTCGCACGGGTGATTGCGATCAGCTCGCGGTAGAGTTGGACCCGGTTGGGTCGACCGCGCGTGAACTGGATTTTGCGAGCCCGCTTCTTGGCTGCGCGGCAGTGATCGCGCCATGCCATGCTGGTGCCGCCAATCAAGACATCAGCTCGCTTCAGAAGGCGCACCATGACCCGCACGGCATCCCAAAGCAGGCTGCTGTCACTCGGCTCGTGCATGAGTGCCGAGGTCACGGTGCTGTCCAGCCGCACCACCGCGCCGTCTTCGAGCTTTGCCTGTCGAGCGCTCGACAGCAGTACCCGATTGATCTCTTCCCAGGTCTCGGGCCGGATCGCGCTGATCGTCTTTTGCAGCGCCGACTTCTGGGGGCTCCATGACAATGGTAGGCGGGCAAAGGCGCGAAACGAGGCAGAGTCCTCAAGATGGAACGCCAGCTCCT
>NZ_RQXT01000139.1 GCF_003863365.1 Mesorhizobium tamadayense | reverse complement strand
TCATGGATACGGGAGTATCAGTATTTGAGGTGCGGCCCGGCATGGAGCGAGGGGAAGAAGCAGCAGACCTCGGCAAAATCTGCACGGCACTCGCTTCCGGCGATTTGGGTTTTGCGACGGGAACAATCGTCGAAGCCGACGGGGCCTCTTCAACTCCACGCCTCTGAAGGGAGCAACAGAATGGGCTTCGACTACATCATCACCGGAGCCGGGCCTGCCGGCTGCGTGCTCGCGAACCGGCTTTCGGAAGATCCGGCCGTGCGCGTGTTGTTGCTGGAGGCTGGCGGCGGAGATTGGAACCCGCTGTTCCACATGCCGGCGGGCTTCGCCAAGATGACCAAGGGCGTGGCCAGTTGGGGCTGGGAAACCGTGCCGCAGAAGCACATGAAAGGCCGAGTGCTGCGCTATACGCAGGCGAAAGTGATCGGCGGAGGTTCCTCAATCAATGCACAGCTCTATACGCGCGGCAATGCAGCCGATTACGATCTCTGGGCGACAGACGACGGCTGCGAGGGCTGGAGCTATCGTGAAATCCTGCCCTATTTTAAGCGCGCTGAGGACAACCAGCGTTTTGCCGACGACTACCATTCCTATGGCGGGCCGCTCGGCGTCTCCATGCCAGTCTCGAATCTCCCGATCTGCGACGCGTATATCCGCGCCGGCCAGGAACTCGGCGTTCCCTACAACCACGACTTCAACGGTCGCCAGCAGGCTGGCGTCGGCTTCTACCAGCTTACGCAACGCAATCGCCGTCGCTCCTCCGCCTCAATGGCCTATCTGTCGCCGATCAAGGGTCGGAGAAACCTTTCGATCCGCACCGGCGCTCGCGTCGCCCGCATCGTGCTGGAAGGCACCCGCGCCGTGGGCGTGGAGGTGGTGACTGCGAAGGGCATCGAAGCGATCCGGGCGGAACGCGAAGTACTCGTCTCCTCCGGCGCCATAGGCTCGCCCAAGTTACTCCTGCAGTCGGGCATCGGCCCGATCGATCATCTTAAATCTGTCGGAGTTCAGGTGAAACACGACCTACCGGGGGTTGGCTCAAACATGCAGGACCATCTCGACCTGTTCGTCATTTGCGAATGCACCGGCGACCACACCTATGACAACGTGGCGAAACTGCACCGCACCCTCTGGGCCGGTATCCAGTACGTACTCTTCCGCACTGGTCCGGTCGCCTCCTCGCTGTTCGAGACGGGCGGTTTTTGGTATGCGGACCCGGAGGCCCGCTCGCCCGACGTCCAGTTCCACCTCGGCCTCGGCTCCGGGATCGAGGCGGGAGTCGAGCGGCTGAAGAGCGCCGGTGTGACGCTGAACTCCACCTATCTGCATCCGCGCTCTCGCGGCACGGTTAGACTTTCTTCCGCCGATCCTTCGGCGGCCCCGCTGATCGACCCCAACTATTGGGAAGACCCGCACGACCGGAAAATGTCGATCGAGGGCCTGAAGATCGCCCGGGAGATCATGCAGCAGGCCGCCCTGGAACCTTTCGTGATGGCCGAGCGCCTGCCTGGACCAAAGGCCATGACGGACGAAGACTTGTTCATTTACGGGTGCGCCAATGCCAAGACCGATCACCACCCGGTCGGCACGTGCAAGATGGGTTTCGATTCCATGGCCGTCGTCGGGCTCGATCTCAAGGTCCATGGGTTGGAGGGCTTACGCGTTTGCGACTCCTCAGTCATGCCGCGGGTGCCGTCCTGCAACACCAATGCTCCGACGATCATGGTGGGCGAGAAGGGATCCGACATAATACGCAATCGTGCTCCGCTTCCTCCGGCTCTTTTCGAGCATGAACGCAACGACGCGCGCCCCCGCGCACGCACCAACA
>NZ_RQXT01000014.1 GCF_003863365.1 Mesorhizobium tamadayense | reverse complement strand
AGACTTCGTCGAGCGTCGCGAGCGAGAGATCCCTACATAGCCGGAGGAAGGGTTGATTAGAGCGGGATTGGGGAAGTGTTTTGACACTCAATTGGAACACTTTAGGCGGGACCGTATGACCGGACTGAACCGCACAGGAATACGCCATCAGGCAAGTCCCGCGCAGGGCGTTCGCCATTCCGGCGCCAACAACGCCATCACTGGTGTTGGGCGTTTTGGTTGGCTACACGACGCTCATCTCAGACGATGGCCCGGGTGTTGTCGAAGAAGGTCCAGGGCCTGATCGAAGTGGCGATCGACGGCTAAGGTCGAGACGATCGACGGCGGCGGCGCCTTCATTGCCCCCTCGGCCTGGCCCATGGCGTCAAGGCGCTGGCTGCCGACCGCCTCGTCGACAGTTTTACCGCGCACCGCGCCGATTTCGTGGTTTGACAGATAGGGCCGACGATGGCGCAACGCGACGCACTTCCTAGTCGGGTAGCGATGGGCTAAACGCGCGGAACCATCCAAACGCAGGAAAACATGAAAAGATGATCGCAGGAGAAAAGCCCGCCTCCTTGTTCCTCGGGATAGACACCGGCGGCACATACACGGACGCCGTCCTGTGGTGCGAGATGCCGGCCGGCTCCGGCACGGTAGTGGCCAAGGCCAAGGCGTTGACGACGCGGCATGATCTAGCGGTCGGCATCTCGGGCGCAGTCGATGCGGTCCTCAACGAGGCAGCCACCAATCCGGCGGCCATCAAGCTTGTGTCGATGTCGACCACGCTTGCCACCAACGCCTTGGTCGAGGGTCAGGGCGGCCGCATCGCACTGGTGATGATCGGTTTCACAGAGGCCGATCTTGCCCGTGATGGGTTGAAATCTGCGCTCGGCAGCGACCCGGTCGTCTTCGTGCCGGGCGGCCACGACGTCCATGGCAAGGCGCAACCACTCAACCTCTCCACCCTCGAAGAGGCGCTGCCGGCGCTTGGCGCCTCCGTCTCGGGCTTTGCGGTCTGCGCCTATTTCGCAACCCGCAATCCGGCGCACGAACTCCTTGCCTGCGACATGATCCGGGAAAAGACCGGGCTTCCGGTCACCGCCAGCCATGAACTTTCCTCCAAGCTGGGCGGCCCGCGGCGGGCGCTGACGACGCTACTTAACGCCCGGCTGATCTCGATGATCGACAACTTGGTGGCGGCGACCGAAGGCTTCCTTGTGGCGCGCGGCATTGCCGCGCCGCTGATGATGGTGCGGGGCGACGGAGCGCTGGTGTCGGCGGCCTTTGCCCGCGCCCGGCCGATCGAGACCATTCTTTCAGGCCCGGCGGCAAGTCTCGTCGGCGCCCGCCACATGACGGGGCTCGAAAATGCCGTGGTGTCCGACATCGGCGGCACCACCACCGACGTCGCCGTTCTCGACCGGGGGCGCCCGCGTCTCGACCCGGAGGGCGCCACAGTCGGTGGCTACCGCACCATGGTCGAGGCTGTCGCCATGCGCACCTTCGGCCTCGGCGGCGATTCTGAAGTCGCGCTGGAAGAGGGCGCGCTCGAACCACGCATTCTGCTCGGCCCCCGCCGGCTGGTACCGCTGGCGCTGTCCGGCATGGAGCATGGCGAGGCGATCACTGCGGAACTCGAGAGGCAGCTGCGGGCTGCCAACACCAGCCGGCTCGACGGGCGCTTCGCCGTCCGTACCGGCGTGCCGGAGCGGCTGGCGGCCGGACTGACGCCGCCGGAGGCCAAGCTCTACGGGACGATCGGCACAATTCCGCTGCCGCTCGACAAGGTCCTGGTCTCCAACGCCCAGAACGCGACCCTGAACAGGCTTGTGGCGCGTGGCCTTGTGCATATTTCCGGATTCACGCCTTCGGATGCTGCCCATGTTCTTGGACGGCAAGCCAATTGGAATGCCGCTTCGGCACGGCTCGGTGCCGAACTTTTTGCCAGAAAGCGCGATGGCCGCGGCCAGTTTATCGCGTCCTCTCCGGAAGCACTCGCCGAACGCATACTGGTCTCGCTGACCCGCTACTCAGCCGAGGTCATCTTGGAAACTGCCTTTGCCGAGGACGGGCTCGACGGCGCCGCTACTGTCGCGCATGCGCTGGTTCAGCGCGCAGTTGACGGCAGCAACGGCATTGCGCGCTTGACCGTAGCGCTCGATCGGCCGGTGGTCGGTCTCGGAGCCTCCGCACGCCTGCACTATGCCGGGCTGCCGGACCTGGTTGGCAATGACTGCATCGTGCCTAATCACACCGACGTCGCCAACGCGCTCGGCGCCGTCGTCGGCCAGGTCCGCGTGTCCGCAGAGGCGCTGGTGACCCAGCCGGTGGAGGGCGTGTTCCGGCTGTCGTCGGGCCACGACATGCGCGATTTTCGGGACGAGGGGGCAGCATTCGCCGCCGCCGAGACCAGCGTCCGCGCCATAGTCGCGGACCGCGCCAGTCGCGCCGGGACCGATACCGCCGAGATCGAGATCGCGCGCGACATCTCCGCCTCGACAATCGAAGGCCAGCGCCTGTTCATCGAGGCGCATGTCGTGGCCGTCGCCACCGGCCGCCCTCGCATCGCGGCGTGATCCACGGCAGTGTCGTCGTCGGGGGTGACGAACTATCTTCCGAACTGAATGCGCATTTGGGACTTAGAATGAATTGGCCCGATTTGTCTGACATGGCCAAAACCCCGAAATCAGCACGCCGCCAAGCGTCCCTGGAGATGATTTGATGAACGATTGCATCGAGATCGCTGGACTGCAGATTGCTCGGGAGTTGCATGATTTCGTGGCCGTCTAAGTCGCACCTGGACGGGCATCGACCGAAGGAGTTCTGGACCGGCTTTGCCGGCATTCTTGCCGAACTCGGCCAAAAAAAGCGGCGATCTGCTTGCGAAGCGTGACATTCTGCAGTCGAGGATCGACGACTGGTATCGCCAGAATGGCGCAGCCTCGGACATGGAAGCCGACTCTTTCCTGAAGGAGATCGGGTACCTGGTTCCTGAAGTACCGGCAGTCCCGGCGCGCCGAGATCATTGGCCGTGGCGCTGCTTGGCCAGAACGTCAACGCCTAGCATGGTGCCGGTCCCGACGGGCGGGAATGGGGTCTGGGCAGGCTGTTGTTCCGGCTTGCAGCGATTCTGGGATTGCCGGCCTGCGCTATAACACCAGCCATCCCGCGCGACATGGATGACGAACTGATTCCCGCGCATCGCGACTGCCGGCCTTGATGCCCTATCTGCACCATGTCCGGTTCAGAGCGGCTCGAACCGCATCCTCACAGCCATGAACCGCCGTCATACGCTTGTGGTCTATCTCGCGCTGATCGATCACATCCGCGCCCGCGCGGCGCCGATATCGCCGTGTCCGGCGACTTCATTGTCGGTTTTCCCGGCGAAACCGATGCCGATTTCGATACGACCATGCAGCTTGTCGGCGCCGTCGCCTATACACAGACGTTCTCCCTCAAATATTCGCCCCGGCCAGGGACATCTGGCGCAGAAATTAATCATGTGCCGGAAGCGGCCAAGGACAAGGCCTGCAGAGGCTGGAGGACCTGCTGATGCGCCAGCAGGCTGACTTCCCCGACCGGCTGATCGGCGGCATGCTTGAGGCGTTGATCGAGAAACCACGCGCCCGAATAGAAATCGATCATCGCCGTTGTGGTGGCCGACGCGCCGTTCATGGTCCTTCAAATGAAGCGGCTTGCAAATCGCGTGCCGCTCGGCATCGCGCTGACCCCCGGGTTACGCTTCACGACCGCCAATCCCGATACCTCGTGAGGGGCGCCGGCCTTCGCACTGGCAGGCCGTGTCTAATGTCGGCTGCTCATTGGATTTCGTCCTGGACTGTGCAGCCAAATTCTGCTGCGGAGGCTGAGAACCATGACCAGAAGCTGCCAAAGAAGCTGCGCGCGACCATGACCTCGAAGACAGGACCTGCCAGGTCGTCGGCGCGGCGCCAGAGGCTGGCCCCAACTTGGGCAATGCTGGTCGAGGCAGCCGCGCCAATCGGGAAGTTGGCGGGATGGAGATCGATCATTACTCCTTTGGCAAGCACGTCGTAAACGCGCGCACCAGATAGGCTCAGTACGGCCCGACTGTCGCTCTGGTCCGAAACTGCTCCAAATTTTGCGAGATCGGCGAGTGTCTCTTGGAAACGCTCACGATTATCCGCGATAATGAGCCACTGTCCCGGGCCGTTCCAGACGGCTTGAAGGTGCCCTGCGCAAAGCGCCTCTGGGGTTAGCGGGAGCACCAAACCGAGGCGCTCGCGGATGGCGGTGCCTACGGCCACATGACCCTCTGTGGAAGCGATGAAGGTGGCGATGCCCGGTCCAGTGCGGAGTCGAACGGTAACCCCCGATTTTCCCGCCTTCCCGTAATGTCCGTCCGCGAGAACGCCCTGCCAAGCATGCCGCTTCGTCCAGGCAAACAAGTTCTGGGTCTCAACCATGGAGGCGGACTCCTTCAGGGTCGACGAAGACCGGTGAACAGATCTCAACAAGGACATCGCCGTTACGGACAGGATCGTAGGCACGCACTCGCTCGCCAATGCGTGCCGGGCCGTTCTTGATCAAGCCAAGTCCCATCCAGAGCTTTACATGAGGCGAGTAGGCGACCGAAGTCATGTGCCCTTCATCATTCTCCATAGTGGCGGCTTTGCCGACGCTGAGGAAATGAGCACCAGCACGCAAACGTTGCGTGGGATCGACCGGCTTGAAGCCGACAAAAGCTGGTCGATCCGGCGCAACCAGAGCCTGTCTCTGGGCCATGATGCGGCCGATGTAGTCCTTCTTCGTCGACATCATCTTACCGAGACCGAGGTCGCGCGCGGTAGTTTGTCCGTTGAGTTCGTTGCCGGCGACGTGACCTTTCTCTATGCGCATCACCCCTAGCGCTTCCGTGCCATAGGGAGTGATGCCGAAAGCCTCGCCCGCCCGCATCAGTGCCCGCATCATCGCATCGCCGTAATCGGCCGGAACCGCGAGCTCGTAGGCCAGCTCGCCCGAGAAGGAGATGCGGAAGAGCCGCGCCGGAATGCGTCCGCCGACCGTGATCTCCTGCGCCGCCAAATAGGGAAAGGCTTCGTTCGAAAGGTCATGCTCAGCATCGACAACACCGCGCAGCGTGTCACGAGCTCTTGGCCCGGCAACCGCGACCTGCGCCCACTGCTCCGAGACGGAGACCATGCGGACGTCGAGATCCGGCCACAGCACCTGATGGCAGAACTCCAGATGCTGCATCACTCGGCCGGCATTGGCGGTTGTGGTCGTCATAAGGAAATGGTTCTCACCGAGGCGCGAAGTGGTGCCATCGTCCATGACGAAGCCGTCCTCGCGCAGCATCAGTCCGTATCGAGCCTTGCCGACAGGCAGCGCCTTCCAGCCGTTGATGTAGGCCCGCTCAAGGAACTCGGCGGCATCCGCGCCTTGAATGTCGATCTTGCCTAGCGTCGAGACATCGCAAATGCCGACGCTCGAGCGCACGGCCATCACCTCCCGATTGACCGTCACCAGCCAGTCGGATTCCCCTGGCTCCGGATAGTACTGAGCCCGCAGCCACTGCCCGGATTCGACAAAGATAGCGCCCATCTCGCGCGACGCCTCGTGGGTGGGAGTAAGTCGCACGGGCCTGAATTCCCTGCCGCGATGGTGCCCGGCGAGGACGCCGATCGCCACCGGCGTATAGGGCGGTCGGAAGGTCGTAGTGCCCGTCTGCGGGATCGTTTTGCCCGTCTGCTCGGCCATGATCGCGAGGCCGGACAAGTTAGAGGTCTTGCCCTGGTCGGTCGCCATGCCCAGGGTGGTGTAGCGCTTGAGATGCTCGACCGGCCGGAAGCCCTCGCGCGCGGCGATCTCGACATCCTTGTCGGTGACATCGTTCTGGTAATCAACGAAGGCCTTGCCCTTGGCCCCGGCAACGCGCCACACGGGGGTGACGCCAGCTGCCTCCGGATCGGTTGACTGAAAGGGCTCCGCCCCTGAAGGCTTCAGACCGACGCTTTTGACTGCTTCGAATCCGAGTGCAGCGCCGTCCTCTAAAGCTTGGGTCAGCGTAAAATGCCCGGCAGCACTACCAGCAACCGACATGCCTTCGGGTAAATTGCCTGGCACGAAGCATTGCAGCGCCTCGTCCCATTGCGGCTTGCCGTTTTGGTGCGACGTCAGATGCAGTGTTGGGTTCCAACCGTTCGAGACGGCGAGCAGATCGCAGGCGAGAGTAGTGGTCGCCCCTGATGCATCTCGAACCGTTACATCGCGAAGTTGCCGACCGCCGCCCGCACTCTCGATCACGCCTCCAACGAAAAAGCGTGCGCCAATCTTGTCTGCGAGTGCTTGGCGATTGGGGCTGGCTTCCCATCGAGCATCAACGACAGCAACGACGCGCCCCCCGGCGGCGGCGATGTCACGCGCCGTCGTCCAGCCGTCGTCACCAGCGGTGAATAGCACCGCTTCACGTCCAGGCAGAACGCCATACCGATTGACATAGGCGCGCACTGCTCCCGCTAACATGACACCCGGCAGATCGTTGCCGGCGAAGACGATCGGTCGCTCCAGTGCGCCAGCGGCGAGGATCGCGCGCTTTGCATAGATGCGCCAGCTGCGCTGACGAGGTTGATGGGCGGGCGGCGTCGGCAGATGGTCCGCAACGCGCTCGACCGCCCCGTAGACGCCGTGGTCATAGAGGCCGAAGATGCTGGTGCGTGGCATGATGCGCACTTCGGGCAGACTTTCGAGCTCCGCAAGCGTCGCGCCGAGCCACTCCGACGCAGGCTTTCCGCCGATCTCGCGCTTTTCAGCCAGCAGGCGCCCGCCCAGCCGGAAATCCTCATCGCAGAGAATAACGCGAGCGCCACTGCGGCCCGCCGCGAGCGCGGCTGAGAGGCCCGCCGGCCCGCCGCCGATCACCAGCACGTCGCAGAAGGCGAAGGCCTTCTCGTAGTGGTCGGGATCCTCGGCTCCGGCGGCGCGGCCGAGACCGGCTGCGCGGCGGATCACAGGCTCGTAAAGCTTCTCCCAGAAGGCCGCAGGCCACATGAAGGTCTTGTAGTAGAAGCCGGCAACCAGCGCGGGCGAAACCAGCCGATTGATCGACATCAGGTCGAAGGCGAGCGAAGGCCAGCGGTTCTGGCTCATCGCCTCCAGCCCATCGAAGAGCTCGGCGACCGTCGCCCGGGTGTTAGGCTCCCGGCGTGCGCCCGATCGAAGCTCCACCAGTGCGTTCGGCTCCTCGGGACCGGCAGATAGGATGCCCCGCGGACGGTGATATTTGAAGGAACGGCCGACAAGGCGCACGCCATTGGCAAGCAGAGCCGAGGCGAGCGTGTCACCCGCATATCCCTGATAGGTCTTGCCATCAAAGCTGAAATTGACGCGGCGGCTGCGATCGATCAGACCGCCGGAAGCGAGACGGTACGGTACTGCACTCATGCCGCCGCTCCCCGAGTAGACTTTGCCGTTCTGACGGACGAGATAGAGTGAGTAAGCGTATTGCGGGTTACAATGAGCCAAGCCCTGCAACCAGCGGCATGATACCAAAGCTCATTGTGGTCGCCGCGCGGATTATCGCGAAGATAAACGTACTCAAACATCTGAGCCTCGGGCGCGGCGATCCCCTCCGGACGTTTTGGATCTGCGGCTCCGAGATAATTGAATTCTTGAACGTCGCGTGCGCCGCAGTGTGGACAGGTGATGCGCATGAATCAGACTTTCGGGGTAATGTTGTAGGATAAGGCCACGGCATCGGCGTGGGGCGTACGCCACCATCTCTTCAGTGCAGGTTTGGCTGCGCGCCATTCCCTCTTTCGTCGATTAAGCGCCCCGTGGCGAAGCGATCTAGGCGATAGGCTGCCGCGACAGGATGAGGTTGTCCGGTGGCAATCAAGTGCGCAAAACAGAAGCCAGAAGCCGGTGTCGCCTTGAACCCCCCATAACACCAGCCCGAATTCAGATAGAGTCCCTCCACCGGCGTCAGATCCATGATCGGTGATCCGTCCATGGACATGTCCATGATGCCGCCCCAATGGCGCAACATGCGGAGGCGGCCGAGCCCGGGCCATACCGCCATGGCCGACTCCATTACATCCTCGACCACGGGCAAATTTCCGCGCTGGGCATAGGAATTATAACCGTCGATATTACCACCAAAGACAAGCCCACCTTTGTCCGACTGGCTGATGTAGAAATGTCCCGCGCCGAAGGTCATGACGCAGTCAATGAGAGGCTTGAGGCCCTCCGAGACGAAAGCCTGCAGAACATGGCTCTCGATAGGCAAACGCAGCCCAGCCATTGCTGCGACCCGAGAGGAATTGCCGGCGACAGCCATTGCCACTTTCTTTGCCCGGATCGCGCCTCGCGAGGTCTCGACGCCGACGGCGCGACCCCCCTGAACTGTAATGCCAGTGACCTCGCAGTTCTGGATTAGGTCGACACCGCGACCATCAGCAGCTCGGGCGAACCCCCAAACAACCGCATCGTGTCTGGCCGTACCGCCTCGCCGCTGGAGGAGCCCGCCTTGGATCGGAAAGCGTGCATTGTCGAATTCCAAGAAGGGCAACATCGACCTTACCTGAGACCGGTCGAGTAATTCTGCGTCCACGCCAGCGAGCCGCATCGCGTTACCGCGGCGAGCATAGGCATCACGCTGAGCGTCTGTATGACATAGGTTCAGCACGCCTCGTTGGCTGACCATGGCGTTATAGTTGAGATCCTGCTCGAGCCCTTCCCAGAGCTTCATCGAGAACTCGTAGAACGGTGTGTTGCCCGGAAGCAGGTAGTTCGAGCGAATGATTGTGGTATTACGCCCGGCGTTGCCAGAGCCGAGATACCCTTTCTCGAGGACAGCGACGTTGGAGATGCCGTGCCGGCTGGCAAGATAATGAGCTGTTGCCAGGCCATGGCCGCCCCCGCCAATGATAATGACGTCATACTCGGCTTTTGGCGCGGGGTTGCGCCATACGGGCGTCCAGCCTTTGTGGCCTCTTAAACTTTGGGCGAGCAACGAAACGACGGAGTAGCGCATATAGGGGGGTCCGAATGCTAGGCAGTTACGGAGTAAAACTCTTCCGTCTTGTTCGCCGATTGCAGCGTGCCGGCAATCCTTAGAGCGACCTCGAATTGCCTGACAGCGACCAGCCAATTAGCGCCGGTATACGTTTTATCGAAGACCCACCTTGTCTCGCGGCTCTCTTGCCGGGGGAAACGAACTGAGCAAGTACGGTGAAATGCCTTGGCTTAGCACGCCAATCACGATAAAAGTTGTGAGATCAGGCTGAACCAATGCGGGCCTCGCGAGGACACCGCCCGTCGCGCTCTGCATACATTTCGGGGCAACCAAAGACCCAATGACGGTCCATGTAGGATTTCTTCTGATCCCCGGCTTCCCGTTGCTCTCGTTTGCGTCCGTTATCGAATCGTTACGGGCTGCCAATACGCTCTCCGGGAAGCAGCTATACAGGTGGAGCCTTATTTCCATCGATGGACTGACGGTTGAGGCCTCTAACAATCTAAGCTTTGCACCGGATGATAAGCTAGGTACGGACCAGAATTTTGACTATTTGTTCGTTTGTGCGGGTGGAAATCCGGCGTTATTCAAGCATGAACCCACTTTCAAGTGGCTGAAGTGGCTCTCACGGCAGAACACCAAAATTGGAGGATTGTCTGGTGGGGCATACATCCTTGCGCGAGCCGGAATACTCTCTGGTTATCGCATTACACTGCACTGGGAGCATGCACCTGCCTTTGTTGAAGATTATCCAAATCTGGACCTGCGAAGGTCTCTTTTCGAAATTGATCGCGATCGACTAACATCTGGCGGAGGCAGTGCCTCCCTCGACATGATGCATGCGCTCATCGCTCAACAAAACGGCCCCGAGTTGGCCATCGCAGTTAGCGATTGGTTGTTGCAGACCCAGATAAGGGAAGGCGAAGGTCCGCAGCGAATGGAACTGCGGGAGCGCCTCGGAGTAACAAGCGCACCTTTGTTGCGGGCGGTCGGTCGAATGGAACAGAGCACGGAAAGACCGCTCTCTCGCAAGGAACTGTCTAAGGTTGCTCAAGTTTCAATTCGTCACTTGGAGCGCCTATTTCAGCGGCACCTCGGCCACTCGCTCGGGGAACATTACATTCAAATAAGATTGCACAAGGCGCGCGAGCTGTTGCGACAGACCAATCTATCTGTCACTGAAGTCGCCATGGCGAGTGGGTTCGTCAGCTCCAGCCACTTCTCTCGCGTTTACAAAGAAAAATACGACCACACCCCAAGTGCCGAGCGTGTTCAAAGCCGTCGTTGATCAATTGCATCTGGACGCCACAAAAATCATGGCCTTTTGGCGGCCTGAGCTCATTCACTGGGATGCGTAGCGGAAACGTGGCTCCTTCTCCTGCCTGGAAGCAGAGGCGCGCCGCGACAGGATCCCAGGGCGGCCCCTCCGGCGCTATCGTTATGGCGGGCAATCACTACCGGCGCATCGTCTTCAAGTGCAGGGCTGATGCCAGCTTCGACTGGGCATATGCCAACCTGAAATGCCGGTAGTTCGAGGTGCCCATCTGATTTTGGTTTCTATTCGAGCGATAGTAGTTCTCCCTTTATAGATCCACAGGCTTGCGGGTCGAACCCAAATGGCTGCGCCACCCGGAGTTTGATAGTTTGCCTCATGAGAGCTGCTAGATGGAGAGATCTATTAGGAAGGGAGACTGCTGTTTAAAGCTTTGCCTCATAAGGTCCGCACATTGTTCCAAAGAACTCGCGTGCGCGGCTTCAACCCCCAATCCGTTGGCAAGTTTTACCCAGTTAAGATCGGGATTTGATAGGTCCAGCATGCCCATTGCGGTCGGCCCAGGAACTGCGCCAACGTTCTTATACTCGCCTATAAGAATGTTGTATTTTTTATTATTGAGAAGAATTGTTGTACAAGGCAAACGCTCGCGCGCCTGTGTCCAGAGGGCCTGTAGCGAGTACATCGCGGACCCGTCGGCCTGAAGGCTAATGACTCGTCTACGTCCCTTTGCGGCAACGGCTGCTCCGGTGGCAACCGGCAACCCGTCGCCGATCGCGCCGCCGCTCAAGTTTAACCAATCGTGGGCGGGAGCGGCATGGGTGAACTTATAGAGGTCACGGCCGAACGAGATGCTTTCGTTAGATACGATTGAGTCTTCTGGCATTAGGGCGGCCAAGGTAAGCGCCAAGCCTTCCTGCGTCGGCGCACCGCTTACCGCGTTCGGACGTGGACCGGGATCGGGGATCGCCACCTCCGGTGCCTGCAACTCGTCGACGAGTGCCTGTAGGGCCGCAACTGAGTCCTGGTCAGGGCGTGAGAGAACATGGATTTGTGCATTGGAGGCATACTGCGTCGAGGGTTTACCTGGATAGGCAAAGAAGCCAACCGGGGCCTTTGCGTTCACGAGGATAATTTGTTCAAAACGGCTTAATTCCTCGATTGCTGCGTCAGTTCCGTAGGAGACGCGCTCTAGTTGCAACCTTCCGCGGCCGCGCGCCATATGTGCATTTGTATAGCTCGCGAGCAAGGTCGCGCCTGTAGCACGAGCAACCCGCCACGCCAGCGCTTGGGACGGAGCAAATGTCGCTTGATCGGCTAAGAGGATGAGAACGTTCTTTTTGGAATGCAGGATGCCTGCCGCATTTTCCACGGCGTGAGGATCGATCGGCGGTGGGGCGGGGACTGCAAGCGGCCCCGCTATCGCCCCTCCGCGTTTCCATGACGCATCCGCTGGAAGGATTAATGTAGCGATCTGGCCTGACAGTGCGCTCGCGGCTTGAACGGCGGCAGCCGCATCTCGGCCAACCTCCGTAACATCAGTGCTCGTTCGCACCCAATGAGAAACAGTACGCGCCATGCCTTCGGTGTCGGCCGTCAGCGGCGCGTCGAAGGGACGATGATAAGTAGCCTGGTCACCTACGATATTTACGATTCCGGCCCTGGCCCTGCGGGCGTTGTGCAAATTGCCCATGCCGTTGGCCAAGCCAGGACCGCAATGGAGCAAAGTGCACGCTGGCCTGCGCGCGATGCGATAATATCCATCCGCCATCCCGGTTACGATATTCTCTTGGAGGCCCAGAATGCAGTGCATCCCCGGAACCTTGTCCAGCGCGCCCACGAAATGCATTTCGCTGGTGCCTGGATTGGCGAAGCAAGTGTCGACTCTTGACCGCAGCAAGGTATGCACGAGGCTTTCCGCGCCGTTCATTTCGTTGGAAGTCGGAGTCGTTGTCATCGAGAATGCCCGTATTCTGACCGGAGAGGCGATGGTTGGCGACGCCCCGTCACTAGCCATGGAAAAGCAGGGAAGCGCTGACGATCCCTTCGGCTGAGGAGTACCTCTTTTACAATTCAGTGTACATTATAGACTGTCAATAGGGATCGCCATTTGAGAAGTGCGGCATCGCGCCTCCCCTTTGCCGAGCTCCTGATCCGACCTTTCCTCAACATTCTGGCAGTCTCGGTGATCGCTCCCTATCGATCAGCAGGCGAAAAAGGCGGCGTCCAAGCACCGTTCCTGATTGACAGAGCTTACGTTCGGTATACATTAGCGGCGTTGGGGGCGACGTGACTATGCGTGGATATGTATTGTGAAGGGGGTTTCTCGCTTGGATGCTCAATTGTTTGAGGCTTGTATCAGGCGCGGGGACATTCCCGCGGAAGTCGCTTTCTGAAGGTAGCAACGCTTTGTCCGAGTCAAATGCAATAGCCCGCAAACGGTCGTCCAGCCGTATGTATATGCCGACGTCCGCTCGGCTGAGCGACGACGTGTATTCCAGGCTGAAAGAAGATATTTTGTCGGCCTCGCTGAAATCGGACGAGCGTCTATATGAGACCACCGTGGCTGAATCGTTCGGCGGATCCAGAACGCCAGTTCGCGAGGCTCTGTTGAGGCTGCTTGAAGAAGGGCTCCTGGTGCGACAGGGGCGGGCCTATGTCGTCAGCCGAATATCAGTTTCCGAGATGATCGACATCTATCGGGTTCGCCAGAACTTGGAATGTCTCTCTGCCTCAATAGCTGCTGAAACGATCACCGACGCGGAGCTTAGCGAATTGAGAGCAATGATTGAGGCGATGAGAACAGCGGCAGGGAGGCGAGATGGCAGCGCGTTCAACCTTCTTGATTCTGAGTTTCATTTGGCAATAGCCAAATCAACAGGCAATGAGGTTTTGATGGGCATCCTCACAAAGCTTCACGAAAGGGTTTTGCTTGTTCGAAACTCGGTGGAGCGATTTCTGTCTCGCCTCGAGAATGCAAATCAAGAGCATGAGGCGATCTACAACGCAATTAGGCGACGGCAATCAACAATCGCGGTTGCCGAAATGAACTCGCACATTCAGTCGACGATCGAGTCACTGAAAGCGTCTGGCATAGATCTGGTAGAGATTAATGAGCGATAAAATGACATCCGGTCTGAGCGCACAGTCGGCCAAGCCTTGCGTATTATTTCTCTGGGAGCAGGGAAACGCGCGGGAGTGGAAATTCTTCATGGAAGAGTTGGTCGGAGATATTGACTTTCGTGTGTTTCCCGACGTGGGGAATCGCGGCGAGGTTGACTACATTATGACTTGGATGCCTCCTATCGGAGAGATTGAGAAATACCCCAACATCAAGGCAATATTTTCCATTGGAGCTGGCGTTTCGCATATCCTGCGCGACCCGCACGTGCCGCGAGACATTCCCATCGTCCGCCTCACCGACGATGCGCTCAGTTTAGACATGTCGCTGTATGCTCTGCATTGGACCTTACATTTTCACAGGGGGTTCGATCATTATCTGCGACAGAAGCAATCAAAGCTCTGGAAGCGGCATCCCTATCCAGCCAACGAGGATCGAAAAGTCGGTGTTCTCGGTCTCGGCGAAATTGGAGGGAAACTTGCCGAGATGCTCCGGGATGCGCACTTTGACGTTGGCGGGTGGAGCCGCTCAAAGAAGGATATCGAAGGTGTATCCTGCTTCGTTGGCGAGGAGGGCCTCACTCAACTGTTGAGGCGGAGCGAAATCCTCATTTCCGTGCTGCCTCCTACTCCAGAAACCGCGAACCTGTTGAATGATGCGCGCTTGAGACTGATGCCGAAGGGCGCCTTTCTCATCAATATGGGGCGAGGCGAGGCGGTCGTCGATGACGATCTGGTGAAACTCCTTGATGAAGGGCACCTGGCGGGAGCGGTGCTGGACGTTTTTCGCGAGGAACCTTTGCCATCGCTCAGCCCCTACTGGAGTCATCCTTCCGTAGTTATAACGCCACATGCTGCCGCCCCGACAAATGTCAAGTACGGGGCCAAGCGTATAGCTGAAAACATCATCAAGATGGAGACGGGTCGTCCTCCTCATCCCGTCTACAATGTGAATCTTGGATATTGAAGCGACCTTAAGTTCCCGACAGGGTTATATAAACATGTGCCCTGCGATGTTTGACTGCAATGCCAAGGCGTTTGACGTTTTCCTTCAAAGTGGATTGAGAGCCTGGCGCGCGGCAAGACGCTTTGGGAGCAGGTACTTAAGTCACATAAACTTTAGGGCGTGTGAGATCTGCGACCGAGTCTATGAGCGCGACGGGCGAATTAGTCTCGACGCTACCAAGATATACAAAGCCGATGCCCCCGGGATGCCGGTCTATCAAAATCTGCCTTACAACAGCTGATAAGTTGAATCAGAGTTAAAGTCGTGGGCTTGTTTAACAAGACCAAGTTTCGCTCATGTATCAATGTACAGGGCATCGGAAGCAATAAGGCGCCAAAAATGGGAAAGACCAACAAAGCTCAAATTGAACAGCTAAGGCATCTTTTGGGCAATGACGGCGTTCTTACCGGGAACGATTGCTTGCCCTATGAGTCCGGCGCCCGGTTCGATGTGGGAAAAGCCGCATTCGTGCTTCGGCCTGCGACGGTATCGGAACTATCTGCTGCCGTTAGCTTTTGCGTTCGAAACTCGATCCCCATCATTCCGCAATCAGCAAACACGGGGGTTGTAGCCGGGTCAACGCCCGATCCAAGCGGAACCCAAGCAGTTATTAGCCTGGAGCGTCTCCGCAATCGCTTGGAGATTGATGCGGAAAACCGGTCGGTTCATCTCGATGCAGGCTATCGGCTATCCGAGCTAAATGCTCGGTCGGAACAACACGGCCTTTTCTTCCCGATTGATCTTGGCGCCGACCCCTTAGTCGGAGGCATGATCGCGACTAACACGGGTGGTGCGCGCTTCATCCGTTACGGAGACGTTCGGCGAAACACTCTGGGCCTCACAGTCGTTTTCGCGGACGAGAAGGGATCCGTCGTGAAGCTTGGGTCATCTCTTCGCAAAAGCAATGTTGGGGTCGATTGGAAGCAGCTTTTTATCGGTACTTGTGGTGTTTTTGGTATCGTCGCGGAATGTGTGCTCAATCTGGAGCCCGTGCCTCAGCAAGTAGCAACAGCACTATTAGTGCCGAAAAGTCTCGACGCCGTCCTTCCTCTGCTAGATCTAGTTGAAAGGCGAGCCGGCCCCAGCCTCTCGGCCTTTGAGGGCATGTCGGGGAATGCTATTGCAGCTGCATTGGCTCACGTGCCGCGGCTCAAGAACCCATTTCCCCAACGCGAGTACCCCGAATACGCAATTTTAGTCGAGATCTCTCGAAGTTGGGAAGCTCAACAAAGCGAGATTCTCATAGACGAACAGCTACAGACTATTCTGTCCGAGATCTGGGATGGCAATGATGAGTTACTGGAGGACGTTCTCGTCGGCCCATCGGACGAGCTTTGGGCTTTGAGGCATGCGATTTCCGAAGGGGTGAAAGCTGCTGGCAAGCTGGTGGCGCTTGATATCGCGTTCAAACGTGGCGACGTCATGCGCTTCCTGAAACGAATGAGGACCGATCTTCCAGCGGCCTTCCCGGACGTTCGAATTTGCGAGTTCGGCCATATTGGTGATGGGGGCGTTCATTTCAATTTGGTCGTCGACCGTGATAGCGCCAATGCGGCCGACCCCGACTATGAGGGACGAATACGATCGCTGGTCTATAACATTGTCGTAAACGAGTATGGCGGAAGCTTCAGCGCAGAGCATAATATCGGTCGAAAAAACCAAGTATATTATGATCGATTTACAGACGAGACCTCAAAGAGGCTATCTGCTGCGTTAAAGAATTCGACGTCACCGAGCCCATTGGGTGTTCCGGTACTGTGGTAGTGCGCCGATATTACGAATCTTATAGCTGGAGCATAGATCAATATGGCTGACGCAACAAATTCTGTGGCCCCGGTCTTCCGCCCGTCCCCGGCGCTTTCGAAAGTAGGTCCATCGGCAATTACGCGAATGACCGCTGCCACTGCGGAGCTGAAACGCCAAGGGCGGCAGATCGCGAGCATGCACTTGGGTGAGCCCGATTTCGCGACGCCGGGCAACATTGTCGAAGCCGCTATTCGCGCAATGCGAGCTGGAGATACGCATTACACCGCGCTCGACGGCACTCCCGCGGTCAAATCTGCCGTGCAGGAGAAATTCGCGAGAGAGAACGGCATTTACTTCGAAGACGACCAGATCGTCGTTACCTCGGGCGCGAAAATGGTGCTGTTCAGCGCCTTCTTCGCGACTCTCAATCCAGGTGACGAAGTTATTCTTCCGGCACCTTACTGGGTGAGCTACAGCGACATCGTCGAAATGATGGGCGCGCGGGCTGTGGTTCTGCCGACGCACGCGCAGGACGGCTTCAAACTGCGGGCCGAGGACCTCGAGCGGGCGATCACTCCGAATACCCGCTGGCTGCTCATCAATTCCCCGTCCAACCCATCCGGAGCGATCTATCGGAGGTCGGATTATGAACCGATCCTAGAGGTCATCGAGCGACATCCGCATGTTTGGCTTATGGTCGACGACATGTACGAACACATCATCTTCCAGGATGAGCCGTTCCTCACTCCAGCTCAGCTCCGCCCGGATTTGCAAGGCCGCATCCTCACAATCAACGGTGTCTCGAAGGCATATGCGATGACCGGATGGCGCATCGGTTATGCAGGCGGACCGGCGCCCCTCATGAAGGTGATTAAGGCGGTTCTGAGCCAGTCCACCTCTTGCCCGTGTTCTATTGCGCAAGCGGCTGCCGCCGAGGCCTTGCGGGGGCCGCAGGACTCTGTGCGGCGCTACTTGGGTGAATACCGGGCCCGGCGCGATCTTGTGATAACCGAGCTGTCGCATTGCCCGGATCTGAAAGTGACCGAGCCCGACGGAACCTTTTACGCGTTCGTCGATTGGCGGGCGTTGTTCGGAAAGTTGACACCAAGAGGTGAGACGTTGAGCGACGACGAACACCTTTGCCAGTATCTTCTGCACGACTGCGGGGTCTCAATTGTCCCCGGATCGGCGTTCGGGACCCCAGGCTTCTTTCGCATTTCCTTCGCCAGTTCTGAAGCCGAATTGCGTTTGGGCATGGCCCGCATTCGAGAAGGTTGCGCCGCCCTCATATGAGGTTCGAGCGTATCCCCCCGGTCTGGCGTCACCGGGATACGTACGAGCCGCTACGGGCGCGCAGCATTGGCACGCAGGGCAGGGTCACCGCTGATCGAGATGACGGTGCACACGCGCTCAGTTCTCAGTTCCCCCATCCAGTGCTTTGAAGAAAGAACCCTGCCGGCGGGGAGGAACACCGGCAGGGCGCGCCGCGCGAACTTCGCTGCCGCGCGGCGACTGGACAGAGGCGTCGGATGCGCCTTTGCGTGCCTACTCGTTCGAGCGAGGCCCGATAAATGTTGTGACGCCGGGCAGTATCGATCGGCCGAATTTCGCCTCGGGACAGCAGCAAACCGGGGCTGACGCATCAGCCAATGCCTCGACCCACCCAGGCTGGCACAGTCAATCGAAGTTGCTGTGGGGAAATCCGGTGAATGGCTCTAAAGCATTTCGAGAAGTGCGATGCCGACACGAAGCCGCTCGCAAACGCTATATCGACCATAGGCAGCCGCGTGCCTTCGATCAACCGCTTTGCGTGATCGATCCTAAGCTGGAGATAGTGCTTGGCGGGCGGGACACCCAGGCATGTCGCAAACAGTCGTTCGAGCTGGCGTCTTGAAACGCCGACGCGCCCCGAGAGTTCGATCATCGAGATTGGAAACTCTATATTCTCCTCCATGATCCTGATTGCGGCGATGAGGCTTTCGCTCACGCCAGTGAACGCAATGCCCGAGGGGCCTGTCTGACGGTTCGAACCGGAGCGCTGCCCTGCCACTGTTGCGTGCCTGCAGACTTCCTGTGCGATGAAGGCTCCTGCATGGGTGGCTACAAGGTCCACAGCGAGATCGAATGCCGCCAACTCCCCAGCACAGGTTGAATACTGGCCATCCTTCACGAACAGGGAGTCGCGAATACGCGGCTTGCGGAACACTTCCGAGAACGCGGCGAGCCTCGACCAGTGAATCGTGCAGCGACTGTCCGCCAGCAGCCCCGCTTGGGCCAGCAGCCACGTTGCTGTGCCGATAGCGGATATGGCAACGCCACGCCTGGCGATGGTTCGCAGAAATCCGTTTAGGTCCGGTGTGGACTGCCTATCGACAGGCTCGCCAGCCACGATCACAAGCTGATTTGGTCCTGCCCTTTCGGAGCCGAGGGCATTCAGCGCCTCAATGGTCGCGTCGACCGAAATTGACAGCCCATTTGCGCCGATGACAGCCTGACTGTCCATTCCAACAACCTGCCATCGAAAAAGTGGCTCCTTCGCCAAGGCATTCGCGATCCGCAACGGTTCGATGTAGGCGTGAAGTGCAAGATGCGAAAATCCCGGCAGCGCCAAAACAGCAATATGTAACAGCTGCCCTGCCTCTGCAGGGTCATCGGCGTGGGCAAAGGCCGTCATCGCATTAGGGCTGAAGGGCGCGTTCATTAGGGTCCGTAATTGTGCGAAGAGCCGGATATACAGGCCCCGAACGTGAACGGGCCTTTAACGGCTTCTACAATGAAATGGGCTTCGATGTTCCCCACCTTGCTGCGAATGGCATATCCCCATCGCTGCGATGACCAGGACGTCGAAGCCGCCGTGTCAGTGATCTTCATATTGGGCGCCTCGCACGCAGGTCTCGCCCACCCAAGTGGAAAGCAACCGCATTTGTGGATAAGGTCCCGCCGGGACAATGGACCGTCGGATTTGCTTTGGCGATGCAGTTCATAGCTATCACTCGAAAGAGTTTCGCAGACTCGGGGGGGCCGCGCCGGCTCTGGTGTTGTGGCCGCCACCCCTCATCGCAATCAGTTCGTCAATGCGCCAGGCTATGAACCTGCCGCCCCTCAGACTTCAGCATGCGGTCCCCGATTTGAAAAAAAGAAAATCGGAGACCTCATACGCTAAACCGCGGGAGCCTTCCTATCAGCTGGCTGACTTCGCCTTTGCTATCAGCGCGTCCCATTCTGCCTGGTGTTTGGCGATCCATTCTTTAGCAATAGCTTCGATCTGCTCCGGACTTTTCTCGCCAGAGTTTATGCGGTACATCACCGCGTTCAGATCTTCTATCGGCATGCGCAATCCATTAAAAAAGGTCCAAGCCTTGGGATTGGCTTCAGCGAACTTCTTGTTGACCAGGATGTAGTTGTCGTTGTACGCGAAGCCCGGGTCGCGCCCATCCTTCCACTTAGTATTAGCGTTCTCTACGCCGGGAAGGGATGAGAAGGGGACGTTGAGAAACACTACGTCCTTGTCTGGAACCAGTACCGCGTTTGTCCACTCGGGTTGCCAGTCAGTGTAGAAAATCGGTTTGCCGTGCTTATAGTTTTCTATGGCGTTGGCTATCAGCGCGAAGTACTCACCCTTATCGTGGTTGATATGGTCGCGCAGGCCATAAGCGTCCAGCTGGTGTTCGATCACCGCCTCGCAGCCCCAACCAGGGTTGCATCCGATAAGATTGGCCTTCCCGTCGCCGTCGGTGTCGAACAAAGCTGCGATCGCAGGATCTTTCATCTGGTCGAGCAAGGTGATGTGATGTGCATCGGCCGTGGCTTTGTCGATAAAATATCCTTGCATGGCCCCGGTGTACAGTGGTCCTGCCAGCAGCAATTTGTCGTCGCCGCCCGCCTGTGCGAAGAATTGATCTTGAAGAGGCTTCCAGTAAACCGCACTATAGTCGGCATCGCCTTGGGCAACGGATAGGTTGATTACCGGATAGGTTCCCGTCAGCATCTCACCGTTCTGATAACCGAGTTGGGTCAGGCCCGCCTCGATCACATCATAGATGATTTGATGGCCGAGCTGCCCGGAGCCGATCGGCCGTACAGTCTCGGCTTGAGCCGCCGGCGTGGCAAGTATCATAGCTGCCATCGTCAAGAGCAGTTTTGTGCGCATTGTGCTTCCTCCCTTTTTGAATGTTCCACTCAGTTCTGACTACGCAATCCGCGGAGCCATCCAATGGGACCCTGCTCCCAAAGGTCCTTGTTCCCACGATCGCGACGCGTTAGTCCAAAGCCCTGCGTAATCCGATCGATCGTGATCGCCATCAATACGATGCTGAGACCGCCGACGATGGCGCGGCCGAGATCAAGTTGACTTATTCCGGTCAGTACCACTTGCCCAAGACCCGCGACCGAGATCATCGAAGTCACCACGCTCATCGCTAGCGAAAGCATCACTGTTTGATTTATCCCTGCCATGATCCTGGGCCGGGCAAGTGGCAGATCAATGGACCAAAGTCGCTTCAGTGGCAGAACGCCGAACGCGTCTGCTGCTTCGACAAGCTGAGGATCGACTTCCCGCAAGCCCAAGTTCGTTAGCCGAACGAGTGGTGGCATACTGTAAAAAGCGGTGATTATGACGCCGGACACGTTGCCGATGCCAAAGAGGAGGATGACTGGAACGAGATAGGTGAAGGAAGGGATCGTCTGCATAAAATCGAGGCTCGGCCGGACGACGCTCCATAGTCTTTCTGAACGCGAACAGAGTATCCCCAGCGGTAGTCCAACGATGGTAACCAGAACCACGGCAGTCATAAGCACCGCGAGCGTTGTCATTGCCTCATCCCAGGCCCCGATGAGCCCAATCGTGGTCATCGCGCAAACACTTATTGCAGCCACCCGAAGCCCCACGACCTGCCATGCAAAAAGGGCAAGGCTTAGGATTACAAGTGTCTGGGGTGCCCTGCGCAATCCATGCTCCGTCAGATCAAGCCCCCACTCGACAGGTACCTTGGCTACCTGGAAAACTCCTCGCAAATTCGACGTGAACCAACGCATGAAGTCATTGGCCATATCAGCGAGCGGCAGGTGAACTGACGCGAAAGGGTCCATGAGAGCCGACGCGTCCATCAAGCGCTCCCCCGCGCGAGCTGGGGACGCACCGCGCCCAGCCCCTGTACGTACCGATCCACCAGTATCGCAGTCAGCACGATGCCCAATCCACCGACGGTCGCTCTGCCGAAATCGAGCCGTCCTATTCCTTCGAGAACTACCCGCCCGAGCCCCGCTACCGAAATCATCGAGGCTACCACCGCCATGGACAATGACGACAGGACGGTCTGGTTAAGGCCCGCCAGAATGGTAGGCCGGGCGAGTGGCAGTTGGATATCATAGAGCACTCGCAGCTCACTTGCTCCGAACGCCCGCGCGGCCTCCACCAGGTCCGCTCGTACTTGCCGTATACCGAGGTTGGTAAGTCTGATAAGGGGCGCGATGGCAAAAAGACATGTTACGATCACGCCAGGCGCGTCACCTATTCCGAATAGCATCACGACGGGCACTAGGAAAACGAAGGAAGGAGTTGCCTGCATGAGATCCAGAACTGGGCGCATAAGCCGATACAGCGTCTCACTGCGGGCAGCGAGAATGCCGAGTGGCAAGCCGATGATGACGGAAATCACTACGGCCACGAGTACGATAGCCAACGTCATCATCGCATCGCTCCACATCCCGATCAGCCCTACCCCCACCAGGCAGAAGAACCCCAAAGCAGCGAGCCTCACCCCGCCGAGCAGATAACCTGCGGCCGTGACAACCAAAAGGCCAAGACTTGGCGGCACTGATAACAAAAAATCGCGAATTGCTTCGAGGAAGACATGTACTGGAAATTTTGCAGCGATTAGAGTGTCGCGACTCCTATCCACCACTAGACCGATGAAATTCGCTGCCCAATACCCAAAGGGTATTGTGAAATGATGGAAGGGGTTGAGCAATATATCCACGTCTCAGCCTCGTTTCAGATCCGTTTGGAGCGCGGAAATCACTTCCGCCGCGCCTACCCGGCCAAGCACCCCATCTCCATCCTGGATTACTACGTGGGAAGCACCCGCGGTCAGCACCGCCAGCAGCTCGGGAAGAGGAGTCCGCGGACCGCGTATTGGCATGTCGCCAGCTACTTCGCCTTGTCTCAAGATCTCCAACGCCGTAAGGAACTTCAGCGTGGAAATTGAACTCACGAAACGTGCAACATAATCAGTCTCCGGGCGCAGCACGATGTCCTCGGGGGTGCCAATCTGCTCGATGCGACCGTCTTTCATAACTGCAATGCGGTGGCCGATGCGCATGGCTTCTTCCAAATCGTGGGTTATAAAGACGGTGGTCTTCAGGGTTTCCCGAGACAGGCGCAGAAACTCGTTCTGCAGGTCGCGGCGGATAAGCGGATCGAGCGCGCTAAAAGGCTCATCCATAAGAAGGATTTCGGGATCAGCCGCCATGGCTCGTGCCAGACCCACGCGCTGCTGCATTCCTCCCGAAAGTTCATCGGGATAGCGTTGTCCCCAACCTGACAATCCAACGCGCGAAAGAGCCTCTTCTGCTGCGCCCGCCGCAGTTGCCATGTCTTTTCCTTGTATTTCCATGGGGAAGGATACGTTCTGCGCGATCGATTTGTGTGGCCAGAGAGCAACGTGCTGGAACACCATACCGATTTTGCGGGCGCGTAGTTCTCGCAACGCCCTATCCGTGAGGGACATCACGTCCTGCCCGGACACGATGACGAGCCCAGCGGTTGGTTCAATCAGCCGGTTGATGTGACGGACGATTGTGGACTTCCCCGAACCGGAAAGTCCCATTATGCAGAAAACCTCTTGTTCGCGTACCGTAAAGCTCGCGTCAGCGACTCCGATCACGCAGCCAAACCTTTCGAGAACTTCGTGCTTGCAGACGTTTGCCGCTTGCGCAGCCTTCAGAGCCTCGGCGGGGCGCTTGCCAAAAATCTTCCACAGGTTTCGGCACTCAATGATTTTCCTGCCCTGTGTGTGCGTAATCAAAAATTCCCCCTGGCTCATGGCTAATCAACGCTTGCACGCCATGTCACCGTTTCAAACGCAAAAAAAGTAGCACCGCGCGTAACCAGATGTTACGCTGCACGTCAGATTGATGATTTCGGAGACAGGACTTGGCTCGCAAGCTGCGATATTTCCCTTCACCAAGAGCGCTGCTCGCCTTTGAGGCTGCGGCGCGAAGCAGCAGTTTAACGGCTGCGGCCAAAGAGTTGAATGTGAGCCGTGTAGCAGTGTCCCGGCAGGTAAGGCAGCTGGAGCTCCAACTGGGCTTAGCGCTCTTTGTGCGTGGGCAAAGCCATGTGGAACTGACGCGGTCTGGAAAGCGGCTTTCCCGCGTAATTTCCGGTGCGTTTCGGTCCATCTTCGATGAAATTGATACACTGACGAACGCCAACACGGAGAACTTCATCAGCATATCTACGACCGCAGGTGTCTCTACCTACTGGCTGATGCCGATTATTGGAAAGTACAAGCGCATAAAGCCTGATGTTCATTTTCGTCTACTTGCCAGCCAAGAAATCATCAACTTGGCAGCATCGGACGTGGATATCGCGATACGTTACGGATCCGGGTCGTGGCCCGGAACGGTGAACACGGAGTTGCTGCCGAATTGGGTAAGTCCGCTTTGCAGTAGAACCTTCCTTGCAACCCACGGGCCGTTCAAGTCCCTGGTGGATCTGTGCCGTGTTCCGCTTCTAGAATTCGAGGCTGCGGTCGATTCCACTTCGTCTTGGACAACATATTTCCATCAAGTTGGAATGTTGGAGCCCCCCCCTACGGGAATGAGCACATATGACTCCTTTGTGAATTTTGTGCAGGCGGTGCTGGACGGGCAGGGCGTGGGTCTGCTCGGCCCCCCTCTGATGGAGCAGTTTCTTGAAGGTGGGGTTTTAGTTCCGGCTCTCGAAGCGCCCCGTATACAACAGGGTATGTATTTCTTGTGCCAGCCGCATGGTGCCACTCCTTCTCAATCTGTCAGAGAGTTCAGGGATTGGCTCCTCAGGGAGCTTACGCCTGTGGAAGTCGTAACCACCCAATGACGTAGCCGCAGGTTATTCCGAAATGAAAATGGTGCGTAATTAAAAGTTACGCAGCAGCGCAATTCTTATCTAGGTTGTTTCGTCCGATCCGATCCGCAATATGAGGCTCCTTGGAGTCTCGTATTGCCGTGCAAGAAGCGCTCGAAACCAAACGTCGTACATCGCGGCGCGGCGGCGACGCCCTCCGGCGAGAAGCTCGGCTGCGAGCCAGGTCATTTACGTTCCTACCGCCGTGTGTAACCCGAAAACGAGATGCGAGGCGCCAATGGCCGATCTGATCATGGTCTACTGGCGCGACATTCCCCGCGCGCAGGTGATCGTCAGGAAGGGGCGCCATAGAGCCAAGCGTGAGCTGCCGCTGCGCTTCACCGAGGCGATCGACATTGTGCGCCATGCGGGATTGGCGCACGCGACCCCGACGCGAAATACGACGACCAGATCGGAAAGCGCTCGTGAAGCGGGGTGGGGCACGTAAATGCTTGACCCGAAACCGCGGCCTGTCACGCAGACGACACTGGAGCGAAAGGCCGCGCCGAAGATTGACTACAAGCCGAACGACGTCTCGCCGCAGCGGCGAGTCCACCGGCGCTACTCGGTCGGCTATGGTCGGTCAAGTATTCGCGTTTTCCTGGAATGGTTCTATACCCGCTTCGCTGACGCTTTCCTGCTGTTGCATCCGCTGCGGAAGGCAGTGGGCTACAGTCGAGCCGAGAAGCCAGTGACGTTCGTCGAAAAGCGAGTCAAGGGCTTCCCACTACCGCGTGCGACCAGTGCATCTTGTCGTCACCGGCATGTCCTGTTCGTGGAACTGCCAGAAGCAGCTTTGCAACGGACCCTGCGGCGACGTGCACGCCAACAACAATTTGCGAGGTCGAGCCCCGACATGCCCTGCGTCTGGGGCAAGGCGTGGGAATGGCCCCGCAACATGGTCCACGGCGACGCGATGATGGCCGTGCAGAAGCCGGTCGACCAGTCGCTGCGCGAAATCTCGGCCTGGCTGCGCGTCAACGCGCAAGCCGCGGCAGCCAAGGAAAAGGCAGGTACCAGCGCTATGAGACTCCGCGACGAAAACCACGCCGGCATCGACCTGCAGTACGACCCTCCGCCCGGCCACTCCTCGCGCGGCAGACTGGAGCGGGTGCTGCGGCGCGGCGAATTCGCGGTGACGACGGAACTCAACCCACCGGACAGCGCCGATCCCGAAGATGTCTACTACCGCGCCAAGGTTTTCGACGGCTGGGTCGACGCGATCAACGCCGTCGATGCCTCCGGCGCCAATTGCCACGTGTCGTCGGTCGGCATCTGCGCGCTGCTGACCCGAATGGGCTATGCGCCGATCATGCAAATCGCCTGCCGCGACAGGAACCGCATCGCCATCCAGGGCGACGTGCTCGGCGGCGCGGCCATGGGCATCGCCAACATCCTCTGCCTGACCGGCGACGGCGTACAGGCCGGCGACCAACCGGGAGCAAAGCCGGTTTTCGACCTCGACTGCATGTCCCTGCTCGAAACGATCCGCATCATGCGCGACAACGGCAAGTTCCTTTCCGGTCGCAAGCTGACCACACCTCCGCAGATCTTCCTTGGCGCCGCGATTAATCCGTTTGCGCCGCCCTATGATTTTCGCCCCTACCGGCTGGGCAAGAAGATCGCCGCCGGCGCCCAGTTCGCGCAGAGTCAATACTGCTTCGACGTGCCGATGTTCCGTACCTACATGCAGCGTGTACGTGACCTCGGCTATACCGAGCAGTGCTTCATCCTGTGCGGCGTCGGACCCCTTGCATCGGCCAATACGGCGCGCTGGATGCGCAACAACGTGCCCGGCGTCCATATTCCCGATGCCGTCATCAAACGGCTCGAGGGCGCTGCCGACCAGAAGAAGGAAGGCAAGCAGCTTTGCATTGACATCATCAACGAAGTAAAGGAAGTCGAGGGCGTCTCTGGCATCCATGTGATGGCCTACCGACAGGAGGAATATGTCGCCCAGATAGTGCACGAATCTGGCGTGCTGAAGGGCCGGCGACCGTGGACAAGGGAATTGCGCGCGGACGACCGGATCGTGGCCGAGCGTCTCGACCACTTAATGCAGGCCTAATCGGCCCGAAGCTGATGAGGTGGAACGGCCCTTCTCGAACGGCATCGAAAGTGCTGCGGCGGAAGATCCTGGACTACGGGCTGCGTCGGCGATAAACTGAGATGTGACGTTCGGATCGTTCGGTGAACGCACCTCTCGCCCAATCTCCCCACCGCTCCGTTAGCTCCAGCCCCACGCATTCGGCCATGGTATCGAGCTCTTGGTGATAAACGTAGCGAACGCGTTGCGGTAAACGTCTTACGGACGTACCAGAAAACCAGAGGAGGGTCGAAACCAAGTTCTGGGTTAGGGGATCGTGGACGGACACATTGAGAATCGTATTCTCATGATTCACTAGCCGCGCCGTTGTAGTTTTCTGTCCGCCGACGAGGGGATCCAAGCCTGGTACACCGAGTTCTAGTACTAAAACCCCCTCATCGTCTAGCGCCTGCGCGGCAGATCGGAGGCAAGCTATTTGCGCCTCGCGCGTGAAGAGCAGCGCAAACGTAAAATAAACGCAATATACCAAATTGTAGCGTCGCTCTGAGCTGAAATGGGCAATATCTCCCTGCCAAGCCTTAACTAGATCGGTACGCTTGGCGAGAAGTTTCAACATGCTGCATGAATTATCAATACCGTCGACCTTAACGCCTCGCTCGCTCAACGGCACCGCCACGCGCCCGTCGCCTATGCCCAGCTCGAGAGCACTGCCTCCATTGCAATATCTCGCAAGAAAGGCGACCGTCTCGCCTACTTCAGCGACTTTACCTTGCACGGTGATGTACTCTTCATAGATCGGGGCGTAAATTTCACCATAAGTTAATTCATCGGACATGTTCGATTCTCCTACCTCGTGGTTTAGTGATGTTCTTGACTGACCTTCATCCCGTGATATTCGAAAACTGATTTGCGTTGCCCATTACCGAATACATCTAAGCTCCCGCCGACCGCGAAACGGTTTCCTTGCAAGCACAGAAGCTTGAAAGGATGTCGATCGCCCACGAATGTGCGCCTGCAGTCGCCAACCGTGCAAAAAGCGGGCTCTCCATAGAACTGAGCGCACATATTAAGTGAACGCGCACTCTGGCTGCTGAAGACGCGAGATTCCAACGCGCCGATAATGTCTCCTGCATAGGCCCGTTCCGTCGCGACTGGTCGAGGAATAACTCTCTAGCGAAATCGTTGACACGGACATCGAACGGGCTCCGTTGCTGGGTGAACGTAGCAGTTCAAAGCGCAAGAAGTGCGCCAACTCGAAAAAACGGTGTCAGTCCAATTCGTCGGCTTCCCGTTCGTTTCCGCCTGTTTGCTTTGTCACAACGTTGTCGGGCTCCAACCATTGGGCAAGCGAAGCCGGCCCCGAAAGTTTTGGGTCTGAGATCATCGTCGAGTAGCTAAGCCATTCGGCCTTCGCACTCACAGATCCGGGCTGCGTGTTTCGGCAATTCCCGGTCAGCCTTGGAGTGCACCCTCGACTGAGACAAATAAATAGCGGACAGTTTCTCGCAAGATTAGGAAACTGTTCACGGGATTGCAAAGGATCATCAATGAAGAGGGCAAGCTCTCGCTTCTGCAGCGAATGGAAGCGGGCGAGAATATCAGTGAATTGGCAAGGGAGGCCGGGATTAGCCGGCAACGGCTCTACGATTGACGTGATCGCCTGCGCCAAACCGGCAACCTCAAGGCGCGTCGTCGTGGACGTCCTGGGAAGGCGCCGGTTGTCTCGTCGGAGCCGTTGCAGCGATCGCTGAGAGGCGCCCCCGCCTGAGAAGAAGGCGCTCGCTGCGGATTGAACAAGCCGAACAGGGCGTCGACTATTTCACCATCCCACGGCGGCGTGCTGTTGCACTCATCCCGCTGACGGTCGACAGGGTCCACGGGCATCGTTTCTCGCGCGCGGCACACCAGATCGCCGTCGATACGGATGGGCGGCTGTTGATGGTCAACCTTACCCCGCCGACATCTCCGACAGTGCCGGGGCTCAGCCGATCTGAATGGTATCCGCAAGCGCTGGCCTGGGTGGGCCGACGCGCTGAACAGCCGGGTGCCGCAGATCTTCGATTCTATACGTTGAAGCAGGGCCATGCTGAAAAGCGCGTGCTCAATATCGTGGATACGGAAGCCGCCAAGGAAAAGCTGCAGAAGGTCAAGACCGCTTTCCAGAACTGGATCTGGTCAGATCCCGGCCGGACCGACCGGTTGGCGCGGCTCTATAACGACCGCTTCAACAACATCGCCCCTCGACGATTCAGCGGGGATCACCTGCAACTTTTAAGGCGCCTTTTCTCATTATGGGCACCGAAAGCGCGGCATCTGGCGCATCGTCTTGGCCGGCTCGACCTACCTCGCCCACGCCGTCGGCGCCGGCAAGATCATGACGATTGCCGCGGGCGTCATCGAGCTGCGCCGGCTTGGCCTGATCGCCAAGGCCATGTTCGTCGTCCCCGGCCTTGCGCAGGCGATCCGCGAATTTCTGGCGCTCTATCCGACCGCGAGAATTCTCGTGGCCGATTAGACGAACTTCAGCAAGGACATGCGGCATAGATTCCTGTCACGGGCGGCGACCGCCGCTTGGGACGCCATCATCATCACGCACAGCGCCTTCCGCTTCATCGGCCTGCCGTCGGCATTCCAGCAACAGATAATCCAGGACGAGCTGGAACTCTACGAGACGCTGCTGAGGCGCTGGTGACCCGGAAGGACGACCTCCTCACCATCTCCGAGATCGGCGTCGACCAGATCATCGTCGATGAAGCCCAGGAGTTCAGGAAGCTCAGCTTCGCCACCAACATGTCCACGCTCAAGGGCGTCGATACGAACGGCTCCCAGCGGGCCTGGGACCTTTATGTCAAATCCCGGTTCGCGGAGACGAAGAGCCCGGGCCGGGCGCTCGTGGCCTCTGGCACGCCGATCACCAATACGCTTGGCGAAATGTTCTCAGTGCAGCGCTATCTCGGTTAGCCGACCACATGCGCGGGCCTTTCGATGGCAGCGACGGCCAGTCTGCCGCTCCAGCAATCGGGTGCGAATACGACAATATATCTCCTGCATAATATCTCCTGCATAGATAACTCTACGGATGCGCAGCAGCGAGGACGCTCGGAAACTGCAGCTACGGAGGAAGTGGCGCAATTTCTGAGTAAATTTTCGAAAACTATTGTTTGTGCGCGCTGGCCGATCGGACGCGCCGGCGTACCGCCATACCTGATCCAGCTTGGCCTCACCCGCTCCGCTCGAATGATTACTTCAGCGCAATCCGCCGAAAGCTATACCCGTGATCCGTGGCTCGATCTTGAGGCGGTCAAGCGCGACCATACTCTTAAACTTTCGCACGTTCGGATCGGGATTTAGCTTCGTCTTAACAAACGCGTAGAAAGCTTCGACGTCATCCACAGTCACGATAAGGACGAAATCAGCGCTGCCCGTGACCAGGTAGCATTGAGTGACCTCCTTTGTGGCTTGCATCACGCGCTTGAACCCTTCGACAAGATCGAGACGTATGCGATCAAGCTCTACTAGCACTATCACCGTGATCAATTTGCCACGAGCCTTTCAATCCACGAGCAAGAACATCCGCAATAATCACCCTCGCGCACGCAAAATTGTGGTCGATGCATAGATGATGCCGAAGAGTCGTGGAAATCCTCGCTTTCATTCAGGGAGAGATGATCGCTGTATGTTGTGCCATGATCTCGTTCAGTCAAGCCTGGCCGCCAAGTGATATTTTCTTTTTATCAAGAATATAATCTTTTTGTAATAATTTTCTTATTTCCTCAATATCGCCAGGCGCTAGTGACGATCCCCGGCATAGGGTCGATAATCGCGACGGCTTTGGCAGCTTTGGCTGACCCGAGCGACCAACGAGCTGACCCGGGCGATCAACGACGATCAGGAGGCCGCCGTGATCGAGCGGACGCTGCGTTCCATGCCCAGCGCGAGGCCAAGCCCTGCCGCGAAGTCGCACCCTCTCTTGAATGGGCCGAAGGAGCTACCGGGCCGGGCTTCGTCCAGGGGCTCGGCGCGATCCTTGAGGATGCGATGCCGTCACTTGCCGACCGTGTGCTCATGCACTTCTAGTTCAGCCGCGAAGACCTGGCTGGGGATGCCCGTCTCGGCGCATCGCAGGATGATCCGGCAACGCTCCGACATCGATCGTGCGACACGCGCCGGCGAAGGACTTGTCGTCCGAGATAGTCACGCCCTCGCTACCAAGAACCAGACGTGCCGTCGGGCAACCCGTAGCGTTCGCCATCGCTTCTCCTCTCCAGAAGCGATGTAGCATACGATGTGACGAACTTCAGTGCCGAATGATTAGGACATTAGTGTAGGAAGATTTTCACGCAGCCTTTAAGAGTTCAAATTCCTCGTCCGTCAACCTTATTGAGGCCGCCGCAACGTTTTCCTCCAGATGGGCGACGTTGGAAGTTCCCGGGATGGGAAGCATGACCGGGCTGCGCTGCAACAGCCAGGCGAGCGCGATCTGCCCCGTTGTGGCTTGGTGTCGTTTCGCCACTTTCTCAAGCGACCCACCTGGTGTTGCCAGTCTGCCGTCCGCAAGCGGAAGCCAAGGGATGAAGCCGATATCGTTACCGGTGCAAAAGTCGATCACGTCCTCGCTGGCGCGGTCCGCGAGATTGTAGCGGTTCTGGACGGTAGCTACCTTAAAGAATTTCTGCGCTGCCTCGATCTCTTCGACTTTTACCTCGCTAAGCCCAGCGTGGCGGATGATACCCTCATCCAACAGCGATTTCACGGCCTCGAGCTGCTCGTCGTAGGACACTTTCGGATCGATGCGGTGAAGTTGCCACAGTGCAATCTGCTCGACCCCCAGCCTTTTCTGGCTGCCCTTCGCCTGGGCTATCAGATAGTCCGGGCGACCGTTCGGTTCCCATCGGTCTGGGCCGGGGCGCACGAAGCCGCCCTTGGTTGCGACGACCACGGAAGAATACGGATGCAGCGCTTCGCGGATCAGTTGTTCGGAAACGTCAGGGCCGTAGGAATCGGCGGTGTCGATGAAGTTCACGCCGAGGTCGGGCAATCGTTTCAGCGGACGGATCGCCTCCGCACGGTCGGTCGGTTCGCCCCACACGCCCTTGCCGGTGATCCGGTTGGCACCGAAGCCAAGCCGGTTGATCTCGATTTCGCCTCCGATCCTGAAAGTCCCTGCCTTGGCTGCGGTGATATTGGTCATTCCTTTCTCCGTCGCGGTGGTATTCCGATCGGCAAATCCCCGTTAAAGCGCTGCAAAATGTATGGGCTCGCGTCGCCGGACATAGGCCCCGACAGAAAACATTGTGCTAACATTCGGCATTCTCCGTCGTCGGTCCGTGACGCTTTTGCTATGCCACGATGCAATATGCGCGCCAAAGGAAAACCCGTTTAGATACAGGTTAATGGATCGGACCGGCGATGTCGCATGTTCGACATTCGTCGGGCGTCGGACAATGCCAAGTGACATGACCTGTTGCACGCCGGGTTGCCAAAAGTGGACCGTCGTCCAGTCAGCGATGAAATCAACCTGAGCGACGCGACACGAGCGATTGCCGGGATGGATCACAGCTCAAGATTGCAGCACCGGCTGGCGGGTCCCGTTGTAGCGCTCATCCACGCGGAAGAGGAACGGCAGATCCGCCGATGCCAGCGCCAGTGAACCGGCTTTGATTTGCGGGACGTATCGACCGCCATTTCCAGGCGCGGCGATCACCTTAACCGCCGATCAGTCATGGCTGGATAGGGCGAGGGTAATGAACACCCCGCGCCCATCAGCCACAAGCGCCTCTCCAACCGAAGGCTTGGGAACGTCCACCTTGCCACTCACGATGGCGAAGTCCGGTGCCAGATATCGCGGCGCGACGGCGTGTTGCGACGCAAGAGCATAGTCAGGGCCGAACTCGCGGCCCGCGCCGCGTCTCTCGTAAGGCACCGCAATGTCGCGCTCCAGCAGCATCTGCTCGACAAGACGCAGGCTGAGGGGGAAGCGGTAGTAGAACCATACAGTGGCGCAATGCTCGGTCGTGATCACGAGGAATCCGGGAACCACGGGGCCGCGTTAGACTTAACCAGTGTCCCGTTGGTTTCCCTTGCTGCCGCGCGAACGGCCAGTTGCCTTGCCAAGCCAGGAGTTGGTTCGAACCGAACACTATGCCGCACGCCGGCATCATATTAGCATCGGCTAAAGTCGCGGGCCGAAATCGCGGGTGACAATGACGTAATTGGGAGACGAGGACAGATCCTGAAAGCCTGCAAGCATAGTCGGAGCTTCCAGCTCGTATCAAGGGTTAGCGGACGCCATCAGGGCCAGCGGTCACAATTACGCAGCAAAAGGCCAGAGACATGACCGCGCCCTCCCATCGCTGAAAACAAGCGCTTGATCAGCGGGCGCCGTCTAGACATGACTACGGATCGATCGCCTCTGACGTCGTGGCGCCCCCTTGAACAACCTGACCCTTTAGCGCTTCCTTGATTCGTGCGAGAAAAATGATGCGCCATCAAAGCTCGGGATTAACCGACAAGGTCTGCCGTTGGTAGCGCTCGGGCCGATAAGGGAATGGATCGACCATCGGCGCCTCATTGTTCATCAGTTCGGCAATCAGGCGGCCGGTTGTTGGTCCCAATGTAAAGCCATGATGGCCATGTCCGAAGTGCAGCCAGAGGCCGCGGTGATGCGGCGCGCCGCCTATAACGGGCAGCATATCGGGCATACAAGGTCTTGTGCCGATCCAGGGCTTTGGCTCAACGGGCCGACCGACATCTAGCAGTTTGCGCGCCGCTTGCTCTGCGCACGCAAGCTGCGTGAGGTCCGGCTTGCCGCCTGGCGGGGCAAACTCAGCGCCGGTCGTGATGCGCGCGCCTCTGGTCATAGGCGCCAAGACATAGCCATTCGCCGCATCATACAGCGGCAGGTCAAGCCGACTGCCACCCGCAAAATGCCGATGATACCCGCGTTTGCGCACCATGGGAAACCGATAACCGAACCGATTTAGCAAATTCGGCGACCACGGGCCGAGGGCAATAACTGCTGTTTCCGCCTCCATTCTGCCATCCTCGGTGATAACCGACCAGCCGCCACTGCCACTTGCAGACAGGCTTTGCGCATCGCCGCGAACGATGTGTCCGCCCAAGCGCATGAAGAGATTGGCATAAGCCAAGACCAGCCCACCAGGGTCGAATACTGTCCACGGCTCCAGCCAGTGCACACCGCCAACGCCAGCATCGGCGAGCGCAGGTTCGGCTTGCTTCAGAGCCGCCGATGTCATGACTCTGAACTTCACGCCGTAGGCCTCGCGCAAAGTTACAGCGGCCGCGACTGCGGCCTCGAGAGCCGGCTGCGCGCGATAAAGTATACGAAATCCGTCGCGTCGGATCAGATTGTCCGCCTCGGATTGCCGGCTAAAGGCCTCATGCTCGCGAATCGCGCAGCCAATGATCTGCGCGTATGCCGCCGAAGCGCGCGCGTGACGTGCTGGAAATGAATGCCACCAATACGACAACAGCGGACCAAGATGCCACGGCAAAGCTGCAATGCGATAGCGCACGTCATTGGTGCGACCAATCGCAATATTTGCGAGCTCGCGCCAAGCATGCGACATCGGGTACGGCCGCAACGCTTCGCTCTGGATAATGCCCGCATTGCCGTAGCTTGTCTCCCGGCCTGGCTCCCTGCGGTCGAGAAGCACAACTGACCAGCCGCGCTGTCGCAAGTGTATGGCTGTCGCCACACCGACCATGCCGGCGCCTAGAATGATCGCACTTTTCATGGGATTTTCTTCCCCTGACCCATTACAGCAATAGTGGCGCTCGTCTCTGGCCGCCTGATGTAAACCGCGTGGGCGAGATTGGCGCTACTGAAGTCGGGGATAGTTTTCGGAGTTACTTGAATGCCAATCTTATTGTGCTTGATCGTACTGGACTTGTGCATCGATTTTGACTGCCTTCCCTCGTGGCTTATAGTCACGTGAAGCATGTGTCATGCTGCATCGCTTGGTTTGCTCGCCCAATTCGGCTACAAAAGGCGCCTCGTCATGTCCCGCACGGGGCAAAAACATGCCAAGACGCCTATACCGACACCGTCCGAGGGCGCCGGCCCTAGGTATATGGGGCAATCAATCGTGCGGGGTCGGCACATCAACCCGAGCACGGCTCGCCTCAGCCAGCGCTCCAGATTGGCGCCGGGCTGTGATAGGTGGGGCAGGGCAGAACCAGTTGCATTGACAAACGCCTGTAGGCGTGATCGCGCCCTATTTGCCCGCGACATCTTGGCCGCCCACCCACTCAACAAGCCCATCGCAAGCAATATGCGCGGCGCAAGTTGAAGAAAAAGACTCTTTTGACCTGTTATTCACGCGATCACCCACGACTGGTGCGGGACGATTGAGGGCCGATGAATGTTCCTGGAAACGGCGTGATCGACCATTCGATCAAATCGACGGCACGCTGAAGTACCGATTCGGTCCGAGCACGGTTCGGTGAAGCAGCGATTACATGTCCGATACAGTCTCGGTAATCGCCTTTCCTAAAGATCGGTGTTTTGGGTTCAACATAGAATTTTACCTCGACAACACCTGACACAACAGACGCCCGACTATCGCCAGTAATCCAATCGAGTATGCCCTCGCGATCGGGTATCAGTTTCCGCGCGGCCGCAGTGTGCGAATGCCTTCTGCGCAAATCCCATTCCTCGCCGATGACGAGCTTGATGTGCTCGGTGACGAGATCGATACCGTAAGCGGCCTGAACCAGTTGAGGATCGGGCGAGCCACTAAGACGCGGATTAACTTCAATGACGACTGGGCCAAGCTTCGTCCACCGGAATTCGATGTTTGATGGGCCCCATCCAAGGCCAAGAGCTCGCAAACAGCTCAGCGAGACATCGGCGATACGTTTACGCTCGTCGCCGGTCAGAAGTGCCGGAAAGGTGGTCTCACGAAAGACGAAATGAGGTGGCTGGCCAAACTCAGCGGCGGCAATCCCAATGACCTCATTTCCCATGATGTCAGTGCTATAATATGGGCCTTGTGCGTATTCTTCGACCAGTATCCTGGGCGAAGACCGCCATATGTGAGCTCCGCCTAGTAGGTAGGCCGTATGTTCGGTTAATTCATCGACATTGCGGCACAATCGGACTCCGCTGCTGCCACCGCCTACGGCCGGCTTGAGAATCACCGGCAGGCCGATCTCCGTAGCAAAGCTTTCTACCTCCGTCGCATTCGCTGCCAAGCGATAAGCAGGTTGTGGAACGCGGGCCTCCGCGAGGAGTTGGCGTTGAACGAATTTGCTGCAGCATCGTTCAACGGATGCGGGATTCGGTCCCGGTAGATCGAAATGTCGACAGAGCTTGCCAACTGTCGCATAGACCGACTCGTCGTCGCCGCCCGCAAAGCCAGTAATGCCAGCAATGTCATACGCCCCCTGCAGTCGAGAACATTCGTGGATCAGTGCATCGAGATTGTCTGTATCAACACGGATTACCTCAAAGCTCCCCGACGAGAGGTAGTCGTACTGAGTTGGATCAGCCGAGAGCGTAATTGGATGAAGCCCAAGACGCCGGGCTGCATGGACATAAAGAAGACCGTTACCTCTCGTATGGCCTTCAATCAGGATGAGCGCTCTTCTTGTCATTAGCCATTATCCGATGTTCGTCATATTTTTATTCTGAGTTGAAAACGCATTCAGCTTTTAAGGGCCGATCTCAGAACTTACAGTGAACTTACCATTGCCCTCGGTGTCCAATTGCGAAGATTCTGTGAAGTAGTTTGGAGATTTTGTTGCAACAACTGAATGCGGCCGACCGGGAAATCGATCAAGGCGATAGATCGGCTTTGCCGAAATGGAGGGCGTCTGGCAAGTTGTTGTTATCGCCCCGCAGTCAACTGACGGCGCTGCCGTACATCAACCCGGAGCCACCGGCAACCGATAGAAGTCCTACTTGACAATCAGATTCACCAGCGAGATCTGAGTAGCATAGCCGCTACTCCGTCGGTATGCTCGCGTTATCGGGCACTTGGAAAACCCAATAATGCGCATCCTCGTCGTAGTATCTGGCATCGCTTAGACAATGTGCCGGCAGAAGGACGTCTGCATCTTGCAAACGCCGCACCTCGCCGTCAAAGCACGTGGCTTCCGCATAACTCTTGCGGGTGCTAACGATGACAAATCCCTTCGGGCGCGTGACGCGAGCTAGTTCGCGCAACCTATCCGGTCGGGTATGTTTGTGCGTGAAGACGCCACAGCAGACCGTGATGTCATAGCTCGCATTGGAGTAATCCGAGAGTGGACCGTTCAGGTCGACATCGCCCTGGACATGGCGGTAGATATGGGTCTGCCGGGCCTTTTCGGCCATCTCCTCGAAGAGATCGAACCCGTCGATCAACTGGAAGCCAAGGCGTTTTAGCTGCTGACCGACGAGGCCCGTTCCGCAGCCGGCGTCTAGGATTGTAATGACTGCTCGCTCCTTGGCCAAATAGGCCGTCTGAATGGCGCCCGCCAGTTCCGCCACGATCATCGGCCCGCAGTACCCCCGACGGCCAACATCGAGATCGTAGGTATCAGCCTGATCGCGATACTGGGCTAAATAACCGACATCCGTGTCGAGTACATGGGAAGTCTTCTTTGGTGCGGTTTGGTCCAGTGCGGACAGTTGATCGGCGATTTTCATGAGAGTTCCTCCATTAGGGGGCGGATCGGATGCGGCACAGCCCTCTCTGTCTCATTGGCCAGGTCCTTCGCGGCCGAGGGCGCGATGTTGTAGTGTCTATTTGATGCTCGGCTTCCAAAAGCTTAGCGATCATCGATCGCGCCATGCTGCCACTACCAAAGAATTCGATTTGTTCAGCGCTGTGAGAACGTGTGCGGCGCTTCCTCAAAGACTCTAGTCGACGAATGACTTCCTTCAGTACCGTTAGCAATATGACGAGATGTACATGTTAACTCTCTTGGGGTAAAGGAATCGAATATTAAATCTTGCTATCGATTTATATGTAGAACACATCAAAGTGCAAAGGAATTATTGCAGGCGATAATACGTACTTAACATTTTACGATGGACGCAGTTCGGAATTCGCGGGCTTAAAAAATATGCGTCTCCTGAGTTAACAGTTGACAAGCGAGCCGCTCGGTACGCTGCGGCGCTGTTGATAGAGCGCTGCACTCACAGCTTGCCTGGTGAAGAGGCGGTCATCCGAAAATGATGAAGTAAACGGCGTCATGACGGGCCACGGCTACCCTGGTTTTGGTTCCAACTATGCAGATCATCTGCCGCCCTATCGCCAGGCACAGATCCGGGCCCTCGGTTGGCAAGGCGCCTTCGATGAGCCGCGCCCGAGCGGAAGGCTGCACGTCGCAGGCGCGGGAGGTATCCGGACCGGTGCACGACGATCACGCGTAGTTGTGCCGGCAAGATGTCGAGCCCTTGGCTGACGACCCGCCGTGCAGGTCGTTATGGCAACGGTAGGCATGATCCTCGATGTCGACGACCCATCTCGACTCGTGGAGGTGCGACCGCAGTGCGCTTCCGTGGCCCGGCGCTTGGCCGCGCGCCTGGTGCTCGGCCGGAGCGGCCTATTCTCCTCGCCAGCCGCCCCGACCGGTTCAGCCTTCTCTAGGCCGAGGAGAAGCTCAGCGTCTCGGCTCTTCGATCGCGGCGGTGACGTTGCAGTTCCGTAATGATCTAGCGTAATCGGGCATTCTCGACGTGCCTAGGTGTAAGCTTTCAGAGGTTGTCCATCCGGACCGAACCGAGGAGACTGGAATTACCAGGCTTCAGTACTCACCGGAGCGTCCGAATGAACATACACAAGACCGCCCGTTTGACACCGTTGTGTCGAGAGGAGATGGCTCTTTCGGTGATCGAAGGGACATCTTTCCCAAGCCCTTCCGGCGCAGACTTATGGTGTGTCGGCCAAGATCATGGCGCGTTGGGTGGAGCGGTTCAAGGCTGATGGCCGCGCAGGTATGGCCGATCGCTCTTCGCGCTCCAAGAAGCTTTATCGTCTAACCGAGGCGCGGCCACTGTCGAGCGCATTGTCGCGCTGCGGCGCCAGCGCCTGACCGGCCAGCACATCGCGGTTGCCGTCGGCGTCTCGCCGGCCACCGCCAGCCGGGTGCGCTGGCCTGTCGCGGCTGGAGGATATCGAGCCGGCCGAGCGGTGCGCCGCTACGAGAGGGCGCATCCAGGCGAACTCATCCATCTCGATATCAAGACGCTCGGCCGTTTCGAAGCGGTCGGTCACCGCCGTCACCGTCCTGGCGTCGACGGCGCCACGGCGCACGCGCATGGCGATGCCGTCGATCTCAAGCTCGGTCACTTCAGCGTCGCGCTCCCCTTTCTATTTCCGCTGTTTGGTGGGCGCTTCGCCGCCGGTTCTAGCGGCGCCGCAATGACTGCCTGGATGAAGGCAGGTGGGCGGGGCGCGCTTCTCTGGCCACAGCCCACATAACGCCGACGAGTACGGTCGATCGCCGTGCAGACCACCGTAGTTCGTTGCCTCGCAAACCCAGCATGCGGTTGCGGCCGTCACCCTTCTCTGCGCCTTCCGGCTCTCGCAACATCGATGGTGCCTGCTCCAACTGATACAGTGGTTTTGTTCATTCAGCCCTACCAAGCGGACGTCATTCTCGCCTAGGTGCTAACCGTCCGCGCAGGGGCCAACGGATTGTCCTTAGATGCTCCATCTCACGGGCAATCATAAAGCAACAGATTTTACAAGTAACTTCATGAAATCTTTGCAACCGCGAAACTCCTACAGTGCTACGTTCGCCTCAGAGCTTGGACAGGCAGGCGCTCAATTAATACGCAGAGGTTCCATGTTCCATCTACCTCCAGGCAGTCAAATCACATATCAGCGCACCTGAAGGGAGGTGAAAATGCCGATCCAGCACCCCACCTATTCCACCGGCCACTCAGGAAGCGGGGCGAGCCTTAGCACAGGACTTCTAAAGGAAGCGGCCGCCGACGAACTGTGGAGGCAACACGTATGTTTCCAGGCATTCGATGGCGAAGATGCGGTTGACATTAGCGTTGAGCATGGAGAGCAGGCAGGACAGAATCCTGGCCACGGCGAGGCCGTCTGTTGCGGCACCTTCGGCGAACTATTGCAAGGTCAATTGCCGGTTGGCTCCCTCCCCTTGGACCTTCACTTCTTGGTCACGATGCCGATCGCGCTCTTTGCGCGTGCTCACTTCATTCCGATTGAGGGCACACGATCTGTAACTGTTTTCCCGCCGCATAAAGTCAAAGCAAAACAACTAGCTGAGAATCTCGTGATTGCGCTCGACGCCTCAGGAGGAATGCTTCTTTTGCAATCTGAGATTCCGGAAGGCAAAGGGCTGGCGAGTTCGTCTGCGGATCTTGTCGCGACTGCACGGTCAATCGCTTACTGCTTCAAGCGTATAGTCCCGACATCGTTGATCGAGAAGCTAATGGCGGAGATTGAGCCATCCGACGGGGTGATGTACCCCGGTGTGGTCGCATATCAACAGCGAGCATGCACTCTTCTGTCCTTTCTCGGGCAAATGCCGCCGCTTGCAATCGTTGGTATCGATGAAGGAGGGACGGTCGAAACCGTCGACTATGATCAACGGCGAGGTGAAATCTCCGCCAGTCACAGAGCAGAATATCAACAATTACTCGACCGCGCACGCATGGCAATTCCCCAGGGTGACACGGCCACGATAGGCAGGATAGCTACGGCCAGCGCGGTCCTGCATCAGGAGCGGGCTCCAAAGGAGCATCTGAACTCGATGCTGAAAGCATCCGAGGCCACTGACGCTCTCGGGGTCATAGTCGCGCACAGCGGCACAATGATTGGAATCATACTTGATCGAATCGCGGCTGACTTTCCACTAAAGCTTCGGTCAGTGCTCGCCCATGTATTGGCGTTCGACAAATCGCCAAAATTATACATGACCATGACTGGCTGCCGGTGAGGTAAGCAATATGGACGTTGTTAGCAAACGCCTACCATTCTCCGGTTATTCTGATGCCTATGCTCTCCCCAGCATTATTAGGTGTGAGACAAACCTTTATCTTGCACAGTTCGCGTTCATGAAGCTTCTCCCTGCGAAGCACATCATTGAGCAAGCGCTGGCTCGAGGGACTTTGATGCACGGCATGAAAGTTCTCGAGACCTCAAGCGGAACCTTCGCACTGGGTTTGGCCGTAGTTTGCCGGGAACGCGGATTCGAGCTCGAAATCTTCACAGACCCAGTGATGGACAAAGGCCTGGAAAACAGGTTGAACTCCTTAGGAGCCGAAGTCTTCATAATAACTGAAAAGGCGAAGCAGGGTGGCTATCAAAGAAGCCGCCTTGACGCATTACACGCTAGGATGAGACAGTTGGGCCACTCCTGTTTCTGGCCCCGGCAATACGAAACACCGGACAACCCCGCAGCCTATAAGCTCTTCGCCGATCAGATATCGGGGATGTTGGACGCCGACGTAACTTTGGTCGGTTCTGTGGGGTCAGGTGGCTCTACTTGCGGAACGATGGAGCGCCTCCGCCAAAAAGCTCCTGGCGCGCGGCTGATTGGAGTGGACACTTTCAACAGCGTCATTTTTGGCCAACAGGACGGCGAACGGAAACTGCGGGGGCTGGGGAACAGTCTTGTCCCCAAAAACGTGAAGCATGAACTGTATGACGAGGTGCATTTCGTCTCGGCTCCGCTCGCATTTGCTGCAACGCGAACCCTCCACGAGCGGCACGCCGTTTTCGCCGGTCCGACCTCCGGAGCGAGCTACATCGTTGGGCGATGGCGCGCTAGGCAGTATCCAGGAGAGAACGTAGTCGTCATATGCCCCGATGAAGGCCACCGCTACGTTGAAGCCGTTTACGACCACGAGTGGCTGAAGCAGAACGGATGTCTAAATGAAGGTGTTCTGCTGGACGCGCCGGCGACCGAAAATCACCCTTGGACCGCTCTCCCGCCATGGAACCGATATCTTTGGAAGCGGAAAAGCCGGGAAGCTGTCCTGACCCTTTTGGAGGAAGTTTGATGAACAGAGGTAGCTTCCTTTTCGTGGAAAGCAACACGACTGGCACCGGCGAACTACTGATGAAGCGGGCTCGACTCCTGGGCTTTGAGACGTACCTGGTTACGCGCAACCCCGCGCGCTATCGGTTTCTTGAGGACTCGGTCGCCCAAGTGATCGAAGCTGAAACGCGCAGTCTGGACGAACTCGTCGGGGTCGCCGCCAAGTTAAGAGGCCTGGCAGGTATATACTCATCGTCAGATTATTTTGTGGAAGCAGCGTCAAGTGCCGCGACGAAGATGGGGCTACCAGCAGCCAATTGGAAGGCTATAGCCACATGCCGGAACAAATGGAAGCAAGCGGCCGAGTTGCAGCGACAATCGATCCCGATCCCTGAAACAGGGCTGGCCACTTCGGTCAGCGATGTCGAGAATATTCTTGCCCAAGCTACTCTGCCGGTGGTCGTCAAACCGGTGTCTGGTAGTGGTAGTAGCGGCGTGAGGTTATGCGATAGTGCCACAGCCGCCATCAAGGCGTTTGAGAGCGCAAGGGGCGCACTGCTTGATCAAGTAGATCTGCCCAGTCCCGACATCCTCATCCAGCAATATGTCAAAGGCAAGGAATACTCTGCAGAGATAATTGCGTACGACGGGAGGCTGCATTGTCTTGGAATTCTTGCCAAGCACAAAGGGCCGCCTCCCTGCTTCGTCGAGGTGGGGCACGACTTCCCGGCCCCGCTTCGGGAGCCATCCTCCAAAGCACTGGCTTCTTTTGCCGCGGGCGCAGTCTCGGCTCTGGGCTTGGAGTTCGGACCGGCTCATGTAGAGTTCGTGATAACGGAGTCGGGCCCCATCATCATCGAGGTCAATCCCAGACTGGCTGGAGGGATGATTCCAGTCATGCTCTCCCACGCCCTGGGAACGTCAATCCTTGACATGGTGATTAGACTTTACGCGGGAGAAGGGTTCTCGCCTCCACGAGCGAGCGCGAGGGCGGGAGCCATCCGCTTCCGACTTGCTCACACGTCCGGGAAGATCAAACGCCTGGGCTTTTCTCAAAATCCAGAACCGACTGTGCCAGAGGCCGGGCTACTAAAATCTGAGGGGGAGGACGTTCAAATCAGTGGCGACTTTCGAGACCGCGTAGCTTACGCCATAGGCGTCGCTGATGAAGTGAATGCCGCCGCCGGGGCAGCTCAACGGATGATCGATTCCCTTGTAATCGATTTCGATGCGGCTGGCGAAACGGCCAACACGCAAGTCGCTGGGTCAAGCGAGGGCGGGTGGAACCTACATCCCGAAGCGATGAAGTTGCTCGCTCCGGCTATAGAAATCTCGCGCGATGGCCGCCTTCTGCAGCACCAGGCGGCCATAGACGAAGCACATCTGGTGATGCTTGCGGACCAGGGCTTGATTAGCCAGGTCGTCGCTGCCAATCTTCTAAAGCATATCTTGGACCTCCAGGAAGAGGGATTTCAGTCTTTGGAGGGCCGCGATGCTCCGCGTGGCCTCTATCTTGCGTATGAGGCCGAACTTGCCGCGAGAGCTGGCCCGGAACTGGCTGGTTGGCTGCACCTTTCGAGATCCCGCAACGACTTAAACGCGACCATTTCTCTTCTGGCCCTTCGGGAAGCAGCGTGGTCCATGTCTCAAGAAATGGGGATTCTACAAGATGCGATACTCCAGCGAGTGGAAGAAGCATCGAGGCTTGTGACTCCGCTGTATAGTCAATACCAGATCGCACTCCCTGGGTCGCCAGGGCACTGGCTGCTCAGCGTTTTCTTCGCTCTGGGGCGCGAGCGTCAGCGCCTCCATTGCCTCCTGGAAGACATCAGGAACTGCCCTATGGGAGCTGGCGCCGGCGGAGGCACCAGCATGCCTATAGATCCCCTGAAGACCGCAAAACTTTTGGGATTCGAACTCCCGACATTCAACTCACTTGATGGGGTCGCAAGCCGCGATCATGATCTGCAAGGCCTTTCAATCTTTGCTGGCGTTTCAATCTTGCTCAGCCGGGTAGCGCAGGACCTGCAGGTTTGGACGACTCGTGAGTTCGCTCTCATCGACATTCCTCGAATTCTTGCCGGCGGCTCGTCCATGCTGCCGCAAAAGAAGAACCCGTTTCTACTTGAACACATAAAAGGGTCGGCAAGCACCGTAATCGGCGCATACGTTTCTGCGGCAACGGCTACCTGCAAAGCACCGTTCAGCAACTCGATTGAAGCAAGCAACTACGGCTGCTCTCCTCTCAGGCTTTCAGAGGAGGCCGTGAAGAGGGCCGTCATCCTCACATCGCTTATCGTGAAGTACATGTCGTTCAACATCAGGTCTATGCGCGAACATCTGGAAGACGGGTCATCAATGACGGCCATCGCCGCCGAACGGATGGCGTCCCGAGGCATCCCTTTCAGGGAGGCCCACACACAAATTGGCGAGATCGCGCAGCGACTATCTCAGGATAGCTGCGCAACACAGCGCCGAAGCGAACTGGCTAGCCACCTCGCGGATGTGTTGCCGTCGAGTCTTGAAGAGTGCAGGGACGCTCTGCGGTTCGGAGGAGGGCCGGGAAAAAGATCAACCGACGACCAGATTACTGTAGCAAAAACGCTGTTTGGGGACCTGCAGCATAAATGCGAGGACATACGGGAGCGCTGGGCGGACGCCGAGATGCGACGGAAACAAAGGGTGAAAGAACTCATCGATAGACACCCACTTGCCTGAAGAAGTCTATGTTGGGACGTCTTCGTCGATAGGTCGTACATCGGGGGATGCCCAGTTGGCTGGGAATCTTCACCATTCCACACATTTACGCGCACTCTGTTGCAATCCCGGAAGTGGAACTGCAATTCTGGTTCTGTAAGGCTTAGGCGCCGGCCTTCAGGAGACAGGCCGAACAAGTGCAATGTATCCAACTGTCTCTATTTCAAACCGCGCCAATTTGCGCGGCAGACGTTCAAGCGCAGGCGCATTTTGGCGCAAGACTTTCGCCTTGATATGCCACCTTTGTGGCGTCGAAAGTCCGCCTTGCGAGGTCGCTGTGGCTTGTCCGCAAGAGCCGCAGAAACCATCTCGCTTGGACGGTTGCTGGGTTGCCGAACGACGTCAAAGGTGCGTCAGGACAGGACAGTTATCAACACGTGACGCTAGGAAGAGAACTATGATAGATCTACTGAGCGACACCGTCACCCTTCCCACCCAAGAGATGCGCCAGGCGATGTTTGTCGCCGAAGTGGGTGACGCTGGTTACGATGAAGACCCAACGTTAAACCGGCTAGAAGCGTTGGCGGCGGAAATGCTCGGCAAGGAGGACGCCGCTTTCCTATCGAGCGGATGCCAAGGGAACCTTGCTGCGTTGCTCGCGCATTGTCCCCGCGGCCACGAGGTGATCGTCGGCGATCGCTCTGATCTCTACGACTTCGAAGCCGGCAGCGTTTCGGTGGTGGGGGGTCTCGTCCTGCACCCCGTGCCGACGGAAGCCGACGGACGGCTGTCCCTGGATAATTTGCGGTCGGCGATCCGCGACAAGAGCGATTACCAATGCGCGCCGCCGGGCGTCATCGTGCTGGAGAATCCGCACTGTCAACGTGGCGGGCGTGTCTTGCCCGCGTCCTATATTAAGGAAGTGCGCGAGCTTGCCGACGAGCACGGCCTGCCACTGCATCTGGATGGCGCCCGCATCTTCAATGCGGCGATAGCCTCGACGAAACCGCCGGCGGAAATCGCGGAGGCCTTTGACTCGATCATGTTCAGCCTGTCTAAAGGACTTGCCGCGCCATTCGGCTCCATGGTGTGTGGACCACGGCCCTTCATCGACCGGGTGAAACGCTATCGGAAGCTTCTGGGGGGTGGACTTCGCCAAGCCGGCTTCATGGCCAGTGCGGGTATCGTGGCGCTTGAAACCATGGTGGACCGGCTGGTCGAAGATCACCGTCGGGCGAAGTTGCTGGCGGAGGAAATCGGCGACATTCCCGGCATCCGCCTCGAGTCTCCGGTCATCGATACGAACATGGTGTTCTTTCGGCTTGAGAGGGACGGTCTGTCGGTCCCAAACTTCTTGGTGGCGCTGTCGCAGCGGGATGTGCGCATGGGCACGCTTCGCGAAGGCGTGGTTCGCGCGGTCCTTCACTATCTCATCAGCGATGACGATGTCGACGCGACCGCAAACGCCATCCGATCAGTTCTTCAGGCGGAGCCACGATGATGGGGTGGCGACGAAATACCCACGCGGCAGACGATGCTGTTGCTCTCGCCGAGAGCGGGCACCGGTGAGGTTCGATATGTCAGAGAGATATCCTCCGATAGTCCGTCTGTACGCCGCCTCGTCCCCAAGCTCGGACGCCCGGGTGTACGATTGAGATTTTGCTATGAGGCTGGACCCACCGTGGGCGAGCTCGCTTTGCCGCAGCCTTTCGCTGCCGGCTTGCGATCGGCAATCAACTGCAACGCCGCCTGGAGTGCCAGCGGCTAGATCGCCCGCAGCACTTCCGCCGACAATGCCGCATCGATGCGCATGTTGCTGAAGGCGGTGCATCCTTCTCGGCCGAGGGTCGACATGGCTACCGCAGACATAGCGCGCATCGGGGCGCCAATGGTGCAGTACCTTGAGCTTGCGGCCGCAGCACCCGCAGCGCAGCAAGCCGACGAGAAGTGCACTGCCGTTGCGCACCGAACCCGACACCATCGCCCCCTTCATATTAGCATTGCCGGCAATAATCGTCTGGCTGCGATCATACTCCGCCCAGGAGATAGCCATCATGGTGGTCGCGGATTATAACCGTCCACTCCTCGCGCCGGCGCGCAAGACCGTGGGTGATGACTTTACGGCCGTCTTTGACGCGCGTGCACGAGGCGGTGCGTCCAAAGACATAAGCTCCGGCATAGACCGGATTGCAATGTCGTGCGACAGTCCTGCCGACGCCGACAAGAGCCAGCACGTCCTTCTTCGCCATGCGGAACAGACCCTCCAGCTCACCGTCTTGGGTGCGGACATCCTGCAGCCTGTTTGAGGCGATCTGGCCCCGGCGCTTTCGAAGCATCGCCAATTGATGCTCGAGTGCCTCAATGCCCTCTGTAGCTCATAGAGAAATGCCACGCGCCTGTCTCCGCCCGATAAACGCGGCCCCCGATTGACCTTCGTTCTTCGTACCTCGACGGATCGCTCGCAGGAGCGTCACAACGCGAAATCGCTGAAGCGCCGATCAGTCAAGGCCGCGTCCATGCGTACGGTCAGCGTGAAATTCGAGCGAGCTCCGGCCCGATCTTTCGTACATCGTCGGACTGGCTTTCGTCGAGAATTATAGGAAATGTCCTCTACGTCAGCTTCTGAGTTCGAGCAATTGTACAATTTCCATGTAAAAAATCCTAAATAAAAGTTAATCAATTGTAATAGTAATCGACAAAATTCTTAATTTATCTTATATGGTATCCGACACAAATCCCCTGTATATTGCGGTGGTAAGGTCAATACAATACCATAAACAACCGTCAACAGGTCTTACCTGTGAAGAGAGCTCCATGTCTAATTTAACTGATAGAAACCACCGCGACGAGAGATGGCCCGATAGGTCGGACAAACTCGCGTTCCCGCAATGTCCAAGACATTGTCGACCTTGATGAGCCGCTCTCCAAATACACCAGGGCGAACTATCACATCACAGTCTGCAGGTATTCAGGCTCGGGTATGTCAGGACGGATTGGCTGCGCGAACTGCTCGCGTCACGCGCCCGAGCGGAGTTTATCAGCGTGAGTGCTCGTAACAGCTATCGGACGGCCACACCTTGGATGACGAGATGAGCCCTCTGCAACATACCACCGTTCCTGTGTCAGCACTCTGCCTGGACGACGGCAGATACATCACGAGCAACAATGTAGACTACAAGGTTTTCTAGAAGCCCACAAGGCCAAAGCACCAACGGAGGAGCGACTATGACCACGTTACCGCAAATCTCACTGGCGAAACTGTCAGCCGATGCAACGCGACGTGAAGAGCAACAGCACTTACGCATGGCCTGCGAGGAGTACGGGTTCTTTTACCTTATCGAGCACGGAATCCCCAAGGAAGAGATTGCAGAAGCGATCGACGCTTCCCGGCGGTTCTTCAAATTGCCACAGTCGGTCAAGGAACGCTATGGTCCCACCGCCCAAGACGTGTACCCTACTACCGCCCGTGGATACAGTCCGATGCGCGGCGAGGTGCTACATCCCGAGGCCGGCCCCGATCCAAAGGAACTGTTCGACCTCGGAACCGAGGACGAAGGCGACCGGCGTCCATTTGCCGGACTCACGCGCTTCCCGGATGACGCCTTGGCTCCTGGTTTCGCGCGAAGCCTGCTTACTTTGCAAGCTACTGTGCTTAAGGGGGTTGTCCCGCAGCTCGGAAACGCGCTTGCCGACCTGCTCGATATGGAACAGGGCTGGTTCCAACGCCATTTCAGCCCGCCAACAGTCCTGCAACGGGTGATCCGGTATCCAGCTAGCGGCGGCGTGGCCGGCAAGCATACCGACACAGGCTTCTTCACGCTACTGCTGCAGGAGGAACTCCCTACGCGCTCCTTGCAGGTGTGGTTCCAAGAGCGCTGGACGCCGGCGCCGAGCCTGCCCGACAGTCTAGTAGTCAATTTGGGCGACATGCTTCAGGCCTTGAGCGACGACCGATTCAAGAGTACGCCGCATCAGGTCGTACACAATGGTTCGACCGACAGGATTTCGCTGCCGTTCTTTATCTTCCCCGACATCGACGCTCGCCTGACTTCCCGGCAAGGGAAGCACACCTTCAGTGTCGCAGAAGTCATGCTGCGCAACAGCAAGTCACAAGAAATAGGGAATGGCGCCGGACGCGCGCGAGAGTTGCAGTAGGTTGAGGCGTGCGCAAACTGTGGCGACGAGCGGCACACGTCGACGAGGTGCTCTGTAGGAATACCAAAGGTTCCGAGGCCTGACTCTCTAGGGGTTCCCGCCTCGCTGATCCGTGATTCCTTGTCGCGAGGAGGATTCGGGTGATGGGATCAGCGGTGAAGATACGGACGGACTATCGGCTGCCACGCTTCGGCGACCGGTGAAGGCCGCGAAGGACGTTAACCAGAGCAGGCGCATATTGTCGCGGGCTGGTCATGGACGGGGATGAAGCCGGGAAGATGCTGCACGGATCGGCGGCATGGACCGGCAGACGCTGCGGGACTGGGTGCATCGCTTCAACGAGGATGGCCCTGACGGACTGAAGGATACCTGGTATGGGGACCCACGCCGCGCCTGTCGCCGGAACAGAAGGCCGAACTGGCGCAAATTCCGAGCCGGGACCGGACTGGCGATTGACGGCGTGGTGCGCTGGTGGCGCATCGATCTGCAGCGTGTCATCGAGGATCGTCCGGCGTCTCCTATGACGAGCGCTACGTGGGCAAGTTGCTGAAGGAACTGGCTTCTCGCACATGAGCGCGTGACCGCGCCAACGGGCGCAGGATGCCTGGATCGTGGGTTCAAAAACGTATGGCCCACCCGTCGGCAAGAGGCTTGTTTCTGATGGCGGCTGCTGTTCGAAAAGCCGCCAAGGGTTGTGCCAGAGCCGCGGCGGCGCATTAAAATGCGCACCTTTGCCGACTGGAATGAGCTGCTGCCCGGCAGCATGGAAATGGACCTGGTCGCTCATTGCGGGAGAGTCAACCGCGGTAGCTACGTTCACAGCCTGGTTCTGACCGATATCGCGAGCGGATGGACGGAGGCCGCGCCCATGGCGCGGGCTCGCCCTTTGCCCTGAGAGCGCCGGATGTGACACGCGCCGCCCGAAATACGCTTCCCGGCGCTGCTCGAGCGCGGTCGTGCAGGCGCATGCCCCTTTGGGTTTGCATGCGGGCAACAATCTCACCGTTTTAGGAACCGCGTTTCGATTGTAGCAGCGTTGATGAATAAATTATAAACTATTTAATAATACTTGTAAAACAAACCTTCCACAGATTGACTTCTATAGCATCTACACATTATAGACTTTTACCTAAAACTACCCCCATAAGCCGCATTCAAAATTTGTTGCTTTATGATGCTGTTTATGTCTGGTGCGTCCGATCTCCATGATAGCAGCGGATATCGAAATGTTTCTTAAATCCGACGGAACTGAAGTCTGGCTAAAGAGTTCGGCACGGTTGCCATATCTATCGTTGGCCGGGGTGATTGAGACCTCGGAAGATTATACGAGAATCCGACGGAAGCTGTGTCGTGCTTATGAGCAGATTTCAGGCATCGCCTCCGACGACGCATTCTTGGTACGAGATCTCGGGTGTGACGGCGCCTTGGTTTTCTGCGCCCGCCCTGACAAAAATTGCGCCTTGCTGCTGTTGGGAAAATTCAACCGAGGCGAGGAGAGACGAACGCCTTGTACTGTTCTCGAAAAATTCTACGACGTAGTAGGAAAAACAATAGATGGTATCGGCCGGCAATCCGGCGCAACCATTCGTTTCGACGTCTTGCAACTCGAGTTGGCAATGCACGCCGGCTAAAGAGGCGTCATGAGCTGGAACAGCCTCTTCATCGTCACGATTTTGCCCTGCATCGAGGCTGGGCATCTCGCTAACAGAGGGATTGCAGGCTCGTCCTATAGACCTGGTTATCGCTGTTACGTCGAGACGCAGAGCGTCAAACATAGTGCGAGCTGGCCCGCTCAACCTGCTGCGTCAGCCAGACGATTTCGCAGCATGAAGTAGCAAAAGAGAATCAAAGTGAAGCGCTCGTAGGATAGAGAGGTAGGCCGTGAAAAAGATACTGGTCATTGGCGCAGGCAAAATCGGAACGGCGATTGCCGATGTGCTCACCGCAGACAGCCTATATGAGGTGATGCTGGCAGACGCAACAACGGCCTCGCTAGCAACACTTCCCGCTCGCGCCAACTTGCAGACAGCAACGCTGGATGCCAACGATCCGGATCAGCTGTCTTGCGCGCTGCAGGATAAATTCGCGGTGCTTAGCGCGGCCCCGTACCATCTGACCGTCCGCATCGCCGATGCCGCAGTTGCCGCCGGCGTTCATTATCTTGATCTGACCGAAGACGTCGAGAGCGCCCGCCACATCAAAACACTGGCTCAATCAGCCAGCACCGCGCTGATACCGCAATGCGGCCTCGCTCCGGGGTTTATATCTATCGTGGCTCGTCACCTTATTTCCGGATTCGACTGCATCGACTCCGTACGATTGCGTGTTGGTGCTCTGCCGCAATATTCTGTCAATGCTCTGCGTTACAATTTAACATGGAGTACTACTGGTGTTATCAATGAATATTGCAACCCTTGCGAAGTCATCGTTAATGGTAGGCGTGTCGAAGTGCCGGCACTTGAGGAGTGCGAGGAATTGGTGATTGATGGAGTAAGTTATGAAGCCTTCAACACATCTGGGGGCTTGGGTATGCTATGCGACGCTCTGCAGGGTCAGGTGCGGACGTTGAACTATCGCACGGTCCGCTATCCAGGCCACGCAGCCCTAATGAAGCTACTCCTCCACGACCTTCGCCTAAGTGAGCGGCGTGAACTGCTGAAGGATATTCTCGAGTACGCATTGCCGACCAGTCTTCAGGACATGGTCATCATTATGGTAGTTGTCAGCGGACACAAGCAGGGACGCCCATTTCAAGAGGTCTATGCCAATAAAATTTACCCTCAGGTGGTTAACGGCAAGCCGATCAGCGCAATCCAAGCAACCACGGCGGCTGGCATCTGCTCGGTGCTTGACCTGTTGGTCAATGGCAGACTGCCGCTGGAAGGACTGATCTGCCAAGACCAGATCAAGCTCACAGAATTCCTGGCTAGTCGCTTCGCTGGGGTCTATCATTGAACAGCGTCCAGTTCTATCTCTGGCTTATCTTCCTCCCGACCTATGCTAATCTTGTTGGTGGACTTGACCGATGGGAAGGCTTCGTCGGCAACATCGTCGCGACCGCTGCCTATTGTATTGCGATTCCGATCTTTGCTGGTCTCTCAGACCGGTTTGGTAGGAAGCCGTTCTTGGTCGCCAGTGCGGGATGTTTTTTCCTTTTCACGTATCCTCTTCTGTCGTCGCTTGTCGGCGACCTTGGTTTTTGGACCTTTCTCTTGGTATCGCTCGTCGGAACCTTGTTCGTGTCCCTTAACAACGCCGTCATAGGAACGGTGTTCGCAGAACTTTTTCCAACCGAAGTCCGCACCTCGGGAATAGGAATTCCTTACGCCGTAAGCGCTGCGATTTTCGGGGGTACAGCTCCAATGGCGTCCACTTGGCTGCACCAAAGCGGCGGACCGCTGTCTATTTCGGCCTACGTAATGGCCATCTGTGCCGTAACCCTAGTGACCCACCTGCTGATTACGCCAGAGACGCGAGCAAGACCCCTCGGCTGAGACTGATGGAAGCCGTGAACCAGCGATCTCCACATTTGGGCCGGAACATTAATAATGCTCGTTGTTCACCACCCTGATCAGGCGCTGCACGACCCGGTCCATGTCTTCCGCAATGCCAAGTTCATCGACCAACCAGATCGCGCGGAGCGCTATCACATGTTCTTATCCATAATGGTTGAGGGGGGACACCAGCTCATCGAGGCTCCCCTCGGCTCCTTGGTCCCGATAACCGCCATACACCACCCAGACTACGTCCAGTTTTTGCAGACCGTCTATGATCGGTGGTCGGCAACTCCTGGCTATGGTCCCGATGTGATCCCTAATGTCCACCCTACACACCGAATGCACCGCAAGCCGAAGGAGTTGCTTGGCGAGCTTGGGGGGTACTCCAATTCAACCTCATGTCCGATCCAAAGAGGGACATGGCCGGCGGTCTTCGCAAGCGCACAGTCGGCGATCCATGCGGCTGATCGGCTTGGTGGTAGCAACGGTCTTGTATACGCGTTGTGCAGGCCGCCTGGACATCACGCCTACACCGATTTGATGAGTGGCGTATGTTTCCTGAACAATGCAGCAATCGCTGCCAATCGATTGGTGGAACGGTTCGGAAAGGTCGCGAGCATCGATATCGATGTTCACCATGGCAACGGCACTCAGTCAATCTTTTGGAACAGGGCTGACGTATTGTTTTGCTCCGTCCATGTCGACCCAACGGTGGCGGCGCCTTACTATACTGGGTATGCGGATGAGACTGGTGATGGGCCTGGCAAAAACCTGACGCTCAATCTGCCATTGCCGCTTCGCGCTCGAAATCGCGAATGGCTGGCTTCCATAGACCGAGCGGTTGCCGCTGTTGCCCATTATCAGCCCGGGGCCCTAGTTATTTCACTCGGGTTCGATGCTTCGAAGTACGACCCGGTAGCGGCGTTAAATGTGACCCATGATGGATTTTCTGCGGCAGCAGGTCGTTTGGCAAAATTGGGAATGCCGACCCTGCTTGTCCAAGAGGGAGGATACATCAATGCCAACCTCCGCGCACATATGGCAACTTTTTTCCGGGCGTTCGAAGCCGCCCACAAATAGCCTGCGGACGCCGAAGAAGTCACAAAATGAAAGTTGAGTGTAGCGGGCCATTGCTCTTTAAGTGCAGACGACCACCAGACACTGCGCTGTCGGACCGAGAGTGGACATCGCCCGCATTGGCAGTCGGCGCCATCCAACTGCATATCCCGGTGGAACTCTCGCCCGGTTTTTCCGCATGATTGCTAGCTGGTTTTTTCACGTGCCCTATCACGGAATCTCCGCAGACTTCGAGATGAAGGCATCATCGAGAATCGGGCGATGTCGTGGCGATTAACTTTCCCGGGCAGCGCAGGATCCGGTCCTTCGAATGCAACCCAATAAAGCGATCAGTCCTTCTTTAGGTTCACCTGATTCAAGCGCGTTCCGACCGGCATCATTGCTTTAGACCTCCGCCCTCAGCCACTTCTTCAGCCCGGCGACATCGCCATTGCCGATGGCCGCCGCCACACGCCTGCCGACCGCGGCACCGAATTTGTAGCCGTGACCTGAGCAAGCCGAGATGACCAGGCAGTTGCCATACTCGTGCGCCAGGAACTTCTCGTCCGCCGTGAAGGTGTAGGCGCAGGTCACGACCTTGGTTACCATGTATTCCGTGATACGGGCAATCGGCGGCGAGAACAGGTTGCGGATCACCTCGCCCCCGGGACGGGCTGGCGATTCCAATCGGCATCACTTGTCGGCACTTTGTGTAGACCGGAGCCAAACTTCATGCCGGTGCCGCGGGTCGGCGGGACTATGTAGCCATCGGTGGTCCCGCCGACATTGAGGATGACTGGAGCCCTTCCCATGCCTCCTTGAGGTCAGCCGGCGGTTCCACATAGGCGAGCGCAGTGCGATACGTTTTCAATTCGTCGCCGAGTTCCGGGAATAGTTTGAGCACCCAGGCACCCGCCGTGACGACGATGCGGTCCGCCTGCATGGTCTCGCCGCTTGCAAGAACGATATGCCCGGATTCGGTCTCAATTGCCGTCACCTTGCTGTGTTCGTAGACATTGGCGCCATTGGCGTGCAGCCATCCTGCCATCCCTGACGCAATACTGCGGCAATGCAGTGCGCCGCCATCGGGCGAAAAATAGGCATATCGGAAGGTGCCAGGCTCCAGGAATGGCCAGCGCTCGACCGCTTCCGACGGATCGAGCAGTTCGAACGGAAAGCCGCCCTTCTCCAATCCTTTGCGGTTTTCCTCCGCCTCGTCGCCAGGTTCGCGCGCGATACGCAGAGAAAACCTCGTGGATCGAGATGATCCTCGCCAAGATTGGCCCACAGATCGCTCCAAGCCTCATAGGCTTCGCTAATCAGTTGGCCGTAGCCGTTGCCGGCAGGATAGGCGCGGCGGATGATGCGATGGCAGTCGCCCGATGCGGCGAGAGGATTGGGGATCGGTCCCTGCTCGACGATCGTGACATCGTGGCCGGCGTTGACCAGCGACCAAGCCGTAGAAAGACCAGCAATACCTGCGCCGACCACGATCACATTCATCGAAACCCATCCTCCCGCCGCCGCTTCCGACGACTCCACGCGTTGGCATGACAGAACCGCAAACATACGGTCTTGAACCGGGCTGGCAAGGAGCGATAATGATCCAGAATGCCCAATTCAACGCCACCACCGCCTGGGAGTCCTGCGCAAGGACTTGGCTTCCGCTCCGTGCCATGGGCTTGCGGCTTTCGTCGGCTTTCTTATCCTAGGCGCATCGAAAAGCGGAGCCATGCTAGGGGCGGTGAGCGAGCTATTTGAAGCGGCTTCGAGCCGCGGCTGAAAGCGGAGACAGCACCAAGGGCCTGCTGTTTCACGGCACATGCGAACGGATCGAGGGTGCGCTTCGGCCCGGCGGCGACGGCCTGCTGTGGATGTCCGACTCGCCAGCCATTGCGCTGCAGTACGTCCCCGCGGCGGGGCTTGAGTATCATGTGCGCCCGGCCATCGCCGTACGAGATGGACGTAAGCGTCATCATCTCCCCACCTCGTATGATCTCGGAGTGACGGATACTCTTGTCGATGTTGAGACGGGAGTATTGCGATGTCGGATGCAGTCAGACTTGATGCCAGGTTTGAAGCCAGAGATGAGGTCAGCGGCTATCGGCGGATCGAGCTGATTTCGGGCCGCCGGCAGCGGCGGGCGTGGTCGGACGATGAGAAGGCGCGGATTGTCGCGGAAAGCGCGGAAGCGGGCGCGAACATCTCGGAGGTGGCCGATCGTAACGGCGTCAGCCGAGGCCTGTTGACGGTTTGGCGCCGTGCCGCTGGCGTTGTCCGCGCGAGGGGTATGCCACCCAGTTTCATTCCGGTCGAGGTCGAGGCCGAGGCCGCGCCGCGCGCGCCGATGGTGCCTTGCGGGATTGAGGTCGACCTTCGGGCGGCGACGTGTTGCGTTTCGCGGCGGCGTCGCCCCCGCATTGGCCGCGGCAGTGATTGGGGCGCTGCGGGGAGGCTCATGATCTACCTCGATCGTGCGCCGAGGATCTGGCTGTCGCGCGAGCCCGTCTCCGTCGCGGCGTGAACGGGCTTGCCGCTCTGGTTGCGCAGGCGCTTCAGGCGGACCCTTACAGTGGCGACGTCTTCATTTTCCGGTCGAAGCGGAAGGACCGTTTGAAGCTTTTAATGTGGGACGGCACGGGCATGGTTTTGGCCACGAAGTGGCTCGAGGCAGGCCGTTTCGCCTGGCCGCCAATGCGCGACGGCGTGGTGCGGCTGAGCGCGACGCAGTTGGCGCTTCTGGTTGAGGGGCTGGAGTGGGAGAGGGCCTCGCCACGGCCGGTCAAAAGACCCTTGCGGGTAGCCTGACGATGTTGTTTTCGCTGGTATTTCTGGCGGTTCTCGAGTAGTTTTAAACATGTCCTGCGAAGCTGATTCGCTCCCCCGCAATCCCGATCTTCTGATCAAGCTCGTGCTCGAGCTGCGGGAGAAGAACGCGGCTTTGAACGCGCAGGTCGCCACCTACAGAAAGCTGATCTTCGGAGCGAAGTCCGAGCGCATCATCGCCCTGCCGGCAGAGCAGGGCGCGCTCGATCTCGGCGATCTTTCGCCCGATGCGGTCTCGGCCAACGACAACGTCGCGCCCGACGCCGAGGGCCGCAAGAAGAGCAGCCCGCGCAAGCCGGCCCAGCGCAATATCGGTGCCCTGCCCAAGTACCTGCCTCGCGTCGAGCGCGTCATCGAGCCCGAGGTCAGCGACTGCCCGTGCTGCCGCGGACAGCTCCACCGCATCGGCGAGGACGTCTCCGAGGCGCTCGATGTGATCCCCGCGATCGTGCGCGTTGTGCGCATCATCCGGCCGAAGTATGCCTGCCGTGCCTGTGTGACCGGCGTCGTGCAGGCGCCGGCGCCCGCGCGGGCGACAATCGGAGGAATGGCCTCCACGGCGCTGCTCGCCCATGTCGCCGTCGCCAAGTTTGCCTGGCATCTCCCGCTCTATCGGCAGACGCAGATGTTTGCCGGCCAGGGGATTGACCTCGATCGCGCGACGCTGACGAACTGGGTCGGGCGTGTCGCCTGGTGGCTGCGTCCGCTCTATGAACGTCTGCTCGGCCATATCCGCTCGCAAGATTATGTCTTCTGCGACGAGACGCCGCTTCGGCGGCTCGATCCCGGCCGCGGCAAGACCAAGGTCTGCCAGATCTGGTCGCAGGCGGTCGACCACCGTCCCTGGCGCGGTCCCTCGCCGCCGGCAGTCGGCTACGTCTATGCCGAGGGGCGCCGCGCAAGCGAAGTCACGACACAACTCGCGGCATTCTGCGGCGTGCTGCATGTCGACGGCTATGCCGCCTACAAGTCGCTCGCCAAGGCGCGCCGCACCGGCAAACCGATCCGGCTCGTCTTCTGCCTCGCCCATGCCCGGCGCAAGTTCGTGTCGGTGTTCGAGACGACCAAGTCCGAGACCGCGAAGGAGGTCATCGCCAGGCTCCGGGAGATCTATGCGATCGAGGCGCACATCAACGGACTGACCCCACAGCAGCGATGCGCGATCCGCCAGGCCAAAACCCGACCGATCATGAATGAACTGCACGCCCTCGTCACCAAGGCACTTGGGGAGATCTCGCAGAAGTCCTCGCTCGCCAAGGCGATTCGATACATGCTCGCGCACTGGGCTGGGCTCACCGCCTTCCTGGATGACGGGCGGCTGAGCGTGGATACGAACGTGGTGGAGCGCAGCATGCGAGCGATCGGCCTTGGAAGAAAGAACAGCCTGTTCGCCGGCTCGGCGAAGGGCGGCGAGACCTGGGCGGTCCTTGCCTCTCTTGTTAACACCTGCCTATGCCGCGCGCGGCATAGGCAGAGCGTTTTTAGCTTGGCGTCGCGGAGAAAGGCGGGTGGCGAGAGCGCGCTGTTGGCGGATCGCGACGGTGAGCTAAAAACGTGTTGGACTAAGCCGCCGGCACGGGTGGCCGCTATGGGCGTTCAACCAGGCCGTGGCCATGAACAGGCATGGCGTGGGCGCGGATGCGGTCGTGGACGCAGCGATTGCAGAGGTCGCGTGCGCCGAAAGCAGCACGGATATCGGTTGCGGCAAAGTGAGGACCGGCGTCGCGCCCTGCATGCAGAAGCGGCCGGGGGTGACGGCGCGCAGCTTCGCGGGACCGACTCGGCTTTCCGGCCGAACGGCTCGTGCGATGCGGTGACGGCGAGAGCGGAGCGGTTCTTTCATGACGTATCCCAGTATGGCGGGGGTCCGGTGGCGCCGTCGAAGATTTCGACGATGATCATCTGGCCTTGACGACAGGCGGGGCATTGCCTGAGGGAATGACCGGTGAGATCCTCATAGCGGTCGCGGTAATCCCTTTCGGATGAGCCATCCGACGGCTCGGGAACCGGCATGCCGAGCAGGTCGCGGCAGTGGGCGAGCTTTTGCGCGCGGTAGCGATTGCCGAGAAAGCCGTAGTAGCGGATGTGATGGAAGCCCTCGGGCAGGACGTGCAACAAGAAGCGGCGAATGAACTCGTCGGAGGTAACGGTCATGACCTTATGCCGATTGCCGTGCCGATAGTCCTTCCAGCGGAAACGAACGGCGCCATCCTCGATGTCGATGAGGCGGTTGTTGGAGATGGCGACGCGGTGCGTATAGCGCCCGACATAGTCGAGCACCTGGGCAGGTCCGGCGAAGGGCGGTTTGGCAAAGACGACCCACTCAGCCTTTCGTAGCGGCGCCAAATAGCGCCGGAAGGCGTTCCGCTCGCTCAGGTGCTGCAGGCCAGAGAAGAACTTCAACTGGCCGGCGTCGAAGGCTTTCTCCAGGTGCTCCAGAAACAATCGTCGGAACAGGCGTGAGAGCACCCGGACCGGCAAGAAGAAGCCGGGCTTGCAGGCGATCCATCGCTCGCCGTCGGCAGACAGGCCGCCACCGGCGACGACGCAGTGCAGATGCGGATGATGAAGCAGGTTCTGGCCCCAGCTGTGCAGCACGGCGAAGAAGCCGATCTCGGCGCCCAGGTGCTTGGGATCGGCGGCGATGGTGCGCAGGGTCTCGGCGGCGGCGCGGAAGAGCAGGCCGTAGACGAGCGCCTTGTTCTGGTAGGCGATGGCGGCAATGTCGCCGGGCAGCGTGAAGACGACGTGAAAGTATTGCGTGTCGAGGAGCTCGGCGCGACGATCCTCCAGCCATTGCGCGCGGGCCAGCGATTGGCAGCGGGGGCAATGCCTGTCGCGGCAGCTGTTGAAGGCGATGCGCCGGTGGCCGCAGTGATCGCACTGCTCGACATGCCCGCCGAGCGCGGCGGTCCGGCACAGTTCGATCGCCGTCATGACGCGACGCTGGGCGGTCGACAGCGACGCGTCATGCTGGACACGATAGGCCTCGCCGTAGCGGCGGAAGATGTCCGCCACTTCCGGCCCCGAACGGGCCATCGGCGCGAGCTCAGAAGTACTGCGGCTTGGCGGGCGGCGGCGGGGTGGGCGCCGGCCTCGGCAAGAGCTCGAAGGGGCTCGACGTGGCGCAGACCTTGTTGGTGGCGATCCGCAGGTAATGGGCGGTGGTCGCGAGGCTGCGGTGACCGAGCAGCAGTTGAATGGTGCGCACGTCGGCGCCGGCCTCCAGCAGATGGACGGCGAAGGCGTGGCGAAGCGAATGGGGCGTGACCGGCTTGGACAATCCGGAGCGGTCGCGCGCTTTCGCGCAGGCCTGTCCCACCGCATCCCTGGTGATCGGCTGGCCGGCACGATCGCCGGGGAAGAGCCACTCCTTTGGCCGCCGCACCTTCCAGTAGCTGCGCAGGATCTCCAAGAGCTTGGGCGACAGCATCACGTAGCGGTCCTTCTGGCCTTTGCCCTGCTCCACGCGGATGACCATTCTCTAGCTGTCGATGCCCGTGGGCTTCAGTTGCACCGCTTCCGAGATGCGCAAGCCGGCGGCATAGCAAGTGGTCAGGATGGCGTGGTGTTTGACGTCGAGGACGCAGCCGAGGAACCGCTGAACTTCCTCGGCACTGAGGATGATCGGCAGCTTCTGCGGCTTCTTGGGAAGCGGCAGGACCTCTTCAGGCGCCCAATCCCTCTCGAGCGTCACACTGTAGAGAAAGCGCAGCGCCGCAATGGCGGTGTGGATCGAGCCGGGCGACAGCTTCTTCTCGTTGGTCAGATAGACCTGATAGGTCCGAATATCCTCGCGCCCGAGCAAGTCCGGCGACTTGCCGAAGTGACGCGCAAACAGCGACACCTGCTGAAGATAGGAGAGTTGGGTGTTGAGCGCGAGGTTGCGCACCTCCATGGCCTCGCTCATGCGCTGGCGAAGTTGGGTCATGACAAGCTCCTTTGTCCGATGGAATAGGCTGCAAGCAGCCCCTCCATGCTGACGCAGTCGGAGCTTGTTGTGGACACATGACCAGCGCGACAGACGACGCGATCAGATCATGCTGTCGGCACTCACCCTCCTTGCCGCTCCGCGATCGCGGAGCGGGTTAGTCCAACGCGGTTTATGCCGACCACTATGCCGAGCGCCTCTTCCGATCATGACGGTATGAAGCGCTTTGCCCGCCATTTCGACCAAGAAATGGTCGTTGACACTCGGCATAGTTCTCATGCTCAAAGGGCGTTCAGGAACTCAAGAAGCCGGTCGTTTGGTCGAAATCGTTCGGCCTTTGCGCGTTCGTATGGCTTCAGCTTGGCAAGTGCGGATTCCTTCAGCTCAAGATGTGCGTGGAAGATAGGTCAGTGTCGTTTCCATCGCCTCATGGCCCAGCCATAGGGCGATGACCGAACAATCGACGCCCGCCTGCAGCAGCTCCATGGCAGCGCTGTGCCTCAAAACATGGGGCGACACCCGCTTTGAGCGGAGGGTGACGCAGTGTTCGCGAGCCTTGGCGACATATTTGTTCAGCAGCGCCTGCACGCCGTCGGCGCTCAGCTTGCCGCCGTGCGTGTTCGGAAAGAGAGCCATTGCGCCCCGCTTCCTGGGCTCGTTGAGCCAGCCCCGAAGGGCTTGCTGTGCAACCTTGGTGAGCGGCGTACTTCGCTCCTTGCGGCCCTTGCCAACGCATCGCACGTGGGCACCGTGCCCCAGCATCACCGAGTCCCGGTCGAGATCGATGATCTCCGAGACCCGCAAGCCCGTTTGCGCGGCCAGCAACAGCAGAGTGTGATCCCGCCGTCCCAGCCATGTGCTGCGATCCGGACAGGCCAGGACGCTTCAATCTCGGGCCTGGTGAGAAACTGAAGCTGTCGCTTGTCGCATCGCTTGCTCGGGATCGCGAGCACGCGTTGAATTTGGGCGCTATGGGCCGGCTCCTCGAACGACGCATATCTGAAGAAAGACCGAATGGCTGTGAGGCGGAGATTCCGGGTCCTCACTGAGGCGGATCGCAGTATCTCGAGGTCCTCCAGGAATGCGCCGATGAAAGGCGCGTCCAAATCCCGCAGTGTCAACTGCGACGGAGGCCTGCCAAGGCGTGTCTGCGCGAATGCAAACAGGAGCCGGAAGGTGTCGCGATAGGAGGCGATGGTGTTGGAGCTTACGCCTCGATGTCGCATGAGGCGATCGGTGAACCACCGCTCGATCAGCACGGCCAGATCGTTCGAGGCACTCATGAGCGAACCTCCCACCGCTCATCCAGCAGTCGCGCGGCATGGGTCATCAGCTCCGGCGCGGCGGATAGATACCAGTAGGTGTCGCGAACATTGGCGTGGCCGAGAAAGGTCGAGAGGACCGGCAGTTCCCGCTCGACATCTTCGCCCGCACGATACCAGTTGGTCAGGGCTTGGACGGCGAAACGGTGACGAAGATCGTGAATCCGCGGACCATTGCGCTGCCCCCGCTGCCGCAGACCTATCTGTCGCGACAACTGCCAGAACACCCGGTGCACGTATTGGTGCAGCAATCTGCCGCCCCGCTCGGCGACAAAGAAATAGGGGCTACGAGGCGCGACGAGATGCGCGTCGCGTCGCGCGGCATAGTCCGACAGCACGGCGACCGTCGTGGCATGGAGCGGAACCAGCCGCGACTTGCCGAACTTCGTCTCCCGAATGGTGAGGATACCTTGCTCGAGATCGACGTCGTCTCGGCGCAGGTCGAGCGCTTCGGAATGGCGTAGCCCGGCGACCGCAATCAATCCGAACAGGCAATGATATGTCCAGCGACGCAGGGCGTTGGCCGGCGGCAGCGATAGTGCCGCCGCCAGAAGCGCCGTGATCTCAGCATCGGTATAGATGTAGGGCTTTGCCCGCCGCGCCGGCGGCACAGCGTCTTGAGGTGGCACTTCCGTCATGGGGTCGAAATGAGCGAGGTGCTGAGCGAAGCAGCGCACATCGGTTAGACGGATGGACCAACTCGGTTGTCGGCCGATCAACGTCACCCACTTCATTGCCAACGCCGTGGTGACGGTCTCGGCGCCGCGAGCCTCCATGAAGGTGACGAAATCCGACAACCGTCGAGCGGGGCCATGATACTTGTATCCCAATCCCTGGCGCATGCCCACATAGCGCCCGAGCGCTGTTCGGAGACGGCTCATTGGACACCTCCCGGCCAGGGCAGGCTCAGTTCGCGCAGCTTCTCGATGTCGAGCTTGGCATAGATCCTTGTGCTGTCGATGCTCCGGTGACGAAGCAACTGGCCGATCTCGGCAAAGCTGGCCCCCGACCGCAGCAGGTCGGTCGCAAGGCTGTGGCGGAAGAGGTGCGCGCCGTGGTGCGCATAGCCGTGAATACCCGCCCGATCGAGGGCCTCCTTCGCGATCATCGTGATGGCGCAGCCTGAGGCAAAGCCGACGTGCGGAGCAAGCATTCGCAGAAATAACCGGCGACACGGTGAAGCCGGTCGCCCATGCCGGATGTAGGCGACGATAGCCGCACCGACGTCCCGGCGTAGCGGCATCATCGCTTGCCGCCGTCCCTTGCCATGGACGAGAACACTGGCCGACTGCCAATCGATATCGTCAAGACTGAGCGCCGCAACCTCGCTGGCGCGCAAGCCCAGCTTGGCCAGCGCCATCAGAACCGCATAGTCCCGAAGTCCCATCGCCGTGGTCCGATCGCAGGCATCGAGAACCAACTGAACCTTCTGTGGTGGCAGGAAGGTTGGCAGGCCAGCAAGCCGCCAGCGACGGACCGACGGCACACAATCGGCCAAGGCCACCGAAATGAAGCCCTTCAGATGCAAATAGCGCAGGATGGTGCGCACCACCCCGCACATCGCCTTGCCGCTGTCGGCGGAGCCATCGAGAGCATGTCGTTCGACATAACCGATGACAATCTCCGGGGTGAGCGCTGCAAACCCATCTGCGCCTGCCGGACAGACCTCCTGCAGAAATCGGCGTGAGAGCAGCTTGTGACTTTCCACCGTCGAGGCGGCGAGCCCTCTCTCATTCGTGAGGTAAGCCGCGAACACATCAACAATCTGCTCGTGCTCCGTGCGCTCAATCGGAAGGGCGGTTGGTATCAAACCTTCTTGCCGTAACGCGGCAAGCAAGCGCCGGAGCGCCGATCGGGCGCCCGAATCGATGCTCCAGTGTCTGGAACGGTGCTCAAGAAACCGCTCGACATAATCTTCACTTAAGTCCTGGAGATCGTGCCCGTTGCCGAGATGCCAGTCTCTCAGCTCACGAAATAGGCTTAGCGATCGCCATGTGCATTGCTGACCGAAGCCTTCGTCCGACAATCTGCCCGCATAAACGCGTGCAAACTCGCCATACGGCCCGTGGATCAGCTTCCGATACAATGTGCTGCGTTGCAGATAGTCACTTGCGTTCATGTGTCCTCTCCTTCGCGTCAATTGCGACGGAGAGAGCCTAAGCTATGCCGATTCAGCTACCGCTACGTTGAGGAAAGTGTTGGTAAAGACTTGCTCACTCGGCATAGTTTGGCGGTCGGCATAATCAGCCAAGCTGAACGGGCTCGATCCCTTCACCTATCTTTCCGACGTCCTCGAGCGCATCGTCTCCGGAGCCGTCAAGATCAACGAGATCGAGTGCTTGCTTCCCTGGGCCTGGAAGGCGCAACGAGAGGCCGTGGCGATGGACCTGGCGGCGGCATGACGAGCGCTGTCTACCGCTACGATGAGTTGGACCAGATCCTGCGCGGGGACGGCCATGGTGGCTATGTCGGGGTCAGCGCTATCGACGGGCTGATCGCCGCTCTGGTCGCCGGACCGGCCAGGCTGAAGCCGGGCGCCTGGCTTCCGCTGATTTTGCCGGACAAGCGCCGAAGACCCGGCCGGGTACGCCGGAACACCGGGTCATCGACACCATCCTGAGACGCTATGGCGAGGTCGAGTCCATCCTCCGGAGCCATCGCGAAGATTACCAGCCGATGTTCATGAACCACGAGGGCCAGGTCATCATCTACGACTGGACCGTCGGGTTCATGATGGGCGTCGCAGCCGCTCAGGGTGCATGGACCCCGATCCTGCTGTCCGATGCCCGCGACATGCTGCGGCCGATCCTGGTCGGCAGCGAACCCGGCCACGGCTGCTTGCCGGAACTCTCACGCATGCAAATGGAGCGGATACACAAGACCGCCCACGCGCATATCGCCGACGCCGTCATCGGCCTCTACAGCATCTGTCACAAAACCGGCAGCGTTAACAAAATGCGCGGTCGTCAATAGCTGGCATATGTGCGACGCTCGTGACGCTTACAGATGGACAAGCGCGTGAGGCCGGACCGGGAAAGCGTCCTGTACTGCATCGCATGCGGCCTTGCGGGACGGACAGTCGAGGACGTCAAGTTCGACCAATACGGCCGCGCGATTTGATGGGGGGTCTCCGACGGATGGCCGACCTACCGCGAAGCGACCGACCATGTTGAAACCGTCCTTGGATACGCCCCGCCGACAGCAGATATTACTGGCTGCCGGCGGCGGTCGAGGACGGAGCCGAGCGTGTCATGCCGGCGGACTGGAAAATGCCCGGAACTCTCTTCGTCGCCCTGGCTGACGGCCTGCGGCTGAAGGATATTAGGCAAAGCGAGGAATCAGACCTGACGCTCTACGAGCACAACAACCTGGACGGTTTCCTGCAGGCGGCAGAAGAAGGCCTATGACGGTCGTCGTCATCAACGATATCTCGATACTGGCGCTGCTGCCTCTCGTCGCCCGTGATCAGTTGGGGGGAGGCCCGATAACCTATGGTGTCCTGATGGCCGGATTTGGGGCTTTGGGGCTAGGCGCCCCGACAGCTCACAGTTGCCTATACATTCCGCAGCCCAGTTATTGGGAAGCGGTGACCAGCCTTAAGGCGGCTCAGACCGTCACGCCCACACAGCCATTCTCCAGAGGGATAATCATCATCGGCCCGGCGGTCAGGAGGGTCAGCCGGCTGAAAGAGGACAATGGCGATGCCGCAATCACAAGACCGACGATACGATACGGCCAGTTCACGGCTCGCCTGCCAAAAATGAAGGGCAGGCATCGGAATCGAGGCACCGTCACGTGCTGTTAGCGGTCCCGGCGGCTTTGCAGCCTGCTGTCCCCAGAGCGAACCCCGCACCAACTGAGCCTTGCCAACTTCATGCGCCAGCATTTTGTGAGTGGGTCAGCCAGATCGGCCGAAAAGCGCTTCGCTCCCGATCATCAGCACCATGGTCGTCGCGCCGCACTGCCTACGGGAGCGCCGTCGGTTGGGATTCCCAGCCCGACCTGAGATGCATTCCTCCGGCTTCGACAGGTGTGACCGTCCCGACGGCGTCGCGAAGCATGCCCTCCATCATGCGCCGCATGCTTTGCTCGCGTTTCAGCCGTTTTCGAGGGAGTGACGCCGATCGAAAGTTGGACGGGATCCGCCTGCGTGCCGTTCACACGATTTTCTCCGCTGGTCCATTTTCGACCGGCAACAAGCGACGTTAAAAACAAACCCGAACTACCCAAACACCTACTTGGAATCGGATGCCCCGCGACGGGAGCTTGATCTCCTGTCGAGAAGAGACTGGTCGTCATGCCTTCGACCGACGAAAACGCATCCACAGGGTTGCTGGCGCCGCTGAAGAACCTGACGTTTAAGTTCGATCTTTCTGGCATCGCAGCTTTCGAGCCTGGGCTGGCTGATGCAAACGGTGGCGCTTGGCTGGCTCATGGCCACGGTCTCCAGCTCGGACGTTCTGGTTGCGCTGGTCCAGGCCTCATCGACCTTGCCGGCATTCTTTCTGGCGGTGTTCGTTGGCGCCATTGCCGACAACTATAGCCGCCGCATGGTCATGATCGTCGGTCGCAGCCTGATGATGGCGGCCTCCGCCATGCTGACGATCCTCATGGCCATGGGCGTTACCGACCCATGAATGATCCTGGCGTTCAGCTTTCTCGACGGCTGCGGCATCGCGCTCAGCGACCCCGCCTGGCGAGCCTCGATCGGCGATATGCTGGAGCGCCGCCAACTGCCGGCCGCGGTCACGCTGCTCAATGTCGGGTTCAACACAGTCCGCAGCGTCGGGCCCCGCGCTCGGCGGTATTATCGTGGCCGCCTTCGGACCACTTGTCACATTCGCGCTCACCACCTTGGGCTTTGTTGCCCCTCTCACAGCTTTGTGGCGCAACAAGTGGAAGGTCCAAACCTCATCTCTCCCGCGCGAATCGTTAATGACCGCCGTGTTCGATGGGCTACGCTTCACGGCCATATCCTCCGAAATCAAGTCGACGATCGTCCGCGGCACCCTGTTTTGGCTTTGCAAGCACCTCCACATTGGCGCTCATGCCGCTGGCTGCCCGCGACATCTTGAAGAGCGGCCCGGTCGGTTACGGTGTTATGATGGGTGGCTTCGGCGCCGGCGCACTTGCGGCCGGGCTCATGAACCCGACGCTCAGGCGGACGCTTACTCAGGAATGGCAGCTGGTCCTCGCCTGCATCGCATGCGCCATATGTGAGATCTCCCTTGCGCTCACGTCCTCGCTTGCAATCACAACGGTCTGCCTTGCCCTTGGCGGCGCAGGCTGGGTAACGGCATGGTCTGGACTTGGCGTGAACGTGCAACTGGCAAGCCCCCGCTGGATCGTCGGGCGAACGATCTCAATCTATAGCGCGTTCACCTATGGAGGCATCGCCGCCGGCAGCTGGTTTGGGGCGTTATCGTCCAAAACTACTCGCTGCCCTCGGCGATGGCTTGGTCCGCTCTGGCAACACTGGCCGTCGCAGCACTTGGGTTCAAACTGCCGATCAGCAATCATTCCGCGTCGGAGCTCGAGCCCTCCGGGAGCTTCTGCGCGCCGGCGGTCGCGCTTGATTTGAAGCCAAGGAGCGGGCCCATGCTTGTCACCACCGAATACGCGATCCGCGAGGAAGACGTAGATCAATTCCTGGAAATCATGCAGAAGCGCCGCTATGCGCAAAGCCGCATCGGTGCTCGGCAATGGACACTCACGCGCGATGTCCAGCAGCCATCACGATGGGTCGAGTCATATCGGACCCCAACCTGGACGGACTATCATCGTCTTCATCATCGCCTTACGGAAGCGGATGAGGAACTGGGCCAGGCACTCTTGGAACTCACTGCAGTGACAAGCCCGCCACGGACAAACATCCTGGTCGAGCGTCCTGCTGGCCCGGTGCGCAGGTCCCATTCGCCAATGGTGTATATATCGCACAAATGAAGGATGCGGGCTGGAACGAAGTATGTCGTCCCGTTGAATTATTCGACGGGGCCGGCGGATGTGAAGAGGGCAAAACAGGCAGCGACGAAACTGCCGGAGCGGCGGCAGCCTCGGAGGATGAGATTTCCATCCTGCAATTCCGAAATCTGACGGATGTGAACCCGATAGAGCAGCTCCTGGCGCGGTCGGGACTCTTAGAGTTTGAAGCGGCCAACGCGCCTATCGTTGAGTCGGTACTGCCAGATGAGGTTCGGATCCTTGGGGTTGACGCCGGATGTCGACCAAGGCGAGCGATCGGGCTTTGCAGCGTCATGTAATGGAAGATCGTCATCACAGCTCGACACCTGTAACGAGGAGGGAAGACGATAGCGTCCGAGTTTGTGCGTCAGAAACGCGATGACGCTGACTGCGGCGAGGGACAGGATCAAGAAAGCAGTGGAAAAGCCGAGCATGCGAAGGCCAGCCTCCTGATCGGGCAGGGCGAAGTAGGCGAGCACGCCGCCGGCAAATATTGTGAACGCTAGCTTCATGAGCATGACAATGGCTCCTCCTATTCCCGACGTTGATCATTATAATACCCCAAACAGAAAGTCATTATAATGATCAGCGGGGGACAGGACGGCGCGATCAAGCGTTTTTGACTGGAACATGGTGCCGCTCTCAGTGGCATCAGTTCAGGGTGCGGCATAATTTGCCCGGCGTGGTTTCGGGCTCGAAAAGGATAAAGATTGGGTTCTCGCCGACTCCGCGGGGCGAAGCCTTGCGGCTCATTTTGGGCGTGATCGGCTGCTGTGCAAAACGCTAGTTGTGCCGCTTTACCTAGGTTTACCAGGCCGCCTCGAGAGGCCAGCTCTTGAATCAAGGCGGTTGTGGCGCCTTCAAGTTTCGCTATGGGGGCGACCCAGCGGGGACCAAAAGCTATATGTTCACTTTTTGGAGGCTATAGGAAGGATGCCGCGACACTTTAGTGGCGTAGCGCGCCATCATCTCGTCCGGCTCGGGCGCCAGGCCGACCGCTGGACTTTTTAATAAAATATGGGCTTTATCCCGGTCGAATAAGGCAGGAGTGCACCGTGCCAATTTTTAAAAACAAGACAGAAGACAGCGATGGTTGGCTTTCGATCCTACTCGCGCTGCGACTTCGCCAAATCGAGAACGAGTACGCGGACTATGCGAGTTTTGCCGACGCCACTGGGCTCTCACGTGGCACGCTCTATCAGTTGCGGACGGGCAAGGGCAACCCGACGTTCGTTACTCTTGAGCGTCTGGCACGGCATCTGAAGGTGCCGGTGTGGACGCTGATCGGTCGGACTGGTGACGACGACAGCGTAAAGCGGGACATCGAGACGTTCGGCTTCAACTTCGACGAGATTGCGCGCCATATTGAGGCCACGCGTGCTGTGAAGCGTTCGATGACGGAGTTCAGTGGTGTACCTTCTTTGAGAGAGGCAGCCAGCCCCGCTGGGGCAACCTCCGAGAAGAAGCGGCTACGTCCGGCCAAAAAGGGACGCAGGAAAAGCCTGTAGCATACGAGAAAAGTAGAAGCTGCTAAACAATGAGCGTAGATTTATTTGTTACGATAGGCAGCAAATCTATTTTATATTTCTTTGACTGTCACCACAAAATCCGCCAGCGTCGATGCGATGGCATCACTTTGCTGGAGGGTTCACGATGCAAGCGAATAACTGGCAAGTCGCAGGAGACGACGCGCTCTATAGGGCAGCGGCTGTGTTCGTCGATTGCCACCCGAAACCAGGGGTGGAAGAGGTTTCGGAATTCCTGCGGAAGAAAGGCAAGCCCGAGACGATCACGTTGGTGATCGGACAGTTCATCGTGGCGGCCCTGTTCGAAGGACGACACGCGGACCTGCTATACTGGTCGCTGGTTGCGGCCGAAGTGAACTGCGTTGGGATGGAGCAATGGCCTGATGATGTATGCCAGGAGTTGGCAAGCCATCTGAAACGCGGATTTGGAAAGCTCTCGCCGCGCAATCTCTCCCATTGAAGAGGCTGCGGGCCGAAGGCCCGGCCTCAATGGGGAGACGGGGTCAGACCTGACCAGAGGCAACGTTGATGTCGCTGCCGGCGGGACCGGGAGCGGATGAAGCGAGTTTTGTGTCACCGCCGTTAGGCGTCGGAAAGTCGCCTGGTCCCATTTGGCAGACCGCTTGCGCGCTGCATCCCTGAGGAATGGATTGGCCGGCCGAATTGAGGCCGGCATAGCGGCGGTTTACGTCGTTCGTCCAGTTACGGCGCTGGCTTTCAGTGCTGCCGTTGTAACGATCGGCGAGGCAGCGAATACCTGACGTGCCCCCGCATGATTTGACGGCATCGCGAAGCGTCATTACGCCGCCTTCAATGTTTTCGGACAAGATGCCTCGATCCATTCCGTAGGCGCGGCCGGTCGCCCCCGTAAGCTGCATCGGTCCAAGAACGCCACTGAAGGAGCCGGCACATGCTGACATCGCGCCTTCGTGAGCGGACACGGCAAGAGCGAGCTTGGGATCAACGCCATACTTGGTGGCGGCGTCTACAATCATATTGGCGATGTTCGGGTTGCGCTCCATCATCTCTTGGGTGGACGGATAGCTCGGCAGACCCGCTCCGTTCTTGCAAAGGGAAAGCAAGGTCGTCTTGTCATTGAGGTCGCAAGTATTTGCATCCTGGTCAAAGGATTTCGCTTGCGCAACACGCGCTTGTCCGACGACCAAGAGCGCGGAGAGGAGTATTGGCAGGGGACGCAGCATCTTACTTGCCCGGGCAGAAATTATAGAGGGTGCCATTGATGGAGAGCGCGTCGCTGGATGGGCGCGTAATCTTCATGGGCGTGATTACCGGGGAGTTGCTGCCAGGCTCTGTACATGAGGCTTGGAACGCGTCTCCATGACGGGTGCCTGCTATCTTGCAGGTGCTTGCGCCGACGGTGATTGCGTCGCCGTCGAACTCGGCAAGTTCGAGAGCGCCGACGCCTTGATCGAGATCGGCACATATGTGTGTAGACGCTACATATGATCCCTGTGGAGCCTCGAGCGGATCAAGCGCTTGCGCGATTACCGGCGAGATCAGGACGGCTAGAGTCGTGAAGACTATCGGGCTAGCTGTGGTAAATCTCTTGAACACCATCCCGCCGCGACCGCCGGCAGGAGCCGCGGTCAAGGCCGGCCATCGCGCGCCGTGAGGGAAGCCTTGATCCGCAGACGATGGCGTGTGGGAGGCTGGGGTACTGAACAAGGTCAGGTTCTCCATGTCGGTCATGGTTGCGCTCCTTCCGAATATCGAGGTTGGCGGAAACACCACGGCGGGAACTGCTTCCTCTAGGGTTGCGGGACAGGGACCCGGAATTGGCATTCCTGGGCGATCTCGTCTTGAAAGACGATGCCGGCGCGAATGGTTTTGGCCTGAACATCATATGCACCCATCGCGCCATTCCGCGCGAAGTCGGGGCGGGCGTTGTTCGGTTGCAGGCCATATTCGATGAAACAGCCGAAGCCAGCGTCAGCGACCGTGGATCGGCCGTTCTGATAGATCGCCAAGCGCATGGGGCACCGTTTCAGCGTGGCATTGCCGACGGGATCGGTGCGGATCGGCGAGCAGCCGGTGAGCGTGTGCAGGACCGAGAGGACCACGGTTTTCGTCGGACTGCGCACGACGATGTGGCTCTCGGAAGCCGGCGCGTTGGCGACCGTAAAACGCGTATCGCCTTTGGCCTGGTAGGCCTCGTTGTTCTTTTTCAGGCGGTCGGCCCAAAGCGAGGCGAAGGGCACAGCTTCCGAGATCGGCAGCTCGAGATCGGCATAGGCGACGGCGCGCCAGGCGTTCGGATCAGGCGTGAGCGACTGAGCCGAAGCGTGGGGCGACAATGTAAGGCCCGCGGCCACCGCGATAAAAGTCAGGCGCTCGTGCATTCCTTGCCTCGCTTTTGTGCCCTATGATTAAATCAATATACTGATGATTGTCGAGAGCGTTATTTGATGAAACAGGAAGCTCGCCTATCGGGGTTGGATGAATTGCGGGGGCTGGCGATCGGGCTGGTGGTGCTGTCGCATGTCGGGCCGGTTTTCGGAGAAGGCGGGACGAGCGCCGCTCTGCTTTTTGCGCCGGCATGGAGCATCGGGGTCGACTTGTTCTTTGTGATTTCCGGCCTGGTGGTGGAACGCTCATTGCGAAGCCTGCGCCTCGAGCTCGGAGCGCTCGAGGCGGCCTCCGCCTTCTATGTCAGGCGTGCTATGCGGATCGTGCCGCTGGCCTGGTGCGTCGCCACCATCCTCTCGATCGGGCTGGTGATCCCGGGAAGTGGCGTTAAGCCTGCAGATGCGAGGGCGGCCTTCGCCTTCATCTCGAACGCGCATTGGGCGCCCTGTTTCGGGGGCGCCATAGGATGCGGGAACGCCTTTGCGTTTGGGCCATTCTGGTCGGTCGCCGCAGAGATGCAATTCTATCTGCTGGCTCCGCTCCTGGTGTTCTTGCTACCGCGCCGGGCGCTCGTCGCGCTGGCCGGGCTCGTCCTCGTGGTCGGGGCGTTCACGCTCCGGCCATGGGGCGGGACGCTTTGGACGTTCCGCATCGATGCCATCGCGGTCGGGCTGGCGATCGGCGCAACCATGGGCACAAGCGCGTGGCCACGGTTGGCCGAACATCTGCGGGCGATCGGTAACATGGAAGCGGCGTTCTGGATGACGATCGGGGGCTTCATGCTGGCGATCTTGCCGCCGGCGACACATGGCGTGGGGACTACCGCGCTGGCGCTGATGTGCGGGTGGATCGTGACAAGGGCGACCTTGCGGGATGATTCTGTGAACTGGCCGGGGCGGATGCTGCGCCACTTAGGAGACATCTCCTATGCCCTCTATCTGATTCATCTGCCGGTGCTGGCACTGTCGAATTGGTCCCTTGGCCAATTCCTGGGGGCTCCGGCGACGGCAACGCTCTCGATCGCGATCGCGATCGGGCTGTCTCATGTGCTGACGAAGGCGATCGGAGATCCGCTCCGCCAGCTCGGCCGCCAATGGTCAAATAGAACAGTACGGGAGGTGTCGCCGTGACGGAAGAAAATCGTCATTGGTTGCTTGGTGGTGAAGATGTCGATCAAATTCCGCGAGGGGTGAGGGCGCTGGCGGAGCAGCTATTGACCGAGACCGACGGCGATGCCGTGGCAGCGCTCGTCGCAGCATGCTGCGTCATTGGAGCCATGCGCTCGGCGGTATCGAGGGGTATGGTGCGCGACGGATCCCCGTCAGGGGTCCATATCGCGCAAGTGCTGGATGTGTTCGTGCGAAGCGAGCCGCCCAGCAGAAGAGCAGAACCTAACCGGTAGGTCTCCACCGTGAAGTAGCTACGATGTGGGGAGGCAGTCGCCCCCGTTCTTCCTGAAGAATCAGGATGGGAAGCATGATTTGCGGCCGGAGGTGAGCGATGCGGCCGAGGTGCTAAAGGCTGCCATGACTGATTGCGGGACCGTACGCAATACGCTCGAAGTCGCCGAAGACGGCCGTCACCTCTCGGAAATCTTCGATCCTTTCGGCATATCTGGGGTCTTCGCGAAAGAGACGCGGTAGCGCACCGGCACGCTGCGTGACGACGCATCCGCAGCGTCACAAAAAGCCGCTCGCGAAAGCTCTACCTCTCATGCGCCGCCATCTGTGTGGATCATCTTGGCGACGCGCCTTGTTCTTGTGCGCATACGGCTTGCCGACACGCGGCAGTGTGACGGCCGCCGCTTAGTAGCGGTTGCCGAACCAACCCTTGCTCTTCGGGGGTGAGGGTTCTTGATAAGCCCACGGCACAGACCTGTAGGGCGGCCTCGGATCTTGGACGTGCCAAGCCTTCTGCCAATAGTAGAAATTTAGGGGTACTCGGGCGAGCACGCGACCATCGGCAGACAGGAGGTCGGAAGCGCAGGCGACGACGGGGCCGTCGTAATGTTGCACGCGGCCGGTATAGCCGTTGAGCGCTCCTGGCCGGCAGGCAAAGACGCGAACGCCTGCAGCGATCGTGTCCGGGGCTTCCGCAGGAACGGAGATCGTCTTGATGCCTTCCTTCGTGATGAGCGTGCGCACAGGCACGGAGCTCCAACGTGAGCGGCGCAAGGCGTTATTCGCCTGAGCTTCAGTTGGGTAACCGGTTCGCTGGGTCATGATCGGCGGGAATCGGCCCCAGTCGGGCGCATATTCCTGTCGGCTGCGACTGACTCGATCGGGCTTCCAATAGGATTCTGTGGCCGAAACGGGGCCACGCGGTGCCGAATGTGGAGCATCCGGCACTCGCCCGGCGCAACCGGCGAGCAAGGCCGCAGATGCGGCGAGGGGGAGGATGTGAAGAAAGGAACGCATATCGTGCTCGGGGGTCATGGGTTCGCAGGTGAGGATTTCCGGTACAGCCAAGGCATCTGGACGGTGCTGGCCCAAATGCCACGATAGGTTTTGCGAGCCTCGCGCCCGATCTGGGCGTAGAGGGGGATGCGACGATCGGCATCGTGAGGGTGACGGCTACGCCGGCTTTCAGCACTCTCGCCGGCGACCTCGGCCATTTCGCTGATTGCACAACGCCCGGGGACGACAGCCTCGTCTTTCCGGATCGGTGAGCAGAGGACCCATTTTTTCAAGGTCGCGGTTACGAGCCATGCCATGGCGACAACGCCACATGGCTACGTCTGCTTTTCCAGATCGCGGTCTGGCCCAGGTCGCAGCCGTCAACGCCGCGGAGGGTGCACGAACCAAAAGTTGATTGCTCGTTCCCATGACTCACACTTCTATAGATTCATTAATGCATTAAACTATCTCAAAGATCGCTGTGCAAGTGTCTCTGACTCATATCCAGAGAGGGGAGGAGGGCGCTCGTATCCGGACCGGTTGCCCGATGGGCCGGGGGGTAGGGCCACGGTGCGAGTTGGCGCGGGACGGTCTTATTTTCTTGATTTCGGCTAGGGCTGGGATGACCATCAGACAATCGATACTCTGAATGCGCGCTATGCCGCAGCGGTCGCAGCGGCATCCGAATGGACGAAACTCAGCGGCTTTGTGGGTAGCCTTGCCTGATGTCGCTGCGAGCTTCCCGAAGCCGCTGTTCGAGCGCCAAATAGCGAGCCGTAATCGCACTCAGCTTTGTGAAGAACTGCTTGCTCTGCGCAGGGTTGCCCGGCGCAGGTGGAGGGGCGAAAGAAAAAAGAGCATCGCTATCAGCGTCTATTTGTTCCAGCTCCGCACAGAAACGGCAAACCTCGTGGTCGGTGGTTCCGGAACTCCGATGGGATGCAGGGCGCGAGGAACGCGTGGAGCTAGTCTGCCGACCCACATCGTTTGACGAAAGTACGAGCGTATCCAAGGCGTTTCCTCCACGCCGGGTTGTGGCCATGCAATCTGGAATAAAGCAGGTTGCAACCTGAGTATACTGGCGGTTTCGCCTGTCACTTTTGACAGGTCGTGAGACGCTGGAATCCCGCGAGGAGCAACCTTAGTTAAATAGCCCGCCCGAATGGCTTGGAGAGGCACGTCGATAGCAAGGAGGTAAGCTGGAGATGGCGCAATTTGATTCAAATTTTCACGAAATGATTGAGGGTATTCGAGCAGTTGCCTCTCCTGCGGACGCAACGGACCTTCTCAACGCAATTGTCGAAAGTTACGGCCTGGAGACGGCGGCCTTCCTTACCGTCCGGCCGGTTTACGAGGAGCCGAGTCAGCCGTTCTATGTGACCACCTATTCGCCTGACTGGGTGAAACGCTACATTGAGAAGGATTTTTTCGACATCGATCCGGTGCTTCCCTGTGGGCTGCGTGCTGTGACATTGGTTGATTGGAAGGAGATCGACCTATCGGACAAGGCCGTGCGCACGTTCTTCGGTGAAGCGAAAGAACATGGGGTCGGGAAGCATGGCGTCACGATCCCGGTTAGGGGTGTCGACGGCGACCGCGGCATTCTGAGCGTGACGAGCAACGAGAACGCAGCAGCGTGGCAGGCGTTTCTCAAATCCGAGGTTCGTGACTTCCAGCATCTCGCCGGCGAATTTCACAATGCTATCGGTCGAATCCAAGGAAGGCCACGCCATCAGACGGTCTGCTCTGATAGAGAGGTCGAATGCCTGAAATGGTACGCGAGGGGAGAGAAGGTCAAGAGGACCGCAGAGATACTGTCGCTGTCCCCTCGCACGGTCCGATTTCATCTTGATCTGGCACGGGCCAAGCTGGGTGCCAAAAGCTTGGCGCATGCGGTTGCGATCGCGGCAGAGCGCGGCCTTTTCTTCCGAAGACTGTTCTGATCGGTAGCCATGCTTCGCCGGAAGGGCCGCGGGCGATGGTTGCCGCCGGCAAAACTCGTTCCGCTTCGTGAAGCTGGGATTATAGAATGACTAGATGATGGGGAAAGAAGGGAGACGTCGCTCTGATCCGGAAAGGCGCCGCGACGCTCTGAGGGTAGAGCGCTGGCCAAACCAAGTGCCCTATTCGCAGACCATACGGTACCGCTTGCCGGGCTCGCTGACGTTCTTGCACACAAGCGGCTTGTGTGGCTCGGAAGAGGAGAGCGAAGGACTTGCGACCCGCCAAACGCCTCTCTTTGATGAACGGCGCGGTTCGAGCCTCTCCGGCTCATGTGGCGCAACCGGAAACAGGCTGGTTTCGATCTGTGGCTGCTGCAGCCGTAGCGGCCCTTTGTCAAAGAATCGCCTAGCATCAAGTGATCTCGGAATAATCACCGTACCATCCTCGCTGCGCGCGCAGCCGCTACCCAACAGTAAAGCCAGCCCCACGAAAAAAGGCAGAATCCGTTCAAACATAAGCACAACCATTGGCGGGCATATACCCCGGCTTGCGGTCGCCGACAACCGGCTGAATGGGCACGAAGAAAGGGCGACATTACTCGCCGCCCTTCCGAAATTGTCGAGATGGGTGGATCTTTAGAAGTCCATGCCACCCATGCCGCCGCCGGGCATGCCACCCGGGATAGCGCCGCCGGAGGTTTCCTTCTTCGGAGCTTCGGCGATCATGGCTTCGGTGGTGACCAGCAGGGCGTCCTGAAGGGGCCGTGCGCACGACCTTGACCGGATCGACGATACTCATTGCGATCATATCACCATATTCGCCGGTCTGGGCGTTGTAGCCGTAGGTCGCAGCCTTGTTGTCGAGGATCTTGCCCGCAACGAACGAAGCTTCCGCACCGGCGTTTGAGGCGATCTGGCGGGCCGGAGCCTGCCAGCGCGCGATGGCGATGCCGCGGCCTGGTCGGAATTGACGGCCGGTGATGGTGATGGCCAGCGAAGTGCGCAGCAGAGCGACGCGAGCGCGAGCTGCAACGCATCGAGGTGCTGTCGAAGGTTTTGGAGCGGCGCATGACGGTTGTCTCGGCGGCGCATGTGCTGGATATGACGACGCGTCAGGTCCAGCGTCTGCTGAAGCTGTTCAGAGCCGAAGGCGCCGCAGCACTTCGGCACAAGGCTCGAGGACGACCGTCGAACCATCGATATGTCGCCGGCATCGGTGAACTGGCGGTTCAGTTGGTTCGGGAACACTATCTCGACTTCGGGCCGACCTTGGCGGCCGAGAAGTTGGCGGCGAACCACGGCCTGGTCGTGTCGCGAGAGACGTTGCGCAAATGGATGGCAGAGGCTGGAACCTGGCTGTCGCGAAAGCAGCGCAGGACGTTCCATCAGCCCAGATTACGTCGGGAGTCGTATGGCGAGCTGGTACAGATCGACGGCAGCGATCACCGTTGGTTCGAGGAGCGGGGCGATCCATGTACCCTGCTCGTCTTCATCGACGACGCCACGAGCAAGCTTCAGCAGCTTCGCTTTGTAAAGTCGGAGAGCACCTTCAGCTACTTCGAGGCGCTCGAGCTCTATCTGAAGGCACACGGTTGCCCGGTAGCGTTCTATTCCGACAAGCATACGGTGTTTCGGGTGGCGAAGGCCGAGGCCCGCGCCGGCCGGGGCATGACGCAATTCGGGCGGGCGCTTTCCGAACTCAACATCGAGATCCTGTGCGCCAATTCAAGTCAGGCCAAAGGCCGGGTCGAGCGGGTCAACCGGACCCTCCAGGATCGTCTTGTGAAGGAACTGCGCCTCGCCGGCATATCGAACATCGAGGCGGCCAACGCTTTCCTGCCGGGGTTCGTTGCCGACTTCAACGAGAGGTTCGCCAAGGTCCCTGCCCGACCGGACAATCTGCATCGCGCATTGAATGTTGCGCTGGATCGGCTGCGTGACGTGCTGTGCAAGCGGGAGCAGCGTTATGTCGGCCAGCAATTGTCGTTCTCCTACGAACGCAGGCAAATCATGCTTGAGAAGAACGAGCTTTCGTGCGGGCTGGTCGGCAAATACGTCGATATCTACGAGCTCGCCGACGGTCGGCTGGACGTTCGATGGAGAGCGTGTTCCTTGCCCTACACCGTCTTCGACAAGGAGCAGCGCATCACGCACACGGCGGTCACCGAGAACAAGCGGCTCGGCGAAGTGCTGACCTGGATCAAGGCTCAGCAGGACGAGGCGCGGCCTCCGTCGAAGATCAAGACCAACAGCGAACAGATCGCTTACAAGAAGCGTGGGTCGAAGCCGGGCCGCAGGACAGATTTCATCAACGACCCTGCCGTCATCGCGCGGCGAGAACAGGCACTGACAAGGGTGGCCGCTGCCGAGTGAAGCGGCTTTCAAAGCTAAAGCCAGGGAGCCAAGCTGGAACGCGCCCGATCGGGCTGCGCAACCCCGACCAGCTGACGCCCGATCGGGCACTCATGTCGGCGCCAGGAAGTGCGTCACTGTCGCATTTCTAACTTGCTGGACCCTGCCCCTCGCAAACGCAGGATGCGACATTTCTACTTTGCAGGGCCGGCGACATTTCTACATCGCCGCCACAAGTTAAAATGTCCGGGTTTGGCAAAGTAGGAATGTCGCTCCTGCTTGTGCGCTGCCAATCTCTCCGCCTTCGACGGTGCGGGAGATTTCAACTTGGGACTTGTTCTGATGAGCGAACGCGAGCTGAAGCGTATCGAGGTTTTGTCGAAGGTCATTGAACGACGCATCTCCACTGCGTCGGGCGCGAAGATCCTGGGGCTCACGGTCCGCCAGACCCAACGATTATTGAGGACATTCCAAGACGACGGTGCCGCGGCTCTCCGGCACAAGGCGCGCGGCAGATGTTCGAACAATCGCATCCCTCGGCGGACCGGACAGACCAACCATCTGTTCGGGATTCCTGATGGCAGCCAGGCCAATGGCTATGTGAAACGCGGTCGCAAGCCGGGCCGCAGGACGGATTTCATGAACGATCCAGCCGTCATCGCTCGGCGGGAACAGGCATTGGCGGGGCTGTTGGCTGCGGAGTAGACGTCCAGTCCGGCACTCAAAAGCTAAGGCCGGGGAGCTTGGCTGAGCCGCACCCGATCGGGCTGCGCAACCCGGCCAGCTTACGCCCGATCGGGCGCTCCCGTTGCGCCAGGCGGCACGGCACAGTCGCTTCGGTTGAGCCGACAATGCAGCAAAGGTTGCGCTCGCGTGCCGTAGCCATCATCTTCATGTGGTGTCATGATATAGGTGTCAGAAGCGCCCTGTGAGGAGCCGACCATGGAGCCTGAAGCGGAAGCCGCCCTGTTTCGCCTGATTGACATCGCCAGAAGCGATACCGGTCAGAGTAGACGCGTAGCCGATTTTCTATTGGCATGGTGGAACGCCGGAAGCTGCGGCTCCTTTGATCTGACAAGTCTATGGGCGCTGGATCGGGCTATTGTCGAGGACATGGCTAAGGTTTTCCAGGCGATTGGTCGCGTTCATTCATACCCAGATCAACTCGGCTACGGCGAGCGATTTGAGGCGATCGTTCGAGCGTGGCGTCCTGAGCTTGTCGAGACTGCCTAGACTCCGTTTCCCGCAATTCGCGTTTAGCACGACAACCTCTGATCAGCTGATGCCGATCGGGCGATTTCGTCGTGGCAGGCAGCAACGTGATACGACATTTCTACTTTGCTGGCGGCGCGACATTCGAACTTGGTTGCAACATAGGTTGTAGATATTAAAGAAGGCGGCAACTCTCCGCTAGGAAGTGACGTTCCTAGATTAGAAACGCTATCACGAAGAATTTCTGCAAGAATTCGGGTTGCACTGACAGAGATAAACGAGTTAGCCCCCATCTATTGGTCTGGGCAGCAACCCCTGCGGGAGGGGCAAACCGCCGAGGTAATGCTCAAGCCTACGATGGCATGTAACGACGACAATCTCATCAATGCTTCGAGCCTTGTGCGATAGACTTGAGTTGCAGGCGACAGAAAAGCCCCTCCCCGTTAGGCGCCAAACAGCCGCCGGTCCCAGTAGACGGGCTGATGCAGACTCGTCTGGATCCTTGAAAACTCCGGATGCGCTGGATTGATCAGCACATTGCTATCGAGACGCGCCACGACACTCGGCACCAGCAGGATGACGCTGCGCCGTTCTAGACACCAGCTTTCGCCAAATCCCTTGCTCACCGTCGCCGGCATCATGTCCCAGCCGGGCAGCGTCGGCTGGGAAAAGACCTCGTAGCTCAGTCCGCGCGGGATTGTGATTTCGATGTAGTGCTGGTTGGGCGGCAGTCGCCCGCTGCCATGCACCAGCTTTTCCAACAGGGCCGTCGAATAGTGCTCACTGGTGTAGATGATAGGACTTCCAGGCGTGTTCCATCGCCCTGGCGCAATTGTCGAGCCGGTCTTATCGAAGATCGGGTAGGTGCCGGCCGGATCGCCGATGCGAAAGGACGATAGCGTGCGATCGAGAGTCTGCGCCGTCACGCAGCACTGCCGTACTTCAGACTTCCGAGGATATCGACCACCATTTCGGCGCCGAATTCGCTCAGGATAACGACGTCGATCGGTCGCTTGTCCTCAATCATCGGGTGCAGCCGAAACAAGAAATCGCGCGCTTCCTCTTCGTTCTGCCAGACATCGACAGCAAGCCCCCAGACGCGCGCCACGCGGGCCAATCGTGTGCCCTCGTCCGAGGAGAGGCGATGTACGATCTTGCGCCGTTCGTAGGTCGCCTTGGGGATCAGCCGGTATTTGAACTGAGCATCGCCAGGCGCCAGAAGATGCGCAACACGCTCGAGCGCGCCAATGGGAAGTCCATCCTCGATCCGGGAGATCAGCCCGAAAGGCGACCGCGCCGCCACCTCTTTAACGGGCAGCCCCAACACGTCTGCGACATTGCCGAACGCTAGCATATCACTCTCCATTCCATGTGAGGCAACATATAGCCTCATATGATGCGCCATACAAGCCCTTGCATCAGCGCGAACCGGTGCGGTCACCCTGTGATCCTTGCAGTCACGCCCTTGGCCTTGGGCGCCCGCCATCAGCATCGGTCCCATCGACAACTCCCCCGCGTAGCCTTCGAAAAGCACAGAGCGGCGAGTGCGAACTCGTCTTGCCCTCGAATGATCGACACCAGGAAAAACGCGTTCCGGCAGCGCTCCGGAACAAAGAATAGCCGGGCTCGAAACAGCCCGGCCAAAAGAACGTTAAAACCTTGAGAGGAACACCGTCCGGCGGAATGGGAGGAAACCGCCGGACGATCTTCCCTGTTTGATCTTATTTCAAAACCTTGGCGACGAATAGAATTCCAAAAAACATATAAAACGGCAACAATTCGTGCGCCGCGATTGTCATCATGCAGCCCCATTTCGCAGCCCGCTTGCGCAAATTCGTGTCAGCTTCATAGATCCGTTGCGACGGTTTCGTACGTTTGGGAGACGGCTTTGCTTTGCGGCCGTGGAAAAAGGATGGAAAAAATGTCCAAGATCCCCGGCAAGACCGAAACGATCGAAAACGTCGAATCCCTACCTTCGACCCGCCCAAGGCTACCAAGCATAACCACAGTCAATCCATAGAAAGCATCGTTGAACCTAATGGGTTGAATGAAACATCGATTCAATGATTTAATCATAGGGTGCACGATCTAAAGTCGGATGGCAGCCTTATGAGTGACTTTGCTATTCTGGGTCGCACGGTTGGCCCACAGCATCCGGAAATTCAGACGTTCTTGCGTCAGGCGCGGGACAAGCAGGCCCGTGTCTTGTGTTTGTGTCGCCATCCCGGCGTGCCGATGTACATTGCCGCCGTCGGTGAGGAATTGATCGTCAAGCGCATGCCGAACACCGGCAAGGACCATGCGGTAGACTGTGATCGCTATGAACTGCCCCTTGCACTGTCGGGAAAGGCGGAGGTCTTGGGTCAAGCGATCATTGAGGATCCTGCATCGGAGGCAGCGCGACTGAAGCTGGCCTTCGCACTGACACAAGGCAAGCCGCGACAGGGACCATCCGGCGAGGGGACTTCGCACCACACTGTGAAAGCCGATCCGAGGAAGCTCACGCTGCGAGGCTTGCTCGACTATCTCTGGGAAGAGGCGGAGCTGACATTAATGGCGCCCGGCTTTGTGGGAAAAAGAAACTGGGGCTTGGTCCGGAGATTTCTTTGGGGCGCGGCCGATGCAAAGTCGAGCCAGAAGTTCCAGTTGCGCGAGCTGCTGTTTATGCCGGCAATGTACTCGCCAGAGCACAAGGATCGCCTGGCAGCGGATCGGGAGCGGGCTTTCGCGGCGGCAGCCATGGCGAAGCACAAGAAGATCGTGATCGGCATTGTGAAATCGCTGGATCCCGCCCGGTTTGGCGGCAGGCTGTCGATCAAGCATATACCCGACGCGCCGCTCTTCCTGGATGAGAAAATGTTCAAGGCAGTGCCGAAGCGCTTTGCAGCGGAGTTCGACCTGTGGCGACTGCACGAAAATTCGCACCTGATCACCATCGCAACGGTCATGCAGATGCCGTCCGGCATTCTGTCGATCGACGAAATCGGCTTTATGAACGTGACGGAGAACTGGATTCCATTTCAGCGCAACGACGAAAAGGAATTGATCGAGCTACTGACCGGGGAGCATCGGCGGTTTGTGAAAACGCTGCGCTACAACGTCCTGCCGGCGGCGGCGATGGCGTTCGGTCTTCTGACCGACGTTGACCAGCAGGGAACGGCGCTTTTTATAGTACCGCACGATGCCAAGGAGGCGGTACGGGCGGAATTCGACCATCTGATTTCAAGCTGCGAGCTCGAGACCTGGTGCTGGGACGCAAGCGGCCCCCGGCCGGCGCTACCGGGCAAACAGCAGCGGCTTTCGGCTCCGCCTGGCAGGCAGGCTTTGGAATATCGACCGAACACGTGAAAAGCGCAAAGTGCGTGGCTGCCGCGCAGTAATCGGACCCAGCCAGGAACCAGATATCGTGAACAAGCGAAAGGCCAGATGACAGCAATGATTGGACGCGGTTGGCGGACCGCTGATCGGGGCCGTGACCAGGGAGTGCGAAAAGGAGAAAGCGATGCTGAAGAAATTCGACATGGATCCGGGAACGGGCATTGTCATTGCAACAGCCCTGATTCTGGTGCTGTCTGGCGCCCGGCTTCTGAACCAGTGGGACAGTCTTTCGCGTTCGTGATCCGGCGATGGCCTCTGCAGGATGGCCAGTATGATCCAAACCGCCGGGACCGGTTATGGATTTGCAGGCGGATTCGAAGACTGACCAGCCGCGTTAGATGCGTTGCGGATATTCTGGAGGATGATGGCATTTGGATCGGGAACGTCGGCGAACTGCCACAGGCCAAGGTGCTGCTTTTTAGCAACCTCCTGCGCGACGATATAGGGCGCATGAACCGGAGCGCCGTTCGGAGTGATGGCCGCAAAAGCCCAGCCGGTTGAGATCAGCGCCGTGCCGAGATCGATGCGAGAACCAGCCGCGTATCCTTCAGTGGGCCGTGCGACACAAACGACGAAGCGCGTTTTGGTCGCGGCCTGCCAGGCGGCCGTGTAGCACTGAGGTTTGAGATCCCGGATGAGAGAGACGAGCATGGCAAGGCTTGCCTCGCCGCAATCGACACGCCCCCCTGCCCCATTTGTGAAATAAGTGCCTCGCAGGCAGGCTTGAACGCCATACAGACGGTGGGTCTCGCCGGCATAGGTCCAGGTGTCGCCGGTGCTGAACGATGCTGTGGCAGGGATCTCAAACCAGGGATCGGGTTTGTCCTCGGCAAGTGACGGCACACTGGCGAGGACGGCCGCGAGAATGCCGGCGGCGGCGAAGCCAGGCTTCATTATTGATACCTGCTCAGATCGAACCAGAACCGCTGTTTGCCATCTGTCGTCGTGAGATCGAGATAGTTTGGCTCCGTCCTCTGCTCGCTCGGCGTCACGGCCGATGTGCGATGGGTGCCGTTGCCCGAACCTCTCGGGTAAGTGCCCCAGGAGGCATTCGTCGCATTTCGCGGAGCACAGAAGGCGCCGTTATTGTCGGGCTTGTAGACAGTTTGTGAGCGAGAGCTGGTGTCGCTCCCGCTCGATTCCATCTCGGGCGAGACGGCGATCGTGCCGTCCGGGCAGGGTTTGAATTTCTCATATCCGATACGACCGGAACTGCCGGCCTCGGGGCACTGAGGCCAGGGCTCCCCATGCGCGACCATACGGAAAGCGCGCTCGACCGGGGGCACACATTCGCCGACGCTCGCCCAACCCTGCGGGTTGAGGATGCACAGCAAGACCTTGCAGCCAAAATCATCAGCATGTGCCGGCGCCGGCGGCAGAGCCGACAAGATCGGCAAAAACGCCACAACGGGAAGAACCCTGCTCATTTTCATTGTGCCAGCCTCAACTTCGCGATTGCGGTTCATCGAGTCATTGTATTAATTCGATATCGCAAAATCAGCAAACGGGCGTAGGATTCTTTTAAGTGATTCGATTCCGCAAAACAGTGCTGGCAGCGGGTGCGATCCTGGTGATGTGCCAAGCAGCGTCTGCGCAGGAAGCTTCGCAAAGATTCCAGGACCGCGTTACGGCACCTGCCAGGCGCGTCGTTAATGCTGCCGTCGACGCGAATGGCCGGGTGATGCCGGCCTATCAGGTTGAGAGCCAGGACGTGCAGCAGATCGGTGCAGCGGAAAACGCTGACGGCGCGGCCGCTACGGTGACATCGACCAAGGCAGACAACCCCTGCCCCGGCGTCGCTGCCCTGTCGAAGGAAGAAGGACAGCGGATCGTCGAAACGGTCGCGCGCCAGCAAGGCTTTGCCCCGCCGCTCGTCCTCGCGGTTGCCCGGGCCGAAAGCCGCTTCAATTCCGGCGCGCTATCGCCCAAAGGGGCGTATGGCCTGATGCAGCTTCTGCCGTCCACGGCAGCAAGCTACGGGGTCAATATCTGCGATCCCGCGGATAATGTGAAAGGTGGGATCGGCTTTCTGCGGGATCTGCATCGCAAGTTTCCGAACCCGATATATATGCTCGCCGCCTACAATGCCGGCGAGGTCGCCGTTCTCAAATATAAGGGCGTGCCGCCCTACTCCGAGACGGTTGGCTACGTCGCCAACGTCATCAACGATTTCTACCAATGGCCATCGGTCGGTACTGAGGCAGTGATGCCCGCCGGGGCGGTGAGCCTCGACCTGGCCGGCGTTCAACCTGCTGCGGCCGGCGCGGCGGATCAACGAAATGATCCGACATCCCGCACCACCTCCCGCAATGGCGGCACCACGAAGTCTCGCGAAGCGACGGCGCCGGTCTGGCAGGGCGGGATGGTGCAAAACTTTGACTGAGGAGAAGCTTTGATGACCATGTGGAAGATGATTGCGACACGCAGCGCTGGTGTGGCGATGCCGCTCATGCTCTTGGCAACGCAGGCGATGGCCGGGGGCGGAAATCTCCAGCCGGTGCAAAGCACGCTGCAGACGTTGGTGCAGACCCTGACCGGGCCGATCGCGACGGCTTTGGCGGTTCTGTTCTGCATTTTCATGGGCTTCATGGCCTGGGCGGCACGCCTGTCATGGTTTGTGGCCGGAAGCTGGGTCTTGGGTATCGTGTTGGTCTTCGGCTCGGCCCAGATCGTCGAATTCTTTCAATCCGCGGTCGGTAGATGATCGGCATGGCAGACGGCCGGATCGATCCTGGCGAGCCCAAATTGTTGATCACTCCGCTGGTCAAGGGCTTGACCCGAGCGCCGACGGTGCTCGGTATTCCCTACGAGCTAGCGGGGTTCATCGGCGTGCTGACCGCGGTCGTGTTCCTCGCAACCCATAATCTGGTCATGCTCTCAATCTGTGTGCCGCTCTATGCGGTTGCCAGGATCGCGATCATGCGCGATCCCATGTTCATCGAGATCATGTTCATCCGTTCACGAAAGATGCCGCCCCGGAGCGCCAGCTTCTGGGGCGCGCGCAGTTATCGGGTGTGACCGTGGCGATCGCACGGGCGCTTCGCGATGAACTGAGTTTCGGGGCCGTGTCCCGTCGGGAGAATCCGGTTTCGGCCCACATACCCTATTCGCGGCATGTGTCCGACGAGGTGATCAAGACGCAGGACGGCATGTTGATGTCCTTCGTTCACATGAGCGGCCTGTGCTTCGAGACGATCGATATCGCGGAGATCAATTCGCGCCTGCTCGGCCGCAACGATCTCATTCGGGGGTTGGCGAATTCCCGCTATGCGATCTACTCGCATATCGTGCGCCGCGAGGTGAAGCCGGCGATCGAGTCGAGCTTCGACAATGCGTTCTGCCAACAGCTCGACGCGCGCTATACAGCGGCTCTGCGCACTCAGCGCATGTTTGTGAACGATATCTACCTGACGATCGTGCGGCGCGAGCTGCAGGGCACCGTCGGGACGGCGGATCTTGTGATCCGCAAGCTTTTGGGACGCAAAGCGGCGGACGGTCGCTCTTCGAGCGAGGAGCGGGCGCTGATCGAATTCATGGACGTGATGAAAGCCGTCCGAGAGAGCCTGCAGGCGTATGGCGCGCGGGTTCTCACCGTCGTCAAGCGCAATGAGGTTTGGTATTCCGAGCCGCTGGAATTCCTGGTGCAGCTTGTCAATGGCGGGTTTCCGCGGCCGATGGCACTGCCGCGCATGAAGCTCGCGGAGGCGCTGGCGACGAAGCGGCTGTTCTTCGGCCCCAATGCCCTGGAAATTCGCGGTGCGTTCCCTGGCGAAACGCGATACGGCGCCATCATTTCGGTGGGCGAGTACCCCTCTATCACGGGACCGGGGATGCTCAACCCAATGCTGAAGGTGCCGCACGAATTCATCGTGACGCAATCCTTCGCAATCATCGACAAGCCCCAGGCGCTGACCCAGATGGAGCGGGTCGGGCGCAAGATCGACATGTCGGATGAAGCCGGCTCGATCGTGGGGGATCAGCTCGATGAAGCGCGCGATGAGCTTCTGTCCTCGGAAGCACTCTATGGCTTGCATCATCTGACGGTGCTGTGCCTTGGGAAAACCATGGACGACGTGGCGCGCTGCGTGACCGATGTCGGCACGGCGCTGACGGAGGTGTCCGCCCTTTGGGTTCGCGAGGACCTGAATTGTGAACCGGCGTTCTGGGCCACCCTGCCTGGCAATTTCGCCTATGTGGCGCGTAAGTCGATGATCTCATCGAAGAACATGGCGGGCTTCTCGGCCTTCCATAACTATCCGAGCGGCCGGACTGGCGGGGTGCATTGGGGAATGCCGATAAGCGTCCTCGAGACGACGTCGCAAACGCCCTACTTCTTCAACTTCCATGTTCGTGACCTTGGCAACTTCACCCTGAATGGTCCCTCGGGCTCGGGCAAGACGGTGCTGCTCGGCTTTCTCGCGGCACAGGCGCAGCGCATCACGCCGCGCCCCAAGCTGGTGATGATCGACAAGGATCGGGGCTTGGATATCTTCGTGCGGTCGCTTGGCGGCCGCTATGAGGTTCTGAAGGCCGGCGAGCCTTCCGGCTTCAACCCGTTGCACCTTCCCGATACGCCGCACAATCGGGAATTTCTCTTCCAGCTTTTCAGCTTTATGCTGCGGGGAGCCGACGGACACGGCCACTCGACGCGCGAGGAGCAAGTCATCCGCAACGCGATCGCCCAGGTGGCGAGCGCGCCGCCTGAGGGTCGAACCATGGAGGAGTTCGCCGAATTGTTGCGCGGTGCGATGCGCGCCGGGGATGACGACCTCTATTCGCGCCTTCAGCCATGGATGAGGCCGGATCAGCGCGGTTGGTTGTTCAACAACGCGGAAGACTCGTTTTCGATGTCGTCCATTTTCGGCTTCGACATGACCAGTGTGTTGAGCGACGCAACAACCAGTACGGCGGCCTTGCTCTATATCTTCCATCGCATCGAGGAGCTGCTTGACGGGCAACCGGTCATGATCTTCCTCGATGAGGGCTGGAAGCTCCTGGACAATGATATTTTCAGCTACTTCATCAAGGACAAGCTGAAAACCATTCGAAAGTTGAATGGCATCATTGGATTCGGCACGCAGTCTGCGGCGGATATTGTAAAGTCATCGATCGCCAATACACTGATCGAACAGACGCCGACCAATATCTTTTTCCCCAACCCGAAGGCCGATGAGGAGTCGCACAGGGCGTTCGGGCTGTCGGAACGCGAGATTAAATGGATTCGCGAAACCCCGCCCGAAGCCCGCAAATTCCTGATCAAGCATGACCAGGACAGCGTCATTGCGCGCCTCAATCTCGCCGCGATGCCTGACGCGATCAAGATCCTTTCCGGTCGAATTGAGACGGTTCAGGAGCTCGATGCGCTGCGTGCGCGCGTCGGCGACGATCCGCAGGTTTGGTTGCCAATCTTTCTTGGGAGGGACCCGGAATGAAAACCATCATGGGCGCGACGGTCGCCCTTGTGACGATTTTCGCGGGATCGACGGCCATGGCGGCCGTGCCGGTTTCTGATAGCCCGATCTTGTCGCAGCGGAGCGAGGACAAGGCCGACAAGGTTCAGATCAAGCTCATCCAGGAGGACACGAAGTCCGCCACGCAGGGGGTCAATTGCTCGGTGACGACGCCCAAAAAGGCGCAGGACGTGAAGAGCCCGAAGGCTTCGGTCGATCCAGCAAGTGGCCGGGCGTCCCTGGAACAGGCCAATCCGGACATCAAGGGCTCTTCGGCGTTCGCCTCGACCGGGTCGGGATCGAGCGCTGTCGGCGGCAATGCCGGTGAAAGGAGCCTGCTCGACAGCACCGGTCAGGTTCTAGGCGGCATGAACGGCAGCATGTCTACGGTGGCCCCCAATAAGCAGGTCTTCGAGACCATGGGTCAGGATATCGGGACCGACAAAAAGGTCATGGAAGCCTTCGACCGCAACAGCGCAATCCGCGCCCAAGGCGGGCTGACCTTCAACGAGGTGATCCAGGCGACAGGGTTCTTCGCCCAAGCTTTCAACGTGCGAAACATCGGCACGGCCACACTGACGAGCCGCGGATCCTCCGGCCTGGGGGTGGCCACTCCCGCGTTCCCGCCGCCTGGCTCGGGCCCGCCGCCTGGCTCGGGTGGTTCGACGAGCTGCCCTGGAGGTACGAGCGGCGTCGGCACGGCCGGCAACCCGTGCTGCTCGTCGACGGACAGCGGCTGCACGGTTCCGCGTACGACCGATACGGTTGAAAACGTGTCGCCCATGCTGTCGCAAATCCAAAGGGACGCGAACAGCGCTCCCGTCACCATGACGACCGACGAACTGATGTCGGCCGTCAAGCAATATCAGGCTCAATAGGAGAAAGGGCTATGCGTGGAATTGCGTTAACAGCGGCACTCTTGCTTGGCTTTCGCGGCATCGCCTTTGCGCAGGTGCCTACGATCGACGAGGCTAATCTGGAACAGGCACGGCAGATTGCATCGGCCACGAGCGAGATCCTCAGCACCGACCGCAACATCATGAACTATACGCAAAAGACGCTGCAGGCCGTCACGGGCGACCGGTCGGGCGAGGCCGGTCAGCTCGCGCAGATGGCCTTGGGCAATGGCGGCTTCTCCATGGGGGGCGCGCCTTCGCTTGGTAGCGTGATCTCAGGCGGCTCGTTGTCATTCGCCGGCCTCGGCAATGGATCGCAGGGAATGGTTTCGAACCTGATCAACGGCTTGCAGCTGGTGAAAACCATTTCGGGCCTGATCAATGGCCAGACGACGCAGATGGATAAGAACTACAGCGCCCTGGTGAACGTCGCGGCCACGGTCTCCGGGCTGGTCGACTCCTCGCAAAACGGGGTGAAGACGCGTTCCAACGCTTTTCAGTCGGGCGCTCAGCGGATCGGCACGGCGCAGGACATCAAGGGCTCGATCGATCAGAACAGCCAGATCATGGTGCAAACCGGTCTGACCGTGAACGAGCTGATCGGCGCGGTGAACACCGCTACGGCGGCTGCCAACCAGGAAAACATCGATCGTATGAACCTGATCACGCAGGCCTCGCGGGGGCTCGAATACAAGTCCGGCCAATGACCCTGCGCTTTCTTCTATTAGCGGGCGCCATTATTGGCGCTGTCGCGACCTCGGGGTGCGGCCACAAGCCGCTCAAGGCTCCATGCTCGCGCGACGACGGACCGGTGCAGCCACTGGCGTTCGCGGCGCCCGAACCAAAAACAGAAGCGGCGAAGCCATTCGAATGCGGTTCGATGAAGGCACTCAATAGCGATCCATCTCTGTTTCCAGGTGGGATGGCGAAAAAATGAACTTCAATATCACGACGCTTCTGCAGCAGGTCGACCAATTCGGCAATAACTACGTATCGCAAGCCTACCAGAACCTCGCGTCGGCCTTGACCGGCGGCGGACAGGTGGGTGTCGCCGGCCTGATGCTGACGTTGTACGTGATATTCTGGGCCATCAGCATCTGGCAGGGAACCTCGACCGGATCGGGGAAAGAGATGATCTGGCGCCTGTTCCGCGCCTTCGTCGTCTACGCTCTGGCGACGAGCTGGGGGGACTTTCAAACATATGCGTATTCGTTCGCGAATGAGACACCTTCCGCGATCGGGAACAGCCTTCTCACGAGCGTGTCGGCCAATGTGACCGGGACATCGGCCGGGCTGAACTCCGTCAACTCCGTGCAGACGGCCCTGCAAAATATCTGGGATTCGCTCGCCAATTCCACGTCCGCCTTTATCAAGAGCCTTGGGGTGTTGAACTTCGGCGGCTACGTGCTGGCGGCGATCATCCTTGTCGTCGGCGCCCTGCTCATCGGTTATGCGATCTTCCTCATCATCCTGTCGAAGATCTTTCTTTGGCTTTTGCTGGCGCTCGCCCCAGTGTTCATCATTCTCATGCTGTTCGGCTACACGACCCGGTTCTTCGCTGGCTGGATAACCGCGATCGTCCAGTACATGTGTGTGCAGATTCTGGTCTACGCCTTCTGCGCCTTCTTCATCTCGATCACGCAGACCTATTTCGACGCGATCAACCGGTCGAACGGGGCCGCGACAACGACTTTGACCGAAGCCGCGCCGCTGATCCTGATCTGCCTTGTTGGCGTGCTGCTGCTGTCGCAAATCACCAACGTTGCCGCCTCGCTCGCGGGCGGAATTGGTATTGGAACGCCTTCGTTTGGGCGGTTCTACGGCGGCGCTTTCGGATCGCTGGGCCAAGCCGGTCAGCGGAGGCTGATGGGACGCTTGGGCTGGAGCACGCGGCAGGAACGCCTGGCGGGTCGCGAGCGGGCGCGCGTGAGCCTCGCACAGAGAAGATACGAAAATTCAGCGGAATATGCGCGGCTTTCGCGAAAGCTGACGGATCCCGCATAATCTTGGGGCACCGATGAGCGATGTGAAGGAAAACGCTGGGGGACCGGCGAAGGCAACCGAGTCTCCCTTGCCGTACTATGTGGATGCGGCAATCTGGGAAAAAGATATCGCGCGGCGCAATCGCTGGTCGCGATCTCTGGCGTGGTGTGTGGCGAGCGTCGCCTCGGTCATTGCCGTAGCAGCGGTGGGCGCGCTGATCCTTGCGCTGCCACTCAAGACTTATGAGCCCTACATGGTGGTGGTCGACAAATCCACCGGGTTTGTCGAGGTCAAGCGGCCGCTGGCTGACGGTCCTTTGCAGCAGGACGAGTCGATGGGGATGTTCGATATCGTCCGTTATGTGAAGGCTCGCGAGACCTACGATCCGAAGGCGCTGAAGGACAACTTCGATCTCGCGCAATTGCTGAGCGCAGGCGATGCCTCGAGAGAGCTCGTCGAGCTTTTCAGCCCGGCGAACAAGGTGACGAACCCCGTGGTGCTGTACGGGCGAAACACCGTCGTGGCTGTGACCGTGAAGTCGGTGACATTTCCCAACCAGAGGACCGCCCTGGTCCGGTTCATGACAGAGGAAAAAAGCCAGGCGAACACCGTGCAGCGGCATTGGGTGTCGTTGATCCGGTTCCGCTACACCGACGTGCCAGCCAAAAACGAGATCCGCTTTCAAAATCCGCTCGGCTTCCAGGTGCTCGAATATCGGCGCGATCAGGAGACGGCGCCGGCACCCACCGCGGAGACACCGCAATGAAGATCGCCGGCATCCTGATGGCAATCGGGCTCGGCGTTTGCGGGGTTCAGCCGGCCCTTGCCGAACAGACCCCTCGGGCGGGATCTCGTGACAGTCGCATTCGCTTCGTCTGGTATCAGAAGGACGATGTGGTGTCGGTGCCGGCCAGCTATGGCGCCTCGACCATGATCGAATTCGGCGATGACGAGAAAATCGAAACCCTCGGCGCTGGCGACGTCCCGGCCTGGAGCATCGAGCCCAACAAGAAGGCCAATGTGCTGTTTGTGAAGCCGATCGAAAAGAATGCGGGCGGGAATCTCAACGTGCTGACCAACAAGCGCAGCTATGTGTTCTTCCTCAACGGCGAGTTTCGGCCGGTTGCGCAACAAGTCTATGCGATCAAGTTCCGCTATCCCGAAGAGGCCTCGGACGCGGCACTGATGGACGAAGCCCGGGCCCGGGCAGCGCAGCCGAACCGGCAAGGCTTCAAGGCGGAAAATGCCAACTCGTCCTATGCCTATAAGGGGTCATCGGCAAATAAGCCGCTCGTGATCTACGACGACGGCGTGAAGACCTGGTTCCGCTTCGATCCCGCAAGGGAGGTGCCGGCGGTCTATGTCGTCGACAGCGAGCGCAATGAGACGCTTGTGAATTATCGCCGCGAGGGCGCGTACATCGTCGTCGACAAGGTCAATTACCAGTGGACCCTGCGCAATGGCGACGAAGCGACCTGCGTCTTCAATCTGAGACTGAACAATGTGAACGAACCGACCGGGCTTGAACCTTACGAGCCGCAGCGTGTCGGCGGTGGGACTGTTCGGAAAGTGAGGGGACCCGATGCCATCTCCCAATGAGTACAGAATGCTTGCTGAGGAGGGCACGGCGGTCGCCGCGCCAAAATTCGGGGCGAGCACATTCTTCAAGATCGCCGTGCCGCTGGGTGCGGTGGTCCTCGCCGGCTGGATGATCTATGCCGCGACGCGTGCGCCGGACAAACCGCTGTTGACGGCGTCGGATGGCGAGGAGTTCCACACCACACAGTTTCCCGCACCGGGGCTCGATACGCCGCGTCCCCAGCTTGATAACGGCACCCTGAAAATCCCGACGGCTCCCGAGGAGCCGCCGGCGGCACCAGCGCAGCCGCCGTCGACGATCGAGGCTCCCCCTCCGCCTCCGCCAGTATTGCAACCGCCTGCAGCTCCACCGCAGGTTCAGGACGATTCCGAGGCCCGGCGTCTGGCTGAGGAAGAACGGCGCAGGCAGGAAGAAGAGGAGCGCCGCAAATGGGAGCGCTTGCGCGCCAAGCAGCTCGTCGTCGATAGCGGCGATGCGCCTGGCAGTGCGTCAGCGCCGGGCGGCAATGGAAGGGATGCAGCGGCGGCCGGAAACGCAGGCGAGGGCGAAGAGGACCCCAATCGGCGTTTTTTGGCGCGGGCGAGCCAGAGCGGAGCGGATACATCGAAGGCCACGATGAACCCGCGCACGGACGCTCTGGTCGCCCAAGGGACGATGATCAAGGGCGTGCTCGAGACCGCGATTCAGAGCGATCTTGCCGGTATGGTTCGGGCCGTCGTGTCGGAGGATGTGTGGTCGTTCGACGGTCGCAGGGTTTTGATCGCCAGTGGCTCCCGCCTTATCGGTGAATATCGCAGTGGCCTCGCAACCGGCCAAACGCGGGTGTTCATTGTGTGGACACGCCTGCTTCGATCGGACGGCATGTCGGTGCAGCTCGGTTCGACGGGCACCGACGAGCTCGGTCGCAGCGGCATGCCGGGCGAGGTCGACAACCATTATTTCGAGCGGTTCGGCTCGGCGATCCTTCTAAGTGTCGTCGGCGGCGCGACCCAGTTCATCGCCAACCTTGGCAATGACCAGAACGGGTCGAACACCAATCAGACCTATACTGATCCGCAGACCGGACAGACGGTGACAACCCAGACGCAACCCAACCAGTACATGCAGAGCGCCCGCCAGATCGGCGCGCAACAGATTTCGCAGAGCCTCAACCGCATTGCCGAAGAGGCGCTTCGCAACTCGATCAATATCGCGCCGACGATCCATGTCGATCAGGGGGCACGGATCATGGTGTTCGTGCGCCGCGACCTCGATTTTTCCGAGTTCTATCCGGACCCGGTACGCGAGGCGTTGAGGGAGATACGACGTGAGCGGGCAGCAAAGAACCGTCTTTCTAAATAGGGCGCTGGAGCCCGTGCGGCGCTGGCTCGATGACGAGCGCGTGGTGGAAATCTGTGCGAACGGGCCTGGACGGGTATGGGTCGAAATCGTCGGTTCCACACATATGGAGCCCTTCGACGTGCCTGAGCTCGACCGCGCCGCGATCACGTACCTCATGGAACGGATCGCGGCATCATCCTCGCAGTCGGTCAGCGAGGAAAATCCCTTGCTTTCGGCCGCCCTGCCCGGTGGCGAACGCCTTCAGGGCGTGCTTGCGCCGGCGACGCCGACAGGGGGCGCCTTCGCGATCCGCAAGCAGGTGGTGAAGGACATGCGCCTTGACGATTATCGGAAGCGGGGGGCGTTCGATACGATCTCCGTCCAGGATCCCAGCGACTTGAGCGAGACCGACAGCGCCCTTTGCGAATATCTCGACGCCGGCAAGATCGAGGATTTCCTTCGCTTGGCCGTGCGCGAACGTTATTCGATCTTGCTTTCAGGAGGCACATCGTCGGGCAAAACGACGTTTCTGAACGCGATTTTGCACGAGGTGCCCTCGGATGAGCGGATCCTCACCATTGAGGATACGCGCGAGGTCAAACCCCACCAGCCCAATTATCTGCCCCTCGTCGCGTCGAAGGGCGACCAGGGCCTGGCGCAAGTGACCGTTGAAACGCTGCTGCAGGCGGCCATGCGGTTGCGGCCGGATCGAATCTTCCTGGGCGAGATCCGGGGAGCGGAAGCCTATTCGTTCTTGCGCGTCGTCAACACGGGTCATCCGGGATCGATCACGACGATCCATGCGGACAGCCCGGCCGGTGCGTTCGAGCAGCTGGCCTTGATGGTCATGCAGGCTGGGCTCGGGCTGAGCAAGGCGGAGATCATCGATTATGTACGGTCGGTCCTGCCGATTGTGATCCAACAGACGCGCCGGGGCGGCTGGCGCGGAACTTCGGCGATCTGGTTCAACCGCATGAGCGAATGGAGAGCCGCCAGAAAGGTTCCCCAGGATGTCTCGCGTATTGGCTTATAGGCTTCTCCTCGGCCTCATGGGCCTCGCCGCCTTCTTTGCCCTTTGGAGCCTGGCCTACGAGCTGGTGGCGACATGGCGGTGGAATCCCGCCCTCCCTTCCGAAGGCGCCGCGCGCTGGGGGCTTCTAAAGTACCAGAACGCGCAACGCAGCCTAAGCGGCCTGTTCGTTGCCTGGCAGCATTTCAGTCAGCGCTTGGCCTATCATCCCACGCAGGGCGAGACGATCATCCGCGGCACGATCGCGGCCACGGTCGTGGTGGCGATCGGCGTCGGCCTGATTTTTGCAAGCCTGGTCAACCGCAAGCCAAAGCACTACGGCGATGCGCGGTTCGGCACGATCTTGGACGCCGAAAGGAAAAGCCTGCTGGCAAAGCAAGGCTTGATCCTCGGCAAGATGGGTGGGGCGACGATCCGCTCGGACGATCCCGCGCACGTCCTGGTGGTCGGCCCGACCCGATCCGGCAAGGGCGTCAGCTTTGTCATACCGAACGGGTATATGTGGCGAGGATCCTCGGTGTGGTTCGATCCGAAGCGGGAGAACTTCGAGGCGTTCGGTGCACACCGGCAGGCTCTCGGCGACAAGGTCTTTTTCTTTTCCCCCGGCGAGCGGGATTCGCATCGCTATAATCCGCTGGATTTCATCCGCCGCGATGCGCGCATGCCGACGGACTGCGCGGTGGTCTCCTCCTTCATCATCCCCGAGGCGACAGGAAGTTCCGAGATCTGGGCGCGCGCCGGCCGGCAGCTGCTGACGGCCATGATCGGTTATGTGCTGACGTCGCCCCGCTATGAGGGGCAGCGTCATTTGCGAGCTGTCGCGATGCTACTGTCGACTGGCGTGGATTTTTTGAGGGTGCTGACGAATATCCGCAATGACGAGGAAAAATATCTGCCTTCGTGGGTCGTGCACGGGCTCAACCAGTTCATTGCGCTGGAAAAGGAAACGCGAAACTCGGCCTACTTCAACCTGACGGCGGCTCTCAACCCCTGGACCAATGATCTCGTTGCAGCCGCTACGGCGTCGACCGATTTCGATATCTCGAAGCTTCGCAAGGACCCGACGGCTCTCTTCATCGGCTGCTCGGTGGCGCAGCTCGACGTGTTCCGGCCCATCATCAAAATCTTGGTCCAGCAAATCCATGATGTGCTGATGGCTTCCTTGCCAGGCCCGGACGAGCCCTACCAGGTCCTGGTGATGATCGACGAGTTTCGCCAGCTCGGTAAAATGGAGTCTATCGTGTCCAAGCTGGCGATCAACGCGGGCTATGGCTTCCGCATGGTCCTGGTCCTGCAAGACCTCGCCCAGCTCGACGAGGTCTATGGAAAAGCGACGCGGCAGACCACGGTGTCGGCATGCCAGGTGAAGTTTTTCATCCGCATGAACGACGTGGAGACATCGGAATATGTCTCTGTCATGCTGGGACCGACCACGATCGAGGTGCCCACACCGATTATCAGGGCCGGTCAAGGCATATTCGGGGCCCGAGACAAGAGTCTGAGTTATCAGGAAAGGCCGTTCCGGACGGCGGCGGAGCTTCGACAGATGCCGACGAATCAGGCCGTGGTTCTGGTCCCGAGCGCTGGTTTCAGGGTGCGCAAGGTCACCTATTATAAGGACGCTCCCTATAAGGCGATCTACCAGGAATTTCGGCACCGGCGCCTGAAGGTGCCGCCTCTCTCCCGATGGCAGGATCTTCCGCTGCGCTCCATGGCGGACGTCGAGGCGGCGGCCAACAGTACGCCAGCGGCGCCTTTCGAGTTGCGGGAACCCGATACCGTCGAAGCGCCGGTTTCGGGCGATACAGCCTATGCCGATGCGGTGCCGCCTGCGACCGGTGCGGCGGCTGAAGGGGTTGATCCTGCCGCGTTAAAGGCGAAAGCGAATAGCGACAGCGCGGACGCACCACGGGCGCTGCCAAGCTCAGGCCGTCCAACGGGTGGTGAGGCTGAGGCAAAGAGCAAGGTCGCCGCTGAAGTTCCGGAGTTGAAACCGAAGCGGACCGATCAGACGGCCGACAATGCGCCGCGGCCGCTTCCCACCCTTGGCCGGCGATCGGCGCCGGCAGCATCAAACGCGTCCGACCCGAGTGCGTCTGAAGGCAGGGCGAGTGTCCTGCAATTCCAAGTCCGGCCGGGAAACAAGTCCACGTCGATCGCCGCGCTGCTGGCATCGCTCGATCAGGAGGTGGAGGCCGGCGCTCGTTCACTGTCGCCGTCAGTGGATAGCGGAGATGTCGACGGGGTACCGTCAGCCGCTCTTGAGGCGCTTCAGGATCAAATTAGACGTCACGGCGATCGCCGGGACAGGCCGGCCGAAACGGCTTAAGGGAAGCCGTGATCTCATGAAGTCATCGGGTCATCACGCCAATTCCCGGCCGGGCCGATAACGATGGTCCCTTTATAATAGTTGATAAGCGACCTATTTTGAGAGCAACTCGTCCGAAGGAGGCTTTGCGCATGATCAGTGCCGATCTGCGTAAACAGCTCGAAAGCTATATCCAGCAGCTCGTCGATACGGGCCGCTATGGCTCGAAAAGTGAAGTGCTGCGGGAGGGCGTGCGGCTGATTCAAGATCGTGAGACGCGCCTTCTCGCCCTTGACGCCTCAATCATGCGCGGTATTGCCGATGCTGATGCAGGTCGAACGAAACCCGCGAGCGACGTTTTTGACCGACTTGAAGCAAAGTATCGCTCTATGGCTGAACAGGCCGAAAAGTCAGCATGATCGTCGAGTTTTCGGACGAAGCCGAAAGCGATCTTGAACGGGTTGCCGCCTACATAGCGAAGGATAATCCTCGTCGTGCTCTTTCGTTCATCCAAGAGCTACGCGGTAAATGTGAAGCCTTAACCGAGACTCCGAAGGGCTCTCCTTTGGTGCCTCGATATGAACGGCACGGCATTCGCCGCAGAGTTCATGGCGGTTACTTGATTTTCTACCCTGTTGAACGAGAACAGATTGTGATCATACATGTCCTCCACGGGCGCGATGGACCATGCCGCGATACTGTTTGAGGACTAATATAAATTGGCACCGGCTATTCTCGACGTGATCCTTCGGCAGCGCGCCGACCGGGCTCGTGCTGCCGGGTGGTCTTGTTCGTGTTGCGCGTACTGATATCGATTTCAGAAGACTGCGGCAGAGGTCAAAAGAGGATTTCAGTCCTTTCTCAAGGGGCGCGCAAACTGCCTTTTGGCCCGACAAACCGGTAGAGAGGGTCTGTCGTGTGATCCCGACCTCGGCGCACAAGTCGCTGGCAAGCAAGGATCGCAAACACGAGGCGACCGTTGGCAATCGAGGTGCCGCCGACGCGCCTTCACCGGCAAGCACCTTCAGGCCGAGGTTCCGCTTCATCAAATCATCGACAAGATTGACGAGGTGGCGCAGGTCACGCCCGCGGCGGTCCAGCTTCCATGCAACGAGAATGTCGTCAGCCCGGAGCCCTTTCAGGCAGGCCCGCCAGACGAGGGCGATTGTCTTTGCGGCCGGATGCCGCGTCCTCATAGATGTTCTCGGTATCGAAACCGGCCTGGGCCAGCGCATCGCACTGAAGATCGCGGACGTGGCTGCCGTCGGTTTTCGATACGCGGGCATGGCCGAGAAGTGTCGCCACATAAACGCTCGTATTTGTTAAAGACCTCGATCTGGCGGCTCAGCGGCTAAAACGATGGAAGGCAGAACGATGAACGTAGAAATCCATGAGAACGTCTGGGACGCCCTGGCGGACACCGAACAGGAGGCAGCAAACCTTAGAGCGCGCTCGGCGCTGCTCTACGAAATAGTCCAGCGTTGGGACATTCCTCAGGAGGAACGCCAAGCGGCTCGGCCTGACGCGCCTTCGCACCAATGATCTGCTGCGCGGTAAGCTCGCCAAATTCTCGCTTGACGCACTTGTCAACATCGCCGCCTCCGCACACCTGGATATAGAAATCCGGGTAAAAGAGGCTGCATAATGAAGAGGCAACTACTGCTTTTGCGGCTTTTGTGAATCGGGCTCTTCGCCTTCGACCGGAGCGGTGTTGATGCTCCTCGACTGCAGGCGCTGCAGTTCTTCGAGCCGTTCGCCTTTGACGATCTCGGGATCAAGCCGCTCGTTAGGATTCTGCGCCAATGCCCGCGCGGCTTCGCTTGCGGCGTGTGCCTCGCGGGCTTCCTTCGCAGCGATGCTTTCGGCGTTGCGCACCATTTCGCGGTCTTGCGCAACCTGCTCAAGCGAGGTCGGATCAGCCGATCCAGCGCGTTCGTCACGGATCTCCTGCTCGATGGCGCGGTTGCGGATCTCGCGAGCGCGATCGGCCTCAAGCCGCTCAGCCGCCTCGATCTCCTGGGCGCGATGGATCAAAGCTTCGGCGCGTGCGCCGGCAATCCGATGGGCCTGGTCTTCGTTGACATGCGTGACGCCACCTTCCTGCAGGGATTTGAGATCCGTCCGGATCGCAAGCAGTTCCATGGTGGGCGCTGCGCGCCGTAAGAACTCCGCTTTGGTCTGGCCGTTCATCATCGCCGCGGTCTTGTTAACGGTCTCGTTGATCTCTTTTAGGTTTTCCCGCATCTGGTCCGCGGTGGCATCTGAACTCATTCGAACACCCTTTCCATCTCGAATAGCGACCACAACAGTACCGGATCGGAAGGCTTGCGTCATCCGATCAATGAATTGACTCACTATCGCGTTATCCGGTTGAGAAGCAGCGACCGAGCGCCAGTCCTGAAGGCTTGTCTGGGTGGCCTGCAGCTGGCGCGCCGAAATCGGAATCTTTATCGGGTTGGCCTTTGCGTAGCTGATCCGCTGGCGAGCTTTCTCGATGACATGCGGGTTTGCACGGGCATAGGCGCGGTCCCGCGCCTCCCTGCCCGGCCGCGGCTTGTCCGCTGCCGCCACGATCGCCTTGTCGCGCGGACCATAGCTTTGTGATGACGCACGATAGGCCGCGGAGGTCGCGACGATTTTCATACCTTGCGCTTGTGCGTGCTGAGCATAGAGCGCGCGCCATTCGCGAAGCTGGGCCGGGCCTGGTCGCAAGCGCTCACCGTCCTCACCCTTCACCGCGACGATGGCATGGACATGAATATGGCCGCCCTCCTCGGCCATATCGGCATGCATGCCGAAGGCGAATTTGTGATTGGGGAACTGCTCATGCAGGAACCCACGCGCGGCCCTTACCAGAGCTTGCCTGTCCTCGCCCGCCTTGGCCGACAGGATCATGTGCATGGTGTCGCGAGGCTTGTAGGAATTCAGCGTCTTGTCCCAGGACTGCGCGGTCTGCCGAACCGCCTCCTCAGACGCGATCGTGGCGCCGGCGGCGCCGATCGCCGCTCCGTCATGGGTAAGGCGCGAGAGCTGGAACACGACACCGGCTTTGCCGTGGCTGGGTTCCCCAAGTGGCTTCACCGAAACGGCATCCTCCTTGACGCTAAGCGCGTCGGAGATCCGCAAGGCGATGATGGCCCGGGTTGGGGCCGAGAACTGGCGATCATGCTGGCGCCGATCGGAAAGGTGAAACCGATGCTTCACCTTCTCGTCCCCGCCCTCACCCTGCACGACGCTGTGTCCCGCCATTGTCGCGACAACACGCGCGACGCTCGATCCGTCCTGCAGTGTGTCGATGCGATAGGCGAAACCGTGACCGGCAAAACCGGCCTGGACTGCCAGTGAAAGGCGCTCGGCACTCTCCTCCCCTGCCAGCGAAAGCCGGAACGTCGCCACATCCTCGCTTTCCCGCCGCTTGTCGAAGCCTTTGCCCCACTGTTTCATTTCCTCGGCAACGGCCTCCTGCGTTGCGAGGATGCGCGCGTCATGCGTTTCGAGCGCGACGCCCTCCTTCTGGATATATTGACCGATGGCGGCTGCCCTTGTGACGCCATGCCCGTAGGAAATCACCTTCAGAACGGCCGGCTGATACCCGGCCGCCAGCTTGTCGGCAGCGGCCCTCGGCGCAGGTCCGCCGGCGAGCTTCCGCCGCTTCGTTGGCTGGCCGAGGTTGAGTCGCCCAGCTTTACCGCGCGGCGGCTCCAGCTCCCGGGCAGACGAGCGCGGCACGGCCGGTTCCGGTGGCTGGCTTCCCCCCAAACCGCCCTTCCCCGTCCGGCCGCGAACCGTCTTGAACAACCAATCATCGTCATTTCCAGCAAAGGACAACATGGCCTGATTTCGACGCTTGCGGTTCTCTTCTTCAAAAGCTGCGCTCGCGCGGATCCGATCGGCTATTGCCTGTATGGAGGACTGGTCGAGGTTCACGCGTCCTCACCATCCAGCAGATGCGCCGCCTTCCGAAGTTTCAGGCCATGGGCAATCGTCATCGCCGTCAGTTCGGCGTCGACGGCTTTCACCCTCTCATCCAGTGCTTCCCATATCGGTAACGCCGCTTGCATGGGGACAGCATCGCCGGAATGAATGGCATGGAGAAGCTGGCTGAGGTTTCGGCCGACCATCCGGACTTGCGAGGCCAAGGCTGCGACAGTTCGTGAATTCTCAGCTGACAGCGCGGGACCGACATCCAGGCTGGCCCGGATAATGCGCCGCAACGTCTCCGCCCGGTCAAGCTGGAACACCTTGCAGGCCTCATCCAGGAGCGCGCCCGCCTCCGGCCCGACATCGATCCGGGAGCGCTTTCGGGTGTCCTTGTGGGCGGCGCTGGTGTCCAAAATTCCCTCGCTATGGCGGATGGGCCTCCCGTCGAAGACGGTCCAGGTCAAAGCGAAGCGACGACCTGCTCAGCGATTTGGACCCAAATTGCGTATCTTGTCAATTTACTATTCAACATTATACTGACTCTGTGATTCGATAATCCAGAATCATTCATGCCTCTAGAAACATTGCGCCGGTGGCACAAATTCATATTATCACACAGTCGCTTATGTGCCTTCGCACCTTGCCGCATCGGCGCATAGCCATAATGCAAGGAAGTCACTTTGGCGCCAAATCGTCCGTGCGATTTGGCGCCAAAGTCGAACGGAACATTGGGAAAAAACAATGCCGGAACAACGCGCGGTGCAAATCACAGTGGCCTCCCCCAAAGGCGGGGTCGGCAAGACCATGACCACCATCCTGCTCGCTGGCGAATTCGCCGCCGCCGGTCATCGGGTGACGGTGCTCGACACCGATCCGCAACTGTCCGCGGTGGAGTGGAGCAAAAACAGTCGCCGCGCAGGGTACGCTCTTTCAAACATCGACGTCATCCCCATCGGCTCGACCGACGAACTGATCGATCGCCTGGCGCAATCCGACGCCGAGGACCTGCTGCTGGTGGATGTACAGGGCACGGCCGTGGCCGCACTCGGCCCGGCCGTCGCCAATGCCGACTTCGTGCTGATTCCGACGAAAGCGCATGTCTTCGATGTCAAGCAATGCCTCGGTCTCATCCGGCACATCCGCTCACTTGGAGGGCGCCACCGCGAGATTCCCTACGCGGTGATGCTCAACATGGTTTCGGGGATCGAGCACAACACCATGGCCTTCCGCACAGCGATCCAGCTGTTGCGGCAGGCGGACGCCAGCGTGCTTGAGACCTTTTTGTCGCAGCGGCCGACCTTCGCCTCGATCGCAACGGCCGGGACGCTTTACGAAGCGCAGCCTGTGAACAAGGCCGTGCAGGACGCTCGCGACCAGACGAATGCCCTGACTGCCGAGATCATCCGCAAACTGAACGGAGCCACCACGCCATGAACGAGAAAAGCGATCGGACCGCGAACCAGCTCCCGCTGCCCGCCTTGAAATCGCGTGCACGTTCGGATGATCCGTTCTCGCGCAACATGGCTGCCATAGTGGAGTCTAGCATCAGCGAAACGGACAGCCTGGAGGAGCAGACGAGAGCCCAGTCTGCCAGAGCGGCGAAAGCGAAGCTCGAAAGGCCAAAGGCAGACGGCGAGACAGCCCGGCTGCACACACGCATTCCGGTCTCGCAGATGATCGAGCTGCAGGTCCATTGCGCGCGCAATAGGACAACCATGCAGGAGGTGGTGCAGGGCCTGATAACGGAATTCCTTGCTCGCCAGCCGAAGTAGCCAGACGCGCCAATCAGCGTCGATTCGTTACGACCGCCCGCGTGCGACTCGGGCCCAACGAGGCTTCGCTACATCTCTCCGGGGAAGGCCATCACAGATGCCGCTGAACGACTGACGTTCGGTTCCATCCATCACGCGAGTGAATCGATCCGCGTCCGCTGATTCAAACCAATCATTGGACGCGCGCGTCCGGCTGCGCGATTCTGTCCGCCATGATCGCGCAGCACTATCGCCTCTATATCGAACGCCACGAGGCGGATCGGAACATGGCGCGCTTCTATGCGCTGTCGATCGAGGAGACGCTGTTCGGCCAGACCTGCCTGGTCCGCCGTTGGGGCCGGATTGGAACCACCGGCCGCACGGTACAGCACTCCTTCGATACCGAGGGCGAAGCCGTCGGGCTTTTCCTCGAGCTGCTGCGCGCCAAGCGGATGCGCGGCTATCAGCCGAGATCCGCCTACCCGACGCGCAGAAGCGATGCCGTCTGGTTGACGGGTCAGCCGCTGGGGGTGACGGGTGTTCGTTGCCTGGCAAAAAATCGGCTTTTCTGGATGCGTGTGATTTGAGCCACAAGTCTTGCTATCCCGGTGAGGCATCCAATTCGATAGCAGACCGCTACTGCCGACTGGGCAGGGGACCAACCCAACCCGATCAAGAGCTTCTTCCCGCAGGCGCAGCAGGGGCCTACGTCGGTTCCCACCCTCTCCTCGCTGAAGATACTTCGACGGGGGTCATCTATCGTGCCGCGTCTCCACCTCTGGCGGATTGCGTCGATCATCACGCCGTATGAACGCGGACCATGGCAGGTGACCGAAGGGCGGCCGTCGGTTTCGAATTCGTAGATTGCCACGCCCACGATGCACCTGTCGCGCACCTGTGCAGGGCAGGGTCGAGATTCATCCGCCACTATCAGGTCGGGCTCAGGGTGTGCCGTAGGTTTCCTAATTCTGAGCGGAGCCGCTGCCCAGCGGCTTGGAGCGATTTTACCAATCCTTCGGCTTCGTTCTCTTCAATAACAAGCACCGTGCGTTGCGGCTGCTTTGATCGGAACGCAAGTGTCCGCAACACGAGCAACCAACCCCCTTGTTGGTCGAGTACAATTTTGCCGACACCGTGGCACAGCGATGCTCGAAGGCTTTCATGGGCGCGGAAGGTCGACAAAGCTACTGCGGATGTCTTGCCTTCCAAGGCGAAAGCTCCGGCTGGTCCGATCAAGTTTGCCAACTCCTCGAATCGCTGGCCGACCAGATGGGGCAGTTTCACGACGATGCCCCGCTCCGATACGTTCGCCAGAACCAAAAGCGTATCGCTAACGGCTGCTTCGCTTCGAGCAAATATATCGAGACAGCGTCCACGCCATGCGTTTGCTGCCGCGAGAGCACGGGGCCAGTCTGCGTTGTCGACAGCAGGGATAGAGGGCATTTTGATACTCATGTGCGGACGAATGATAGCAGCAGAAACTTACCCACACGTTGGCTGTGAGCCTAGCGGAAGGCCTCTTTGCATAGAAGGGTTAGAACGAGTTTTTCTGCGGCATTCGGTAGCAAAGACCACGTATTGTCCGCTGTGTCCCACCCTTCGCTGTTTGATACTTATTGCCGAAAAACAACACTGCCATGCAGCAGCGCCCGCTTGGACCTACGAACAACGGGGGCCGGGCTTAAAACGAAAATCGTCCGTGTCCTCGGTCTGGTTGGTGCTGTCGCGCTTGGGTCAAGCGAGGAATTCGACGGCGTCGACGATGATTTCGGAGCTGTGGCCGCTCGACGCCCGCGTTATCCCTCCGCTTCATGTAGTGGATACGCGCACGCACCCCGACCGACATGCCCTTGACGCTTTTGCAACGTCTCGGGCGAGGCTGTTGAAGCCCTTGATGCGCGGCCATTCGATGTCCTGCTCGTGTAGCCGTTTTCGCCTTGACCACCATGCCGTCGACCGGCCGGGCGAGATGTCGCCAGCCGGAAGTCAGCGATCTTGACGCTGCCATAGGTCGCACTTTCGGGGCCGTTGCCGATGTGCACTCCGCGTTGCCGCGGCCCGCGCCAGCGCAGGTGAAAAACAGGGCAACACCTGCCCCCCTGTGACTTAACGCTTTGCTTTCCGCCAACCAGCGGCCACCGCCTCTTCCTCGCTGCAGAACCACCGCTCTCCCCTGCTGGTCGTGATCACGGTGCGATCGTAATACTCTTGGCCGGGCATGTGATAGATGTGCTCACTGCGAGCGTTGATGTTGCCCTTGATGTTGCAGGCACTGGGCGACGCTGCGAGCAGGGGAGCGATCGCCGATGGCTGTTCATTGTCAGCGCGATGCTCGGCACGCCAATCCCAAGGCGCTTCAAACGTTCCTGCCCAGATGCCAACCCTTGCCGCCTTGACCTTCTCCTGCAGCATGGCGTAATCACCTTGGCTGTATTTCGGCCAATCAAGAGCTTGGCCGTTCTCGACCATCCAGACGGCGACGCTGACCCCATCGGCCCGGCTACAATTGCCGACATAGCGGCCGTAGCGATCCCATGACACAAACATGCACTGGGTCGGTCGGGAGGCGGCGAGAAAGGCATCGAGAGCGGCGGCAGACTTGACGCCACATTGATACTGGAAGCCATTGGCGTCGTCGCACTGCTGTGCTGACTCCGGTGCATCGATACCATTGAAGCGAATGCGCTGGCCATGGATCTCGATCGTGTCGCCGTCGACCACAGACGCGACCCCAGCAATTGCTGCCGGTCTCGGCTTGATCAAGTTCTGCAGATTGATTTCCCGCAGCGACCCGCTGTTATGCGTGACAAACTGCGTCACCAGAGCGGAGGCCGCAGCCACGGTCACGAAGACCAGCCGCATGGGCACGCTGGCCCAGCGCCGTGGGCGCGGGCGTCCTGCGCCAGTGCGCTTGCGCCACGCGCTCGACCGATCATCGTAGCGGGATTTATCCAAGCCCCTTCTCCCCGGCGGTGAGAATGCGCCCAAAATACACGGAAAGTCCAGAATCCTATCGGAACCGCGCAACGGCTCGGCTGTTATGAAATCAAAGGGACATTGCCGCTCTAGGAACTGTCATGAAACGGCTTTTATTCGCATCCGCTGTGTTGGCCAGCAGACTGGTAGTGCAAAGCAGGCGGCTCTCGGCCAGCAGGATACTAAGCCAAGACAGCTGCCCCCGGTCAAATGAAACCGACCTAAAGGGTGTTTAGCAATCCCTCGAACGAACGTCCGGAGGGCGTGTTGACTCTGTCCCAGGAACCACCTCTGTTCTGGCCACTCCAGCCCTCCCGCTGGCCGGAGCCAGCGGGCTTTTTTGTTCAGGGATCATGATCCAGTTGTGTGGGCCGACTGCTCATGCCCTGTCGTGGGTTGGTGTCGGTCGAATGCCTGATCGCACGCTTGGCACCTGTGGAAATGGTCGCCTTCTTGGTCGACTATTTCCCATGCCGACGGCCGATAATCGGCGGTCCTGAACAGAGCTTGCCGATCGGCGCGGTCCATAAAAGAGCTGCGTTGGGTGAAACTCCGCATCAGCCCTGAGGGCCGCCGCTCGATCCTCGCGTGGCTTCGGATTGCCGGCGACGGTGCCTGAGGCATAGCCTGACGCCATATTCTCCAGTGTGACGGCCTCCTTTCTGGCCTCTCTCGTCGAGGTGGCCGGACGCCTACACCATTGTGCTCGCCGTCGGCGCCTCGAACGAGCTCTTCCAAGCCGTGAGGCGGCATGAAGGCATGCTGTCTGTCTGTGATTCACTAAGCGGTTAGACAGGTCATCGCGAAGTCGAGCGGCTGCAAAGGATAGCCGTCTGGGGTAGACGCCGCTATCCCGGCTCGTGAGGCGGGATCTTCAAGACTCTTTTGTGCTCGCGTAAGTGGATTGGTCGAACGTCCAACGGTTCGCCGAGAATTTCGTCGTGCTTCGGACGATCGTCGGCACCGGCTTTGTCCTCGAGTAGCATGATGGCGACATCGCGCGTGCGAACCCTCGCTATGCGCCGCTGGGCCAAAAAGGTTTCCGCCATGTTCTGGCACGATCCCTGTTCCGCTATGCCACCATCGCCGCTGTTCTGGCTTTGATCTTTTTGTCTGTCAGGACAGGTCAGGATGTCGGCGAACACAGCACAGGCGGCCTGACCGATCCGGCAAAGACGGCCGGTCTCCGGCGACCACGACTCCGAATCGTTTCGACGAAGGCGACGATGATTACGCGCGCCGGCTCCTCTGAGCTCCTCCGGCTCGGCGCACTACGACCATGGAAAAAACCGGGGTGCGCAGGGGGGCTCAAGCCCCCTACCTAGCCATCGCTTCGACGAGATCCTGCAAGTTGGCGTTCCACCGCGTTGTGCTCTTCAGTCTCCAACACGCATTCGCGCAACTCGGCAAGCAGCTCTTCTATTTCATCGATGAAGGTCATGAGCGTATCTCCTTGTCGTTGACGACAAGTGCGATGCGCGCACGAGGACCGGGGAAAGGTTCGCGCAGCGACCGGCGCAAGGAGGAGCCGAAATGCGTCACCATTTTGGTGAGGCCGTGCGGCCCTTGCGGCGGGCCGAGAAACCGTAGGCTCGGGCAGGCAACAGAGAGGAACATCGAGAATCCGATAGCCCGCGTCCGCTTGCCGTCTCGGCGAGACGGCGAGGAGCAGCACCCCCGAAAGGCGGCGCTTGGTGCTCCTTCCGCCTGCCGGCGTTCGCTTGGGAACGGCCGAAGGCCCCGCCGTGCAGCGGAGCCCTCGTCGAGGCGATCAATCCCGGTTGGGGCGAGACCAGATCAGCTGCAGGCCTTCCTCGCCTTCCACCTCGATCAAGGTGGCGTAGATCGGCGCGGGGAAGCTCGGGTCATCCAGCTTGACCGAGAGGTAGTCGCGGCCCTCGTTGGAGACCTTCTGCCAGGCGGCTCCCAGTTCGACGCTACCCGAGTAGACGCGGAAGTGAGGGCCCTTGTCGGAAGGGTTCTCGACGCGGATCAGCTTGGCCTTGACGTTAAGGTTGAGGGTCTTGATGGCGCCGGAAAACGCGTTGCCGTTTGAGGTGAAAGTGCCGATGGTAGCCATGATGTCGTCTCCGTGAGTTTCTCGGGCCGCGACCACCGCGACCTCGATAGCGGTCGACAGACCGGAGGCGATCGGCCCGCACCCACCGGGGTCCCCGTTGCGCGTGCGCAATGGGGTGGTCCTTAGGGCCGGAACGACAGTGAAGGGCAGCCAGGACGAGGCTTTCTTGTTCCGCGCGGAATGATGGCGAAGCCAGCAGGGGAAGAAAGTCGCGACCGGCTGTTGCGGGCTTGAGAACGAGACGCAGCGTAGCGAAGACGGCCTTCGGTCAGACCAGCCACATCGAGGACGCAGGTGGTGCGCCCTTCCATGAAACCGCCGGCCAGACGACAGGCGAACCCTAGCGGCATGATCACCGCAACCGCAGCCACGGTGAGGCGCCATCAAGCCCGGCCATCCCCGACGCATCATGGCAGAACGACGGACAATCACAGCCGGAAAGGGACGCACCCGCCCCATCACTTCGGTCGGTTTGCGGTTGACGACCGGCCGACTGGCGAAACTCCGAAGGTCCGGCATCTGCCGCTTAAGGATGGATGGCCGCGAACACGGTCACGGAAATGCCTATCCCGGGCGGGACGTCGGCAGGGGCGGCTGATCTGGCTCGGCCCGCTGGGGTACTACCCGACCTGACCGGGTGCCAATGGCGGATCCTCAGCCGGCTGCAAGATGGGATGGCTCTGCGCTAACCCCGGCAACGATCGGAGAATGCAACATCACGCAGCCTCCGCGATCTGTGTCGCATTCGGCTGGAGATCATGCAGATAGTTGACCGCACGCTGGGCATGCGCCGCCGCGGCAAAGATGAAGCGCTTGTCGTTCCTGAGGATTTCGAGCCAGCTTGCCAGGTAGCTGGCATGATCAGGCCGCGGCTCGAGCTCTGGCACGATGCCGAGGTCAGCTGCTAAAAAGCAGCCGCCGAGGTCGGCCACGAGCTCTTCGTGGGCCCGGAACTCGCGATCCTTGTGGTAACGGGAGAGGTTGCGATCAAGCCGCTTTTCCGACCCGACCCAATGGGTCATTTCGTGTCCGAGAGTCGCATAGTAGCCGGGCCCGTCGCGGAAACTCTCGAACGGCGGCATTTGCACAACATCGAGAGCCGGATTGAAATACGCTTTGTCGCCACCGTGGCGGATGACGGCCCCGGTATTTGCGAAGAAGGCATCCGCATGTTCGATCCGCTCCACCGGATCGGACACCGGCGCGGGATTGCCGTAGTACTGCGCGGGCAAGCCGTCGATCTGGTCGGCACAAAACACCGTATAGGCCTTGAGGAACGGAATCCCGCGCTCGACCTCTTCGCCATGGGCATCGGTTTCGGTGCGTACGATTCGGCTGGCATAGACAACCATCGAGCCGGTCTCGCCTTTGCGGACATGACCGCCCAGCTCGACGCTCTGCTTGAACGTCATCCAGGTTGGGGAAACAAAACCCCTCGAAACCGCCTCCGACCAGAGAAGCAGGGTATTGATCCCCTGATACGGCAATCCATTGTGGCGCAGCGGGCGCGTGATACGCCCCGTGGTGTTCGCCGCGCTCCACGGCTTCACCCACGGACGCACGCCCTTTTCCAGGTCCGCGACGATGCGGTCGGTGATCTTCGCGTAGATATCGACGCGGGATTTGTTGCTCTTCCTGTCCATTTTTCCGGACCTCCATTCGAGGCCGCGCCAATCGCGGCCGTCACGAGGTCCGACAGCGCAGGACCGCAGGTCCGCGAACCCGCAGAAGAGCAATCGGAAGAAAGGAACACGTCGCGTAAGGGCCGCAACGTTAGTGGAGGACGGCGAAGCCGTTTAGCGGAACGAGGACCGGAGCAGGACCAACATTCGTGACGACCGCGATTGGCACGCTTGCATTAGGTGGTCTGCCTGCTTTTCTCATTTATTGCTTTCAGGGGAACCACCGTTGAGCACCGGCTTCGAGGGATCAGTCGTTGACCAGCCCGTCAGGCAACGGTCACCAGACCCGTCTGCCGGATCTCCTTCATCAGCACCCCGCGATCAGCACGAACATTCCAAGCGCAAATTTTGGAGTGAGAGGGATCCTCGCCGTTCCTGCATAGCTGCTTTGCACAAAATGTGTTTGCGCATCGCCCAGCCTTTAGCCATTAAGGCTAAAGCCGATGGACGCGATGGTTTCCTCGCAGTTGCATCGCAATCGGCTGTTCCCCTCTGGAGGTTTTGACCTTCACACCTAAAGGGCCCTCGGTTTTCCGATGGCCCTATTTTTTTGGTGGTGCAACGTCATCCTTCGTCCCTGTGCGGAACGTGGCGTGATGGCCGCATCCAGCCCTCAGGCTTTGGGTGTCATTTCTGCCTGGCGCAATCGACCCCTCCCGACAAAAGTCTGACCTTTGCCAGCCGTCTGCGGGCAAGCGTTCGCGCCAGAAGTTCAAAGCCACGTCCGTAACACTCAACAACGAAAGACAGCGTCATCAGATCGAGCAGAAAGTCGATCGCATGTGTGAGCGCATCGGACCTTGGTTTGAATTGATGAAGCAAGGCGCGCGCCTCTTCGATCGCGGCCGGGCAATCGTCTGCGTCTATCAGTGCGTCAAGCCTGTCAAGGATCTGCAAGCGCCCTCACTCCCCCCAAGCCACACTCAGCGCGTCGAACGCCGCTGGTGAGTGAGTTTTCAACGAAAGAACATGGTCGCGTCTCGCCAAAAGGCATCGCTCATCAAAGTGCCCGTTGATGAAGCATGCCGCGTCAAACGACAAGCAAGAAGCCGGGCTCCACCCAGATGAAGTCTTCCAAGGCGAGTCGAGCCGGCTCGGGTCTGCGTCTCGACCGAAAAATGCTGCTCAGAGGAACTGTGGCCGCATTCGTCGGAAGCAAAAGAGTTTCTCTCAATTTTGTCAGCCGCCACGGTTCAGTCGAGATTACATGCGAGACGGCCGATACCGGAAAGCAAAGGCTCGCAAAAATGAGTAGAGTGGCTGGATCAGTTGAAGATTTGGCTGCACCAAAGACGTTTGCGCCACTCACGCAGCCGACCTTTCGTTCGATCTGGCTTGCCACCCAGGTCTCTTCTCTCGGCTGGCTGATGCAGACTGTCGCCATCAGCTGGCTGATGGCAACGATCTCGACTTCCGATCTGATGGTGGCGCTGGTTCAGGCTTCATCGAACCTGCCCGCGTTCATTTTGTCCGTGTTCGCCGGGGCTCTTGCCGACAATTTCAGCCGTCGCCGGGTTATGTTCGCCGGCCGCTGCCTGATGGTGATAGGATCTGCGATGCTAACCGCTGTTGTGGCGCTGGGCTTTGTCAGTCCGTGGATGATCCTCGGCTTCAGCTTCCTGATCGCATGCGGGGGTGCTCTTCACGATCCCGCCTGGCAGGCCTCGGTTGGCGATATCGTCGACCGCCGCGATGTCCCGGCTGCCGTGACCCTGCTCTCCGTCGGCTTCAACACGGTCCGGACCGTGGGCCCGGCGCTCGGCGGCATCGTCGTTGCCTCGTTTGGGCTTTTGGCAGCTTTTACCGTGACCACGCTTACTTATCTGGTCCCTTTGGGCACGATATGGCGCTGCAAGTGGAAGGTTCGCTCTTCGCCTCTGCCGCGCGAGTCGATGAGGACGGCGATCTATGACGGACTGCGCTTCACGGCGATGTCTTCGGAAATCAAGGCGGCGATCGCACGCGGAACCCTGTTTGGCCTGGCAAGCATCGCCATTCTCGCACTGCTGCCGCTGGTTGTCCGCGATCACTTGGGCGGAGGACCGCTCGCCTATGGCACGCTCATGGCCGGCTTCGGGACGGGCGCCGTCTTCGCCGGCATCTCCAACGGCACATTCAGACGGAGCTTGTCGCAAGAACGTCTGATGAAGCTCGCGTGCGTCGCCTGCGCGGCGTGCTCCCTCTCCCTTGCACTGACCTCTTCGATTGCGGTGGCGGCGATCGCGCTCGCCTTGGGCGGCGCGGGCTGGGTCACCGCCTGGTCCGGGGTTGGCGTCAGCGTACAGCTGGCGAGCCCACGCTGGGTCGTGGGACGCACCATCTCGATTTACTACGCCTTGATAGACGGCGGCATCGCGGCCGGCAGCTGGGTATGGGGCACGGTTTCCCAAAGCCATTCCCTGACCTGGGCGCTGGAGGGTTCCGCTGGAGCGCTGCTGCTCGTCGCCGCAGCTGGCGTGCTGTTTCCTTTGCGCGAGCGCCGCGAGTCCGAGCCCGATCCTTTGGAGGCATTCGACGCCCCGGCAGTCGCTCTCAATTTGAAGCCGAGAAGCGGCCCTATCGTGGTCAAGGTCGAATATTTGATACCTGAGAAAAATGTCGAGGCCTTCCTCGAGCTCATGCGGCAGCGCAGGCATATCCACAGCCGCGTCGGTGCCCGGAACTGGACGCTTCAGCGCAACCTGCAGAAGCCCATGCAATGGACAGAGACATTCCGCACGCCGACCTGGACCGACTACCTTCGTCTCAACCATCGTCTCACGGAAGTGGACAAGGAACTGGACGAGCGTGTCTCCCAGTTGCACGCGGGCGAGGCAGCGCCTCAAATGACGCTTTCGATTGAACGGCCGACCAGCTCGCCTCGTAAACGCGCAATCCTCCCACTTCCCCGTCATTGAAGTCTGGCCGGCAGGGCACCAGCGATTGCTAATGTTGGTACTGCTAATGGTCGTGGCGAACGCGGAACAACCACCGGGATTCGATGGTCAGCGGCGTACAACAGGCTGTCTCGCGCGAGTGGGTACGCAATATCCTGTGTCCGCGACAGAAGCCAAAGACCAATTTCATCCGGTCTGGACCTGGCTGCTGCAGCGTGCCGGAAGCGGACACCATGAGGGTGCTGGCCTGATGTGGAAAATGCGTGGGGGCGGGTGGACGACGGCGCGCGATGGGCTTAGACGACGTTCGCAATCCCCAAGTCCGCCGAGAGCACCGTGAAGCAGCAGCGACCCTTTGTCGTCGAGATCAAACAGAAGCGTGGCCTCGTAAAGCGGCCAGAGTCGATCTGGGCCGGCATCGACCTGGCCGCTATCGCCAACGATGTCGCGAAAGCGAACACGACAGGTGCGGTCGCTGAGGCGACGCGGCAGCCGATTGGTCCTCGCGAAAATCTTTCCCAGCCCGTGTTCACCACCTCTGAAGAAGTATCCCAGGCCAAGGAGATGACCGTGCCCGACGCATCGCCTCCTGAGCCACCAACGATCGAGAAAGCGCCGGTTCCGGATGCATCGCACGCACCGACTGGAGACGGACGAACTCGCCGCAAGAAGCGGTGGCAGAAAGATGTGCCTCTGCCGCGAGGTGAACGATGGAAGCGGCGCATGCGATGGGCGCTGCGCCAGAGCCGGGCTAAGCGGTAGGTCGACTGTTCAACGGGCCAGAAGGAGAATAAGAGCGCGTGGCTGCGGCCCACTCACTGGCGTACCGCTCGCTCAAGACGATCCGTAAGCGCCATGATGATAGATCAGCGCCGGACCCGGCTCTCCGCTGACCACATGCCGGACGCTGCCGAGGACGAGCGCGTGGCTGTGGCGCACAATCGTGTCCTCGACCGTGCAATCGACCGCGGCGAGCGCGTCTTCAAGTGCCAGTGCGCCGGTCGCCAGAGCAGACCAACTGGCTCCTTCGTAACGAGCCGAACCCTTCAGGCCACCGCGTCCGGCGAACCGCTCGGCGATCGCCATCTGGTCGGCTCGAAGCACGTTGACGCAGAAATGCCGATGCCGACTGATGGCCGCCCATGTCGACGAGTCCAGGTTGATGCTGACGACCATCACCTCCGGTTCGACCGACAAGGAATGGGCGGTGGTAACAGTTGCGCCCGTCCGCTCGTCGCCAATACCTGCGGTGACCACTGAGACGGCTCCGGCCAGGTGTCGCATCGCAAATTTCAGCGGGATCCGGGTTTCATCCAGCAGAATGCGTTCGGTCAGTGTCATCTGGATAGCCTCATCATGTTTGCAGTTTCACGACGCCTTGCGACGCAACGCCGTTTGATAGCCCAACCATTGGTGAATTTCGGTGGCGATGCGTTCGGCATGCGCGGTAATCTCGGGAATTCCCATCAATTCGCCGACGCTGCCACGCGCCAGCGGCCCGCTGACGAAAATGCTGTCGGTCATGCGCCCGGATGTGCCGACCGCATGGCCTTGGCCGTCAGTTTCCAGGCCAAGACCGACCTGGTCTAGTCGGACCATCCCCAACCGTTCGAGTGCTGCAATCGCCGTGTTGGTCCGGAAAATATCGGCATGCGCCGGCCCTGTCGTGACGACCACTTTATTGAAAGTCTCGGTAGTCCGGGTGCGTTGGCGCCTTGGCCGCAGCGTGACGCGGATGCGGCCGTCGATCTGCTCGGCATCGACAATCGATGCGGCGCGGTAGTCGAGCATGCCCTCGGCAATCCGGCGATCAAGCACGGCCGCGACCTGTGGCGCTATGCGGAAGCGATGCACATCCCACAGCACGCGCAAATGGCGCACTACCCGACGCTGCTCAGCGAGCGGCAACGCCTGCCAGATAGGCTCTCCTTGACGTCGCACGGAATCGAGCACGGGGTGCCAGTCTTCGCCCCGACGCTTGGCATCTAGAATCGTGGCCCGGATATGCCTGAGCAGCACTGTGGCGCTCCGTGAAGGCAGGCCGGTGAAGTCGCCGATCGGATCGGCTTGCGTAGCCGCGTGGCAACGCGACCGGTAGCCATGGCGTGAAAGTCCTGTGATGCGGCCGCCATGGCCCTTGCGGTCGAGCGTTGCGATGACATCCGCCGACGTCAGTCCAGTGCCGACGACGAGCACATGGTCGTCACGTCCTATCGCTTCCAGCCTTTCGAGATCATAGGGATTGGTTACCAGCCCGGCTGCACCAGCCACGGACTGCAGCGGCAATGGCAAGGTCGGTGGCGGATGCGTCGTCGCAATCGCCAGGGCGTCCGCTGCGAGCGTTCCTCCATCAGCTAGGATCAGGTGGTAGCCCTCGCCACTGAGCTCGACTGACGCGACCGCGGACCTGACATGGCGGATCGTTTTGCCGAGCAGAAAGGGCTGAAGATGGGATTCCACGTAGCGCCCGAAAACGCGACGCTGCGGGTAGAGCGCTCCATTGGCGGCAATAGCCTCGGCATCGTTCGCAATGGCGCCGGTCTGCTCCAGCCAGTCGGCAAAGTGGCTGTCCTGGCCGGAGATCAGCGTCATCCTCGATGCCGGCACATTGATGCGGTGTGAAGGATCGGGCGTCGAATAGGCCAAACCATAGCCGAGCCCCTCTCGGGGCTCGACGACCACGATATCGGCAATACCGGCGGGCAGAAGCCGCGCAAGGTGAAACGCGGTCGCCGCACCGGAAAAGCCGCCGCCGATGATGGCTACGACCGGTTCCCTGCTCGATTCCCTGGTGCTCAAGACTGACTCGCGCGCAGCGCCGACGGCCGATGGTCGCCGGCCACCGTTTCGCCGAAGGGCCCCATGTTCACGGCCGTCGCTCGTGTCGAGATTTCATGATCGAGCGGCAACAACGGCAACACCAGTTCGCCGAAGCGATAGGCCTCCTCCAGATGCGGATAGCCGGACAGGATGAAGGTATCGATGCCAATGCTCCGGTATTCCTCGATCCGTTCCGCCACGGCGGCCGCATCGCCGACCAAGGCGGTGCCGGCGCCGCCGCGAACCAGGCCGACACCGGCCCATAGGTTCGGACTGATTTCGAGCTTGTCGCGACGGCCGCCATGCAGCCGGCTCATGCGCGACTGGCCGACGGAATCCATGCGCGCGAAAACCTTCTGCGCCTCGGCGATCGTCTTATCGTCGAGGCGGCTGATCAGGCGGTCGGCATCAGCCCAAGCCTCGTCATTGGTTTCGCGGACGATGACATGCAATCGGATGCCGAAGCTCACTTCGCGGCCGGCCTTCTCGGCAAGGCCGCGCACATGGTCAACCTTTGCCGCGACGTCCGCCGGCGGCTCGCCCCAGGTCAGGTATTTGTCGATCTGCTCGGCGGCGACCGCGTTGGCCGATTCCGACGAGCCGCCGAAATAGAGCGGCGGGTGCGGCGTCTGCACCGGCGGGAACAGCAGCCGTCCGTCTTCGATGCGGAAATGCTTGCCTTCGAAAGCGACGGTTTCGCCGCGCAGCACCGCCTTGTAGATGTCGAGGAATTCCCGCGTCACCTCATAGCGCTCGTCATGGCTGAGGAAGATGCCGTCGCCCTTGTTCTCGACCGGATCGCCGCCGGTGACCACGTTGATGAGCAGGCGCCCGCCGGAAATACGGTCGAGCGTCGAGGTCATGCGTGCTGCAAGCGTCGGAGATTGCAGCCCCGGACGGACCGCAACGAGAAAGCGCAGCCGTTGCGTCAGCGGCGCCAGCGCCGACGCCACCACCCAGCTGTCCTCGCAACTGCGCCCGGTCGGCAGCAACGCACCATAGTAGCCGATCGCGTCGGCCGCCTTGGCGACCTGGGTGAGATAAGGCAGGTCGACTGCCCTGCCGCCCTCGGAGGTGCCGAGATAGCGGCTGTCGCCGTGTGTTGGAAGAAACCACAGGACCTTGATCCTGTCGGGGGTGGCAGTGCTCATAAAAAGTCCTTTGTGACGTGACGACCTTGGCGCTCAGCTCCAGGCATGGAACGGCGGGTTGACGTCGTTCAGGTAGTAATTGCCCAAGATCGCGAATTTCCAGCGCACCGGGTCGTGCAGCGTGTGGGTGCGGGCATTGCGCCAGTGGCGGTCGAGATTGTGCTCGGCCAGTGTGGATCGCGTGCCGGCCAGCTCGAACAGTTTGTTGGTGGCGTTGATGGCGATCTCGGTGGTGAGTATCTTGGATTCGGCAACCGCGATCTGTGCTTCCGCGACGGTCTTCTCGTTCGGGTCGGCCACGGCGCGATCGACCGCAAGGCCGGCCTTTTCCAAAACCGCCTCGGCCGCATTGGCTCGCAGGCGAAGGTCGCCGATAGCCTGGATGGTATAGGGATCCTGCCATGCATGATCGACGCCGCTGTCGATCCACGCGCGCGACTTGGTGCGCACGAAGCTGACGGTTTCGTCGATCGCCGCCTTGGCGATGCCGAGGTCTACCGCGGCCTGGATGATCTGGAAGATGGCGCCGTCGGCCGTCGGCCTGTCGTAACCCTTGTAGCCGGGGACGAGATGCGTCTTCGGCACCTTCACATTGTCGAGCAGGACGGTACCGGACAGCGTCGTCTTCTGGCCGAAGCTCGACCAGTCGTCGATCACCGTCAGTCCGGGCGCGCCGCGATCGGCGATGGCGTACCAGGCGCGGCCCTCGTCATCCAGCGCCACGATCGGCACCAGATGGGCGAGCAGCGCACCGCTCGAATAGAATTTCTGGCCGTTGACGACGACATGGTCGCCGGCGTCGACAAACTTGGTTTCGAAGTCGGCGGCACGCTTGGAGCCGTACTCGGAGAACGCATTGCCGAAGCGGGTGCCGGACAAGACCTCGGCGAACAGCAGCTGCTTCTGTGCCTCGTCGGAGACGGTGCGGATGGCGGCGACGACGCCGAGATGGTTCTGCGGTATCTGGCCGAGCGACGGATCGGCCGCCGAGATGATCGTAATCACCTTCGACAGCGTCACATAGGAGAGCTCCGGCCCGCCATAGGCTTTGGGCACGTTGATCGACCACAGGCCGCTCTGCGAAAACGCATCGAGTTCTTCCTTCGGCCAGATGCGCTCGCGGTCCCGCTTTGACGCCTCCTTGGCGAATTCAGCGGCCAGTTTTTCCGCCACCGCGATCGCCTCGGAGGCGGTCTTGATGACATGCGCCTTTGCCGATGGGCGCTCGACCGGGGGCACGGCGACGCGCGCGTCGGACGGCTGCTTGGATTGGATGGTCATGCTGCTGCCTCCTTGGGAAAATGTTGCGGTGGAAGCGGCGCGCCGCCGAGATAGTAGGTCTTGATGTCGTCGCGCTGGCGCAGGTCGGCAGCCGAGCCTTCCAGCACGCTTTTTCCGTTTTCGAGCACGATGGCGCGGTCGGCATATTTCAGCGCCACCGCCGAATTCTGCTCGGCGACAAGGATCGAAAGACCTTCGTCCCGATTGAGCCGCTTCAAAGCGCCAAAAATCTCGTCGACGATCAGCGGCGCCAGCCCCATCGACGGCTCGTCCAGTACGAAGATCCTATGGGGATGGAAGGCGACCAGCGCTCTGCCAGAGTGAAGTCGCCAAACATCACCTGGAGGTCAGCATGCAAGCCAACACCACCAAAGCCCCGGCCGCTATCCGCGTCGATCTTGCCGCAATATTTGTCTCGTTGGAACTGTCTCGTTCAAAATGGCTCGTGACTTCGCTTTCGCCAGGTGGGGGCGAGAGAATGTCGAGACACCTCGTGTCGGGGGGCGACATTCCGGGTTTGCTCGATCACTTCGCAGAGCTGCAACGAAAGGCGGAAGTGCGGACAGGGCAGAGTTTCCGGGTCATATCAATCCAGGAAGCTGGTCTGGATGGATTCTGGATACATCGGGTCCTCGAACGCGAAGGCATCGAGAGTTATGTCGTGGACCCAGCATCCATTGCCACATCGCGTCGCCGCCGGCGGGCCAAGACCGACAGGATTGACGGGGAAGCACTGGTTCGATCGTTGTTGGCCTACAGCCGCGGCGAGCCTCGGGTTTGCGCGATGTTGCGAGTGCCAACGCCGGAGGAGGAAGACCGTCGCCGGTTGGTGCGGGAGCGGAAGGCGCTGACGAACGAGCGGATCAGGCACGTCAACAGGATAAAGGGCCTTTTGTTCAGCCAAGGTGTGTCCGGATACGAACCGTTGAAAGGCGATCGACGCAAATGCCTCGACGCGCTCATTACCGGAGATGGGCGTCCACTGCCGCCAGCGCTCATGGCGCAGATCAGCCGCGAGCTTGATCGCATCGAGTTGCTGATCCAGCAGATCAAGGATGTTGAAGAGGCACGCGACGCCTTGCTCGTCGCGGCAGATGAGCCAACACCGGCCCTGCTGCTCAGCCTCAAGGGAATAGGTCCGGAGTTCGCGGCCGTCCTGTGGTCTGAGGGATTGTCGCGCAAGTTTGACAATCGACGACAGGTTGCCGCCTACGCTGGTTTGGTGCCAACGCCCTGGCAAAGTGGGCAGATTAATTGCGAGCAGGGAGTCTCGAAGTCCGGCAATCCTAGGCTCCGGTCGACGCTTGTCCAGGTTGCGTGGCTCTGGGTGCGCCATCAACCCAATTCGGCACTCAGCCAGTGGTTCAGGGCGCGAGTCATCCAGAATGGTGGCCGGTACAAGAAGACGGCGATCATCGCCCTCGCTCGGAAACTGCTTGTTGCGCTGTGGAAATACGTGAACGCCGGAGTCGTTATAGAAGGAGCTCTCCTGACGAAACCATCAGCGTAGACGCCAATCGATCATAACAATCTCCCAGGACCGATCAGGCCTGGCAGATCCTCGGTAGACGAACCGACGAAACTCATGGCCTCAAACAGCCGCTGCTGAAGAATGGTTTCGTCTCTTGGGTCCGAATCCGCCGCAAGCGGGATCATGGAACAGGTGCATGCGCCCTGACCGAATATAAGGTGGACTGGGTTCGTTCGCGAACCGCGTCACGCATACGGACTCATCGAATGGGGATCTACGGATTGCCCCGGAGGTACATGACAATGTCGACGTGATGCCCGTTTGTAGTTGACCATCCCCATATAAGAGTTTCGGCCGCGACATCAGCCCGCGGCCGATCGCCGTCATCTGCTGTTCGCCGCCGGAGGTGAGGCCGGACCGCGTACGCCGTTTCTCGAGAAGCCTCGGGAATAGCGCATAGACACGCTCGAGGTCAGCCTTGACGCCGTTGCGCGATGACGAACGCCCGAGCGCGCCGGTCAGGAGATTCTCCTCGACCGTCAGCGAGCGGAAACAATGCCGGCCCTCAAGGACCTGGACCAGGCCTTTGCGGACGAGGTGCGAGGGGCTCGCCCTGGAGACATCCTCGCCGTCGAAGCTGATCCGGCCGGCGGTAACCGTGCCGCGCTCGGCCGGCAGGAGATTGGACACGGCGCGCAGCAGCGTCGTCTTGCCGGCGCCGTTGGAGCCGAGCAGCGCGACGATCTCGCCTTTGCCGACCGCCAGGTCGACACCATGCAGGGCGGCGATGGCGCCATTGTAGACGGCCTCCACGCGACTGACCGACAGGATTTCCGGGCTGGACATGGATCGCTCCGTTCGAGGGCAAGGTGGCGCGGCCGGCCCGAAGGCCGGCCGCCTTATATCGGGATCAGTTGCTCACCACCGCTTCGGCGTCTTCAGCCGTGCGGATCTTGAGGCCCTTTTCCTTGGCATAGGCCTCGGACGACTTCTCGATGATCGGGCGCAGCAGCTTCCAGTCGGGTGCGATCCAGTCGGAGACGACGTTCCACTTCTTGCCGTCCCACTGCTGGAAGGTCACGTAGCCATCACCTTCGTGATTGTCCCAGGAGACATTGATCGAGTGGAACAGGTCCTTGGCGCCGAGCGCCTCGACGCGTGCCGGATCGAGCTTGAGATGCTCGACACCCCAGCGCACTTCATCACCGGTCAGGGTGCGATTGCCGAACTTCACTTGCGCGATGCGAACCGCCTCGACATTGAGGATGCCGTTGACGATGCCGAGATTGTGGTAGACGGAGCCGATGCGGCTCTTGTCCTCGAGATTGCCCTTGCCGGCGCCGTAGACCGTTTTGACGATCTCCTGGACCACCGGATACTGCTCGCCCGACGCCTGGGTGGTGATGGCGGTGTAGCCCTTGGCGGCGTCGCCCGCGGGGATGACGTCCTCTTCCGAATTCGACCAGACATTGCCGACGATGTGATCGGCCGGGAAGCCGGTCTTCTGCGCAGTCTTGAGCGCAACCGGGTTCATCACGCCCCAGCCGCGCAGCACCACATAGTCGGGATGCTCGCGACGGATCGTCAGCCACTGCGCCTGCTGTTCGTTGCCGGGATGCGGAACCTCGATCTGCGACAGCTCAAAGCCGTATTTCTGCGAAAGCAATTCATAGATCGGGATCGTCTCCTTGCCGTAGGGCGAGCCGTGATAGAGCACCACGATCTTCTTGCCTTTGAGCTTGTCCAGGCCGCCTTCCTTGGAGGCGATGTAGTTCACGATGCCGGAGGTCTCGCTGTAGGGATTGAGCAGCAGCGGAAAGACGTAAGGAAACACGCGCCCGTCGGTGGTGTCGGTGCGGCCATGGTTGATAGTGATCAGCGGCACTTTGTCGTCGGTGATGCGGTCGATCATGGCATAGGCGATGCCGACCGAGAGCGGGTTCCAGGCGGCGATGCCGGGATTGCTCTTCAGCCGCTCATAGACCTCGACACCCTTTTCGACCTCATACTGCGTCTCGCCCTCGCTCCAGGTCAGCTTGACGCCGTTGACGCCGCCGTCGCGGATGTTGATCAGGTTGAGGTAGTCGATGAAGCCGCCGAAGAAGCCGGTGCCGCCAGCGGCATAGGGGCCGACGCGGTAGCTCTGCAGGGGAAAATATTGTTCGTCGGCGTGAACCGCCGTCGCGCCGAGGACGAAGGCCGTAGCGATCGCCGCTTTTCGTAGGTGACTAAAGAAGGTCATATGCTGCGTCTCCTGAGGTTGTGGTCCGTGAGGGGAGGATGTCGAGCGGCGCTCAGCTGGACCTTGAGCCGATCCGTCGTTTCAGGCGGTCGAAGAGCGCCGACAGCCCGTTCGGTTCCGCGATGAGGAAAATGATGATGAGGGCGCCGAGCACGATGCGCTGGCTCATGTCGAGCACACCCGAATCGAACAGGCCGCCGAACACGAAGGCGCCGAACCGGGACAGAAAAAGCGGAAAGACGACGATGAACGCCGCCCCCAGAAAGGCGCCGCGTATCGATGCCAGCCCGCCGATGATGATGATGAACAGGATCTGGAACGAGCGGTCGAGATTGAAGCCGGCCGGCTCTACTGTGCGTAGATAGGTGAAGGCCCACAGCACGCCGGCGACGCCGATGATGAAGGACGAGATGGCGAACGCCAGAAGCTTGGTCCTCAGCACCGGCACGCCGATGACGCGTGCCGCGGTTTCATTGTCGCGCACGGCGATGAAATTGCGGCCGGTGGCGCTATTGACCAGCCGCCAGACCAGCGCCGTCAGTGCGATGACCGCGGTGACCGACAGCAGGTAGCGGCCGGTGGCGCCGTCGAGCGAAAATCCCGCCACGGCCATACGCGGCGCCGAAATCACCCCGGACGGATTGTCGTTGGAGAACCAGCCGAACTTGGTCAGCGCCCACTGCACGAAGAACTGGGCGGCAAGCGTCGAGACAGCGAGATAGAAGCCGCGCAGCCGCAGGCTCGGCAATCCAAACACGACGCCGATGCCGGCGGCCGAAATCCCGGCCAGGATCATGGTCACTGCCAGCGGCAGTCCTTCGACCCGCAGGTTGAAATTATAGGCGGCGAAAGCCCCTACCGCCATGAAGGCGGAAGAGCCGAGCGAGAGCTGGCCGCAATAGCCGGTCAAGAGGTTGAGACCGACCGCTGCAAGGCTGAGCGCCAGGAACGGCAGCAGGATCGCCTCGACCAGATAGCTCGACGCATAGGCCGGGATCAGGCCGTAAGCGACGACGATCAGCACGGCCGGCAGCGCGAACTTCTGCCAGTCGATTGGAGCCCTTGAGGCATCGAGCGCTTGCACGGCCATCGGTCAGACCCTCTCGACGGTTTTCTGGCCGAACAGGCCAGAGGGGCGCACCAGCAGCACGACCAGCGCCAGCGCATAGGCGAACCAGCCTTCAATGCCGCCGCCGACGAAGGGTCCGAGATAGACCTCGGCGAGCTTCTCGCTGGCGCCGATGATGAGGCCGCCGACGATGGCGCCAAGGATGGAATCAAAGCCGCCAAGCACCAGCACCGGCAGTGCCTTCAGCACGATCAGCGACAGTGAGAACTGGACGCCGAGGCGCGCGCCCCACAGCAGTCCCGCAACAACCGCCACGAACCCCGCGGCCGTCCACACCGTTCCCCAGATCCGGGGCAGCCGCAGTCCGACGGCAAGTGCCGCGAACTGGTCGTCGGCGACGGCGCGAAACGCCAGCCCGATCCGGGTCCAGTAGAAGAATGCGCTCAAGCCCGCGACCATCGCCGCGGCAATGCCTGCCGCCAGAAGGTCGAACGACGAGATCAGGATGCCGCCGACCTCGAAGGGCGTGTCGTCGATGCCGAGATCGAGCCCATGCACCTGCGTGCCCCAGATCAGCTGGGCAGCACCCTCGATGATGTAGGACAGGCCAAGCGTGGCCATGAACAGCGTCATCGGCGAGCGATTGACCAGTGGCCTGAGCACGGTCCGCTCGATGGTGAAGCCCAGCGCAACCATGACCGCGAAGGTGATCAGCAGCGAAAGGGCAAACGGGATGCCGCGTTCGACCAGGCTGACAAAGGTGAGCGCCGCGAACAGCACCATTGACCCTTGCGCGAAGTTCAGCACGCCCGACGTCTTGTAGATCAGCACGAAACCGATGGCGACGAGCGAGTACATGACGCCGGACAGCAAGCCGCCGACCAGCACCTCGATGACGAAGAGAAAATCATAGTAGCTCATCAGATGCCCTCGCCGTCTTCGCCTTCGGCGGTGCCGAGATAGGCCCGGATCACTTCCGGATCGGCGCGCACTTCGGCCGGCGTGCCGTCGGCGATTTTGCGGCCGTAGTCGAGCACGGCGACGCGGTCGGAGAGGCCCATGACCACACCGATATCGTGCTCGATCAGGATGATGGTGACGCCGTGCCGGTCGCGCGCCGCACGCACGAAGCCGGCCATCTCGGCCTTCTCGGTCGCCGTCATGCCGGCCATCGGCTCGTCGAGCAGCACTATCTTCGGCTCGGCGACCAGCGCGCGGGCGAGTTCGACCCGCTTCTGCAGGCCATAGGGCAGCGTCGCGACCAGCCGGTCGGCGACGGCCTCGAGATGCAGGAAGGCGACCATCGGATCGGCCTTTTCGGCGATCACCGCATCCTCGCGCCGGGCGCGTGGCAGGCCTGCAATGTGTTCGACAAAACTGGCGCGCCTGGTGTGGACGCGGCCGGACGCGATGTTGTCACGCACCGAAAGCCCGCCGAACAGCGCCAGGTTTTGGAAGGTTCGTGCAACGCCCAGTCGCGCCAAGCGGTTCGCCGGCACCCGGGCAAATGGCTGTCCGTCGATCGCAATCGTGCCGTGGTCGGCGTGGTAGAGGCCGCTGATGATATTGATCAGCGAGGATTTGCCGGCGCCGTTGGGGCCGATGACCACGCGGATCTCGCCGCTCTTGACCTCGAGGTCGACATCCCTCAGCGCGGTAACGCCGCCAAAGGCAATGCCGATCCCACTCAGCGTCAGGATCGCATCAGCCTTTGCCGACAGGCGCGCCCGGCGCGTGTCCTCCACG